>JBKHVG010000017.1:0-75733 GCA_046570205.1 Acidimicrobiia bacterium
GCCCCACATCGCGGCCGACCTGCCCGCCGGCGGCACCCGCCTGCTGCAGGAGGCCGAGGGCTACGTGGCCACGGTCAAGCGGGGTGCCATCACGGTCGAGCACGGCGAGCTCACCGGCGAGCGCCCCGGTTCGCTCCAGCGCGGCCCGCAGCCGCGGGGCTGACCCACAACACGGCACGACGGGGGCTCGGGCCGCCGCAGTCCCGGTGTGTCGTCGGGCACCTCGGCCGCTACCCTCGCCGATAACGACCGTTATTATCGCCGGGGGAACCCATCGAATGACCGACACCGTCCCGGAGACCAAGCGCCCGCCCGTGCAGGACTGGGCCACGGACTTCGACCACACGCACCCCGACTACGCGGCCCACGCGCCCGAGGTCTGGGACGACCTGCGCGAGCGCTGCCCCGTGGCCCGCACCGAGCGCTTCGGTGGCGCCTGGCTGCCCACCCGCGCCGCCGACGTGCGTGCCATCGCCGAGGACACCGAGCACTTCACCAGCCGGAGCATCATCGTCAACGACTTCCGGCCCGACCCGGAGATCGCGCCCCGGGGCTTCGCGCCCCCCATCACGTCGGACCCGCCGTTCCACCAGGAGGCCCGACGGCTGCTGCTGCCGCCGTTCTCGCCCAAGGCGATCGCCGAGTGGGAGCCCATGGCCCGGGCCACGTGCCGAGAGCTGCTCGACCAGATCGAGCAGGACGTGCGCGACGGCCAGGACGTCACCGACGCAGCCGTGACCTACACCCAGCACATCCCGGTGCGGGTCATCGCCAAGATGCTCGGCCTGCCCGGCGAGGACGGCGACAGGTTCCGGATGTTCATCCACCGGATCCTCGAGACGCCCGGCCAGCACGACGACATCGACCCGAGTGAGACCCTGGTCGGCTACCTCAACGCCAAGATCCGCGAGCGCCGCGAGGCCGGCGCCGACGGTGACGACCTCATCTCGTACCTGCTGACGGTCGAGGACCCCGACGGCAACCCGCTCACCGACGACCACGTGTTCGGCACCATCGCGCTGCTCCTGATCGCCGGCATCGACACCACGTGGTCGGCCATCGGCGCCAGCCTCTGGCACCTGGCCCAGCACCCCGAGGACCGCCGCCGCTGGGTCGAGGACCCCGACGTGCGCCTGTTCGCCATCGAGGAGTTCCTCCGCTTCTACGCCCCGGTCACCATGGCCCGGCTGGCCGCCGAGGACACCGAGGTCGGCGGGTGTCCGGTGAAGAGGGACGACTGGCTGCTGCTGTCCTTCCCGTCGTACAACCGCGACCCCGAGGCCTTCGAGCAGGCCGACCGGTTCATCATCGACCGGGCCAAGAACCGCCACTCCGCGTTCGGCCTCGGCATCCACCGCTGCCTCGGCTCCAACCTCGCCCGACTCGAGCTCACCGTGGCGATCGAGGAGTGGATGGACCGCTTCCCCCACTTCGAGCTGTCCGACCCCGGAACGGTTCGCTGGTCCACGGGCCAGGTCCGCGGTCCCCGCTGCCTGCCGATGCGCATCCTCCCCGGACCCGCGGTGGCCTAGCGGGCCACCTCGTCGGGAGGCTCGGGAACGGGCTCGAAGCGCACCTCGGTGACCGTGTTGCCGCCCACGGCCGTGACCACCACCCGCCACGGGCCGAGGTCGATCACGTCGCCCGGCGCGTCGGGGATGCGCTGCAGCTCGCTCAGCACCATGCCGGCCACCGTGGTGAAGGGCCCATCGGGCAGGGCGACCCCGATGTCGGGCAGGTCGTGGATCGGGAAGCGACCCGGCACCACCATCGCGCCGCCGGCCTGCCGCCGCACCGACAGGACGTCGCGGTCGGTCTCGTCGTAGATCTCGCCGACGAGCTCCTCGACCAGGTCCTCCATCGTGACGATCCCCTCGGCGGCACCGTGCTCGTCGACGACCACGGCGAGCTGGGTGCGGAGCCGCTGCAGCTCCCGCAGGGTGTGCAGCACCCCAGCGGTCTCGGGCAGGATCATGGCCGGCGTGGCCACGTCGGCGACGAGGAGGTCCGGGTCGACGAGCAGGTCGCGCAGGTGGACGATGCCGACCACGTCGTCGAGGACGCCGCCCTGGCCGACCGGGGCCCGCGAGTGGCCGCTCGCCGCCAGCTCCGCCATCGCGTCGCCGCAGCGAGCCGCGGCGTCCAGGGTGAACACGTCGAGGCGGGGCCGGTGGACCTCACGCAGCGTCCGGTCGGCGATCTCGAACGCCCCCTCGATGATGGTGCGCTGCTGGGGCGAGAACGTCACCTGCTGGGAGACCATCTCGCGCAGCTCCTCGGCCGACACCTGCTCCCGCTCGCTGTTCGGGTCGCCGCCGAGCAGCCGCACCACCACGTCGGTCGACCGGGAGAGCAGCCAGACGATCGGGCGCGTCGCCGCGGAGGCCGCCGACAGCGGGCGGGCCACCAGCAGGCCCCACGCCTCGGCCCGCTGCATCGCGATGCGCTTCGGTGCCAGCTCGCCGACCACCAGGGTGGCGTAGGCCAGCACGAGGGTGACCACCACGATCGACACCGGGCCTGAGGCACCGCCGAGGAACGAGAGCGGCTCCTCGAGCGGTTCGGCCAGGCTCACGGCCGCCGACGCCGACGCCAGGAAGCCGGCGAGCGTGATCCCGATCTGGATGGTGGCCAGGAACCGGTTGGGGTCGCGGGCCAGCTTGGCCAGGGCGGCGCCTCGGGACGATTCGGCCTCCAGGCGCTGGAGCTGACCCTCGCGGAGCGAGACGAGGGCGAGCTCGGACCCGGCGAACAGGGCGTTCACCACGACCAGGAAGGCGACGAGGAGCAGCTGGGGCAGCAGACCGTTCACGGTCGAACGGTAACCACGCCGATCGGGTTCAGGTCCCCGCGCGGTCGAGCAGCCCGAGATCCAGCACGTCGGACTGGTCGATCTCGATGAAGATGCACTCGCCGGGGCACAGCTCGGCCGAGTCGATCACCCGCTGCTGGAAGTCGGGGGCCACCGGCACCATGGAGCCGGCACCACCGGGGTCGTTGCCGATGTCCATGCCGTCGCGCACGTAGGCGATGCCGTCCTCGAGGATGACGAAGATCTCCGGGCAGTGATCGGTGCACAGGCCGTCACCGGTACAGAGGTCCTGGTCGATCCACACGTGCACCCGGCCAGCGTAGGGTCGTCCCTCCATGATCCACGCCGACGAGATGGCCACCGTGTGGGTGGTGCGGGCCGGACCGAAGGACCGGTTGGTCCGCACGTTCCTCGACGAGGGGGAGATCGGCGTGGCCTTCCCCCAGTTCCCCGACGGCCACGACGTCGACCGCTCCAAGGCCCTGAAGATCCTCGGGGTCGGGCTCGACGACGAGCCGACGAAGCACCAGGAGGCCGACGCCGCGCTGTTCCTGAGCTTCGTGCGCCGGATCCGGGTCGCCGACATCGCCCTCCTCCTCGACCCGGTGGCCGGCGGCTTCGCGTGCGGGGTCGTGACCGGCGACTACCGCTACCGCGGCGAGCTCGACGGCGACCGGGCCCAGCACCGCCGCCCGGTCGACTGGCGCCGGCGGCTCCCGTTCGGCCTGCTGCCCGCCCGGCTCGACCACCTCCCCGACCAGCGGCTGGTGCTCGACGACGTGCCCGACGGCCGCCTGCGCGACCTGGCGCTGCGGTGCTGCCGCGGCGAGGTCGGCGAGGACCCCTTCGACCGCCCCGCGGCCACGCCGCCCCGCCGGCGCTCGACGAGCACCACCGGCAGCGGGCGGCCCCGGGCGTCGCGCCCGCCGGCGCCCAAGCGGCCGTCCCAGGTCACCCGGGCCGAGCGGCGCTGCACCGTGTGCCTGGTCACCAAGTCCGAGGACCTGTTCGACGGTGACGTCTGCCGCGACTGCGCCTGACCGGCACCTGACCCGGCGGGCCCGAGCGGTGGTGGCGCTGGGCGGTGCGGCCCTCGCCCTGGCCGTGGCCGCGCCGGGCAGCGGGACCGCCGGCGCGCAGATCCTGGGGACGACCACCGAAGCGCCGGCCACCACGGCACCGCCCTCGGAGACCACCGCGCCTCCACCCGCGATCACCGCGCCCCCCACCTCCGAGGCGCCCACCACCGAGGCGCCCACCACGGCGCCGCCGGCCACCCGCGCCCCGGTCACCACCCGGGCGCCGGCCACGACCGCCGCCCCCACCACCGCCCCACCGGAGACCACCACGACGGCGCCGCCGAACGCGCCGCCGACCATCCCGGTCACCACGGTGCCGGTGGAGGGCCGGGCCCGGATCACCCAGGACACCCCCGACCTCGGCGGCGTGCTCGCCCTGTGGGGCATCGGCATCCTCGGCACCCTGGCCACCCTGGCCTGGAGCTGGCACCGCAACCGCAGTTGATCGGGCGCACCGCCCGCCCGGTTCAGCCGTCCTCGAGCAGGTGGCGCAGCTTGGCCCGGAGGCGCTGCACGGTGTTGTCGACGAACTTGTCGGTCTTGCCCATCTCGTCGGCGATCTCGCGGTACTTCTTGCCGCTGAGCAGCCCGACGAGCACGTGGGCTTCGTTCTCGGACAGCCGGTCGGGCTCGTCCTTGCGGCGCCGGGTGCTCTTGCCCTCGAAGTGGTTCCGCAGGATCTCGTGCACCGCCTCGTGACCGTGGGTCTCGATCAGCCCCTCGATCTCCGACAGGCCGAACGGCATGCCGCCGCTCTCGTCCATCGCCATGCGCTCGACGGCCGAGCGCTCGTGGCTGACCGAGGGCAGCTGCACCGACGAGCGCTCGTCCTCGTCGTGCTCGGCGTCGTGGTGGGCGATGCGATCCGACTCGTTGAGCGGCGAGTGCTTCATGCGGTTGGCCGACTTCACCGCGGTGATCACCTGGCGCTGCATGCAGGTGCGGGCGAAGCTGGGGAACGACGCACCGGCGTCGGGCGTGAAGTCGCGCACCGACTTCCAGAACCCGATCATGGCCTGCTGGCGCACGTCCTCGTGGTCGCCGCCCGGCACGAAGTAGCGGCGGGCCACCGACATGATGAGGCCCTCGTGGCGACGGAGCAGCTCGTTGACGGCGTCCTTGTCGCGGTTGATCTGGAACGAGGCGACCAGGTGCTCGTCGTCGAGCTCGCGCACGGTGCCCCGGCCCCGCCTCCTCGTCCCGGTCAGCTCCGGCTCGTCCCCCACGATGCCTCAGTACCTCAGGTGCTCGTGCACCGTGCCCGGATGCTCGGCGTCGACCAGCTCCCAGCCCGTGGCCGTGCACCAGCGGGCGACCCGGTCCGACAAGTCGTCCACGTCGAAGGGCTTGGTGATGTAGTCGTCGGCACCGGACACGACGCCACGGATCACGTCCTCCTGGCCGGCCAGGGCGGTGAGGATCACGTAGACGGTGCCGTCCGGGGCGCCGTGGCCCCGGGCCCGGCCCTCCTCCATCGCCTCCACGCCGTCCATGCCCGGCATCATCACGTCGAGCAGGCACAGGACCGGGTGGTGCTGGTCGATGAGGTCGGCCACGTTCTCGCCGGTGTCGGTCACGTGGACCTCCCACCCGTCGAGGGTCAGCAGGGACGTGATGAGCGACCGGATCCCGGGCTCGTCCTCGGCGACCACGGCGACGCGTGGAGCGGTGCCCCGGGAGGGCACGTCGAGGTCGAGTTCGAGGTCCTGGTCGTCTGCCATGCGCATCGACGTGGGCTCGCGGAGGCCACGTGGGCCTCGACGCTACTCCCGGCCCGCGGTGCCGGCCGCGTCGGACGGGTGCCGATCAGGCCACGACCTGGGGTGGGAAGCCGGACCGGTCGACCAGCCAGGACAGGACCACGGTGGCGGCCCAGGCCCGCTCGGACTCGGGCTCGGCGTCGAGCTCGTCGGCGGTGAGGTCGACGGTGACGGGCACACCGTCGCCCCGACACCAGGCGTCGAGGATGTGAGCGGTGCCGGAAGGCAGCGGGTCGACCCCGCACGAGGCAGCCAGCGCGGCGACCCGGGCGGCGTCGACCCCGGCGTCACACCCCTCCAGCGCGGCATCCAAGGCCAGGGCCCGGCCGGCGACGTCCAGGCGGTGCAGCACGTCGGCCCAGCTGGTGGCGGCGGCACCGGCCCCGAGCTGGCGGCGGGCGTCGGCGCCGCGGCCGTCGAGGAGCGAGTCGAGGGCGTCCACCACGAACGGCGACTCGGGCCCGCTGGCCAGCGCGCCGCTCGTCTCGGGCATCTCGGACACGGGGGATGTTTCGCCGCGTTCCGGCCGACCTCCTACCGGGTCGCTCGGGCGCCCTGAGGTGGCCCCACCGAGACGCGCAGGATACGGTCGTTGCCAGAAGTGGTCGTCATGTCGCAGGGGGTTCCTTCGTGCCACGCATCGCCATCATCGGGGCCGGCTTTGCCGGCATGGGCCTGGGCGTCCAGCTCAAGCAGCAGGGCATCGACACGTTCACCATCTTCGAGAAGGCCGACGCCGTCGGCGGCACCTGGCGGGCCAACACCTACCCGGGGGCCGAGTGCGACATCCCCTCGGCGCTGTACTCGTACTCCTTCGAGAACTTCGACTGGCCGAACAAGTGGTCGCACCAGCCGGTCATCCGCGACTACCTCGAGCACTGCGCCGAGGTCTACGGCCTGTGGGCTCACATCCGCCTGCAGACGCCGGCCACCCGCATGGTGTGGGTCGAGGAGGCCGGCGCGTGGGATCTCGACGTCACCCCCGTCGGCGGGGAGACCACGACCGAGCGCTTCGACGTTGTCGTGTCCGCCACCGGCCAGCTGAGCCGCCCCCGCTGGCCCGACATCGACGGCCTCGACTCCTTCGACGGTCCGGTCTTCCACTCGGCCGAGTGGGACCACTCCGTCGACCTGGCCGGCAAGCGGGTCGCCTCGATCGGTGCCGGTGCCAGCGCGGTGCAGTACGTGCCCCCGGTCGCCGAGGTCGCCGAGAAGGTGACCCTGTTCCAGCGGACGCCGAACTGGGTGATCCCGAAGAACGACCGCGACTACGGCGAGCTCGAGAAGGCCCTGATCCGCAGGAGCCGCGCGGCGCGCAACATCCGTCGGTTCCTGCTCTTCGCCCGAGCGGAGCTGTTCGCGTACGACCTCATGCACCAGCGGTCCCGGGTGCGGGGCGTCGCCGAGAAGCTGGCCCGCAAGCACCTGGCGGCCAGCATCAGCGACCCGGTGAAGCGGGCCAAGCTGACGCCGTCCTACCCGATGGGCGCCAAGCGGGTGCTGATCTCCGACGACTACTACGAGGCGATCGAGAAGCACGACGTCGACGTCGTCACCGACCGGATCACGAAGGTCACCGGGGCTGCGGTCGTCACCGAGTCGGCGGCCGGGGAGGCCACCGAGCACCCGATCGACGTCATCGTCGTCGGCACCGGGTTCCAGACGCACGACTTCCTGACGCCCATGACGGTGATCGGCCCCGACGGTCGCGACCTGAACGAGGAGTGGCGGGAGGGCCCGCAGGCCCACCTGGGCATGGCCGTGTCCGGCTTTCCCAACCTGTTCTTCATGTACGGGCCGAACACCAACCTGGGCCACAACTCGATCGTGCTCATGATCGAGTCGCAGTGCCGGTACATCCTGTCGATGCTGCGCCAGATGGCGGCCCGCTCGATCCAGGCCGTGGACGTCAAGCCCGAGGTGCAGCAGGCCTACAACGACGAGCTGTCGGAGCGGTTGGCCAAGAGCGCCTGGGTGATGATCGAGGACAGCTGGTACCTGCAGGGCGGCAAGGTCACCAACAACTGGGTGGGGCGGACCACCGAGTACCGGCGGCGCACGAACCACGCCGACCTCGACGAGTACACCCTGCGCCCCAAGCCGGCCCTGTCCCCGGCTGCCGCCAGCTGACCGCTACAGGTGAACTGCCAGTTCCGATCTCTCCGAACTGGCAGTTCCCCTGTAGCGCGCGCCTCACATGCCGCCGAAGAGCTCCTCGTCCAGGACCGGCAGCAGGATGGCCTCCTTGAGGGAGGCGTAGGTGTCGAGGCGCTCCAGGTCGCCGTCGTCGTCGATCCAGGCGAACGTGTAGGCCTCCTCGGCCTCCTTGAGCACGGCGTAGACGCCCCCGTCGGCGTCGAAGATGGCCACCGCCTCGATGCCGTCGTCGGGATCGACCACGGGCAGCGACCGGCCGGCCTTGCCGACGGCCGCGGCGACGTACTCGACCGCGTCGATGAAGGTGGCGTGCTGCTCGGGCAGCTCCACGACCTCTTCCATGCCCGGCGTGCCACGCACCACCGTCCAGCCGTCGTGGCCGACGCCCTCCACGACGAGCAGCGTGTCGTCGGGGAGGCGGACCTCGAGCGCGGGCAGGGCGATGGCCTCGTCGGACCCGACGCCGAGCAGCACCGTGGCGACGGGGCCCGGCTCGAGATCGTTGGCAGCGATGGCGTCGGCCTGGGCCCGGTCGAGCGGCACGGGGTTCTGCTCGGCGGCGCCGTCGTGGAGCGGCGAGCCGACGAACTCGTCGCCGGCCAGCAGCGAGGTGCCGTCGACCGGCGACCGGAGGCTGTCGAAGCCGACCGACACCACGGCGACGCGCTCGCCGTCCTCGTCGTCGACGAGCTCGACCGGGCCGACGACGGAGCCGGTGGCGTAGATCCCCGCCGGCACCAGGTCGCCGAGGCGGTCCTGCACCCACAGGTGGGCGACCTGCCCGGGGCCGAGGAGGCGGGCCCGGTCGTCGGCGACCTCGAACTGGATCATGGCCTCGCCGTCGTCGAAGGCGAGGGCGAGGTCGATGTCGGTGGGGTCGACCTCGAAGACCCAGGCGGCGGGGGGACGGTCGAGGTCGGGCACGGGACGACCCTACGAGCCGGTCGCCGGCCGTCCCACGTGGACCGATCAGCCCTCGCTCCGACGGTCGGCGCCGGACGGCGGTGTGCTCCGATGGGCGCGTGGCCATCGTGGACCCGCAGCAACCCGACGCCGAGGAGCTGGTGCGCTTCATCCGCATGGCGTGCCACGGGTTGCGCAACCCGCTGGCCATCGCCATCGGGATGCTCGAGCTCCTCGATCGGATCGCCGGGGACCAGCTCGACGACGAGGCCCGGGACCTGCTCGAACGGTCGTCGTCGGCCGTGCGCCGCACCGCCGACATGGTGCTGAACATCCAGCGCCACGTCGGCGCCCAGCACCGGCCGCTCCAGCAGGTGCCCGTCGACCTCGGCGAGGTGGTGGCATGGGTCTCGGAGGCCTTCGACCCCTCCGAGCTGGTGGTCCAGGCCCCCGGCGCCATGCCGACCCTGGTGGCCGACCGCGACATGATCGAGTGGGTCTTCCACGAGCTGTTCGAGAACGCCCGCCGCCACCGCGATCGTGCCAGACCGGTCACCGTGGTGGTCGAGGCGATGCAGCACGACGACCGGTGCCTCGTCACCGTCACCGACGACGGCAGCGGCATCCCGGCCGGCCGCCACGAGGAGGCCTTCGGTGAGGGCGCCGTGCTGGACCGCTCCGGTGGGGGGCTCGGCCTCGGGCTTCCCATCGTCCGGTTGGTGCTGTCGCGCCACGGGGGTGACGCCCGGCTCGACGACGCACCGGGCGGCGGGTCGCGGGCCGTCCTGTCCTGGCCCGCCTGACGCCAGTGCAACACCACAACTGCCAGTTCGCCCGGTCGGAACTGGCAGTGCCCCCCGTCGGAACTGGCAGTGCTGGTGTTGCAGCGGCGCGGCGCTACTCGGTGAGGATGCTGCGCAGCGCGGCGACGACGTCGTCGACCTGCGGGAGGATGGCGTCCTCCAGGCTGGGCTCGTAGGCGACGTGCACGTCCGGTGCGCCCACCCGCCGCACCGGGGCGTCGAGGGACCAGAAGCACTCGTCGGCGATCCAGGCCGCGATCTCGGCGCCGAAGCCGGCCGTGAGCACGTCCTCGTGGACCACGAGGGCCCGGCCGGTGCGCTGCACGGATTCGCCCACCCGCTGTCGATCCCACGGTGAGATCGTGCGCAGGTCGATGACCTCGACCTGACGACCGGTCTGGGCCGCGACCGCCTCGGCCGCGACCAGCGACTTCTGCACCATGGCGCCCCACGTCACGACCGTGGCGGCGTCCCCGGGCCGCCGGACGTCGGCCACGCCGAAGGGCAGCACCCAGTCGGCTGGCGGGAGCCGGTCCTTGGTGTAGGGCTGGCGCAGCAGGTGCTTGTGCTCGAGGAACAACACCGGGTCCTCGCACTCGAACGCGTAGCGCAGGAGGCCGGCGGCGTCGCGAGCCCGGGACGGGAAGGCGATGAGCAGGCCCGGCACGTGGGCGAAGATCGACTCACCGGACTGGCTGTGCCAGATGGCGCCGCCCTGCAGGTAGCCGCCGATGGGGATGCGCACGACCATCGGCGCGGTGAACGCCCCGTTCGAGCGCCACCGCATGGTGGCGGCCTCGCTCTTGATCTGCTGCATGGCCGGCCACACGTAGTCGAAGAACTGGATCTCCGGCGCCGGCCGCAGGCCCCGCACGCCGTGCCCCACGGCCCGGCCGATGATGTTGGCCTCGGCGAGCGGCGTGTTGAAGCAGCGGGCCATGCCGAACTCGCGCTGGAGGCCGTGGGTCGTGCCGAACACGCCGCCCTTGCCCTCGACGTTGGCCAGCACCAGCTCCCGGGCGTCGGCCACGTCCTCGCCGAAGATCCGGATCCGGATGTCGGCCGCCATGCGCTCGTGGAGCACGGCGCTGATGGCACCGCCGAGGGCGACCTCGGCACCGCCCTCGTACCGCTCGGGCGGCACGGCCCGCTCGGGCAGGTCGACCACGTGGTCGAGGATCGACGCCGAGTCGGGGCGACGGGCGGCGAGGGCTTGCTTGGCGGCATCGGCCACCAGCTGCCGCGCCGTCTCTCGGATGGTGCTGGCCTCGGCCGGGCTGAGCGCCCCGTGCTCCACCAGCACCTGCTCGAGCCGGCCGATGGGGTCGCGCTCGGCCTCGGCGGCCAGCTCCCGCTCGGATCGGTACTTGGACTGCGTGTCGGCGGCGGAGTGCGAGTACGGGCGGGTGACGTCGGCGTGGATGAGCAGCGGGCCGACGCCGGCCCGCACCCGGGCGATGGCATCGGCGCTGCGCCGGCGGACCTCGAGGTAGTCGGTGCCGTCGAGCGTGAGGGTCTCCAGGCCCCGGAAGCCGCGCACGAGCTCGGAGATCGGCGCCGGTGACTGGTCCGACACCGGCACCGAGATGGCGTAGCCGTTGTCGGCCACCACGTAGACGACCGGCAGGTGCAAGGTGCACGCCGTGTTCAGCGACTCCCAGAACTCACCCTCGGACGTGGCGCCCTCGCCCAGGCTGACGTAGGTGACCTCGTCGCCGGCGGCCGGCAGGTGCGACAGCTCAGGGGTGCGGCCGATGTAGCGGCCGGCCTCGGCGCAGCCCACGGCCGGGATGCACTGGCTACCGGTGGGGCTCGACTGCGAGACGACGTGCTCGGCGGCGTAGCCCCAGTGCGAGGGCATCTGGCGGCCGCCCGAGGCCCGGCACTCGGCCGACCCGACGGCCTGCAGCAGCAGCTCGTACGGGCTGATGCCGAGACCCAGCATGAGGGCCAGGTCGCGGTAGTACGGGAAGAACCAGTCGTGCCCGGGCCGCAGCGATCGGGCCAGCCCGAGCAGCAGGGCCTCGTGTCCGGCGCCGGAGATCTGGAAGAAGACCCGGCTCTGCTTCTGGAGGCTGATCTCGCGGTCGTCGATGGCGCGCGACACACAGGCCAGGCGGAAGTCCTCGATGACCTCGTCGACCGCGATCCCCCGGATGTCGCCCATCGGTTGGAGTGTGCCACCCCGGATGCGGGCCGTGGGCGGAAGGGCAGCGCGGCATGCCCGTGGCTGCGCAGATCGCGCACCATCAGCGTGCTCAGCTGGGCAGGTGGCGCACCCGGCCCCGGATCTCCTGACCGCCGAGCCGGGCCCGGTCGGCAGCGGCGTGCCCGGCCGCGTACCCGGCGGGGTCGCTGGCGGTGACCCGCATGCGGCGCAGGTGCGGAAATGCGTCGGCGAGGTGGTCCTCGACGGCGACCTCCCGGCTGCGCAGGACCGGCAGCAGTCCCTCGCCGTGGGCGCGCACCGCTTCGGTGACGGTGGCCGCCGCCGCCTCGCGCAGGCGCTGGCCGATGCGGGCGGCGTACGCGACCAGGAACGCCTGGCGGTACGCGCGCGACCGGGCGCGGGGGCTGGCGCCGGCGTGCAGCATGGCCCTGGTGGCCTGGACGAGCAACGAGGTGTAGAGCAGCTCGACCGTGGCCTGGTCGTCGGCGAAGCCGACCACCGTGGCCACGTTGGCCCGCGTGTCGAGCACCGCCCGGCACCGGTTGGCCCGGGCCAGCTCGGTGAGGAGCTGGAACTTGGGGCGCGCATAGGGCGCCTCGACCACGATGGTGCGGCCCTCGGGCCGACCGCGCCCCCCGCCGGCCGCCGCCACCATGGCGCGGTCGATGGCGTGGCGGTCCATGAGCTGCTGCGCCTTGGCCGACAGCGCCTCGGCCTCGTCGGGGAACGTGGTGGACTCGGCCTTGGCCAGCAGCGACCGCACCTTGTGCAAGACGCCGGCGTCGGGCGGGACGCCGTCGGGGACGAGCTCGGACATGCCCCCCATCATGTCGGCCGGGTCCGACAGCCAGGCCCGGACGCCTGCCCCGCCGTGTCTCCGGGCCGTGTCGGGGCCGGGCGGCGCACGGGTAGACAGGCGCCATGCGCCGCCTCTCCGCCCTCGATGCCGTCGACGTGTTCCAGGCCACGGACAGCCTCGGTCTCCCGCTCGGCCCGTCGCAGCCCGCCGCTCTCCTCGAGGCCATGGGCACCCGGAAGGACTGGGAGGACCTCAAGATCTTCGGCGCGCTGGTCACGGTGCTGTCCGACGTCTTCACCCACCCGAACGTGCACTACCTCAGCGGCTTCTTCGGCCCCCTCGAGCGCCTGCTGCGCGACAGCGGCGCCAACATCGGCTTCGCGCCGGCCGACTTCCGCCGGTTCGTGGGCCTGCTCGAGGCCATCGCCCCCCGGGTCATGGCCACCGCCGCCGCCCCGCCCGACCGCGACGGGTTCTGCAGCCTCTCCCTCCACGCCGGCGCCAACGTCGGTTCCCTCCACGCCGCCGGCAGCGACCCCGACCGCCTCCTCGTCGTGGAGGTGAGCGACCGCTACCCGGTCACGCACGGCTGGGGCGAGCACCACCACCGGCTCCACGTCGACGACATCGACGTGCTCATCGAGTCCGAGGCGACCCCGTACGAGATGGTCGACCCCGAGGCCACCGACGTCGAGCGGGCCATCGCCCGTCACATCCAGGACCTGATCCCGGACGGGGCCACCCTGCAGACCGGGATCGGGGCGGTCCCGTCGGTGGTGGCCGCCCTGCTCGCCGAGGGCGACGGTGGCGACTACGGCGTCCACTCCGAGATGTTCACCACCGGGCTCATGAAGCTGCACCAGGCCGGCAAGGTGACCAACGCCCGCAAGGGCCAGTTCGACGGGGTGTCGATCTGCACGTTCGCCGGCGGCACCCGGGAGCTCTACGACTGGCTGCACGACAACCGGGAGGTCGCCTTCCTCCCGGTCGAGGTCGTGAACTCCCCCGAGGTCATCGGTGCCAACCGGTCGATGATCACCATCAACGCCGCCCTGTCCGTCGACATCCACGGCCAGGTGGTGGCCGACACCCGGAGCGGCGAGCAGTTCTCCGGCATCGGCGGCCACGAGGACTTCGTCGCCGGCGCCGGCCTCGAGCTGTCCGACCGCTCCATCCTCTGCCTGCCCTCCACCTACCGGGCCGGCGAGGAGGTCCGGTCCCGCATCGTCCCGTGGTTCGCCGCCGGCACCGTCGTCACCACGCCCCGCCACCAGGTGGACGTGATCGTCACCGAGCACGGCGTGGCCGAGCTGCGGGGCAGGACCGTGCACCAGCGGGGCGAGGCGCTGGCCGCCATCGCCCACCCCGACTTCCGCGACGATCTGCTCGCCGCCGCCGAGCGGGCGTCGGGGGGACGCTCCCCCATCCTGTGACGGCTGACCACCGGCGGTCGCGGAGCACCTCCACTCGCCAGCGGGCGCGACCTGTTCGGTCCGGTGCTCCCGGTGGACGGCGGGTGCAGCGTGGGCTGGTCAGGCGTTGTCGCGCAGGAACGGGGCGACGCGCTCGGTCGGCCGGCCGATGATGGCCCGACCGTGCAGCCAGACCACCGGGCGCTCCATCAGCTCGGGGTGCTCGAGGAGGAGATCGACCACGGCCGCCGGGGTGGTCGCCTGTGACGTGTCGACGCCGGCCGCCTTCGCGTCGCCGTGGCGGATCAGCGCCGTCGGCTCGTCCTCCAGACCGGTGACGATGGCCTCGAGCGCGGCCCGATCGGGTGGTGCGTCGAGGTACCGCACCTCCTCCACCTCGATGCCGAGCTCCTCGGCCGTGGCCAGGGCGGCGCGGGACTTGGAGCATCGGGGGTTGTGGAAGATCGTGGGTCCGGTGCCGAGGTCGGTCATGGGCCGGAACGTAGCCCGACCCCCGGCGTGCGCGACGCTGGCGGGGTGACGTCGGACCGGTCGATCGACCAGCCGCACCCTGACCGGCTGCCGGCCGGGCACCCGCACCGCGACCGGATCCTCGCCGCCCACCGGGCGGCGGTCGACGCCGGCGAACCGGGCTACCTCGACCCCGGCACCGGGCTGTTCGTGCTGACCGCCGCTGAGCTGGCGGCCCGCGGCACGTGCTGCGACAGCGGCTGCCGGCACTGCCCCTACGTCTGATTCCCTCACATGAGTCGGGCGGACCGGACCGGACCGGGCGTCTGGCGACAGCTCTGTGGGTAGGTAGGCGCATGCACCGCTTCTCGTCGGCGACGGAGGTCCTGGCGGCCCTCGACCGGGGCGAGACGACGAGTGCCGAGCTGGTGGATGCGATGCTCGAGCGGATCGACCGGGACGCCGACGAGGTCGGCGCCTTCGTCACCGTGGACCACGATGGTGCTCGGGCCGCCGCCCGCGAAGCCGACGACGTCCGGGCTGGCGGACGAGCCACCGGACCCCTCCATGGCCTGCCCATCACGCTCAAGGACGCGTTCGCCACCGCCGGCCTGCGCACCACGGCAGGGATGCGCGACCTGGCCGACCACGTGCCCGACGCCGACGCCGTCGTCGTCCAGCGGCTGCGGCCGCCGGCGCCGTCGTGGTGGGCAAGACCAACCTCCCGGCCGGCGTGTCCGGCCAGGAGACGGCCAACGCCGTGGCCGGACGGACGCGCAACCCGTGGGATGTCGACCGCACCTCGGGCGGCTCCTCGGGCGGGGCCGCCGCCGCCCTGGCCGCCGGGCTGACCTTCCTCGACATCGGCAGCGACAGCGGCGGGTCGATCCGCCAGCCGGCGCACTGCTGCGGGGTGTACGGCCACCTCGCCACCCACGGCATCGTCCCTCAGCGCGGCCACCTGCCCTCGGTGCCCGTCGACGACGTCGGTGCGGTGCTCGACCTGTTCTCCATCGGCCCGATGGCCCGCCACCCGCGCGACCTCGCACTGGCCCTCGACGTCATCGCCGGCCCGGACCCGGTCGGCCCGGTCGGCTGGCAGCTGGCCCTGCCGCCGCCCACGGTGCCCGTCGACACGGTCCGGGGCGTGCGGGTGGCGGTGGTGCGAACCACGCCGCGTGCCCGACGTCGAGCGACGTCCGGTCGGCGCTGGCCCGCACGGCCGACGCTCTGGGCGACGCCGGCGCCGAGGTGGTGGACCTGTGGCCGCCGTTCGACGTCGAGCACGCCATGGACGTGGCCTTCCGCCTCTGGGTGGCGGCCAGCTCCGAGGACGACGACGGCGAGGGCGGCGGCGACGACCCGCTCTCCGCCGCCCGGGAGGAGGCGCGCACCATGTCCCACGCCGACTGGCTCGCCCTGGACACCGAGCGACGTCGCCTGTCCCGGTGCTGGGCGGCGGCGCTCGAGCGGGTGGACGTGCTCGTCTGCCCGATCTCGCCGGTGCCGGCCGTGCGCCACGATCCCGACGCGACCTCCGTCGACGAGGTCGGCCACCGCCTGGAGCGACGGATCGACGTCGACGGGACCAGCCGCCCCTACCTCGACCAGATCCGCTGGAACGTCCTCACGGGCATGGCCGGCCTGCCGGTCACGGCGGTGCCGCTCGGCGTCACGCCCGGCGGGCTGCCGGTCGGCGCCCAGGTGGTCGCCGCACCGCACCGCGACCGAGCGACGATCGCCTTCGCCGAGGCCCTCGCCGGCCTGATCGGCGGATTCGTCCCGCCACCGGGGCTCCGGTGACCGCGCCCGTCCGGGTCACCGGCGTCACCGCCGACGGCTGGTCGGCCTACGACGACGCCGTGCCGACCACCCAGGGGCTGGCCGACGTCGTGGACCGTGCCCGCGACCTGCGGGCCATGCGACCCCCGGCACCGGGCGCCGGCCTCGCGTCCGTGCGGGATCTGGTGGTGGTGGTCTCCAGCTCGCGGGGCGGGTCGTCGCTCTTCGGCGAGCTCCTGCGCCGCACGCCCGGCCTCCTGGCCCTGCGCGCCGAGATCAACCCGTTGTACACGCTGGCCGGGTTGCACGCCGGTACCGAGCGCCGGGCCGTGCTCGAGGCCGAGCTGCTCCGGGACATCGGACGTCCGCTCGGCCCGGGACCGCTCGACGAGACGGAGCGGCCCCGGCTCGCCGCCGACCTCGCGTGGCGGCTGGTGGTGCAGTGGCCCGAGGTGGCGGCGCAGCGGACCACCGGCGAGCTCCTCGACGTCGCCCACCGCTCGCTGCCGGGGGGCGATGTGGCCTTCGACCGGTCGACGACCATGCGCACCGCGGTGGACCTGCTGCGGCGGGAGGGCCTGCCGGTGGATCTGCGCTACTACGACCTGCCCGTCGAGCGTCGTGACGGTCGCCCGTCGGCGCCCGACGGGCCGCCGGGGCCGGCGCTGGTCGAGATGCCGCCCTTCGTGAGCGTGGACCGCTGGCGCGTCGCGACCGCCGAGGAGCTCGAGACCCGGCCGGTCGTGCTGTCGACCCCACGGCTGTCCTACCGGCTCGACCACATCCGTGAGCTGTTCCCCTCGGCCCGGATGCGGGTCATCCACCTGACCCGCAACCCGGCGGCGTCGGTGAACGGCCTCATCGACGGGTGGCGGCACCACGGCTTCTACAACTGCGAGGTACCGGTGGAGCTGGAGATCGCCGGGTACTCGGACCGCACAGCAGGGGGACGGTCGTGGTGGTGCTACGACGTCCCACCGGGCTGGGAGGGCTGGGTCCGGGCGCCGCTGCCCCGGGTGTGCGCCTTCCAGTGGTGCTCGTCCCACCGGGCTGCGATGGAGGCGACGTCACGGCTCGGCCTCGACGTGCTGCGCCTGCCGTTCGAGGCCGTCTCCGGCGCCCCCGCCGAGCGGGCCGCGGTGCTCGCCGAGCTGGCCGGTTGGCTCGGCCTGGGCGGCGGCGCCCTCGGCCGCCGGGTACGGGACGAGCTGCCGGTGATGATGGCGACGGAGCCGCCGCGGCCTCGGCGCTGGGCGAAGCGCTCACCGCGCCTCGGGGCCGTGCTCCAGACCCTGGAGGTGCGCGAGCTGGCCGAGGAGCTGGGCTACGAGGCCGACCCGGGGCGGTGGCGCTGAGGGTGTTCAGGCGGTGGCGGAGGAGGCGAGCACGGCTCCGGTGTCCCGGCGGGCGAAGCGTTCCGCCATGTCCACGAAGAAGGCGGCGTTGGCCGCGGCACGCCACCGGGCGCCCCGGACCATGCCGGCGGCCCACCGGGCATCCTGGGCCAGCGGGGCGATGGCGTTGTCCAGCCACGCCTTGCCGTGGTGCGGGTCGACGTCGCGGTGCTCGACGTAGAAGGGGTACGCACCCGCCGGTGCGCCGAGGCGGTCGAAGGCCTTGACCACCTGGCGGCAGCGTGGCCCGGCCTGGAGCTCGAGCAGGCCGAGCGCGCCGATCATCTCCGGCTGGAGGATGCGGTTGGTGGCCAGGATCCCGCCGAGGGTCGCCCGCAGCAGCGCGCTGGTGGGCAGCTCGTGCCGGGGGATCCGGGGCATGTCGATCGCCTCGCACAGCGCGTGGTGCAGCTCGGTGTGGACCTCGTCGAGGGTGCCCCGGCCCATCTCGTCCCAGTAGTTGCGGGCCAGCTCCAGCTTGGGCTCGCCGGCCAGGCCGACCTGGCAGGCGGCGACCAGGTCGTCGAAGCCGGCGTCGGGGCCGCCTTCGAGGGCGAGGAACGACACCAGCTCGTCCCAGGTGGCGTCGGCCGCGACCCACTCGTAGACCTCGGGGACGAGGTCCTTGCGGGCGATGGCCCGGATGGCGGTGACGGCGTCGGAGTCCACATCGACGGTGGCACCGTCGACCATGGCGTCGAGCTCGGCCAGCACCGCCTGCTCGAGGCGGGTCTTCAGGGCGGCGACCGTCGGGTGGTGCTGCCACCGGACGGCGTCGCCGACCCGGTCGATGTCGCCGAGGTGGAGGTCGTGGATGACCTGGAGGGTGAGGAGGCGGTCTCGCTCGTCGCGCGGTTCGGCGCCGGCGATGGCCTCGAGGGCCTCGTCACCAGCGCGCAGCGCGTTCTGCAGCTTGTCGACGAGCGATCGCGGGATCGCGGTCGTCGTGGCTGTGGGGGGCATCTGGGTTCCGTTTCCGGTCTTGGTGCGAAACAGACCCGAAACACGTCAGTGATCGGCGGCGATCGGCGATGACCTCAGATCGGGGCGAGCTCGTCCAGCGCGGTGGCCGCGTGCAGGGCGACGCCGATGGCCATGGCGTCCTCGTCGATCACCATCCGGTTGGAGT
This sequence comes from Acidimicrobiia bacterium, assembly GCA_046570205.1. Lineage (GTDB taxonomy): Bacteria > Actinomycetota > Acidimicrobiia > Acidimicrobiales > Salinilacustritrichaceae > Salinilacustrithrix. The sequence goes on from JBKHVG010000017.1 coordinate 18,672, forward strand.
GGTTGGGCGCGACCGAGTGGGAGCGCTGGCCGGGTGGACGGGTGCCGAGGAACGCCATGGCGCCCGGGACCCGCTGCAGGACGTAGCTCCAGTCCTCGGCGCCCATGACGGGGTTCGGCATGTCGACCACGAGATCGTCGCCGACGATGCGCCGGGCGACGTCGCGGACCCAGGCCGCGGCGTCGGCGTCGTTGACCGTCACCGGGAAGCCGTCGTCGATGCGGAAGCGCACCGTCATGTCGTGGGCGGCGGCGATGTTGGTGGCGATGCGCTCCAGCTCGGTGTGCACCAGCGTGCGGGTGCGCTCGGACACGGCGCGGATGGTGCCGACCAGGCGAGCCGTCTCGGGGATGACGTTGTCGGTCGAGCCGGCCCGGATGCTCCCGACGGTGACGACGGCGGGGTCGAAGACGTCGACCCGCCGGGTGACCAGGGTCTGGAAGGCGCCGACCATGGCACAGGCGACCGGCACCGGGTCGTTGGCGTGGTGCGGCATGGCGGCGTGGCCGCCGCGACCCACCACCTCGATGACGAACTCGTCGGCCGAGGCCATCAGGGGGCCGGCCTTGGTGGCGATCATCCCGGACGGGAAGTTGGGTGACTGGTGGATGGCGAAGGCCCGGGTGACGTCGAGGCCGTCGAGCAGGCCCTCGTCGATCATGTGCTTGGCGCCGTGGTGCCCCTCCTCGCCGGGCTGGAACATGAAGACCACCTTCCCGGAGAGCTCGTCGGCCCGGTCGACCAGGATGCGGGCGGCGGAGGCGAGCATCGCCGTGTGGGCGTCGTGCCCGCAGGCGTGCATGGCGCCGTCGACGGTGGAGGCATAGTCGAGCCCGGTGTCCTCGGGCATCGGCAGGGCGTCCATGTCGCCACGGAGCAGCATCGTGCCGCCGGGTCGCCCGGTGTCGAGGGTCGCCACGACCGAGGACACCGACGTGCCGGTCCGCACGTCGAGGCCGAGATGGCCGATGGCCTCGAGCACGACCCCCTGCGTGCGGGGCAGGTCGTTGCCGATCTCGGGGTGGCGGTGCAGGTCCCGGCGGAGCTCGACCGTGTCGGGCTGGAGGGTGCGAGCGGCGTCGAGGAGGTCGGCGGCGGTGTCAGGGGTCACGGTGCGACGTTATGCACGGGCGGGTCCGTCGTGACTGGCGGCGGGGGGGAGGGGGAATCGACCGGCCATGACCGCAGATTCCGACGATGCCATCCCCGAGCAGGTCGACGACGGCGAGCTCGACGATCCCCTGGACCGAGCAGACGACGACGACGACCCGTCGCTCATGGACCGGCTCAGGGGCTCCGGCGTCGGCGTCGAGGACCCCGACATCGTCGGCGACCCGCACCCCGGCATCGTCGATGCCGAGGTGGGCGAGGACCAGCCGCCGCAGGTGTGACAGCCGTCGACCGCTACCCGAGGGCCTTGACGGCGGCGTCGTAGTCGGGCTCCTGGGCGATCTCGGGGACGAGCTCGCTGTGGAGCACCGTGCCGTCGGCGTCGAGGACCACCACGGCACGGGCCGCGACCCCGGCGAGCTTGCCGTCGACCATGCGGACGCCGTAGTCGTCGAGGAAGCTCGACCGGAAGGTGGAGCCGGTGACGACGTTCTCGATGCCCTCGGCGCCGCAGAACCGGGCTGCGGCGAAGGGCAGGTCGGCCGACACGCACACGACCGTGGTGTCGTCGAGATCCGCGGCCCGCTCGTTGAACCGGCGGACCGATGTGGCGCACACGGCGGTGTCGATGCTCGGGAAGATGTTGAGCACGATCCGCTGACCCGAGAGGTCGTCGGAGGTGACCGCCGTCAGGTCGCTCTTGACCAGCTCGAACGCGGGCGCCTTCGCGCCCTTCGCCGGGAGCTCGCCGTTGGTGTGGACGGCGTTGCCGCCGAGGGTGATCTCTGCCATGCGGGCCGTTCTATCGGATCGACCCGGCGGTGACGCGGGCGACGGTCGGGCTACCCGACGTCGACGAAGACCTGCACCGTGTAGGTGCGTCCGTCGCCGCCCACGGCGTGGCCGGTGCCGACCCGGTCCCAGCGCCCGTCGAGGATGTTGGCGCGGTGCTTCGGCGAACGCATGTAGGTGTCGTGCACGCTGCGGATGCTCGTGCCGGCGCCCACGTTCTCGGCCACGGCGACCCACGGCACGACGTCGAGCCCCGAGCTCAGCTGGGAGTGCGCCAGCCGACCGGTCGAAGCGAGGTGCTGCGCCCAGGACTGGGCCTTGAGCCGCACGGCGACGTCGTCGGCGAGCGGGGGCAACCCCTGGGCACCGCGGCTCTGGTTGACCAGGCTGCGGACCGACTCCTGCTCGCGGGTCGGCTCGCACGCCGCGAGACCCAGGACCAGGAGCGGGAGCGCGACCAGGAGGGCGAGGCGCTTGGTGACCGGCCGGCGTCGACGCTGTCCTCGGGTCGGGCGACGGTGGAGGCGGTGGGCGGCGGACTCGAGCCGGGACGCGCGCGTACTGATCGACATGGGGGTGCAGCTCCTCGGATTGCATGTGGGGTTGCACCGCCGCCCGTGTCCCTCGCTCAGAACCGTAGTCGGTCGTTCGTCATGGAACTGCAACCCCATCGCAACGGCTTCGCGCGCAACTCCCGGCGGGTCAGGGCTGGAGCACCACGGCCTCGTCGGGGCCCAGCCGCCCGCCGAACGGATGTCCGGCGCCGGTGCCGGTCGAGCCCACCACGACGGTGCCGACCAGATCGGCACGTCGGCCGGCTCGGCCCCGAAGTTCACCGCCACGATGCGCTCGTCGTCACCGTCCACCCGCCGGTAGGCCAGCACGTCGTCGGCGCGGGCGAGCAGCTCGAGGCGGCCCCGCTGCAGGGCCGGCGACACCTTCCGCGCCGTGAGCAGCTCCCGGTAGAGGGCCAGCACCGACCCGGACCGCTCCCGCTGGGCCTCGGCCGAGCGGACGCCCGCCTCGGGCGGGAAGGGCAGCCACGGATCGGCACCCCACCCGTGGGGTGCCTCGACCGTCCACGGGATGGGCGCACGGCAGCCGTCGCGCCCGCCGGGATCGATCTCCGTGCCGGCCGGGATGACGGCGTCCTCCAGCCCCAGCTCCTCGCCCTGGTACAGGAACGGCGTCCCGCGGACCGTCAGCAGGAGGACGGCGGCGGACCGCGCCCGGGCCTCGCTGCCGCCGTAGCGGGTGCGGTGCCGCGGGTTGTCGTGGTTCGACAGCACATAGGAGGGCCAGGCCGCGTCGTGGTCGGCATAGGCGTCCTCCATCCCGGCGATCAGCAGGTGCCACGCGTCGCGGTCCCAGGCCACCCCGACGGACACGAAGTTCACGGTGCAGCTCACGCCGTCGCCGTCCCCGCAGTACGCAACCTGCTGCTCCAGGTCGCCGGTGACCACCTCGCCCACCAGCAGGCGATCCACACCGGGCGGGTCGACCAGCTCCCGCATGCGCCGGATGAGAGGCATCGCCGTGTCGTGGTGGGTGAGCACCACGTGGTCGATGCCGACCATGCGCTCGGGGACGTCGTGGGGCTCCGGGTCCTTGCCGATGGCGTTGATGACGTCGACCCGGAAGCCGTCGACGCCGCGGTCGAGCCAGAAGCGCAGGACGTCGTGCTGGGTCGCCTCGACGGCCGGGTTGGCCCAGTTCAGGTCGGGCTGGTCGGGCAGGAAGAGGTGCAGGTAGTACTGGCCCGACCGCGGGTCGAGGGCCCACGCCGACTCCTTGGTGAACGCTGCCGTCCAGTTGAACGGTGGCCCGCCGTCGGGTGCGGGGTCGGCCCAGATGAACCAGTCCCGCCGATCGGAGCCGGGATCGGACACGGCCTCGACGAACCACGGGTGGTCCGAGGACACGTGGTTGGGCACGAAGTCGACGATGAGCCGGAGCCCCCGCTCGTGCAGGGCGGCGATGAGGGCGTCGAAGTCCTCGAGCGTGCCGAACACCGGGTCGATCGCGCAGTGGTCGCTGACGTCGTAGCCGTTGTCCCGCATCGGCGACTCGTAGAAGGGCGACATCCAGACGCAGTCGACGCCGAGATCGGCGAGGTGGTCGACCCGGGAGAGGATGCCCGGCAGGTCCCCCACGCCGTCGCCGTCGGCATCGGCGAAGGACCGCGGGTACACCTGGTAGACGACCGCGGTCTTCCACCAGGGGAGGTCGGCGGCGGGTGCTGACGACTGCTCGGCGGCCACGGCCGGACCCTACCGATGCCCGCGCGGGCCGCCGTCGACGCGCCACACTCGTCGGGCGTGGAGCAGGGCGCGCCGCGGGCAGGCGCCGACGGATCCGATCGGATCGTGCGACCGCGCTGGCGGGCCAGGCTGGTGCGGGGGTTCGTGGTGGTCGTGCTCGTCGGCCACGGTGCGCTGCTGGTGAGGGGCTACGACGACCCGCACAAGTTCTTCGCCTTCCAGCCCTTCAACGAGTCCTCGACGTGGCGGGCCGACATCGTCCGGGTGACGTCCGACGGGCGCCGGGTGCCGATCGAGCAGCGGTGGCCCGGCGGGTACGAGTGGGACGAGCTGGTCGACTGGGGCGTGCTCGAACGGCCGGCCACCCTGCGCCACGCGTACTCGGGGGTGGGCGCGTCGCTCGACTTCCTGGACGAGGCGCTGGACTGGGTGGCCGACCACACGCCGGACGACACCGAGACCCTCTACCTGGAGGCGACGACCGAGGCCTACCGCAACACCCGGGGACCCGAGGTGCGCGTGCTGCGCAGCCACAGGCGGGAGGAGGCCCGGTGAGCGATGCCGTGGGATCGCTGGCCGACCGGCGCCACGTCGGGGTCCGTGCCGCGTCGCGCTGGGTCGACGACGTGTTCGACCGGCCGGCCTCGGTGCGCGCCCTGGCGGTGCTGCGCCTGGTCCTCGGGCCCGTCGTGCTGGTCCACCTGTGGCCGTTCCTGTCCGGCACCCTCGACGGCCAGACCTACGACGAGTCGTTCAACACGCCGTGGTGGGGGTTCGTCCCCGAGGTGCCCGGCGCCGCGCAGGTGGTGCTGGTCTGGGCCGGCGCGCTCGCGGCCATCGCCCTGTCGCTCGGCTGGCGCACCCGGTTCGTGGCCCCGATCACCTGGGTGTGCGTGGCCGGCAACCTCTTGCTGTCCCAGCACCACTTCCGGCACAACCGGGCGTTCCTGCTGTTCCTGCTCGCAGCCGTCGCCCTCGCCGACAGCGGGCGGGTGCTGTCGCTCGATGCACGCCGTCGGCGTCGGGGCAGCGGCGGCGCGGTGGGCGCGCCCGGCGACGACGTCTCGTCCGTCTGGGCGCTGTGGCTGCTGCGGGTCCTGGCCGCCAGCGTGTACCTGGCGTCGGGGTTCTCCAAGCTGGTCGACCCGGACTGGTCGGGTGGGCTCGTCCTGTGGGACCGGGCCGTCCGCCATCAGCTCCTGGTCCACGAGCGGGTGCCGGAACCCCTGGCCGACGCCGTCGTGTCCGTGGTGACCACTCGCTGGCTGCACACCATCACGTCGCCGATCGCCGTGGCCATGGAGCTGTTCATCGGCATCGCCATCTGGTTCGGACGCACCCGCCTGGCCGCCATCTCGGTCGCCATCTTCTTCCACCTGTCGATCGAGCTCTCGGCGTCGGTCGAGGTGTTCAGCCTGGCGGCCATCGCCGCCCTGGCGATCTGGGCCACGCCGTCGACCCGGGACCGCACGGTCGTGGTTGACGACGCGACGTGGGTGCGGCGCCTCGACTGGTTGGCCCGCTTCGACGTCCACGAACGGCCCGGTGCCGAGCTGGCCGTCACCGATCGGGACGGCACGGTGCTCACCGGCGGCGCCGCCCGGTGGCTCCTGTGGAGCAGGCTGCCCCTCGTGTTCCCGTTCGCTGCCGTCGTCCACGCCGTGCGACGGGTGCGCGCATGAACGTCCGGAGCCGCACCGGTCGGGCGCTGGTGACGTGGGCCGTCGGGGCCGCCGTCATGCGCCTCACCCTGTGGGCACCGGAGGTCTGCCCACCCATCGCCCGCTCCGAGGCCCGGCTCGCCGCCACGCAGGCCGCCGACTGGATCGTGCGCAACCAGGACGACGACGGCCGCTACCTGTACGACTTCCACCGCGGCCGGATGGAGTCGAGCGACGACTACAACCTCGTCCGCCACGCCGGGGTGACCATGAGCCTCTACCAGCAGGTCCGGGGCGGCGAGGTCCGGTACCTCGACCCCGCCGAGCGGGGCCTGGGCTGGATGTTGGAGCGCCTGGAGGAGACCGGCGGCGGCGGGCTGGCCTTCGCCGACACCGACCAGGCCAAGCTGGGTGCGTCGTCGCTGCTGCTCGTCTCGCTGGCCCAGCGCCGGCTGGCGACGTCGGACCCCCAGCACGACGAGACGATGCAGCGCCTGGGCACGTTCCTCCTCGAGCAGCAGCGCCACGACGGATCCATGCTCGAGCTCCACGACCTGGGCGATGGCCGCCCGGTCCCGGGCAAGACGTCGGTGTTCGCCACCGGCGAGGCGCTGTGGGGCATGGCGCTGCTGCACGAGGCCTGCCCCGAGTTGGGCTTCGAGGAGCCGGCGCTGCGCACCCTGGACCACCTGGCCACGTCCCGGGACCTCGACGAGGGCATCTACCCCCGGCCGTGGCCGGACCAGTGGGCGGCGTACTCGCTCGGCGAGATGGCCGAGTGGGGCCTGTCCGACGTGCACGTCACCTACGCCCGACGCCTGCTGGAGCGCTTCGCCATGATCATCCGCTTCGACGCCCAGCGGGGGTCGTCCTACGGCTCGATCACGCACGGGCCGGCGCCCAGGGGCGGTGGCGTCGGCACGTGGCTCGAGGGGTTGGGTGCGCTGCGACCCCTCACCGTCACCGACCCCCGCCTGGCCGACCTCGAGGCACCGGTCGAGGAGGCGCTCGCCTGCGGCGCCGGTCGGCTCGCCGAGCGCCAGGTGGAGCCGGGCGACGACGTCTCCGGCCAGGAGGCCGGCGCCTGGTTCTACGACGACCTCACCCGCATGGACGACCAGCAGCACGCCGCCTCCGGGCTGCTCCTCTCGCTGCCCGTCCTCCCGTGATCCCCACCTGCAAGGACCTGCGACCGTGACCCTCGCCATCCTCGGCTTCCTGGCCACCGTGAACCCCGCCGCGGCCGCCCTCGCCCTCGTGCGCGACCGCCGCACCGACCGGCCGCGATCGGTGGTCGCCGGCGTGGTCCTGGCGGCCGGGATCCTGGTCGGGCTCGCCGCGGCCGCCGACCCGCTGCTCGACCTGCTCGACGTGGACCTGGGCACCTACCGGTTGGGGGCCGGGACCGTGATCGCCGTGGCCGGGTTGCGCTGGCTCGTGGCCGGCGCGGTCGGCGCGTGCGAGGAGCCCGACGACGACCGCCGCCTCGCCGGCTTCGTGGCGTTCCCGGTGCTGCTGACCCCGGGCGCAGTGGTGCTGACCGTCTCGGTGGGCGCGGAGCACGGGGCGGCCGGCGCCGCCGTCGGCGCGGTGGCGGCCGTGGTGCTCGGCGGGCTCGGCCTGTACCTGCGCCGGTCGATGCCACACCTGCTGATGATCGGCCTGGTGCGCCTGCTGGGTGCGGGCGCCACGGTCATCGGGATCATCGTCGCCGTGGACGGCATCCGGACCCTGTGACCACGGGCTCCGGCGAACCGGGGTCCGTCGGGGCCCCATCGCGGCGTCGACCCGCGGAGGTGGCAGGTCAGTGGGCTCGGTCGAAGACCCAGGGCCCGAGGGGGACGGCGGCGGGGTCGAACCGGTCGAGGAGGATCGGGGCGTCGACCCGTTCACCAGGAGCAGCGAGGCCGAGTGACGCGCCCATCCAGCCGAGCAGCTCCTCGGGGTGGACGCCCTCGGCCGCGAGCTGGCGCCGCGTCACCGAGCCGTGCCGCTTGGCCAGGCGCTCGCCGTCAGGACCGAGCACCAGCGGCACGTGCACCCAGCGGGGACGGGCCAGCCCGAGGCGGTCGCACAGCCACGCCTGGCGGGGCGTGCCGTCGAGCAGGTCGGCGCCGCGGACGACCTCGCCGATTCCCTGGCGGGCGTCGTCGACCACGACGGCGAGGTTGTAGGCCGGGACCCCGTCGCCGCGTCGCACCACGAAGTCGTCGACCACGCCGGCGTGGGGTCCGTGGAGCCGATCCTGGATCGTGACCACGGCGCGGTCGGCGCGCACCCGCAGCGACGGAGGGCGGTCCGGGTGCCGGGCCCGGCGGGCCGCCCGCTCGTCGGCGGAGAGCGCACGGCAGGTCCCCGGGTAGGCCCCCTCCGGCAGCGGGCCGTGGGCGGCCTGCGCCGCGTCGCGGATCTCCCGGCGCGAGCAGAAGCAGGGGTAGAGGGCGCCGTCAGCAGCGAGGGCGGCGATGGCGTCCTCGTGCCGAGCCCGCACGTCGGGGTCCGACTGGCGGACCACCGGGCCGTCGTGGTCGAGGCCGAGGGCGGCCATGTCCTCCAGGTGCTCGGCCACCAGCTCGGCGCGGCTGGCCACCGGATCGAGGTCCTCCACCCGGATCAGGAAGCGGCCACCGTCGACACGGGCGAAGAGCCACGCCAGCAGGGCGGTGCGCAGGTTGCCCACGTGCAGGGGACCGGTCGGGCTGGGAGCGAACCGACCGTCGGGCATCGGCACCGAGCCTACGATCGCGCCCACCGAGCCCGGAGGCCTTCGATGCGCCCCGTCAGGCGCAGGTCCACGGGCCCCACCCCTGCTGCGCATAGAGGTGGCGGGCGTAGATCGTGTTGAGCTCGGGGTCGTAGACCGACGACCACGGTGCGCCGGTGACGGCCTCGAACTGGCCCCGGTGCACGGCGTTGATCTGGAACAGGCCGTGGTCGTCGGTGGCGCTCACGGCTCGGGGGTTCATGCCCGACTCGCATTCGGCGATGCGCATGGCAGTGGGCGCGGCGGAGCCGAAGTGGCGCTGGATGATGGCCTCGAGGGAACCGGCGGGCGCGGTGGCCGCGGCGGCGGCCCGGCGCTCCTCGGCCTGGCGGACCTCGTCGGCCTCGATGGCGGCGGCCAGGCGGGCCAGCTTCTCGGCGTCGACGGCGGCGGCCAGACGCTCGAGCTTCGCCGCGTCCTCGGCGGCGGCGAGGGCCTCGAGGTTGCGGGCCTGCTCCGCGGCCACGGCCTCGGCGGCGATCTGATCGCCGAGGTCCTGCAGCACCTCGCCGGCGGGGCGGACGGCCGACTCGTCGACGGGACCGATGATGACGGGATCCGACACGCCGGCGGTGCGGACGGTGCCGTCGGCGGGAGCGGCGTCGCCCGCGGATGGCCAGGCGAAGGCGGCGAGGGCGAGGGCGGCGGCCAGGCCAGCGCTGGCGCGGAGGGGGGTGTTGGACATGTGGGTCCTTTCCGCCGGTGCAGGCGCGCGCCTGGACGCCGGCGTTGGGGCATCGGGGGGAAGGGCTGCGGGCCACGACCGGAAGGGTCTGGTCCGGTGCCTGCATCGCGCTGGCGTGCCCGGAACGGGCCCGCGGCGGCGCGATCAGCGGCCAGCAGCTGGTTCGACGTTACGGATTCTGGGTCAACCGCAACCGAAATGCAACATACGGCGATCGTGAATGCGGTCACAAGGCATCGAGCGCCGGGTGCGGGCCCAGCCTTCGGTGGCCCCGGCGGAGCGGGCTAACCTCCGCGTCCCGGGAGCGGTGACCGAGTCAGGCCGAAGGTGCTTCCCTGCTAAGGAAGTGAGGGTTCACGCCCTCCGTGGGTTCAAATCCCACCCGCTCCGCCCGGTGATGTCGCACCGACATCGGCACGGCCCGGACCCTGCGTGGGTCCGGGCCGGCACCGCGCCGAACGGGACCGCCGCACGCCCACACCGACCGCCGGTTCGCCGCGGGCCAGCGCTAGCCTCCGACAGCTCGGAGGGGTGCCAGAGCGGACGAATGGAACGGTCTTGAAAACCGTCGACCCGCAAGGGTCCGGGGGTTCGAATCCCCCTCCCTCCGCTCGGGAGCGCTGGTCAGGTACGGGTTCCGCATGGGAGCCGCCGGCCAGCGCTTCGTCGTTCCGGAACACGATTCACCCCCCGTACCACTGTGGTACCACTACTCACCGCTACTGACCGGTTGTGGCGTCCGGTACCGCTCCGTACTGGATGATCGTCGCGTCCGCCTCTCGCAGCTCGAGCTGGCCACGTCGCGAGCTACCGGGACAGGCGCTCCCCCGAACCGGTGTTGGGTAGAGGCCCCGCGGGAGTCGCAGCCAAGTCCCAGTGCCGCTCGTTGAAGCGAACCTGCGGCTCGATCCCGCCGTGCCGGTACGGCGGAACGAGTCGCCTCTCGCCGACCTTGAGGGTCGTGTCCCGGCGTAGCGCGTCCCCGATCGGGGAACTGTCCACCACACCATTGTCGTGGATGTTGCTTCGCTGGAGGAACTGGTCGGATTGGACGACGTGCACCCTGCCAAGAGAGTGAGCGCCACCACGACCGAGGCGCTCCGGAACGCCGAGCGACGTGGTGACCCATGCCCGTATGACGTTACGCACGAGGGTGAAGTTCCCGCGTGTGCTGACCGTCGTCCCCTTGCGGCTCCTGCCGGTCGCCGCCGCTCCGTACCGGGGCGATCGGTTTCAGGCGGGCTCGACGACAGCGCCGTAGCGCTGTTGTGCAGCCTGGGCTGACGTTCCGAGCACCGCGCCGATGCGAGCCCACGACATGCCCTTGCTCCGGGCTGCGGTGACGGCCTCGACCACCTGGCGCTCGCTACGAGCACGGTCGAGCGTGGCGCGTTCGAGCACGTACTCCTCGACCGAGCGCTCGTCACCCTCGGCGGGTTCGTAATCCTCGAAACGGGCCGCGAGCTCGTCAGCGTGATCGAGGATCTCCTGAATCGATCGAGGCATGGTGCTACTCCAGGAACCTGGGACGGGCCGGCATGGCGTGAACGACGAAGTCGATGGACTGCGCGTGGGCAACACCGATCTCGAGGAGGCGGGCTGCGCGGTCAGGGCCGATGAGCATGGTGAGGTCTTCGAGGTCGAACACTCGAATTGGGTTGCGGTACGCGTGAAGCATGTCGTCGTCTTCGACCCCGTGCTTCCGGGCGCTCGCCAGAACCACCGGGTCCACGAACCAAAGTTACCTTGATGACCGACGCAGCGCACCCAACTGGAAATCGGGAGCGGGTCGCCCAGTCGCAGAGCGACGGAGCTGCCCATCGAGGATCACTGGCACTTCGGTACGGGAAGTGCGATCCCGTCTCGCCTGCGGCGCAGGCGATGAGGTGAGGCGGCGGCACGGTGGCTGCGCGTCGCGCTTGTTGGAGCGACATGATCAGCAGAGCCCTCGCGTGGCGACGGCATGCTCCCGTGTTTGGATGCGGCATTGCCGACACGACAGCAATGCGATCGGTTCTGCCGTGCTCGGCTCCAGCCTGGCGGCGACCCCTCGCAGCAATACCCACCCGTGGTGAGAGGGCCTTGTAGGCCAAGCGGTGTCAACGGTGAACGGACTACGGCCGAAATGACACCTTCGGCCCATGGCTTCCGGCTCGTCCCAAGCCGTACGGTTCGGCCCGATCCATAAGCGTGCTTTCCGGCGGGAGCTGCACGTCACCTCATCCGAACTGGATGCTGCCGTCACCGCGCGCACGTCCAGCTTCAGGAACAACCCAGCACAGGAGAACCAGTGTCCGATCCGACCCCCCCTCCGCCCCCCGTGGGCGATCACCGCAGCGCCAAGGCCGACGCCAAGGCTGCCAAGGCCCGCGAGAAGGCCATGCGGCCGTGGTTCAAGAAGAAGCGGTTCATTCTTCCGCTCATCCTCATCGCCGTCATCGGTCTGATCAGCGTCGCCAGCGGCGGTGGTAGCGACGACACGACAGACGTTGCGAGCAACGCCACCGATCAGCCTGAGACCGGTGACACCGAGCCCGCTGCAGAAGGCGAGTCCGCTCCCGACGTCGACGCCGAGGGCACCGAAGCGGACGACGTCAAGGTTGAGTCCTGCGCAATCGGCGAGTTCGGCACCATCGACATGAAACTCGCCGTGACCAACAACTCGTCGAAGCGGTCCTCGTACTTCATCGACGTCAGCATCGACGGAGCCGACGGCTCGCAGATCGAGTCGGGCCTCGCCGTCGTCGACAACCTGGACCCCGGCCAGTCGACCGTGACCGACGCTGCCATCATGGCTGAAGACCCGGGTCAAGAATTCGAGTGCAAGATCGTCGAAGTCGACCGGATGTCGGACGAGTAGATCCTCTCGGACCCCCGAAGAAGCGGAGAGGCTCGGGAGCGATCCCGGGTCTCTTCGCGTCCCCGAGCTATTCCCCGGCGCCGGCGACATGCAGCCCAGCACTGCAGCGACCTCGTCTCGGGGCGCCGCCCCGATTGCAAGACTGACGCCCAGGGGATTGCCGGCTCGCGGGTCGCCGCGCCGAGCCGAGTTGGGAGATCGGTGCGGCTGCGCCGTCAGGATGCGGCGCCGAGGTGGTGCCGCAGCGCCTCGCGGATGACTTCGGAGACCGGCACCCCCTCCTCCTCAGCGCGTTGAGCGAGCTGCGCTTTCAGTTCGGGATCCAACCGAACCGACTCGACTGTCGAGGGTCCGGACCCAAGGGCCGGCCGTCCCGGCTTACCGCGTCGGCCAAGGATCTCGTCGACGTCGTAGCCGGCCTCGGCCTCGTCGGCGAGCTTCCCGATGAGCTCGTCGGTGAGCGGGGTGCCCGACTTGGTGTGTCCGTGGTGTTCAGCGGTCATCGTTCGAGGAGCCTCCGGAACTTCGGTCGCATCGACATGGCGTGGAGGATGGATCTCGTCGCCTTCGGTGCTGATGAGGACGACGGTTTCGAGGAGGTTGCCAGCGCTGTCTGGCCCGAGGACCAGCCAGCGGTCGGGGTCCTCGCCGAGGTCGTCGATGACCAGCGAGTGTTCGACGGCGTGGAGCATGTCTTCTTCAGCCACGCCGTGGCGGCGCGCCGAGCCGTGGATCTCCGCACTCAGAAGGCGTACTACGAAATACCGATTGCCGGGTGTCGGACGCTGGATCACGCCTACTTGGGAGTCGCGGGCGGCTGGCGCCCGTCGGCTGTCGTCAGCCCGGGCGCCGAGATGCCAGCCACTTGGTGACCATCACTGGTTCACCAAGTAGCATGCCGGCATGAGTGTCCAGGAATACCTTGTTTCCACCTCGGGGCAGATGTCCCTGCCGGCCGGTGTTCGGCATCGGTGGAACCTCGATGACGGCGGACCCGTCGACGTGATCGACCTCGGCTTCGGTGTGCTCACGGTCCCCAAAGGGCAGGGCCGCCGCCTCCTCGACGATCTGGTCAGCGGCGAGCAACACGCCGACTTCGTTCGCTCCCTCGAAGACGATCCCGACCTCGCGACGACGTGAGCCGAGCCGTCCTCGACGATCACCTCCTCCGAGACCTCTTGGCCGACGGCCCGTCCAACGAGCTCGCAGACGTGCTCGCCGCTCACGAACCGGCAACGACGAACCTCTACCTGTACCGCCTCTCCAGGAGCGTGGTGGCCGCTCGGGGTGGCGCCTTGACAGGTGCGTGGAGCGCTGGGCGCCGTCGAGCGCTCGGGGCGAGGTTGCTGAGCTTGCCCGACGGCATCGACGTCGTTCCCATCAGCAGGATCTCTTACCGCATGGCCGAGATCGCCGCGGACCATCGAGTGTCCACGCTCGGCGCAGAATGCGTTGCCGCGGCCGAATACCTCGACGCCCCGCTCTGCGTCTGGGAGGGTGACGACGGCCCCGGGATCCGCTCCGCGATGGCCAGCCTCGAGCTCGACTACCGGACCATTGGACGCTGAGCGGACACCCGGTCGAGCACGCCTGCCGAAGAGGCGCAGACGGTCTGTGTCCCAATGCACCACGTCGTCGAGGTGGCTGCCCTGCTCCGCGGTCCCACCGTCGCCGACGCCCTCGACGTGGTGGTCGCCGCGCTCCGTCCCACCGAAGCGGGATTCACCGGTGGACGTCGAGGACGTCCAGGACTCCTTGGAGGGCCTCGAGGGCCGTGGGGAAAGCGTGGGCCGGTGAGCGGCTGTAGCCGATGACGAGTCCTTGCCGGTGCGGCAGTGCGATGCGGTGGTTCCCGAGCCCGAACATCGCGATCCCGCGCTGCCGGGCGGTGTCGAGGATCTCCCGTTCGTCGCGGTCGCGTAGGAAGGCGGTGACGTGCAGCCCGGCGGACACGCCGACGACGTCGAGGAGGTCCTTGCGACCGGCCAACAGCCGCACGAGGGCGTCTCGCCTCCGCCGGTAGTGCAGCCTCTGCGAACGGACGTGGCGATCGAAGTGACCGCTCCCGATGAAGTGGGCGAGCGCCGCCTGTTCGATCCTCGAGACGGCGTGGCGACGCACGCGCGTGACATCGAGCACGGGCTCGAGCAGGGACGGCGGCAGCACGAGCCACGCGATGCCGACGCCCGGCGCCAGCGACTTGCTGGCCGTGCCGCCGTAGACGACCCGCTCGGGGTCGAGGCCCTGCATCGCGCCGATCGGCCGGCGGTCGTAGCGGAACTCCCCGTCGTAGTCGTCCTCGACGATCCATGCGTCGCGCTCGCGCGCCCACTCGATCAGGCGGGCGCGTCGCGCCGCGCTCAAGACGACCCCTGTCGGGAACTGGTGGGCCGGAGTGCACAACACCGCCCGGGCACCGCCGAGATCGTCGATGCAGATGCCCTCGTCGTCGACCGGCACCGGCACGACGTCGACTCCGCCGGCACCGATGACCCTGACGTGCGGCGGCAGTCCCGGGTCCTCCACTGCCACGCGAGCGATCCCCAACGAGGCGAACGTCGCCGCCAGCGTCGACAACGCCGACGCGAACCCACCGAAGATCACGACGCGCCCCGGGTCGACGACCACCGAGCGCGACCGCGCCAGGTAGCCGGCGAGCGCGACGCGGAGCTCGCCGAGCCCCTGCCGATCGCCGTACCCGAACAACGAGTCGGGGCTCGACTGCATCACCTTGCGGACGGTGGAGGCCCACGCCTGGCGCGGAAACGAGCTCGGGTCGGGCTCCCCGGGCAGCAGCTCGGTGAACACCCGGGGGTCGGGTTCTGGAAGGTCGAGTGCGACCGGCGTGCCGACCGATGCGACGGTGGTGCCCGCGCCGACCCTTGCGAGCAGATACCCCTCGGCGACGAGTTGCTCGTACGCGGTGACGACGGTGGCGCGGGCACATCCCAGGTCGGCGGCCAGCGCGCGAGACGACGGCAACCGCGTACCGGGCGCAAGGCGACCATCGATGATGGCGCCCCGCAGGCTCGCCTCGATCGCCGATGACCGCGCCGGCCCCGCACCGATGATCACCAGCACGTCAGACAATGGCCTGCCTTCGATCCCTTCCATTGGTCTGGTCCACCAGACCATTCATCCGTACGGTACCGGCATGGAAACGCGTGCGGCGTACTGGGTCCGGCTGGGCGTCGCCGTCACGCTCGCCGCACCACAGCTGGTGATCGGGGTGTGGGCGGTCACTGCGCCCGCCAACTGGTTCGGCACCTTCCCGGGCTTCGACCCGCGGCTCGTGGCCGCGGAGCCTCCCTACAACGAACACCTCGCGACGGACGCTGGCACCGGGTTCGTCGCCACCGGCGTCGTACTCCTCGTCGCCGCGATCTGGGGGAACCGGGCATCGGTGTCGACGGCGCTGCTCGCGTATGCCGTGTTCACCGTGCCCCACGTGCTGTACCACGCCACGAACCCGGCCGACGCGCTGACCGGCTTCGAGGACCTGGCCAACGTCCTCGCGCTCGGCAGCGGGTTGATCCTCGCGGGTGCGTTCGCGTGGGGCCTGCGCCCACGATCCGTCGGGTCTGATGCGACCATCGCCGTCGACCCGTCGCGGGACGTGTCGGCGGTGGCCAGCTAGCCGCACGCCCTCGGGACCGGCGCGACGACGACCGACGGAGCAGTCAGTCCGCCGGGACCTCGGCACGCAACGCCTGCACCCAGTCGTTGGCCTCGGCCCACGACGCCTCGGCCTCGCGGCGGACCCGAGGCGCTGTCTCGCCGGCGGCGGCGTAGCTGCCGAGGAAGAGGACGTCTTCGTTCTTCGACTTGAGGTCGCGCAGCGCGTCGGCCACCAGCTCGTCGCCGACGTGGCCCTCGAGGTCGATGATGAAGCAGTAGTCCCCCAGGCCCCGCTTGGTGGGGCGGCTCTCGAGCCGGGTCAGGTTGATCGCCCGGGCCGCGAACTCCTGCAGGATCGAGAGCAGCGACCCGGGGCGGTCGGCCCGCTGGAACACGACGATGGTGGTCTTGTCGTGCCCCGTCGGGGCGGCGACGCCACCACGGGTGACGGCCACGAAGCGGGTCTCGTTCCCGCGGTGGTCCTCGATGTCCTCGGCCAGCACCTCGAGGTCGTAGATCTTGGCCGCCAGGACCGGGGCCACCGCGGCCGAGTGCCCGTCGTGCTCGTCGCGCACGAGGCGGGCCGCCTCGGCGTTGGAGTGGGCCGCCACCACCTCGACGCCAGGGAGGTGGTCCTGGAGGAAGCCCCGGCACTGGGCGGTGGCCACGGGGATGGACACGACCCGTTCGATGTCACCGAGGCCGACGCCCAGCGGGGCGAGCAGGCACATGACGATGGGGATCACGACCTCGCGCTGCATCCGCAGCTCGTGGTCGAAGATCAGCGCATCGAGGGTCACGTTGACCGAGCCCTCGATCGCGTTCTCGATCGGCACGAACCCGACGTCGGCAGCGCCGGACGTCACGGCGTGGAGCACGTCGGTGATGGTCCCGCACGACACCAGGTCCATGGCGGCGTAGTCGGGCTGGGTGAGCAGGGCCTGCTCGCTGAACGTGCCCTCCGGCCCGAGGAACGCGATGCGGGCCCGGTCGCCGCCGGCGGGGGGCGCGGGGGCAGACGTGTCGGAGCCGGTCACGACCAGCCAGGATAGGGCCGTGGATGCCCACACCCTGCGGGAGCTCCTCGCCGACGTCGCCGCCGGGCGCGTCGACCCCGACGATGCCGTGACGCGCCTGCGGCGCCTGCCCTTCGCCGACCTGGGTCACGCCCGCGTCGACCACCACCGGGCGCTGCGCCAGGGCCTGGCCGAGGCGGTGTACGGCCCGGGCAAGACGCCCGAGCAGTGCGCGGCCATCGTCACCGAGCTGCTGTCGGTGGGTGACGCCGCCGTCGGCGCCGCCCGCCCCGTGCTGCTGACCCGCGTCGACGAGACCCAGGCCGCCGCCGCGCTGACCGTCAACCCGGGCGGCGACCGGGTGGGTGACACGGTGATCTGGCGTGCCGCCGAGCCCGACGACCGCTTCCGGGTGGTGGTCGCGGCGGCGGGCACGGCCGACCTGTCGGTGGCCGACGAGTGCGCGGCCGTGCTGGCCGCCCACGGCGTGGCCGCCAGCCGCCTCAACGACGTGGGCGTGGCCGGGGTGCACCGGCTGCTCGGATCGGTGGACGAGGTCGCCGAGGCCGACGTCGTCGTGGTGGTCGCCGGGATGGAGGGGGCGCTCGCGTCGCTGGTCGGCGGCATCACCGGTGCCCCCGTGGTGGCGGTGCCCACGTCGGTGGGCTACGGGTCGTCGTTCGAGGGCGTCACCGCGCTGCTCGCCATGCTGTCGTCGTGCGCCGCCGGGGTCACCGTCGTGGGCATCGACAACGGCTACGGCGCGGCCTGCGCGGCCCTGCGCCTCCTCGGCACGATGGACCGGCGGGCGGTCCAGGCGTGAGGGCTGGCCGGTGAGCGAGCGCATCGCCTGGTTCCACGCCTTCTCGGGCATCGCCGGCGACATGGCGCTCGGAGCCTGCATCGACGCCGGCGCCGACGTGGAGGTCGTCCGCTCGATGCTGGCCGGGCTGGACGTGCCGGGCTGGTCGCTGCGGACCGAGCGGGTGCTGCGGGGCGGGTTGTCGGCCACGCGTGCCGTGGTCGAGGTGCGAGACGACGCCCGTGCCCGCTCGGCCGGTGACATCATCGGGCTCGTCGCGGGCAGCGACCTGCCCGAGCGGGTGCGCCGGCGGGCCGTCGACACCTTCCGCGCCCTGGCCGAGGCCGAGGCCGGCCTGCACGGCGAGGACCCCGACCACGTGCACCTCCACGAGGTCGGCGGGCACGACGCCATCGTCGACGTGGTCGGCACGTGCGCCGCCCTGGAGCTGCTGGCCATCGACCGGGTGCTGGCCGGGCCCGTGGCCGTCGGTGTGGGGACGACGCGTTCCGCCCACGGCACCATCCCCGTCCCCGCCCCCGCCGTGGTCGCCCTGTTGCAGGGCGCCCCGACGTCGCAGGTCGACGTGGGCATGGAGCTCACCACCCCGACGGGCGCCGCCCTGCTGCGGGCGCTGGTCTCGGGCTGGGGCCCGCTGCCGGCGATGACGATCATCGGATCCGGCTACGGGGCCGGCGCCCGGGAGCTGTCCGAGCGGGTGAACGCCGTGCAGCTCGTCCTCGGTGACGCCACCGTCGCCGACCCCACCGGCACGGGCGACGGCCAGCCCATGGTGGAGCTGGCCGTGAACGTCGACGATGCCACCGGCGAGCAGCTGGCTCACGCTCTCGCCCAGCTGCTGGACGCCGGGGCGGCGGATGCCTGGCTCACGCCCATCATCATGAAGAAGGGTCGTCCCGGCCACGTGGTGACCGTGCTCGCCGACCAGGCGCTGGTCCCGGCGCTCAGCATGGTGCTCACGACCGAGACCGGCTCGCTCGGCGTGCGCTCCCGCCCCGTCGACCGCTGGCCCACCGCCCGCCACTTCGACTCCGTCGACGTCGACGGCCACCCCGTGCGCATCAAGGTCACACCGGCCCGCACGAAGGTCGAGCACGACGACGCCGCCGAGGTCGCCAAGCGCACCGGCCGCCCGCTGCGCGAGGTCATGTCGCTGGCCGAGGAGGCCGCCCGTCGTCGACACCGGGCGCCGCACCCCGCCGACCCCGACTTCACGCCCGACGAGCCGGCCTGACCGCACGGCGATGCTGGCTCCGTGATCCTCGTCGACCAGGCGATCTGGCCGTGGCGGGGCATGCGCTGGGCCCACCTCGTGTCGGACGAGTCCTACGACGAGCTGCACGAGTTCGCCGGCCGGCTCGGGATCCCGCGGCGGGCGTTCCAGGGCGACCACTACGACGTGCCGGCCCACATCCGGGACGAGGCCATCGCCCTCGGTGCCCAAGCGGTGGATGCGCGGGTGCTGGTGCGCCGGCTACGGGAGGCGGGACTCCGAAAGCGGTGACGGCGGGCGCGCGGCGCGCACGGCGTCGTGGGCCTCGAGCGGCGTGTGGGGGAGCTGCCACTCGTTGCCCGGCTCGGTCGGGGCCGTGGAGGGGAGCGTCCCGAGGTGCTCCTCGATGCGGCGCAGGGCCGCCTCGAGCTTCTCCTCCCCGTCCTTGGACTCGGCGCTGCCCTTGTGGACGTAGAGCGCGGCGAGCGTGACGAAGGAGAACAGCTGTAGGAACTCCGACTGCCAGTTCTCGAGGGTGGACTGTCCGAACTCGGCGGCGAAGTCGCCGAGCTCGGGCTCCTCGCCGTGGCTGCGCTGCTGGTCGGTGTACGCCTGCCACTGCGTGACGCCCTGACCGATCCACGTGACGAAGAAGAGGATCATCAGGATCAGTCCGAGGCCGAACTCCCGCCAGATCGAGCGGTGCGCCTCCCGCTCGTCACGGATGTGCCTCGCCATGGCCGCCAACAGGAAGACCACGACGGCGACCGTGCCGACGATCGTGGCCGCCAGCACCACTCCACCGGGACCCATGAGGCACCTCCAGGCTTGGCCCGCCTCCAACGGCGGGGCCTGGAACATGCCCCGTCGAGGTGCGAGCCAGACCCGGCCTGGGATCAGCCGAGGGAAGCCAGCTCCGAGGAGATGTTGATGCGGGCCCGGGCCTCCCAGCGCTCGCGCCCGACGATGGTCCGGAAGATCTGCGGACGATCGAGGAACGAGCGCAGCACCGTGCGGCGCCCGGTGCGCCAGGCGTCGTCGTCGACGTGGGCGTACTCGGCCCGCACCGCCGTGGCGTAGGCGTGGTACCCCTCCTCGTCGCTGGCCAGCACGGCCAGGTCGGCGTCGGCGAGCAGGGCGCCGTTGCGGTCGCCCGGCCGGGGATCGTGGTCGGCCGTCAGGCAGATGAGGCGGCAGACCTCGCCCGTGGCGCTGAGCGATGCGCCCATGGACTCCAGCGCCCGGCGGGCGAGGACGGCCGAGGCGCCCTCGTTGGCGCCGGCGCCCGCCCGGGGGTCGTACACGGCGTCGTGGTACCAGCCGGCGAGCACGGTGGCGCCCCAGTCGTCGCCGTTGCCGTGGATCGCCAGCACGGCGTCGACCACGGCCGAGGCGTGGGCCAGGACGTGGTGGTGGCGGCCCGGTCCGGCGTGGCGGGCGACGAGGTCGGCGTAGGCGGCGGCACGATCGCCGCCCACCGCCCCGACCGCATCGAGGGCGGCGTCCCACCGCTCGTCAGGTGTCTCCAGCGTCACGGCGCGGAGTCTGCCAGCGCAGCGCCGCCGGTTCCGTGGAGCCGTTCGCCTCAGATGGTGTAGGCGGCGTTGGCGAGGACGCGCTGGCCGAGCCCCTGGTCGCCTTCGACGGTGACGTCGGGGTGGGACGGGTCGGCCACCCGGCGGCCGGCCGCGAAGCGGAACCACAGCAGGGTCGGGATGGTGATGGTGGTGGTCGGGTCCCGGAGGTCGTCCACCACGGTCGCCCGGCCGTCGACCCGGACGTCGACGGTGCGCGCGGTGTCGCCGGTGAGCTGCAGGCGGACCGACTGCCCCTCGGTGGCACCGGCCTTCTTGCCGACCACGAAGCCGAGCGCGGTGACGTGCTCGTCGAGGCTCACGTCGACGGCGTGGCCGCTGGCGTGCCCGGGGAGGCCGAGCGCCTCACGTGCGTCCTGCTCGTGGATCCAACAGTCGAACACCCGGATCTGCATGAAGCGCCCGTAGGTGTCCTTGCCCGCCGGCGTGAAGGACTCGGCGTCGAAGTCGGCCTGGGTCATGGCATCGAGGGCCCCGGTCCGCTCGGCGACGATCGACTCGAGCTCGGCCAGCACCTCGGCGCCGGGCCGGTCGCGGCGGCGGATGACCGAGACCTCGTTGAACTGGCCGATCTCGTTGTGGAGGTGCGGCGCGTCGCCGACCTCGATGGTGTCGTCGGGCCGGCCGAGCAGCATGAGCTCGGTGCCGATGACGTGGCTGTACAGGTCCTTCACCGTCCAGCCCGGGCACTCGGTGGCGGTCTGCCACTGCGAGTCGTCGAGCTGCCGCCCGAGCTCGACGAGCGCGTCGAACTGCTCGTGGAGGGCGGCGACGAGGGTGTTGCGGTCGGAGACGGCGGGCATGGCCGGGACCCTATGGCGTCGCACCCCACCCGTTCTGGCCTACGGATTCCCGGGGGTCATTCGGGGCGGCTGGACAGGTCGCGCCAGAGGGCCCGGTAGTTGGGGTACACGTAGCCCTCGGTGACCCAACCGGCAGCGACGAGCTCGGCGTGCAGCTGGGGCAGGTTGCGGAACGGGATGCCCATGTCGACGTGGTGGGCCAGGTGCCAGCCGGTGTTGAACGGCGCGATCCAGAACCGGGCCAGGAGGTTCTGGCGCACGTGGTGGGTGGTCTGGCGGCGGTCGGGTGAGGCCTGCATGCCGCCGTGCTCGGCGATGGAGCGGAGTCGGTTGACGACGCGCCAGACCGTCAGGTGCGTCCCCAGCCACAGCACGGGGTACGTGAGCGCGCCCACTGCGCCGGCCGCCGAGACGCCCCACGCCGTCAGGACGGAGGCGAGGACCACCTGGGCCACCACGATCTTGCGGGCGACGCCGTAGCCCTGCTCCTTGCGGGCCGCCTGGAGCAGCACCTTCAGGCTCTTCCAGCCCGACGTGCCCCGCAGATCCCGCCACAGCTTGCGCTTCAGCGACGCGCGGGTGATCGGGTACCCCTGGTACAGGTTGAGGTCGGGCTCGTCGGGACCGAACTCCTCCCGGTGGTGGGCGAAGTGGCTGCGGCGGTAGAGCTCCATCGGGACGAACGCCGGATAGGCGGCCAGCCAGCGACCAACGCCGTCGTTCACCCGCTTGTTCGTGAACAGCAGCTTGTGGGCGGCCTCGTGCATGAGGATGGCCATGCGGGCGTGCACGGCTGCCATGAAGACGAACGACACGGCCCAGGCGAGCGGGTGGTCGAGGTACAGGGCGAAGGCGATGGTGGCCGCGGCGTGGCCCCACGTGAGCAGGACCGAACCGGTGTTCCGGACGTCGTCGATCCGGCGGAGGCCGTCTCGGATCTCCCGGACGGGCTTCCCCGTGGGGCCGAGCCGGTCGGTGGGCAGGACGTCAGGCAGGACCTCGGGCGGTGGGACCATGCTGGTCCGGATGCCTGTGTCACGCTCGGTCACGGCCATGACCACATCTTACACTTGGACTGCACGTGTCGCGCAACCGTGACATCGGGGACCGGCCGCTGACGGCCCGGTCCGTGATCGCGTCGACGCTGCTCGGCGTGGACCCGCCCCGCCTGCCGACCCAGGCCCTGGTGCGATCCGGGGAGCTGTTCGGCCTGTCCGAGGGCGCGACCCGGACGGCCCTGTCGCGGATGGCGGCCGCCGGCGACGTGGTCGCCGACGGCACGGGCTACCGGTTGGCCGGGTCGCTGCTCGCCCGCCACGCCCGCCAGCAGTCGGCCCGAGAGGCGGCGCGCCGCCCGTGGGACGGCACGTGGGAGCTGGCCATCGTCGCCGACGGGCGCCGGCCCGCCGCCGAGCGGGCCCGGCTGCGGGAGGCGACCCGCCGGCTCCGCCTGGCCGAGGTGCGCGAGGGCTGTTGGGCCCGACCCGACAACCTCGACCCGACCCGATCCCCCGCCGAGCGCGACGTCGTGGCCGCGCAGTGCCTCATCCTGCGTGGTGCCCGCCCCGACGATCCCTCCGCCTTCGTGGCCGCATTCGATCCCGATCGCTGGGCGGCCACCGCCCGCAAGCTGCTGGCGGTGATGGCCGCGGCGCAGGGCGCCCTCGACGACCGGGATCCGTCGGCCCTGGCCGAGACGTTCCACGTCGACGCTGCCGTCGTCCACCATCTCGTGGCCGACCCGGCCCTGCCCGCAGAGCTCGAGCCGCCCCACTGGCCGGCCCGGTCCCTGCGTGAGGCCTTCGCCCGGTTCGACGACGGGTTCAAGGCCACGTGGCGGGCCTGGTACCGGGCCTTCGAGCCGGTGTGACCGACCGGCAGGTGCTCAGGTCCGGGCGGGATCGTGCCGACAACGATCCCATGCACACCGGAGGGAGGTCCTTCGGACGGCTCGCCGCGCTCGTCGTCGCGCTCGTCCTCCTGCTCGGTGCGTGCGGATCCGATGCCGACGTCGCCTCCGACGGCGATCGCAGTGCCGACGAGGGCACCGCCGCCGGGGACCGGGACGGCGACGGGGACGGCGAGGGCGACGAGGTGGCGGCCGACTCGACGACGTCGGCCCCGTCGAGCAGCACGACCACGACCACGACGACCACGACCCTGGCGCCCACGACCCTGGCGCCCACGACGGCGCCAGCGACCACCGCACCCCGTCCCCCGCCGACCACGCAGGCACCGCCGCCTCCACCGCCTCCCCCCACGACGGCCCCGCCGCCCGCCCCCTCGGCTCCCCGATCGGGCACCCGCAACACCGGGTGCGAGCAGTACATGTACGACCAGATCAACGCCGCCCGGCGCAACGCAGGTCGGGGTGGCCTCCAGTTCGACACCGGGATCCAGTACATCGCCGTCGACTGGTCCGACGAGATGTCGAGCACGCAGACGCTGCGGCACAACCCGAACTACGGCGATCAGATCCTGCGTCACCGCAACTACCGCACCGCCGGCGAGAACGTGGGCCGGGGGTACGAGCAAGGCTCGCTGTTCCAGGCGTTCATGAACTCACCCGGCCACCGGGCCAACATCGAGTCCGACGCCTACAGCCACGTCACGGTCGGCTGCGTGACCGATTCCGGCGGCCAGCTGTGGGTGACGCAGAACTTCTGGGGCGGCTGAGCCGGCTCAGCGGCCCGCCGGTGTCGCGCCCGCCGGGGAGGACGACCTGGATCCGCCGCGACCGTAGGCTGCGTGGCCATGTCCGAGGATCGCCTGTACTTCCGTCAGCTGCTCGCCGGGCGGGACTTCGCCCAGGGCGACATGATCGCCCGGCAGATGGTGAACTTCGTCTACCTGGTCGGCGACCGCGAGACGGGCGAGGCCGTGGCGATCGACCCGGCATACGACGTGCAGGGACTGGTCGACGTCCTCGCCGAGGACGGCATGCGCCTGACCGGTGCGCTCGCCACCCACTATCACCCCGACCACGTGGGTGGGGACATGATGGGCCACTCCATCGAGGGCGTCGCCGACCTGCTGGCCATCGCCCCCGTGCCGATCCACATCCAGGAGGACGAGAAGCCCTGGGTCCAGCGGGTCACGGGCGCCAGCGACACCGACCTGGTCACCCACGTCTCGGGGGACACGGTCATGGTCGGCGAGATCCCCATCGAGCTCATCCACACGCCGGGCCACACGCCGGGCAGCCAGTGCTTCCTGGTCGACAACCGCCTCGTCGCCGGCGACACGCTCTTCCTCGAGGGGTGCGGCCGCACCGATCTGCCCGGCGGCGACGCCGGCCTCCTCTACGAGTCGCTGACCCAGAAGCTGGCCAAGGTCCCCGACGACGCCACGCTCTTCCCCGGCCACCTGTACTCCCCGGAGCCCTCCGCCCCGATGGAGGAGGTCCGCCGGTTCAACATGGTGTTCCAACCCAAGGACAAGGACACGTTCCTGCGCATGTTCGGCCGCTGAGCCGGGTGCTACAGCGGCACTGCCAGTTCCGATCTCGGCGAACTGGCAGTGCGGGTGTAGCAGTCAGTGGGCGAGGAACGGGCACAGGGCCCCAGCGGTGCCCTCCAGCTCGGTCCGGAACAGCACGTGGGTCGCGTGGGGGACCACCGTGCGCTGCAGGCGGTCACCGAAGGCCGTCTGGAGCGAGGTGCGCAGCGCCTCGTTGACCGAGGTGTTCTCGGGGTCGGCCTCGACGAGGAGCACGTCGCGCCGGGGAAGCGGGGGCAGCGGGCGGCACATCTCGCCGTACGCGGCGGCGACCACGACCGGTGAGAACCGCATGCGCCAGCGGCCGTCCTCGGCGTGGACCAGGTTCAGGTCGAGCTCGGGGCCGAGGTCGGGCTGGGAGCCCTCGTTCGGGAACCACGAGCCGATCTCGGCCCGGGCCTCCTCCTCGGTCCTCCACCCGGGGTCCCGGGCGTAGGACAGGGCGCCCTGCTCGGCCCGCACGGGGTCGAGGAGTGAGGCCGGGTCCAGCAGGGCCACCTTGTCGACGCGGTCCGGGGCGATGGCGAGGAGGTGCAGCGCCAGGTGGCCACCGAAGGAGTGGGCGACCACGTCGGCCCGGTCCACGTCGTGGGCGTCGAGGACGGCGACCAGGTCCGCCACGTGGTCCTCGGTCCGCCATGGGGGCGCGGAGGTCGACCTCCCGTGCCCTCGCAAGTCGGGGCAGATCCAGCGCCGCTCGGGGATCAGCCCGGCGGTGCGCTGGAAGCGGGCGCCGAAGCCGGTGATGCCGTGGACGGCCAACACGGGTCGGCCGTCGGCAGCGCCGTAGGTCTCGACGTGGAGGAGGTCGTGGGAGGACACGGACCAGGTCTACCGGCCGCCGCCCCCGGTGCAACCGGGCACCGCGCGCTGCGCCGGCGCAACCCCACAGGCCCGGTCCCATGCCGGCGCGTTCCCGACGTGTCGCG
This sequence comes from Acidimicrobiia bacterium, assembly GCA_046570205.1. GTDB lineage: Bacteria > Actinomycetota > Acidimicrobiia > Acidimicrobiales > Salinilacustritrichaceae > Salinilacustrithrix. The sequence goes on from JBKHVG010000017.1 coordinate 44,300, forward strand.
GTGCGCCCGCGCAACGCCACAGCGCCGGACTTGCGCCGGCTCGTTCCGGGCGTCTCGCGGAGCGCCAGCGCACCTGCAGAGCCGCGGTTCACGCCACTGCCCGTCGTGCCGTGCCGAGGAACGCAGCGATCTCGTCGATCATCCCGGCCCGGTCGGTCACGTAGTCGTCCCAGGTGTAGCGAGCGACGACGTAGCCGAGCGCCTGCAGTGCGCGGTCCCGGGCCCGATCCCGTCGCATCGTGCCGGCGCGGTCGGCGTGATCGCGGCCGTCGAGCTCGACGTCGAGGAGCACCCCGGGCCAGTCGACGTCGAGCTCGATCGAGCCTCGGCCGGGCGCCCGCACGACGTGGTGCAGCCGTGGTGCCGGCAGCCCTGCCGCGGTCAGGTCCCGCACGACGAGGCGCTCGAACTCCGAGTCGGCCACCTCTGCCCGCAGCGCCAGGAGGGCGGCGCGGAAGCTGGCGATCCCCGGTCGTCCCCGGCCTCGGTGCTGCTCGAGCACCTCCACCAGCGCGCCCACGGCGAGGGGGGTGTGGCGCCGGCAGGCGTCGATGCGGGCGAGGACCTCGTCCGGGGAGCGCCCGACGGCGGCATCGAGCAGCGAGCGGGCCAGGCCGGCGGCCGGGATGCCGTCGACGCCGCCCGGGTTCGCCAGGTGCAGGTCGCGCACCCTCCGGACGTCGGCCGTCCTGGCGCGGTAGCCGCACGAGCGGCGCACCAGGATCACGGGCTTGGGCGGGAACGGCAGCTCGGGGCACCGCAGGGCCAACGCGGTGTCGGCGCCGACGAGTGCCTCCGGTCCGGCAGCCAGCACGTGGACCATCGCGTCCTGACGTGCGGATCGGGGGGCGCCGGCGAGCACGTAGACGCCGGGCGCTCGGCGGATCAACGACCCTCGGGTGACGCCGCGGGCGAGGGTGCTGCGGGCCACGCCTTTCGCCTCGGCTTGGTGCGTGCCGATCGCACCCTGCTGGCCCCAGGCGATGTCGACGACGACGTCGAGCACGACGTCTCCTCTCGTGGATGCTCGGGGGAAGCGCCTCCATCGTGCGCGGCACCAGTGACAGGAACGTCCCGGGCGCAGGACGGGGCGTCGACGCCACGCCACGAACCCGGAACGGCCGGCCGGCGAACGGGCGCAGGGCGGGGCGTCGGCGCCACCCCACACGCCCGGAACGGCCGGGGCGAACGGCTCTACAGGACGAGGTCGAGCACGCCCCCGCCGGTGAGGGCGATGACGAGGGTGGGCGGGACCAGGCCGACGAAGGTGCCGGCCAGCACGGTCCGCATCGGCATGCGGCTGAGGCCGCACAGCCAGTCGGCCGGCTGCAGGAGGAAGGTGACGCTGCGCAGGGCGACGACGGCCCAGAAGCCGCGCTCGCACAGGCGCTCCTCGAGTCGGCGCAACCTCGGCGGGAGCCGGGCGATGAACGCATCGCGACCGAGGCGGCGCGCGCCCACCACGCCGACCGTGCTGGCCAGGAACCCACCGGTCAGGGACAGCACGACCCCGCCCACGGTGCCGAACAGGGTGCTGGCCGGGATCACGAACAGCAGCCCCGGCACGTTGAGGGGGACGAGCACGACCATCAGGCCCACGAACAGCAGGGGCCCCCAGACGCCGGCGGCGTCGATGGTGGAGCGCAGCTCCTCCTGGTCGCTGAAGCGCCCGAGCACCCCGGACGTCACCACGGCGGCGACAGAGCCGAGGACGCCCACCGCCACGGCGGCACGCAGCAGCCAGCGGTGCGTGTGGTCCGACTGGAAGGGTCGGGCCGGCGCGGTCACCTCCATGCCGGGTCGTTCGCCGCGACCGGCGGGTGTTCCTGCCAGTAACACCTATCAGCGCAGGGCGCGCTCGAGCTCCTCGAGCACCTCGGCCCACGCCTCGTGGTCGGGACCGACGACGTCGAGGTGGTCGGCGCCGGAGTGTGTCGGGGTGGCGGCGGTACCGTTCGCTCGGTGACCGGTACCGCCTCGGACGAGATCCTCGACGTCGACCTGCTCGCCTTCGAGCGGGGCGATGCCGGCCGGCGTCGAGCCGTGGTGGACGGCGTCATGCGCAGCCTGGAGACCGGCTTCGTCTACACCGCCACCGACCTGTCCGAGACCATGCTCGACGACGCCTACGGGCTGCTGCGGCAGTTCTTCGAGCTCGACCAGGACCGCAAGGACGCCTGGACCGCGCCCGGCACCCACGGCCAGGCCGGCTACACGGGCCTCCTGGTGGAGACGGCCGCCACCTCGGAGGTGCCGGACTGGAAGGAGATGCTGAACTGGGGCCCCACGGTCCCCGAGGGGCATCCGATGCGGCGCAAGTACCCGCACCGCTTCCACGACCCGGTGCTGCCCGAGGCCGACGTCCCCGGCATCACCGCCGTGCTCACCGAGTTCCACGAGCGGGTGCTCGACACCCAGCGCCGCTTCCTGCGCATCATCGCCCTCGGCCTCGGGGCCCACGAGTCGTTGTTCGAGGCCCTGCTCGAGGACGGGCCCGTCCTCAACCGCGCCATCCGCTACCCGCCGATGTCGTCGGCGCCCGACGCCCCCCACGAGTGGGCGGGCGCGCACGCCGACATCAACCTCACCACCGTGCTCCCCCGGGCGACGACGGCCGGCCTGCAGGTGCGCACCAAGGCGGCCACCAGCGACGCAGCCGCCGTCTGGGTCGATGCCGCCCCGCCGGAGGGCCACGTGATCCTCAACACCGGCATCATGCTCGAGCGCCTGTCCAACGGGATCATCCCGTCGGGCTGGCACCGGGTGGTGGCCGACCCTGGCCACGACGGCGAGCGCTACTCCGTGGTGCAGTTCTGCCACCCCACGCCGTGGACGATCCTGGCCCCGCTGCCGTCGACCGTGACGCCCGAGACCCCGGCCCGCTTCGCCGGCATCGAAGCGGCCGACCTGCTCGACCAGGTGCTGTACCAGATCAACCTGGTGGAGGACGCCCGGCGGGTCTAGGCGCCGGTCCGGACGCGCCACCGGCGCCGGCAGGAGCCGGCGCCGGAGCGGACGTTCGCGTTCGGGCGTGGGGCCGTCAGGAGTTGACGGCGTCCTTGAAGCCCTTGCCGACCTTCACCTTGGGCACGTCGGCCGCCTTGATCTCCAGCGCCTCGCCGGTCTGGGGGTTCTTGCCGGTGCGAGCGGCACGGTGCCCCTTTTCGAAGGTGAGGAAGCCGGGCAGCTGGACCTTGTTGCCGGCCTTGACCTCGGACACGATCGTGTCCTCGAAGGCCGAGACGACGGCGGTGACCTGCTGCTTCGACAGCTCGGTGTCGCTGGCCAGCTTCTCGATGAGCTCTGATCTGTTCATGGGATTGTCCTCCAGGGGGTTGGGCCCAGCGTCCAGTCTCGGCGGTGATCGGCGGAAAAGCGCGGATCCCCGGGTGATGGTGGCCGAGCCGGTGACAGGAGTGGGGGATCGTTGCCGCCGCCCGAGGCCTTAGCCTCGGGGGATGGCCGACTCCGAGAAGCCCCATGTCTACGTCCCACCGGGCGAGATCCCACCCATCAAGCTGATGATCGAGGATCTCGAGGAGGGCGACGGGCCCACCGCGACGAGCGGTGACACGGTCGACGTGCACTACGTCGGCGTGTCGTGGAAGACCCGCAAGCAGTTCGATGCGTCGTGGGATCGGGGCGAGAGCTTCTCGTTCCGCCTCGGCGCCGGCATGGTGATCAGCGGGTGGGACGAGGGCGTGCAGGGGATGAAGGTCGGCGGACGCCGTCGGCTCGTGCTGCCGCCCGACAAGGCCTACGGCAAGCAGGGTGCCGGCGGGGTCATCGGCCCCAACGAGACGCTGGTCTTCGTGGTCGACCTGCTCGGGGTGCGCTGAGGCAGATCCTGTCACGTCTGCCAGTTGACAGACGTGACAGATGGCGCCGTAGGGTGCCGCCGTGGACGGGCTGAGGCAGGCGAAGAAGGCGCGCACCCGCCAGCGGCTGGTCGAGGTCGCCGTGACCCTCTTCGAGGATCGAGGCTTCGACGAGGTCACCGTCGAGGAGATCGCCGACGCCGCCCTCGTGTCGCCCCGCACCTTCTACCGGTACTTCGGGTCGAAGGAAGGGGTGCTCTACGACGAGCAGGACCGCCGCATCGACCTGCTCAGGGCGGCGATCGCCGCCCACCCGGCGGGCGAGCCACCCCTCGCTGCGCTGCGGGCCGGCGTGCTGGCCCTGGCCCGACGCACCGAGGTGGACGACGTCGAGCTCAGCCGGCGACGCATGCGCCTGGTGGAGTCCACGGCCTCGCTCGGCGTCCACCAGCGGGCCGACCTCCAGCCCCTCTGGGAGCAGGCCATCGCCGAGGCGATCGCCGAGCGCCTCGGCGTCGACCCGGACACCGACGTCCGTCCGCGGCTGCTGGCCGGCGTGGGGCTCGCCGTCTTGAGCTCGGTGGGCCAGACGTTCCAGGCCGCCACGACCCCGGACGACCTCGAGTCGCTCGTGGTGGAGCGCTTCGCCCAGCTCGCCGACCTGGTCACCGCGCCGGGCACCCTCCCCGTCGACGTCGGGCGACCGCCGCGGACCGGCACGGCATGAGCGCCTCGCCTCCCCCGTTCGACCGGGCCGACCTGCCCCGTCACACCCGCGTGCTGCCGGGACCGGTCACCGCGGCCTACGACGCCGTCACCGACGTCGCCCGCTGGCCGGCGTGGGTCCCGGATCTACTCGAGCCCGTGATCACCAAGAGCAGTGACCACTTCCTGTTCCGGGCCAGCCGGGACGGGCGCATCGAGCACCACGAGGGCACGGTCATCCTGCGCGGGCCGACCCACACCTTCGCGGTGCAGGTGGGCGACGCCCGGTTGTGGTTCCGCACCCGCCCCAACCCGGCCGGCACCAAGGTCGACGTGGTGCTCGAACGCTCGGCGCCGAGGTCGATGCGCCTGCGCTTCGGCGGCCGGCGACGACGCGCCCGCGACGAGCAGTGGGTGGAGGCGGTCCTCGACGGGCTCGCCGCCCACCTGGAGCCGCTGGCCTGAACCCCTACCGCTGGCGGCGACGACCCCGCAGCACCACGAAGCGGGGGTCGGACCCGACGACGTCGACGTCGTCGAACCAGCGGCGCAGGGTGGCGTGGTGCCCCAGGTGGCGGTTCGCCACCACCGTGATGGTCCCGCCGGGGCGGAGCACCCGTTCGGACTCGGCGAACATCCGGTGGGCGACCGAGCTGGTGCGGGCGCCGCCGGCATGGAACGGCGGGTTGCACAGGACCACGTCGGCCGACGCATCGGCGACCCCCTCGAGCACGTCGGTGACGCGGAGGTCGACCGGCGCCGCCACACCGGCGAGGGTCCGCCGAGCCGATGCAACGGCCCGGAACGACTCGTCGCAGCAGACCAGCTCGACGCCGGGGTGCCGCCGGGCGACCGTGGCGGCGACCACGCCGTGGCCGCAGCCGAGGTCGACGACGACCTCGTCGCCCTCGAGGGAAGGCAGGTTCGCCAGGAGCAGGCGGGTGCCGGCGTCGAGCCCGGTGGCCGAGAACACGCCCGGGAGGCTGTGGACCTCGATCCCGTCGGGCGAGGTCCAGCGCACCGGCGCCAGCGCCGGCCCGGGATCGAGCGTCGGGTCGACCGACGGCAGGAGCAGTCGGGCCTTCTTGCGGGCCCGGGACGTGGGGGTCGGGCCGACGGCCGCCTCGAACAGGGCGATGGTGGAGCGGTGGACGTCCTTGGTCATGCCGGCGCCGATCACCACCGAACCGGCGCGCAGGTGCGGACGGAGCCGGCGGAGCTGGTCCTCCAGCAGGGCCAGGGTGCGGGTGACCTTCACGATGACGACGTCGAGCAGTCCCTCCGGATCGTCGGTGCTGGCCAGCAGCTCGACCCGGTCGGGATCGATCCGGTTGCGCTCGAGGTTGGCGCGGGTCGCGGCCATGGTGACCGCCGAGTCCGTCCACGAGACGGGCCGCCGGCCGGCGAGCGCGGTGGCGAGCGCACCGTGCCCGTCGTTGGCGACGAGCCAGCGGTCACCCTCGACCCCCGACTCGGCGAGGTGCGCCAGCGCCAGCTCGTCGGCGGCATCCCAGGCGCGGAGCGGCTGACCCGGGTCGTGGTGCGCCCGGAGCAGCTCGAAGGCGCCTTGGGGCACGGTCAGCACGTCATCCACGACCACGAGTGTGGCCGCGCTGTCACCGGGCATCGGTACCGTCGACGGGATGCGTCTCGCGCCGTCGACCGAAGCCACCTTCGTGGCCGGCCTGCACGGGCGCGACGGCGTGGTCGCCCTGTGGGAGCTGCCCGGCGGTGACCACGGTCCCGCTGACGAGCGAATCGAGCGTCGCGGCGAGGTCACCGTGGTGCTCGCCGACGGCCCCCGGACCGTCCCGGCCGACCTGGTGCCGGTGGGCGACGCCGTGTCCACCTTGGCGGCCCTGCCGGCCGCGGCCGAGGTCCGGCCGTCGGTGCGGGCGTGGTCCGTGGCGACCCGCCTGGCCCTCGATGCGCTGAGCCGGGGACGGCTGCTGCCGGCCGCGGCACCCGACGGCACCGACACGTGGCGGGTCGGCCCGCTCGACGTCGCCGACCGCACCCGCCTCGACCAGCTGGCCGACGCACTGCCGCCGGCGGCCCACGCCGCTCCCGTCGAGGTCGACGGCGCGCCGGTCCGGATGACCTCGCCCCGCGCTGCGGCCACCACCTACCTCGATGCCGTGGCCGATGCCTTCGTCCGCACTGCAGCGGCGGCGGCCACCGTGGGCTTCGAGGCGTTCGCCGCCCCCGGCGCCACCGACGTGACCGGCGCCGAGTCCTGGCTGCAGTCCACCGTGGCCGGAACCGCCAGCGACACCGCGCCCGGCCTGCGCATCGACCTGCCCGACGGCCCCGACGACCCGGTGCGTTGCGTGCTCCAGGTGCAGAGCCGCCTCGACCCCAGCCTCGTCCTGGATGCCTCCGAGCTCTGGCGGGCGCCGGCGGCCGTGGTGGGCCGCTTCGGCGCCGACGTGGAGACCGATCTGCTCCTCGCCCTTCGTGCCGCGGCACGGGTCTGGCCGCCGGTCGAGCGCCTGCTGCAGGAGGCCGCGCCCGAGGTCCTCGTGCTCGAGGACGCCGAGGCCGAGGAGCTGTTCGGCCCCGTCGCCGACGACCTCGCCGCCGCCGGCCTCCCCGTCCTGTGGCCGGCGGTCGTCCTGCGGCCGGTGGAGCTCCGCCCCGTCATCGGGACGCCGGCGCCCGAGACCGGTAGCGGCGGCGCCGGACTCGACCTGTCCTCCCTCGGCGAGATGCGCTGGCACGCCACGGTCGACGGCAGCGACCTGACCGAGGAGGAGCTGCTCCAGCTGGCCGAGGCCAAGCGTCCGGTGGTGCGCCTGCGCGGGCAGTGGGTCCGAGCCGACCCCGACCGACTGCGGCGCCTGTCGGAGCGCACGCCGGTCAGCGCCGGCGACGTGCTCTCGGCTGCCCTGTCCGGGACCGTCGACGTGGGCCGCGAGACCGTCGAGGCCGAGGTCGACGCGCCCCTCCGCCAGCTCGCCGAGCGCCTGCGGAGCATCGACACCATCCACGCCCACCCGGCGCCGCCCGACCTGCAGGCCACGCTGCGCCCGTACCAGGAGCGGGGGCTCGCCTGGCTGCACGAGATGGCGGCCCTCGGCCTCGGCGGCGTGCTCGCCGACGACATGGGCCTGGGCAAGACCATCCAGGTGCTGGCGCTGCACCTGCTCCGGCGGGGGTCGGGGCCGACCCTCATCGTCTGCCCGGCGTCGCTCCTCGGGAACTGGCAGCGGGAGGCGGCCCGGTTCTGCCCCGACATCCCGGTGCGGCGCTACCACGGGGCCGACCGCAGCCTCGAGGGCCTGGCCGACGACGAGCTGGTGGTGGCCACCTACGGCATCGTGCGTCGCGATGCCGAGGTGCTGGCCGAGCAGCCCTGGGACCTGCTGGTCGCGGACGAGGCGCAGGCCGTCAAGAACCCGCTGTCGCGCACCGCCCGCCAGATCCGCACCATCGGCGCCCAGGCCCGGTTCGCCCTCACCGGCACGCCGGTCGAGAACCGACTCGCCGACCTGTGGGCGCTGCTCGACTTCACCACCCCCGGACTGCTCGGCAAGCTCGACGCGTTCCAGCAGCACGTCGCCACGCCCATCGAGCGCGAGCGCGACGAGGAGGCCACCGCCCGCCTGGCCGCGCTGGTCCGGCCGTTCCTCCTGCGCCGCCGCAAGACCGACCCGGAGATCGCGCCCGACCTGCCGCCCAAGACCGAGACCGACCGCTTCGTCGGCCTCACCACCGAGCAGGCCACGCTCTACAAGGCCGTGGTCTCCGAGCTGCTCGACGACGTGGCCGAGGCCGAGGGCATCAACCGGCGCGGCCTGGTCCTCAAGCTGCTCACCGCCCTGAAGCAGATCTGCAACCACCCGGCCCAGTACCTCGGCCAGGACGGCCCGATCACCGGTCGCTCCGGCAAGCTGGACGCCGTCACGGAGCTGGTCGAGACCATCGCGTCCGAGGGCGACTCCGTGCTCGTCTTCACCCAGTACGTGCGCATGGGGCACCTGCTCACCCGCCACCTGACGTCGCTCGACCTGGACGTCCAGTTCCTCCACGGCGGGACCCCGGTCAACGGCCGCGAGGCGATGGTCGATCGGTTCCAGGCCGGTGGCCCGATGGTCTTCGTCATCTCCCTCCAGGCCGGCGGCACCGGCCTCAACCTGACGCGTGCCACCCACGTCGTGCACTACGACCGCTGGTGGAACCCGGCGGTGGAGGACCAGGCCAGCGACCGGGCGTGGCGCATCGGTCAGGACCGCCCCGTCCAGGTCCACCGCATGATCTGCGAGGGCACGCTCGAGGAGCGCATCGCCACGCTGCTCGAGGCCAAGCGCGGCCTGGCCGAGTCGGTGGTCGGCGGCGGCGAGTCGTGGGTCTCGGAGCTGTCCGACGACGAGCTGGCCGACCTGGTCGAGCTCGGCGGCGGGGTCGACCTCGGGCGGTTCGACCGCTGATGGGGCGCGACTTCGGCACGACGTGGTGGGGCGAGGCGTGGCTGGACGCGCTCGAGGGCATCGCCGGCGGGCGCGGCGGGCGGCTCGCCAGCGGGCGCCGCTGGGCCAAGGCCAACCGGGGCGCCGACCTGCACATCGAGCCGGGCGGCGTCGACGCCTGGGTCCAGGCCGACCGGGACGAGCCCCACGAGGTGCACGTCGGCATCCGGGCGTTCCGGGACGACGAGTGGGACACGGTCCTCGACGCCATCGCCGCCAAGGCCGCTCACGCCGCCGCCCTGCTCGACGGCGAGCTCGACCCTGGCATCGTCCGTGACGCCGAGGCGGTCGAGGTCGATCTCCTCCCCCGGCCCCGCGACCTGCGGACGGTGTGCACCTGCGCCGACGACGTCGACCCGTGCGAGCACGCCGCCGCCGCCTGCTACCTGCTGGCCGACGCCCTCGACGCCGATCCCTTCGTGCTGCTGCTGCTCCGGGGCCGTCGGCGCGAGGAGGTGCTGGAGGAGGTCCGCCGGCGGCGCGGTGGCGGGCCGCCGCCATCCCCGGCCGACGAGGCCGAGGTCGCGCCGGCCGGCATGGACCCGGTCGAGGCCTGGAGCCGGGCGCTGCTCCCGCTGCCCCTCGTGCCGCTCGTGGCCCACGCGCCGAGCCGTCCCGCGGCGTGGCCGAGCGACCCTCCCGCCCATGCGCCCTTCGACGGGCCCGGCCTGCGAACCCTCGTGGCCGACGCCGCCCGCCGGGCCTGGGAGCTGTGCGCCGGCACCGTCGACACCGGCCTCGAGCTCGACGAGCGCGCCGACCTCGCCCGCCGCGTCGTCGGGGCACCGCCGGCGGTGAAGGAGCGCCTCGCCGTCCACAGCGGGGTGGCACCCGTCGACCTCGACGTGCTCGCCGCGGCCTGGCAGTTCGGCGGCGCCGAGGGGGTGCGGGCCCACGACGAGCCGCGGTGGAACCCGCCGCCGCTCGAGATGGCCCGAGCCCGCGACCTCATGATCGAGGTCGGCATGCCCGCCCGGCGGGTGCACGTGTCGGGCAACCGGGTCACCGGCGAGGGCCGGGTGCAGGTCCGGCGCAGCCGCGACGGTCGCTGGTACCTCTTCACCAAGGCGACGGGCCGCTGGGCGATGGCCGCGCCGCCCGAGGACGACGTGGACGACCTCCTCGACCACGACCTCCGGTCCTGACACCGGACGGGCAGGATCCCGGCCTCCGCTGGTCGAAGCACCACGCAGGGAACACGCCGAGGCCAGCCGCCGCGGCACGGGGGCGTCGGGGGTGACCGCTTGCGCACGAATCGGATGGGGCACCGAGGGGTCTGCGTTGCCGTCCTGGCCCTGATCGCACCGCTGCAGCTCCTCGCCGTCACGGCCACCCACGAGGACCCGTCGCCGCCGGCGGCGGCGGATGCCCCCGGCGAGCTGCCGCTCCGCCCTCGAGCGGATGTCGTCCCGCCTGTCCCGGCGGCCATCTTCGCGTCGGCCACCCCACCCGCCGGCACCCCGGTGCTGGTCACCGAGCCCGATGCCCCGACGGGGCCGCCCGACCCGGTGCCGCCACCTGCTCCGGCGGCCCCGGCCACGTTCACCGAGCGCTTCCCGGCCCAGGCCGCCGCGGTCCAGGACCCGAGCCGACCCGCCACCACCCGCTGGGCCCTGCTCATCGGCATCAACGAGCACCGCGGCACGGTGGCCGACAACATCGGATCACGCCAGGACGCCGAGGACCTCCGGGCCCACCTGCTGGCCAGCGGCTGGCGCGACGACCACATCCTCCTCCTCACCGACCGCCACGCCACCCGGGCCAACATCGTCGACGGCATCGCCTGGCTGGCGGCGCGCACCGACCAGCACTCCGTCGGCATCTTCCACTACTCCGGGCACTCCAAGAAGTGGCAGCGGCGCGACGTGGACGGCGACGGCGAGCGCACCGACGAGGGGCTGTGGCCGAGCGACGACCGGTACATCCCCGACGGCGAGCTCGTACGGCTGCTCGACCCGGTCCGGCCCGGAGCCCTGTGGATCAGCTTCGCCACCTGCAACGCGGCCGGCATGGCCGATCCCGGCTTGGACCAGCCCCACCGCATCCTCACGTTCTCCTCCGGGGAGCCCCAGAAGTCCTACGAGCATCCGAACTGGGGCAACTCGGTGTGGGGGTGGCTGATGATCGAGCAGGCCTTCGGGGCCGGTGCCGGCGACGGCAACGGCGACGGCCGGGTCACCGTGGAGGAGGCCTTCGAGTGGGCCCGCCCTCGGGCCCACGACACCACGGCGGGCCAGCGCTACGGCGCCCAGGACGGCGTGCTGGTCGACCTGGTACCCGGCGACTTCGACCTGCTGATCCCCGGTGAGCCGAGGCCGCCGAGACGGGCGCCCTCCGAACCGGCCCCCGAACCGGCGGCGCCGACGCAGACGACCCCTGACCGTGGCCAGCAGGCCGCGCCCCCGCCGCAGCCCACCGAGGAGCACCAGGGCAACAAGATCTGCCTGCTGTGCGGGCAGTGACCCGTCGACGTCCGAGCAGGTCGGCCCCGAGGCCCCGTGACTGCCGGTCGGGCGCGACGCCCAGGATGCCCAGGTACAGGTGCGGTTCGGCCGGCCGGTGCTCGTGGGTGCGGGCCAGCTCCCCCAGGCGGGGCCCCAGGTCGTCGCCCAGGTGGGGTCGGAGGGCGTCGAGCAGGACCTGCACCCGGTCGCCGCGCAGGACCTCCCGGTCGGGCGGTGCCCACAGCGCGGCACCGGCGATCCCGGCTCCGTCGACCACCACGTGGGCATGCCCCAGCCAGAAGTAGTCCTCGACGAAGATCTCGAACAGCGCCCGCCGCCCGGCGTCAGGGTCGGCCGCCGGCGCGAACAGCCACTGCTGCACCGGGTCGGCGGCGAAGGCGTCGACCAGCACGTCGGTGACGGCCGCCAGGTCGGCGGCGGTTGCGTGGACGGCGACGGCCATGGCGGGCTAGAGCCCCAGGTTCATCCCGCCTTCGCGGATGACCTCCTGGAAGAAGTCAGCCTCGTAGGCCTTCTCCGGCTCGGCCCGCACCCGACGGTCCATCACCCCGGCGTCGGTGCCGACGAGGATCCGCCACTGCCCGGCACGGACCCCGTCGAGGATGATGGTGGCGGCCTGCTCGGCGGTGGTGGGCGCGGCATCGCGGAACATCTCGCCCCGCTTCTGCAGGAAGCCCCGCAGGTCGTCATCGCTCACCGTGGACGTGTCCATGCCGAGCCGGGCCGCGGTCTCCCGCATGCGGGCCAGGTCGTCCGCGGTCATGTCCTCGGGGCGGTGCCCGAGGATCGCCGCCGAGTTCAGGACGATCGAGGTGCCGATGTGACCGGGCATCACGACGTGGGCCTGGACGTGGGGGGCGTTGATGCGCAGGTCCGTCAGCAGCGCCTCGGTGAAGCCGCGGACGGCGAACTTGGCCGCGCTGTACGCCGTGTGCGGCGTGTACGGGCCGATCGAGGCCCAGAAGCCGTTGACGCTGGAGACGTTGACCAGGTGGCCGCCGTCGGAGGCCACGAGCAGCGGCAGGAAGGCGCGGCAGCCGTTGTAGACGCCGCCCCAGCAGATGCCGAAGGTCCGCTCCCACGAGTCCCGCTCGTCGACCAGGAAGGAGCCGCCACCGCCGATGCCGGCGTTGTTGAACACCAGGTGCACGTGGTCCGTGCCGAAGTGGGAGGTGACGTGGTCGCGGAAGGCCATCATCTGGGCCTCGTCGGAGACGTCGGCCACGAACGTGGTGAGGCGGGTGCCGGCGGGCGCCTCCTTCTCGGCGAGGGAGACGGTCTCGGCCATCGTCTCCGCGTTGACGTCGCAGAGGGCGACGTGGCACCCCTCGCCCGACAGCTGGCGCACGAGCTCGCGGCCCATGCCGGTGCCGCCACCGGTGACGACGGCGATGCGATCGGTGAACTGCTCCATTTGTCCCCCTGGCGGACGTCGGGGTCGCCGACGGCGACCGCTCTTGACCGGGCGGTCAAGGACCCTACCCCAGTACCGTGCGCGGCGATGACCGAGGTGGAGGCGCGGCCCCACGTGCCCGGGCCTGCGTCGCCCGCCGTCCTCGAGGACGCCCCCGACCGCCGCTGGTGGATGATCACCTCGCAGCGACTGGCCCTCTCCTGCGGTCTGCTGTACCTGCCCTTCACGGTGTTCGGCTACGGCACGGACGTGGACATCACCAACGTCCTGCGCAGCGGCGAGTCGCTCCTCGACGGCGGCTACCGCTACTCGCGCCCGCCGGGAGCCCTGCCCTACGAGGCGCTGGTCGGCGTACTCGATCGCGTGGGCGGCCCGACGGCCGTGAACCTGGCCTCCACGGTGGCGGCCGTGGCCGTGCTGTGCCTGCTCGCCCGGATCGTCGGCGACGAGCTCGGCGACCGCCGGGCCCGCATCGCGGTCGTCGTCGTCGGGACGCAGCCCTGGTTCTGGCTCGCCGCCACGTCTCTCGGTGACTACTTGTTCGCCCTCGCCCTGTTGCTGACCGGCGTGCTGGCCGCCCGCCACGACCGCCGGGTGCTCGCCGGGGTGGCGTTCGCCACCGCGGTCGCATTCCGGTCCAGCACGGCCTTCCTCGTGTGGGGATACCTGTTCGCCGAGCTGGTGGGGTCCCGCGGCGGCCTGGTGGGGGCGCCGCGGACGGCGCCGGCGTCGCGCTGGCGCGACGTGCTGGTCACCGGGATCGTCACCGGCGCCACCGGCCTGGCCTGGTTCGTGCCGTCGTGGCTCTCGGTCGGCCGGACCGGGGCGTTCCTCGTGAACGAGTTCGAGACCACGGGCTTCGTCGCCATGGTGGGTCGATGGGGCGTGAAGAACATCGCCTTCTTCGGCGTCTTCGGCCTGCTCGTGCTGGTCGTCCTGGTGCCGGTGCTGCTCGACGGCCTCCGGCTGGCCCGCAGCAGCGTGCTCGTCCGCTTCGCCGTGCTGGCGGCCGTGGCCGCCGAGGTCCTCTTCCTGCGCTTCCCGTGGAAGCCGGTGCACCTGCTGCCGGTCCTGGTCTGCCTCGCCGTCCTGCTGGCGGCCAGCCCCCGCACCCGCACGTGGCACGTCGGCGCGCTCGTCACCGCCCAGGTGCTGCTGGCCTTCGTGTCCATCACCGTGGCCGAGCCCGACATCACCAACGCCGCCACCACCGGCCGCCTGCACCTGGGGACGGCGTGGGGCGTGGTGGTGAACGACCTGGACTGCCGGATCGATCCGCCCTACGGCGACGGGGGCTGGCCCGACATCGACACGCCGGCGGCGGACTACGCCGCCATCGACGTGTTCACCTGCCAGGCCCGGTCGTGGCGACCCGGCGGCATCCCCGAGGACTACGGGCAGGGCGCCTCGTCGGACCGGCCGCCGCCCCACCAGCTGCCCGAGGGCTGAGCCTCCCCGACCGCGGCGTTCAGCGGGTGTCGAGGCGCTCGCCCAACCGCTGCACGACGCCGACCAGACGCACCACCGTGGGATGGCCGGGCAGCCGTTCCGACAGCGTGGCGGCGAGCGTCTCGTAGTACCAGCGCTGGTCCTCGGCCCGACCGGTGGTGAAGCGGGACCACAGCTCGTCGCCGATGCGCTCGTGGTCGTCCGCGATGGCGGTGGCGTTGTGCAGCTTGTCGGCCGCGGCGACGACCAGCGAGGCCTCCGGCTTGGACCGCATCGCCGACAGGTACGCCCGCTTGCGCTCGTGCCACTCCTGCTTCGCGGCGCCCCCGGTGGTGTCGACGAGCGAGTCGGACAGGTCGCGCACGATGTCGGCTACGCCATCACCGAAGCGGGCCCGGATGACGTCGAGCTGCGCCTGGCCGCCGTGGTCCTCGGCGGCGTCGTGGAGGTACGCCGCCGCCACCTGCTCCGCGGTCCCGCCGTCGGCGGCCACGATGGCGGCCACCGGCGCGAGGTGGCCCTCGAAGTAGGACTCCCCGTTCCCCTTGCGGACGTCGCCGGCGTGGAGCTCGCGGGCCAGGTCGGCGGCGGCCACCACGAGGTCCTGGTCGTCCATGGGACCACGTTGCCATGGCACGGACCCCCCGCACCGCCGGACGTACCCTGCTCCCGTGTCCGCCGACCCCGCGCGCTCGCGCGCCCGTCGCGCCCTGGTCCTGACCGGGGCCGCGCTGGTCGCCCTCGGGGTCGGCGGGGGTCTGGCGGGGGCGCAGGAGGGCGAGCCACCGCCGGCGGAGGAGCAGCAGCAGCAGCCGCCGCCGGCCCAGCCGGCGCCCACCGAGACCACGCAGCCACCGCCCCCGACGACGATCCTGTTCCCCGACGGTGACTTCGGCGTCGTCCCGCCCGGGGCCACCGGCCCCGGTGCGCCACCGCCCGACGGCCTGCCGCCGGAGGCGTTCCCGCCCGCCGAAGGGGAGCTGCCCGTGCCCGAGGAGCTGCCCGTCGTGATCCTCCCCGACCCGACGCCCGGGCTGAACGCCGCCCTCGCCGACATCGACGTGAGCGCCGCCCGGCGCCGCCTGCTCACCGCCGCGCTCCCGGCCATCGCCGCCGAGGAGCGCACCGGGGCGGCCCGCGACGCGATGCGTGCCGCCGTCGCCGCCCGGCGGGCCGCCGCCGCCCAGGTCGACGTGGCCCGGGGTCGCATCGCGGCACTGGCCGTGAACGCCCTCATGTATGGCGACCCGGCCGGGCTGGAGCCGGTCGACGGGCCCGACACGCTGGGCGAGCTGCGCGACCGCGAGCTGCGCGACGTCGTCACGGACCACGTCGACCGCACCTTCGACGCCACCATCGCCGCCCTGCACGCGGCCGCTGCGGTCGAGGTCGACGCCACCGCCGCCTACGCCGCCGCCCGTCGCGAGCAGCGGGTGGCGGAGCACCACCACCTGCTGGCCCGGGCCGACCTCGAGCGGGCCATCGCCCAGGCCGCCGAGGCCCGCCGCCAGGTCGGCCCCGCCATCCTCGGGCTGTCCGTGCTCGACGGTGTCGACCTCGTCACCTGGTACCGGACCTACTACGCCAGCGACCCGCCCGTGGCACCGATCGCCGCCATCATCGATGCCTACCTCCGGGTGGGAGCCGAGGAGGGCGTCACCGGCGACATCGCCTTCGCCCAGGCGATCCTGGAGACGGGCGGCTTCACCTCGGGCCACGCGCAGGGGTTCAACTTCGCCGGCATCGGCGCCTACGACCACTGCGCGCCCACGTGCGGCTTCCGGTTCCCCGACCTCGACTCCGGCGTCCGGGCCCACATCCACCTGCTGCGCGCCTACGCCGACCCTGCGCTCACGTCGGCGAACCTGGCGTCGCCGCCCAACGCCCTGGTGGCGCCCGAGCGCGTCGGCGTGCGGGGGTGCTGTCCCCGGTGGACGGCCCTCACGGGCGTGTGGGCGACCGACCTCAACTACGACCGCAAGGTGCTCGGGATCTACCGCCTGATGGTCGAGACGGCACGGTCGCTGGATCTCGCCCAGGCCTGAGGGCCGTCGTAGCGTGTCCGGGATGTCCGCGGTCAGCGTCGAGCACCTCGTGGTCCGGCACGGCGACCTGGTGGCGGTCGACGACGTGAGCTTCACCGCCGACGCCGGCGAGGTCCTCGCCCTGCTCGGGCCCAACGGTGCCGGCAAGACCAGCACGGTGGAGGTCCTCGAGGGCTACGGCACCGCCGCCACCGGACGGGTGCGGGTCCTCGGCCACGACCCCGCGGCCGAGCGCGACCGGGTGGTCGGCCGCATCGGCGTCATGCTCCAGGACGGCGGCGTCTACCCCGGGATCCGCCCACCCGAGGTGCTGCACCTGCTGGCCGCCATGTACGACGAGCCGGCCGATCCCGACGCGCTCCTCGATCGGGTGGGGCTGGCCGACCGCTCCCACTCGACGTGGCGCCAGCTGTCCGGTGGTGAGCAGCAGCGGTTGAGCCTGGCGATGGCACTGGTCGGCCGGCCCGAGGTCGTGTTCCTCGACGAGCCGACCGCCGGCGTCGACGTGCGGGGCCGCCAGGTCATCCGCCAGATCGTGCGCGAGCTGGCCGACGGCGGCTGCGCCGTGGTGCTGTGCACCCACGAGCTGGACGAGGCCGAGAAGGTGGCGGACCGGGTCGTCATCGTGGATCGCGGCAAGGTGGTGGCCACGGGCACCCTCGACGAGCTGCGCTCGCGCACCAGCGGCGAGGTGCGGTTCTCGGCCATCCCCGAGCTCGACCTCGACGCCCTCGGCCGCCACCTCGGGACGACCGTGACCGAGCCGATGCCGGGTGAGTACGTCGTCGCCGATCCGGGGCACGACTCGCACCTCACCGCCAAGCTCACCGGTTGGCTGGCCAACCACGACGTCGCGCTGGGTGACCTGCGGGCCGGCCGCCAGCGGCTCGAGGACGTGTTCTTGCTCCTCACCGCCGACGACGCCGAGCCCGATGTCCGCCGGGCGGTGGCGACGGGTCGCCGCCGGCGGCGGGGCCGGCGCTCGTGAGGGCGCTCCGGGCCCAGCTGCGCACCGAGCTCACCCTCACGCTGCGCAACAAGGAGTCGCTGCTGCTCACCCTCGGCATCCCCGTGGGGCTGCTCGTCTTCTTCTCGCTCGTCGACGTGTTGCCCCTCGACGACCTCCTTCGAGCCGGCGACGAACCGGTCGACGCCCTCGCTCCGGGCGTCCTCGCGCTCGCGATCATGTCGATGGCCATGACCGGCCTGGCCATCGCCACCGGCTTCGAGCGCTCGTACGGCGTGCTCAAGCGGCTCGGCGCCACGCCGCTCGGCCGACCCCGCCTGCTGGCCGCCAAGATCGGGGCCGTCGTCGCGGTCGAGGTCGTCCAGGCCGTGGTCCTCGTGCCCGTGGCGCTGGCCCTCGGCTGGGATCCTGCCCTCGACGTGGTGCCGCTGGTGGGTGCCGTGGTGCTGGGCACCGCAGCCTTCGCCGGGCTCGGCCTGCTGATGGCCGGGACCCTGCGGGCCGAGATCACGCTGGCGCTGGCCAACGGCCTCTATCTGGTCCTGCTCCTCCTCGGTGGGTTCGTCATCCCGCTGTCGGAGCTGCCCGCCGCCCTGCGCCGGGTGGCCGAGGCCCTGCCGTCCTCGGCGCTGGTGGAGCTGGTGCGGGCCGGCTTCGGCGGGGCCGACGCCCCGGCCCGGGCGTGGGTCGTCCTGGCCGTGTGGGCCGTGCTCGCACCGTTGGCGGCGGCCCGGACGTTCCGCTGGTCTCCCGCCCGCTCCTGACGAACTGGCAGTGCTGCCGTAGCACCCCGACTCGAACTGGCAGTGCTGCCGTCGCACCCCGACTCGAACTGGCAGTGCTGCCGTAGCACCCCGACTCAAACTGGCAGTGCTGCCGTAGCACGGCGGTCCGGCCGGTCGAACGGCTGCTACGTGGGCACTGCCAGTTTCGAGGGGCGAGGGGGTCCGTCAGGGATTCTCTTCACAGGGATTCTCTTCACAGGAGGGCGAGGACCTTGGCGACCGTGCGGGCCGCCTCCCCGCCCGACTCGATGGCGATGTCGAGCGCCCGGGGGACGTCGAGGTCATCCATGAGCGCCTCGAGCGCGGCGGTCACCGCCGCCTCCTCGCCGCCCGGGGTGCTGCCGGCCGACCACAGGGCCTCCAGGCGGGCGGCCGAGCCGGCCAGGCCAGCCTCGTCGAAGTCCCACGACTGCGACCACGACCGGTCGAGCAGGTGCAGGCGCAGGGCCTGGGGCGCCCACCGCTGGAGCAGGTCCATCACGAAGACCAGGTTCCCGGTGGACTTGGCCACCTTCTCGCCACCGCGCAGGACGGTGCCCACGTGCATCCAGCGGCGGGCGAAGGGGGTGACCCCGGTGGCGGCCTCGACGATCGCCTGCTCGTAGGTGTGGTGGGGGTAGGCCAGGTCGGCGCCGCCCGCGTGCACGTCGATGGACAGGCCGAGGATGGTGGTGGCCATGGCCGCGCACTCGGCGTGCCAGCCGGGCCGGCCGCGACCCCACGGGGAGTCCCACGACGGCTCGCCCTCGGCCGACCGCTGCCAGATGGCGGCGTCGGCAGGGTGATCCTTGGCCGGGTCTTCGATCCGTCCCCCGCGCCGCCCGTAGACCTCGAGGGCGGCGGCCTCGTCGAGGCCCGACCGGGTCCACAGATCGCCGGCCCGGAAGTACACCGAGCCGTCCCTCTCGTAGGCCACACCCCGGTCGAGCAGGACCCGGGCGAGGAAGACGACGTCGGTGACGTAGTCGCGCGATGCCGGCTCGAACGCCGGGCGCTGCACCCGCAGCTTGCGCATGTCGTCCTCGAACTGGAAGGTCTGCTGCGTGGCCAGCGCCGACCAGGTGGTGCCCCGCTCGCTGGCCTCTCGGATCAGATCGCCGTCGACGTCGGTGATGTTGCGCACGACCTCGGGTTCGATGCCCACGTGGGCGAGCACGCGCGCCAGTGCGTCGACCCAGACGAAGGTGGCGGCGTGGCCGATGTGGGTGGTGTCGTACGGCGTGATGCCGCACACGTAGATGCGGGCCCGTGACAGCGAGGGGAGCGGTTCGGACGCGAGTCGCAGGAGCACGGGTGCAGGCTACGAGCCGAGCCGCCAGGCGAGGCGACCCAGGGGCACGGTGGGCTCCGGCGGCGGAGCCGCCGGACCGGGCCGAGCCGAGATGCAACGGACCCGCGATGGTGTTCGGCACACTTGGTCCGTGCCCCCCCGGTCCGATCCGCGCCCCGCCGACGCCGACGAGGGCGGCATCGGGACGCGGGGCGAGAGCTCACTGCACGCTGCTCTCAAGCTGCTGGTGAGCGAACCGGGGGACCGCTTCGAGGTGCCGGTCGACGGATTCGTGGTCGACGTCGTGCGGGGCGACACCTGCATCGAGGTGCAGACCGGCGGGTTCGCTGCCATGGGCAACAAGCTCGACCGGTTGCTGGGCGACTTCCACGTCCACGTCGTCCACCCGATCGCGGTGGCGTCCTGGATCGAGCGCCGGGACCGGCCCACCCGCAAGTCGCCGAAGCGGGGGTGCCTGCACGACGTGTTCGCCGAGCTGGTCTCCGTGCCCACCATGCTGGACCACCCCAACCTGACCGTCGAGGTGCTGCTGGTCCACGTCGACGTGCTCAAGGTCGAGGACCCGACGCTGCGTCGCCGGCGGGGCGGCTGGCGCACGGTGGACCGGCGCCTGCGGGCGGTGGTGGACCGCCACGGGCTGCGCACGCCGGCGGACCTGGCCGCCCTGCTCCCTCCCGGCCTCCCCGAGGAGTGGACCACGAAGGACGTGGCCGCCGGCGCCGGCATCCCCCGCCGGACCGCCCAGCAGATGGCCTACGTCCTCAAGGCCAACGGCCTCGCCGTCGAGGTGGGGCGGGACCGGACCGGCGCCCGCTACGTCACCGCCTGAGGTGCCCTACGGCGCCGGTTCCCGCGGCGGCGGGGCCTGCTCGAAGGCCCGGGTGACGTCCTCGTAGGTGAGGGCCGGCGGGCCCTCGACCGTGACGGAGCCGTCCTCGGCCACCACGGCCCGGCGGGCCTTCGTGCCCCGGTCCTGGCGGGCGCTCCAGCGGAAGAACAGCACGATGATGAGGCCCCAGAGGAAGAGGCTGCCGCCGAGCTTCATGATGAGGCCGGCCACCTGCTGGTCGGAGGCGACCGACACGCCCCAGAGCCGGGCCGGGGTGTCGTAGGCGTCGTAGAGGACGCCCTCGGCCAGCGCCAACCACGCGGCCGGCACCGTCGGGACGATGGAGATGAGGAAGAGGTGGACGCACTGTGCCGGCACGGTGGTGCGCAGCTCCGGCAGCGGGGACACCACGGGCATCCACACGGCGAAGGCGGTGATGACCACGATCGTGTGGAGGCCGTAGTGGACGAGGCCGTTCTCGACGCTGGTGTTGACGACCACGCTCCAGTGGGTGAGCAGCTGGACGGCGTTGAAGATCACGGCGCCCGGCACCGGGCGGGCCAGCTTCAGGAACCAGCGCCCGACGGCGCCGTGCCCCACCACCAGGCGGGCCAGCCACTCCGGCGTGGCGAGCAGCATCACCGGAGGGATGAAGAAGGTCAGCATCATGTGCTGGAACATGTGGACCGAGTACAGGTACTGCTCACCGATGTCGTGCATCGGCCAGTCGGCGGCGATCCACAGCAGGACGATGCCGACCGCGAACCAGCGCTTCTGGGCCGCGGTGGCCACCGGCTGACCGGCCGGGACGGCGCGGGGCCCGATGCTGCGGAGGGCGTAGGCGTAGAGGCCGGCGAGGCCGAGGACCAGCACCCAGATCTCGGGGTGGGGCTGCCAGCGGAAGAAGTCCTCGGCGGCGAAGAGCACCCCCCGAGCCTACGGGTCGCCCCGCTGGGGAAGACAGTCAGCCGGAGTGGCGCCCGGCACCCGCTGGAAGGGTGTCCGCCGTTCGGCCAGACTCCCCCGGCATGACCGTCGGCACCGTGGCCAGCATCCACCGCTTCCCCGTGAAGTCGATGCAGGGAGAGTCGCTGCCCGAGGTCGAGGTGGTGGCCGACGGCATGGTGGGTGACCGCACCTGGGCGCTGCGCGACATCGAGACCGGCAAGCTGGCCAGCGCCAAGCGGCCCCGGCCGTGGGCCGCGCTCCTCGACTGCCGGGCCACCGGTGCGGGCGACGACGTGGTCATCTCGCTGCCCACCGGCGAGGACTTCCACGTCCGCGACCCGGGACTGCCCGTGGCCCTGGAAGCGGTCCTCGGCCGAACGGTTGCCCTCGAGGCGTCGGAGCGGGCCCAGCAGGGCACCTTCGACTCCGAGTGGCCCGAGATCGAGGGCGTCGACCTGGCCGGCGACCTCGAGCTGCCCACTAACCTCACCGGCGAGGGCACCAGCTTCATCGACCTCGGCATCCTCCACGTGCTGACCACGACCTCGCTGGCGTCGCTGGCCGAGGCCGACCCCGAGCTGGACCTCGACATCCGCCGGTTCCGTCCCAGCCTGGTGCTCGAGACGCCCGGTCTGGCCGGCTTCCCCGAGAACGACGACTGGGCCGGCGCCACCGTCCGCTTCGGGACGGGCGCCGACGGCGTGGAGATCGAGATCGGCGCTCCGACGCCGCGGTGCATCATGCCCACGGTCGCCCAGGGCGACCTCCCCCGCCAGATCGGCATCCTCCAGACCCTGGCCCGGATCAACCGGCGCAGCAGCGACCTGGGGTCCTTCGCCTGCCTCGGCGCCTACGCGACCGTCGCCCGCCCCGGGGTGGTCCGGGCGGGCGACGAGATCACGGTCCTGTGAGCTGAGCCTTCGTCAGCCGGCTTCTTCGACCAGGAAGTCGTCCTGATCGTAGGTGTCGGCTTCGTAGGAGTCGCCCCAGAACTCGAACGTCGTGAGCGTCACGAGGTACACGCCGACGGCCAGCAGGAGCCCGGACACGAAGACGTTGCGGAAGAGCCGGTTGTCGAACTTCACGTGCATGAAGTACGACACGATGACCACGAACTTGAGGACCATCAGGGAGAGCAGCCCGACGATGAGGACCCACTTCAGCTCGTGGCCGTAGGGATCGTCGGTGATGAAGTAGGTGCCGACCTCGAGCGCCGTGATGAAGCCCAGCGCCGCGCCGACCTTCCAGTACAGACCGTCGCTCGGGTGGTGCTCGTGACGGGCGTGGTCGGTGGCCGCTTCGTAGCCGGTGTCGGCCGGGCCATCGTGGGTGACGGTCATCGCTGCGTGCTCCTCCGTGGCTTCACGGGATGAGGTAGACGATCGTGAAGATGAGGACCCACACGATGTCGACGAAGTGCCAGTAGAGGCCGACGATCTCGACGGTCTCGGCCCGGTCCTGCTTGAGGCGACCGGTGAGGGACATCACGAACAGCGACATCAGCATGACGATGCCGACGCTCACGTGGATGCCGTGGAAGCCGGTCAGGCTGTAGAAGGCCGAGGAGAACAGGTTCGTCGTGTAGCCCAGGCCCTCCCGGTAGAAGGTGGTGAACTCGTACACCTGGCCGGCGATGAAGGTGCCGCCGAGCAGCGCGGTGACCAGGAGCCACAACCGCAGCTTCTGGTCGTCGCCCCGGGCGATGGCCGACACGGCGAACACCATCGACATCGACGACATGAGCAGCACGAAGCTCGACACCGAGGTGAAGGGGATGTCGAAGACGTCCTCGGGCCCGATGCCGCTGCCGCGGTGGCGCATCAGCAGGTAGGTGGAGATGAGGGCGCCGAACAGCAGGCAGTCCGAGCCCAGGTACAGCCACATGCCGAGCTTGTTGTTGGTCAGGCCGGTGGCGTTGTTGGTGCCCAGACCCCAGCTCTCGAGGTCGACGCCGTCGAGGTGGTCCGGGACCGGGCCTGTGGCCTCGGTGGTGGTGCGGGTGCCCGTGGCGGGCGCGGTGTCAGTCAACGAGGGTCGCCTCCTGGTCGGCATCCCCGTCCGTGGGGGTGGAGTCGGGACCCTCGGTCGGGTCGCCGTGACCGCCGTCGTGGTGGTCGTGGCCGCTGTCGGGGTCGTCGGCCGGCTCGAGCGCGATGCCGTAGATCGACACGAGGGCGAGGGCGGCGCCGGCGAAGGCGATGCCCAGGTTGAAGATCAGGCCCCAGCCGATGAGTGGGAACGAGGCGCACAGCAGGATCGGCCAGTAGGACGGACCTGGGAGGTGCACATCCCGGCGGAAGCCGGTCTGGGCGACCTCGTCCGACGTGGCGATGCGCACGATCCGATGGTCGTCGGTCTCGCCGTACTTGCGGTACCAGAACTCGTCCCGGTGGGTCACGACGGGGACGTGGTCGAAGTTGTGCTTGGGCGCCGGTGAGGCCGTCATCCACTCCAACGAACGGGCATCCCACGGGTCGGGGCCGGGCGGGATCCAACCCACCTTCTTGGCGTCTCGGGCCGAGAGGAAGATGTTGGTGAAGAAGATCAGGAACGACACGGCGATGAGGAAGGCGCCGATGGTGGAGACCAGGTTCCAGATGTTGAAGCCGTAGCCGTCGAAGTAGCTGTGCGTGCGGCGCGGCATCCCCTCGAGGCCCAACACGTGCATGGGCCCGAAGGTGAGGTTGAAGCCGAGCAGCATCACCCAGAAGTGGACCTTGCCGAGGCCCTCCCGCAGCATGTGCCCGAAGGCCTTGGGCCACCAGTAGTAGAAGCCGCCGACGAAGCCGAACAGGGCGCCACCGAACAGGACGTAGTGGAAGTGGGCGACGATGTAGTACGTGTCGGTCTGCTGCGTGTCCGACGGCGCCACCGCATGAGACACCCCGGACAGGCCACCGATGGTGAACATGGTGACCAGGCCGATGGAGAACAGCATCGGGGTGGTGAACGACAGCTTCCCGCCCCACATCGTGGCCATCCAGTTGAGGATCTTCACGCCGGTGGGAACGGCGATGAACATGGTGGACACGGCGAAGGCGGCCACCGAGATGGGACCGATGCCGGAGGCGAACATGTGGTGGGCCCACACGCCCCAGCCCATGAAACCGATGGCGGCGCCGGAGAAGACGATGAACTCGTAGCCGAAGATGGGCTTGCGGGAGAACACCGGGATCGTCTCCGACACGATGCCGAAGGCGGGCAGGATCATGATGTAGACCTCGGGGTGCCCGAAGATCCAGAACAGGTGCTCCCACAGCAGCGGGTCGGCACCGGCGGAGACGTCGAAGAAGTTGGCGTCGAAGAGCCGGTCGAACGTGAGCAGGAACAGCGCCACGGAGATCACCGGCATGGCGAACAGCAGCAGGAACTGCGTCACCAGCGACATCCACGTGAACACGGGCATCTTCATCAAGGTCATGCCCGGCGCCCGCATGTTCAAGATGGTGGCGATCAGGTTCACCGCACCGACCAGGGACGCGATGCCGGTGATCTGCAGGCCGATGGCGTAGAAGTCCATGCCGTGGCTCGGGCTGAAGATGACCGAGGTGTTCGGGGCGTAGGCGAACCAGCCGCCGTCGGCCGCACCGCCGCCGAGGAACCAGGAGCTGTTGAAGAACAGGCCGCCGAAGAAGAAGCACCAGAACGAGAACGCGTTCAAGCGGGGGAACGCCACGTCCCGGGCGCCGATCTGGAGCGGGATGAGGAAGTTGGCGAACGCGGCACCGATCGGCATCACGACGAGGAAGATCATCGTCACGCCGTGCATCGTGAACAGCTGGTTGTAGAGGTCGGCCGAGACGATCGACTGCTCGGGCGCCGCCAGCTGGGTCCGGATGATCAGCGCCTCGATGCCACCGATGACGAAGAAGAACAGCGCGGCGGCGCCGTACATGATGCCGATGCGCTTGTGATCGACGGTGAAGAGCCAGGAGCGCCAACCGGTGTCGCCCTGCGGGCGCCGGAAGACGCCGAGGGCGTCGTCGGGCGATGCATGGCGGGGACCGGCCTCGAGCGCGAGGGTCTCCGAGGAGGGGGTGGGACGTTCGACGATGGCCATGTTCGGTTCCTCAGTCGAGACTGATCAGGTAGGCGACGAGGGAGTCGATGTCGGCCTCGCTCAGGCCGAGGTTCGGCATCCCCCGGAAGTCATCGGGTGCCATGGGCTTCTCTTCGGGCGGGTTGCGCAGCCACGCTTCGAGCTGGTTGCGCTCGAGCTCGCCGCCGATCTCTTCCCACTCGACGACATCGTCGCCGTCGGTGTCGTCCCACAGCTCGAACGTGCCGCCGGCGTAGACGCCCCGGCTGGCGAAGTGGGTCAGGTTGGGGGCGGAGCCCGACTCCTGGTCGGCGCCCTGGTAGGTGTCGGTGTTGACACCCTCGATCAGGTGGCAGCTGGCGCAGCGGCCCTCGAACAGCTCGCGGCCGGCCTGCTCCTCGGGGCTCTGGGGCTCCGCGGCCTCCTGCGTCTGGCGTTCGACCCAGGCGTCGTACTCGTCCTGGGGCAGGGCGTGGACGACCTGGCGCATGTAGGCGTGGGACAGCCCGCAGTACTCGGTGCACTGTCCGATGTAGGTGCCCGGCTCGGACGCCTCGAGGCTCAGGTAGTGGGTCCGGCCCGGAACGGCGTCCTTCTTCCCGTTCAGCGCCGGGATCCAGAAGCTGTGGATGACGTCGCGGGACTGGATCTCGAGGTACACCGGGCGCCCGACCGGGATCACCATCGACGTGGCCGTCTCGATGTCGGTCTCGTACTCCTCGGGCGCCTCGATCCCGTCGGCGTTGACGTCGTCGTCGGCATAGACGCCGTCTCCGTCGAGGTCGTAGTCGTAGGCCCACCACCACTGCTGGCCGACCACGCGGACGCGGAGGGCCTCCTCACCGGGGTCCTCGGCCAGGTCGAGGATCGTGCTGACCGTGAACACGGCCAGGAAGGCGAGGATCACGGCGGGCAGGGCGGTCCAGCCGATCTCGAGCTTGGTGTTGCCGTGGAGCTGCTCCGGGAGCTGTTCGGGGTCGTCGTCCTTGCGGGCCCGGAACCTCCAGATGATGAAGAGCACGCCGCCCTGGACCAGGACGAACACGACGCCGGCCATGATCAGCGTCAGGTTGGTGAGGCCGAGGATCTTGTCGGCCGCCGGCCCGCGGGCGTCGAAGGTGGTCTGTGGGCGTGTCGCCGTCGAGGCTCAGGCTGCAACCCGAGAGGAACAGCCCGGCGAGCGCGAGGAGCCCGAAGGCCCGGACCCGGGCGCCGCCGACGGTGGAACGGAAGCGGTGCATCAGTTGCTCTCCTCGGAGCCGGTGCCCTCGTCGGTGCTCTCGGCGTCCTCGCCGGAGCCGGCCTCGTCCTGGTCTGCGCTGCCCTCGGCCTCCTCGGCGTGCTCGTCGCCGTGGTGCTCGAAGTCGCGCTCGCCGGCGACGGCACCGAAGATGCCGAGGCCGATGGTGACCACGGCCGCAGCGGCGAGGATGCCGGCGACCAGGTCGGTGCGGATGCGGGGGCGCAGGGAGAGGATCGTGCCGATGAAGAAGATGGTGGCCGCGATCGCGAGCGCGATCCAGA
This sequence comes from Acidimicrobiia bacterium, assembly GCA_046570205.1. Classification (GTDB taxonomy): domain Bacteria; phylum Actinomycetota; class Acidimicrobiia; order Acidimicrobiales; family Salinilacustritrichaceae; genus Salinilacustrithrix. The sequence goes on from JBKHVG010000017.1 coordinate 71,048, forward strand.
CAGCCCCGAGCTTGCTGACCGCCAGGAACACCCGCGAGTAGCCCACGACGACGATGGCGATGGCCAGGGCACCGGCGAGGGGCACCTCGATGGGCAGCATGACCCGGTTGCGGATCTCCCGGTTCACGGCGGGGTCGCCGGTGGCCCGGTCGGCCCAGGCCTGCATGGTCCACTCGACGGCCACGGCCCCGAGGGCGATGAGGCCGGCGACGAAGAAGACGTTGTTCAGCACGACGCCCACGACGGTGAGCACGACGCCGAAGGCGGCCACGACGGGCCAGAACGACGTGCCGGTGGCGACCGGGGCGTCGGGCACGACGTCGGTGCCGAGCAGGGCCGCGGTGGGCTCGGGGTCGGCGTCGCGGAAGGCGGTGATGGCGAAGCCGGCGAACAGGGAGGCGACCGCGGCGCCGAGCAGGAGGCCGTAGCCGAGGTGGTCCCCGACGCCGCCCTTGTAGCCGACGCTGATCGGTCCGACGCCGCCACCGCCGCTGGCGTAGCCGTACACGACGGCAGCCAGCGCCAGGAGGGCGGCGAGGCCGTAGAAGAACTTGGAGCCGGTGGTGATCATCGGAGCTCGCCTACTTCACGATCAAGATGCCGTACCAGAGGACCACGAAGATCCCGACGGTCACGTACCAGTACAGGGCGGCAGCGGAGACGCCCTCGACGTCGCGCCCGGTGAGCTGGCCACCGAGGCTGCGCAGGAGCATGAGGACGAAGAAGATCAGGGCGACGGCGACCATCGCGATGTGCAGGCCCATGATCGTGAAGAGCAGGACGGCCTGGGTGGTGGGCTCGCCGTTGAGGGGCAGGCTCCACTCGGTGAACAGGAAGCCGAGCTGCACCACGTGGGCGACGCCGAGCAGCACCGTGAGGCCGAGGGCGAAGTAGGCGTGGCCGCGGTCGCGGAGCTTGCCGGCGTGCACGGCCCACTGGGCGGTGATCAGCGACATGGCCAGGGTCACCATGGTCATGTTGCCCGGCGACAGCGGGATGCTGGCGCCGTCGGGCAGCCAGGGCTCGCCCCCGGCGACGACGTCGGCCCGGAGCGCGAAGTAGGCGCTGAGCAGGCCGGCGAACACGGCGATCGACGCCGCCGCGGCCAGGGTCGTGCCGACGAGGAGCACCCGGGGCCGGCGGGGCGGTGCCGGGGGCACGTCCTCCAGGCGCAGCGGGAGCCGCTCGGGGGTGGGGGTGGTCGCGGTGGCCGTGGCCATCACTTCGCCTCCGTGGTCGAGGGGCCGGCGCCGTGGCGGGCGTCATACACCGGGGCCTCCGAGGTGACGGCCGGCGTCGTGCCGACGGCGGCCCACTCGAGGGTGTTGCCCTCCCAGGGGTCGTCGCCGTCTTGGTCCCGCCCGATGGCGGCCTTGAGGACCAGGCCGACGAAGGCCACGGCGACGAGGACGAGGAGCAGGCCGCCGGCGATGCTGGCGATGTTGAGCGCCTCGACGGCGTCGACGTCGTCGCCGCTGACGCCCTGCAGGCGCCAGGCCTGCTCGAGGAAGCCGCTGACGACGTCGGGGAGGCAGAGCAGGATCGTGCCGAGCAGGCCGAGGGCGGCCAGGCCCTTGGAGGCGACCTCCAGCAGCGGCGTGCCGAACAGGCGCGGGGCCCAGTGGGCCAGGCCGGCGAACAGCCCGAGCAGCGAGGCGGCCAGCACGTAGTGGATCTGGGCGGTCTGGGCCGTGGTCTGGATCAGGTCGAGCGGCTCGATGGCCACCAGGATCCCGTTGAGGATGCCGGTGAGGAGCATGAGCAGCGAGGCGATGCCCCACAGGAGCGGGCTGGCGGCCTGCAGGGAACCCCGGCGCAGCGTGTCGCCGAGGAGGCCGGCGAAGGCCAGGGCCGGCAGCAGGATCAGGATGGAGAAGGCGTAGAAGGGCACGTCGCCGACGTGGTGCAGCGGCGCGGCGCCGTCGGCCCCGAAGCCGGGCATGGCCCAGGCACCGAAGGCGAGGGCACCGAACGCGCCGATGCAGCCCTGGGCGATGCGGTGCTTGGTGAGGCGGGTGCGGGCCGAGACCGGCACGACGTCGCCGATGATGCCGAGGACCGGGATGGCGAAGAGGTAGACGCTGGGCTGGGACCAGGCCCAGGCGATGCGGTCGAGGATGCCCTCGCTGCCGCCGAGGAAGGTGGGGCCGTAGCGGTGGTCGATGTACACGAGCAGCATCAGGCCGGCGAGCACCGGGAGCTGCAGGACGACGAGGGCGCCGGTGACGATGCTGGACCAGGCGAACAGCGGCGTGCGGTGCAGGCCCATGCCGTGGGTGCGCAGCGCGACGGCCGTGGTGGCCACGCAGATCGTGCCCAGCACCAGGGCCACGAGCACGGCGATGAAGGCGGCGACGAAGAGCTCGACCAGCTGGGTGTCGCCGCCGAAGGGGCCGCCGTCGGCGACGAAGGCGGCGATGAGCACCGCGCCGGCGCCGAGGTAGGTCCAGTAGGCGGCGGCCGCGGCCCGGGGGAAGGCGACGGTGGCCGCCCCGACCTGGGCCGGCACCACGTGGGTGGCGATGCCGATGAAGAGCGGGAGCAGGAACAGGAACGTGCCGGCGATGCCGTGCAGGCTCAGGGTCTCGCCGAAGACGTCGCTGCCGAGGAAGTCCCCGAGGCCGTCGGTGTCGACCTTCTCGACGCCGACCAGCGCGCCGGCGATGCCGGCGATCAGCAGGTAGACGAAGGAGGTGAAGATCCACAGCCGCCCGATGGTGCGGTGCTCGCCGGTGCCCAGGACGACGGCGAGGCCGGTCGCGGGGCGGGGCGGCTCGAGCGCCGGGGCGGGGGTGGCGGCCGCAGGCGGCGCTTGGGTTTCAGTCACGGTCATCGCTGCGGGTTTCTCCTCCGGCCGGGCGACGTCGCGGCGTCGGAACCGGGAACAGTCCGGGTCGGCTGCCGAATCCGAGCGGACAGTACCGAACGTCCACTTGGTGGCACGAACCAGGTCTGCGGGCGGTCTGCGCCATGACTTCGGACCCTCGACACGTGCGCCGTCACGGTCAGAAGCCGCTGCGCACCAGCTGGTCGAGCGCCATGGCACCGAACAGGAGGCTCACGTACGTGATCGACCAGCCGAAGAGGCGCATGGCCCGGGCGTAGGAGGCATCGCGGAGGAGCCGGTAGGCCTGGTAGGTGAAGATGGCGCCGAGCACGGTGGCGGCGGCCACGTACAGCAGGCCCATGCCCGCCACCGGGGCGAAGAGCAGGGTCAGGGCCCAGGTGACCACGGTGTAGGCGATCATCTGCAGCACCGTGGTCCGGACGTCGGCCACCACCGGCATCATCGGGACGTCGGCGGCGGCGTAGTCGTCGCGGTACTTGATGGCCAGGGCCCAGAAGTGCGGCGGGGTCCAGAAGAAGATGACGCCGAACAGGATCACCGGCGCCCAGTCGATGGAGTTGGTGACGCTGGACCACCCGATGAGCACCGGCACGGCGCCCGCGGCCCCGCCGATGACGATGTTCTGGGTGGAGGTCCGCTTCAGCCACAGCGTGTAGACGAAGACGTAGAACAGGCAGGCGGCCACGGCCAGGACGGCCGACAGCAGGTTCACCTGGGACCAGAGGAGCGCGAACGCGGCGACCTCGAGGGCGATGGCGAACACGAGGGCGTTGCGGGGCTCGATCACGCCCGTGACCAGGGGTCGGTTGCGGGTGCGGTCCATCAGCGCGTCGATGTCGCGGTCGACGTACATGTTGACGGCGTGGGCGCCGCCGGCGGCCAGCGTGCCGCCCACCACGGTGGTGACGATGAGCCAGAGGGAGGGGATGCCCCGGGCGGCCACGATCTGCACCGGCACCGTGGTGACCAGCAGCAGCTCGATGATCTGCGGCTTCGTCAGCGACACGTAGGCGCCGAGCTTCGACCGGAGCGAGGGGGTGGCGGCCACGAGCATGACCAGGTGAGCCTACGTCCGCCGGGACGGGGGGGACCAAGACGCGCCGGGCCGGCGGCGCCTGGCACCGGCGGCCCCGGAGCGGCCACGCTGGAGGGGTGCGTCGCCCGTCGATCTCCCCCACGGCGTACCGCCGGATCACCCTGCTCGCGCTGGCGCTGCTGGGGATCATCGTGGTCACCGGGGCCGGCGTGCGCCTCACCGGCTCGGGGCTCGGGTGCTCGACCTGGCCCAGCTGCGAGCCCGGCACCCTCGTCCCCCACGACGAGTCCGGCGTGCACGGCGTCATCGAGTCCACCAACCGCTACTTCACCGGCCTCGTCTCGGTCGGCGTGATCCTCGCCGTCGCCGGCTCCTTCTTCCGGGTGCCGCGCCGGCGGGACCTCACCTGGTGGTCCTGGACGCTGGTCGCCGGCGTGCTCGGCCAGATCGTGCTCGGCGGGCTCACCGTCCTGTTCGAGCTGTCGCCACCCTTCGTCATGGGCCACTTCCTGCTCTCGGCCGTGCTGGTCGGGTGCGCCGTCGTGCTGCACCACCGCGCCGGCGAGCCCGACGTGGGCGAGCGGCGCCCGGTCGCCACGCCCGAGGTCCGCACCCTCGCCAAGGCCCTCCTCGGCGCCGCGGCCATCGTCCTCGTCACCGGGACCGCCGTCACCGGCTCGGGTCCCCACGGCGGCGACGAGGAGGTCGAGCGCCTCGGGTTCTTCCTGCCCGACATCACCCGGGTGCACGCCGTCGCCGTCTGGCTGCTGCTCGCCGCCACGCTCTGGACGCTGCGCCTCGT
>JBKHVG010000018.1:0-67968 GCA_046570205.1 Acidimicrobiia bacterium
TCGAGTTGCGACGACCACGGATGTATTCATTAAGAAACTGCGTCAGGGGCGGCTTGTAGCCGGCGAGATCATCGTGGAGCGCGAGGAATCTAAGAACTAGCTCTTCGTCTCTCATCCGGGGGTCCCTATCTCGCCCGAGCGACCGGCGGAAGCTCGCATCACCAGCAAGCTTCTTGAGTTCATCGTTGAACGTGCCGCGGTATATGCAGTTGCGAAGTTCCTGAGCGGTCAACCGAACGCCGCCCGTGTTGAGGCGCTCGAAGACGTCGAACTTGATGTCTGGGTGTGATTCCTCGGTGATTACAACGGCTCGGAGCGTGCGAGTCTCGATACGTCGCTGATCACGAGTCGGAAGTTCCGAGAACGACAGATCATTCAACTCCGTCAGGACGCTCAAGCCACGTAGCTCGAACTCGTCGTCAAGGAATCGCACCACGGACTGCGTTCGCTGTAGTCCATCGATTACGTCCCAGGTCGAATCCGAGTTCTCGGCGAAGTAGCACACCGGGATGGGAACATTCATCAACAATGATTCGATGAGTCGGCTCGCCTTTCCGTCATCCCAGACGTACTCGCGCTGATACGGCACCTCGATGAGAAGGATCTTCCCGGCGTGTACATCTGCCACCACTTGGCGGATGGCGAGGTCGTAAGGCTGGGTAACGAGACGGCGCTCATCGGGAGTGATGTCCAACTCCTCGGGAGGCTCCTCGGGCGGTTCGTCGAAGTACTCGTCTTCATCGAGATCTTCTGGCTCGGCCACGTGCCATCCCTTCCGTCGCGTTGTCATCGGAATCTACGGCCCTCACTAGGCTCGGCGCCGCGGTTGGCTCGATGCGCCCCGACCTGCGATACGCGACGCAGGGAGAGTCCGGACGCACAGCAACGAGAGCACCCCGCCTGGCTGATTGCGCCCGCTTCTGACCGTCCCCACGCTCGTCTGATGACAAATTGATGACAAGCGGCCTTTTTGGCGGGTTATCCACAGGGCCTGACCTGGGGCTTTAGCGTGTCGGAGGGGGGACTTGAACCCCCACGTCCTTGCGGACACTGGCACCTGAAGCCAGCGCGTCTGCCAATTCCGCCACTCCGACGTGTGCGTCCCACCCTCAGGAGTGGGAGGCGACACCATACCGCGACGCCCCCGAGCCGCCCCAGCCGACCGGGCGGGGACGAACCGGTCGGCACGCGCAGCGGTGCAGGTAGCCTCCCGCCCGATGGTCTTGCGGAACTTCGAGCGGCGCCTGGAGCGCATCGTGGAGGGCGTGTTCTCCCGGGCCTTCAAGTCCGGCCTCCGCCCGGTCGAGATCGGCCGCCGGGTCACCCGCGAGATGGACGACTCGCGATCGGTCGGCGTCCGGGGCGGCACGGTCGTGGCCAACCACTTCACGGTGCACCTCTCCCAGCAGGACGCCGACGAGTTCGCCCAGGTCACCGACACGATGCAGCGCGAGCTCGCCGACCTGGCCCGCGACCACGCCCGCGAAGAGGGTTACACGTTCATGGGCCCGGTGGAGATCGTCTTCCAGGTCGACCCGTCGATGCGGATCGGCGCATTCTCGGTCGAGGCCCGCCTCCGCGAGGGCGATGGCGGCGCCGGGGCAGGCGCCATCGTGCTGCCCTCCGGCGAGCGGTTCGTCCTCGGCGACACGGTGGTCACCATCGGCCGCCTCCCCGAGAGCGTGCTGGTGCTCGAGGACCCCAACGTGTCCCGCCAGCACGCCGAGATCCGCCCGGCCGGCACCGGGTTCGTCCTCGCCGACCTCGGATCCACGAACGGCTCCAAGGTGAACGGCATCAAGGTGAGCGAGCGGGTGCTCGAGGACGGCGACGAGCTCACCTTCGGGGCCACGTCGTTCCGGTTCGAGGCCGGCTGAGCCGTGCCCGAGCCCCTGCTCAACGTCCTCAAGATCTGCCTCCTGGTCCTGCTGTACCTGTTCTTCTTCCGCGTCCTGCGGGCCGTGTGGGCCGAGGTGCACCTGGCCCGCCAGACCTCCGCCGGCACCTCGTCGGGCCGCACCGGCCGCACGGGGCGGGGCGGCAAGGCCGCCGGTGCGGCACGCACCCCCCGCCGGAACCGGTCGCGGGAACGCACACCGCCCAAGTTGCGGGTGGTCGAGCCCGCCGAGCTGGCCGGCACCACCTACCCCCTCGGCGACGAGCTCACGGTGGGCCGCGCCGCCGGGTGCCAGATCACCCTCGACGACACCTACGCGTCGCAGGTGCACGCCCGCATCTTCATGCGCGACGACCAGCTCTACGTCGAGGACCTCGGCTCCACCAACGGCACCTACCTGAACCGCCGCAAGGTGTCGGCGCCGATGGTCGTGAGCCACGGCGATCAGATCCAGATCGGCTCCACGGTCATGGAGGTCACATGACCGGACCGGGCGGGCAGACCGGGGCTGCCGGTGTGCGGCTGCGCTGGGGCGGCGCGTCCCACGTCGGCCAGGTGCGCCAGGTGAACCAGGACTCGCTGTTCGTCGGCACGGGGCTCTTCGTCGTCGCCGACGGCATGGGTGGCCACGCCGGCGGCGAGATCGCGTCGCGCATCGCGGTCGAGACCATGGAGGCCGAGCTCGAGGACGCATCCCAGCCCCGGCCCCCGCGGCGCGTGCTCGACCTCGTCACGGCGGTGCAGGCGGCCAACGACCGGGTCTGGGCCGAGAGCGAGCACGATCCCGAGCTCGCCGGCATGGGCACCACGGTCGTGGCCATCGGCATCGTCGAGGAGGCCGGCGAGGCCCGGGTGGCCATCGTGAACGTCGGCGACAGCCGCGCGTACCGCCTCTCCGACGGGAACCTGGACCAGATCAGCGACGACCACAGCCTCGTGGGCGAGCTCTACCGGGAGGGCCGCCTCACCGCCGACGAGGCCCGCGCCCATCCCCAGAAGAACATCGTCACCCGTGCCGTCGGCATCGACCGCTACGTCGACGTCGACGAGTTCCAGGTGCTGCCCCGGACCGGCGACCGCTACCTGCTGTGCTCCGACGGCCTCACCGACGAGGTCACCGAGGCCGAGATCGCCACGGTCCTGCGCACCATCGACGAGCCCGCGGCCGCCGCCGAGGACCTGGTGCGCCGGGCGAACGAGGCCGGCGGACGGGACAACATCACCCTCATCGTGGTGGACGTGGTCGACGACGGCGCCGGCCCGGGCGGATCGTCCGACGCCCGCCGCGAGTCCCTGCCCGACGACGCCGACTTCTCCCACGATCCCGACGAGGACACCCAGTCGCTGATGGCGGTGCCCGACGACCAGGCCCACGTCCACCGCGACGCCCGGGCCGACCGGCCACCGGTCTCGGCGCCCCGACCGCCCCGCCCCGACGACGACCCGGGCACCAAGGCGCCCCGGGCCGTGACCCTGCGCTCCCTCGCCTTCGTCGGTGCCATCGTCGCCCTGCTGGCCGCCGGGAGCTTCCTCGCCTACCGCTACGCCGAGGACACCTACCACGTCGGCATCGACGGCGATCAGGTCGTGATCTTCCAGGGCCGGCCCGGGGGCTTCCTGTGGTTCGACCCCACGGCCGTGGAGGACACCGGCATCGACGCCGACGACGTGCCGCCCGCCGTCCTCGACGACCTCCAGTCCGGCGTGACCCAGCCCACCCTCCAGCGGGCGCGCCGCTACATCACGAACCTCGAGGACCGCATCGAGGACACCCGCCCGTCGGTCACCACCACCACGACCACGGCGCCCCCCTCGACCACCACCTCCGCCCCGGCGGCGCCCACGACGACGGGGGCCGGCGTCGGGTGATCGTGCTCCGCCGACGCACCGAGCTCGGCCTGATCGTGGTGGGTGCCCTCATCACCAGCGGCGCCTACGCGCTCGCCGGGCTCGGGCGCGACGCCGAGATCCCCGCCAACCTCGTCCCGTTCCTCGGCATGGTGCTCGGCCTGCTGGTGGCCGCCCACGTCGCGGTCCGCCGCCTCGCCCCCGACGCCGACGGCATCCTGCTCCCGCTGGCCGCCCTGCTGAACGGCATCGGCTACGTGTTCATCGTCCGCCTCGACGAGGCCCAGTCCGACGGCGGGCGCCTCGCCGGGCTCCAGGCCATGTGGACCGCCATCGGCATCGGGGCCTTCATCGCCACGCTGCTGTTCGTGCGGCGCAGCCGCAGCCTGGAGCGCTACCGCTACACCTTCGCCGCCATCGGGCTCGTGCTGCTCCTGCTGCCCCTGCTGCCCGTCGTCGGGCGCACGATCAACGGCAGCCGGATCTGGATCTCGATCGGCCCGGCGAACTTCCAGCCCGGCGAGGCGGCCAAGATCGTGCTCGCCATCTTCTTCGCCGGCTACCTCGTCGAGCGCCGTGAGCTCCTCGCGCTGTCGACGTTCCGGCTCGGTCCCCTGCACCTGCCCGACCCCAAGCACCTCGGCCCCATCCTGCTGGCCTGGGGCATCTCGCTGGCGGTGATGACGCTGCAGAAGGACCTCGGCTCCTCGCTGCTGTTCTTCGTCCTGTTCGTCGTGATGCTGTGGGTGGCCACCGGCCGCACGACGTACCTGACCCTCGGCGGCACCCTGTTCCTGGCCGGGGCCACGTTCGCCTACTCGCAGTTCTCCCACGTCCGCGACCGGGTCGAGGTGTGGCTGGACCCATGGCCCGTGGCCGCCGACGAGGGCTACCAGATCGTCGAGGCCTCCTACGCCCTCGCCGACGGCGGCATCGCCGGCACCGGCCTCGCCCTGGGCACGCCCACCCGCATCCCCGAGGTGGAGACCGACTTCATCTTCGCCGCCATCGGCGAGGAGCTCGGCCTGCTGGGTGCCGCCGCCGTGCTGTGCGCCTACCTCCTCATGGTTGGCGCCGGCCTGCGCGTCGCGCTCCGGGCCGACTCGGCCTTCGACACGCTCCTCGCCACCGGGCTCACCACGCTGCTCGGCGTCCAGACCTTCATCATCATCGGCGGCATCACGCGCACGCTGCCGCTCACCGGCGTGACCCTGCCCTTCGTGAGCTACGGCGGCTCGAGCCTGGTGATGAACTACGTCCTGCTGGCCCTGCTGCTGCGCATCTCGGACAACAGCGTGGCGGCGCAGAGCACGGCGAGGGCCGGCGCATGAGCAACCAGATCGCCAAGCTCGGCGTCGGGCTGCTCGCCTGCTTCCTGTTGCTCTTCGTGCAGCTGAACCGGGTCACCGTCTTCGGCGCCCAGGAGCTCAAGGACAACCCGGGCAACACCCGCTCGGTCCTGCGCGACTTCGACGCCCCGCGGGGCACGATCGTCACCGCCGACGAGGTCGTGGTGGCCCGCTCCGACGCCACGCCCGAGGGCGCCCGCTTCGACTTCGCCCGCACGTACCCGGAGGGCGACCTGTTCGCCCACACCGTCGGCTACTTCTCGCTCAACCTCGGCTCGACCGGTGTCGAGGACACCTACAACGCCCAGCTGGCCGGGCGCACCCTCGACCTGTCGTTCCGCGACTTCGACGACCTGTTCGTCGACCGGGACCGGGTCGGCGACGTACGGCTCAGCCTGCGGGCCGATGCGCAGCGGGTGGCCAAGGACCTGCTCGGCGACCGGCAGGGCTCGGTCGTGGCCATCGATCCGCGCTCGGGCGAGCTGCTGGCGATGTGGTCGTGGCCGTCGTTCGACCCCAACGCGCTCGCCACCCAGGACTTCGGGGCCGCCAACGACGCGTTCGCGCTGTTCCAAGCCGACGAGCGCGACCCGCTGCTGGCCAAGACCTACCGCGAGCGCTTCTTCCCCGGCTCCACGTTCAAGGTCGTCACCGCCGCCGCCGGCCTCAGCTCGGGGGCCGTCACGGCCGAGCAGCCGGTCTACCCGACCACCCGCGAGTACACGCCGCCGCAGACCACCCGCCCGCTGCGCAACTTCGGCGGCTCCACCTGCGGCGGGAACCTGTTCGACATCCTCCGGGTGTCCTGCAACACGGCGTTCGCCCAGATGGCCGTCGACCTCGGCGCCGAGACGATGGTGGACCAGGCCCAGTCCTTCGGGTTCAACGAGGCCCCGCCCATCGACCTGCCCTCCCCCGCCCGGTCGGTCTTCCCCACCGACTTCGATCAGAACCTTCCCGCCCTCGCCCAGGCCGGCATCGGCCAGAATGACGTGTCGGCCACGCCGCTCCAGATGGCCCTCGTCGCCGCCGCCGTGGCCAACGAGGGCCGCGTCATGACGCCCCGGGTGGTGGCCGACATCCGCGATGACGACAACTCCGTGGTCGAGGACCCCGAGCCCAGCCAGTGGCGCCGGGCCGTGTCCACCGAGCACGCCGAGATCCTGCGACGGGCGATGATCGAGGTCGCCGAGCGGGGCACGGCCCGGAACCTGCGGATCCCCGGCATGGAGGTCGGCGGCAAGACGGGCACCGCGCAGCTGGGCACCGACCCGCCCCGCTCCCACGCCTGGATCATCGGGTTCGCGGGCCCGCCCGGGCAGCCCGCTTCGGTCGCGGTCGCCGTGCTGGTCGAGGGCCAGCCCGGCGCCTCGGAGCAGACCGGCGGCCAGGTGGCCGCGCCCATTGCCCGGGCCGTCATGGAGACGGTGCTGGCCGCGCAGGGTGGCGGGGCGTAGCCATCGGGTCGAGCGACCTGCCGTAGAGTGCCCCGGGCCATGTCTGACCAGGGACCAGTCGTCTACGGCGGCCGCTACGAGCTGCACCGCCGCCTCGCCCGCGGCGGCATGGCCGACGTCTACCTCGCCCGGGACCAGCTGCTCGACCGGCCGGTGGCGGTCAAGGTCCTGTTCTCCCAGTACGCCGCCGACCCCAGCTTCGTGCAGCGCTTCCGCCGCGAGGCCCAGGACTCGGCCAACCTGAACCACCCCAACATCGTCGGGGTCTACGACTGGGGCGAGGAGGGCGGCACCTACTTCATCGTGATGGAGTACGTGGCCGGCCGGAGCCTCGCCGACGTGCTGCGCCAGGAGGGCTCCCTGCTGCCGGCCCGGGCCGCCGACATCGGCATCGACATCGCCGCCGCCCTCGGCTTCGCCCACAAGAACGGCGTCGTCCACCGCGACATCAAGCCGGGCAACGTCCTGTTGTCCACCGACGGCCAGGTGAAGGTCACCGACTTCGGCATCGCCCGGGCCATCTCCGCCGGCCACGAGGAGGACCTCACCCAGGCCGGCCAGGTCATGGGCACGGCCACCTACTTCTCGCCCGAGCAGGCCCAGGGCCGCCCGGTCGACCCTCGCTCCGACGTCTACAGCCTCGGCATCGTGCTGTTCGAGATGGTGTGCGGCCGCCCGCCGTTCCGGAGCGACGATCCCCTCGCCGTGGCCTACCAGCACGTGCAGGAGCAGCCGACCCCGCCCCGCCAGATCAACGCCGACCTCGACCCGACGCTCGAGGCCATCATCCTCAAGTGCCTGGCCAAGACGCCCCAGGCCCGGTACCCGTCGGCCGAGGACCTGCGCGCCGACCTGCGCCGCTACCGCGAGGGCGGCCAGATCTCGGTGGCCACCCCGCCCGTCGTCGCTGCTGCGCCGCCGGTCGACTCAACCCAGGCCATCCCGGTCACGACGGCGTCACCGGCGGCGACCTCCGCCTACACCGCCTACGCCGAGGACGACTACTACGAGGACGACTACGTCGAGCCGCCCAAGCGCAACGGCGCGTTCATCGCCGTGATGCTCCTGCTGCTCGCCGTGATGGCGGGCGTCCTGTTCCTGCTGGCCCAGACCCTCGGCGTGTTCGACTCCGGCGACGACGAGCCCGTCGCCACCGGCACCGTGCCCAACGTGATCGGTCAGCAGGAGGATGCGGCCCGGGCGCTGCTCGAGGGAGCCGACTTCACCGTCCGCACCGAGTACGAGGAGAACCCCGACTTCGAGGACGGCGAGGTCAGCGGACAGGATCCGGCGGCCGGAACCGAGCTCGAGGTCGGCGGCGAGGTCACCCTCACCGTGTCCAGCGGCGAGCAGCGCGTCGAGGTGCCCGAGGTCGTGGGTCTCACCGAGGCCGACGCCCGCTCCCTGCTCGGCGACGCCGGCTTCCGCGACATCCGGCCCGAGCCGGTCTTCGACCCCGAGGTCGCCGCCGGCGAGGTCGTGGCCCAGAACCCCGCCGCCGGCGACGAGGCCCCGCTGTCGGCCACCATCACCCTCCAGATCTCCCAGGGCGCCGAGGAGCGGCCGGTACCCGAGCTGGCCGGGCGCACCGCGGCCGAGGCCGAGGGCATCCTGGCCCAGCAGGGCTTCGAGGTCGCCCAGGCCCTGGAGAACTCCACCACCGTCCCGCAGGGCACGGTCATCCGCACGAACCCCGGTGCGGGCACCGTGCTGGAGGTGGGCGAGACCGTCACCCTCGTCGTCTCGGCCGGACGCGAGCAGGTCATCGTCCCCAACGTGGTCGAGAAGACCGAGGACACCGCCCGCCAGGAGCTCGGCCTGGCCGGCTTCGAGATCGAGGTCACCGAGCAACCGCTGCCGGCGGGGAGCCCCGACGACGGCCGGGTGCTGGCCCAGTCGCCGGGCGGCGGTCAGCGGGCCGACGTGGGCTCGACGGTGACCATCACGGTGGGCCGCAGCGAGGTCCTGCCGTCGACCACCACGACGACGGCCGCCCCGACGGCGCCCGACGGGTGATCAGCCGGCGGGCGCGCCCTCGGGCGTCGCCGACGCCACCCGGTCGAGGAACCGCTGGAGGATCTGGTGCCCCGTGCCGGTGAGGATCGACTCGGGGTGGAACTGGACGCCCTCGACGTCGTGGTCGCGGTGGCGCAGGCCCATGATCACGCGGCCCGCGCCGACCTCGGGATCGGTCCAGGCGGTGACCTCGAGCACGTCGGGCAGCGTGGTCGGGTCGACCACCAGCGAGTGGTAGCGGGTGGCCTCGAAGGGCTGGGGCAGGCCGGCGAAGACGCCGGACCCGTCGTGCTGGATCGGCGACGTCTTGCCGTGCATCACCTGCTCGGCCCGGACGACGTCTCCGCCGAACACCTCCCCGATGGCCTGGTGGCCGAGGCAGACGCCCAGGATCGGCCGACGACCCGCCCAGTGCCGGATCAGCTCGCAGGAGATGCCGGCCTGGTCAGGGGTGCCGGGGCCGGGCGAGATCAGGATGGCGTCGGGATCGAGCGCCTCGACGCCGGCGAGGTCGATCTCGTCGTTGCGCCGCACGATCGGCTGGGCACCGAGCTCGCCGAGGTACTGGACCAGGTTGAACACGAACGAGTCGTAGTTGTCGATGACCAGCACGCGCGCACCCACGGCATGGGATGCTAGAGGTCTTCATGGTCGGAGAACCCAAGCTCGGTCCCGTCGCCCGTCGCCTGGCTGCCACGCGGCGGGTGCTCTGCGTCGAGGACGAGCCCGACATCGCGGCGTTCCTCCGGGCGTACTTCCGCGCCGCGGGCTACGACTTCGTGCACCTCGACCCCACCGATCCCGAGCAGGTCATCGCCGCCCTCTGCGACGACGAGCCCGACCTGGTCCTGCTCGACGTGCGCCTGCGAGGCTTCTCCGGCCTCGAGGCCTACCGGCGGATGCGAGGCGACGAGCGCTGGGCGTTCACGCCGGTGATCATGGTGTCGGCCCACGCCACGTCGGTGCCCGGCTTCCGTCAGCCGACCGGCCTCGACGCCTTCGTCGCCAAGCCGTTCAACACCAACGTGCTCGCCGACCTGGTGCACGAGCGCATCGAGCGGGCCCGGGAGCTCGAGGGGCGCGGCCGCGACCTGCGCCGGGAGCTGCTGACCCAGGAGTATCTCGAGGCCCGCCTGGCCGACGAGATCGCCCTGGCCCGCTCGGCCGGCACCGACGGCAAGCTGTCCCTCGCCATCGTCCGGATCCGGGCGGTTGCCGACGTCCTGTACGAAGTGGGCGGCCAGGGGTTCGACCACCTCCTGCGCACCCTGGTCGAGCGGGCCCGGCCCCTGTTGCCGCCCGCCGCCGTGCTCGGGTCCACCCGGCGCGACGAGGTCGCCGTCGTGCTGCCCGGCCTGGCGGCCCGGACGGCGTACTCCACGGTCCGTGAGGTGCTCGGCGAGCTCACCGGGGAGTTCCGCTTCGCCGGCGGAGCGGTGGTGCCGGTCGACCTCAACGCCGGACTGGCGAGCTACCCCGCCAACGCCGGCGACCCCGACGGGCTCTTCATGGCCGCGGACGCCGCACTGGCCGACGCGGTGGAGGGCGGCATCGCCGTGCAGCTGGCGCTCTAGGGTTCGGGCTCGGTCCCACCCACCTGGACCTCAACGGTCCGGCCCGTCACCTCCACGAGCAGGCCGCTGCGCAGCTCGGCGGCGTGCAGCTCCAGATCGACCGGGGCGTCACCGGCTGGGTGGAGCACGACCCGCACTGTGGCGTCGCTGCACTGCACCGAGGTGCGGGCCACCCGGTTGCGGTGGGAGCGGTCCAGGCCGATGGCGATCCGGAGCACGGCGGCCAGCCGGACCACGAGCTCGCGGTCGCTCCGCCGCAGCCCACGCCACTCGTCGTGCTTGGACTTGGGCGCTGACTTGCGGTGGTAGCGGGCGACCTGGGCGATGAGCTCGATCTCGCGGTCGGTGAAGCCGGCCAGGTGCTCGCTGTTCCGGATCACGTAGTAGCTGTGCTTGTGGTGGCCGGAGTGCGAGATGAAGGCGCCCACGTTGCAGAGGAGGGCGGCGGCCTCGAGCAGCGGGCGGGCCTCGTCGTCCAGCTCCAGCAGGTCGCGCAGCCCGTCGAAGAGGTCGAGGGCGTGGCGGGCGATCTCCTCGGAGTGACGGGGGTGCTCGTCGGTGAGCTCCATCAGGTGGAGCACGGAGCGCCGTCGCAGGTCCTGCAGGTGGTGCAGCGTGGCGCCCGAGCGGCGGCGGGCCTGATCGAGCAGCACGCCCTCGCGCAGCGCGTAGTCGGAGAACACCAGCTCCTGGACGCCACAGGTGCGCACGAACTGCTCGAGGATCACGGCGCCGCCGAGGAGGATGTCGGCGCGCTTGGCGTCCATGCCGGGCAGCGCGGCCCGTTCGGCGGCGTCGGAGGTGGCGGCGAGCAGCTCGACCACGTCGGTGACCTCGGCCGCCGTGATGCGCTGGGCGTTCAACGTCCGCAGCCCGGCGCCCTCCCCCCTGGTCGCGAGAGCCAAGGCGACCACGGTCTCGATGGTGCCGGACGCACCGACCACGATGTCGTAGCCGGCGGAAGCCACCTCGGCGCCGAAGGGGGCGAGGATCGTCTCGGCGTGCTGACGGGCCCGCTCGACGTGCTTGGGCTTCACCGGGTCCCCGGCGAGGAACCCTTCGGTCAATCGGATGGCGCCGAGGCGGAAGCTGCGGCTGGCGAGCACGTCGCCCCGCTGGCCGAGCAGCACCTCGGTGGAGCCGCCGCCGATGTCGCACAGCAGCACCCGATCGTCGTAGATCGGGAGTGCCTGCAGGACCCCGAGGTGGATGAGGCGGGCCTCCTCGAAGCCGGAGATCACCTCGACCGAGACCCCGGCCTCGTTCCACGCCCGGTCGAGGAACTCGGCTCGGTTCTCGGCCTCCCGGACCGCCGACGTGGCGACCGCGGCGATCTCGGCGCCGAGGGCGTCGGCCACGCTCCGGCAGCGCTTCAGGGCGGCGACGCCCCGGTCGATGGCGTCGGGGGCCAGCTCCTTCATGTCACCGGCCGACCGGCCGAGACGCACCATGTCCTTCTCGCGCTCGAGGATCTCCATCCGGCCCTCGTCGCCCACCCGGGCGATGACCATGTGCACCGAGTTGGTGCCGATGTCGACGGCGGCCAGGACGCGGTCGGTGAGCTGCTCGGGCACCGCCCGACCGTACCCACGACGCCGGGGGCCCATCGCGTTCCGGGCCCGTCGACGGCCGAGGACTACCGTTGCCGGCGTGGCACGACAGGATCGCAAGAAGAAGGGCGACACCGGTCGCACGACGCCCAAGGGGGGCAGCGGCTCCGGAGCCCGGCACGCCATCTCGAAGGGCCACGCCGCCGGTGAGGTCCGCGAGAGCGGTTCGGGCCGCTACACGGCACCCATCCCCCAGGAGTTCAAGGTCAGCCCCACCTGGGTGCCGGTGCTCATGTTCACGCTGCTCGGGCTGGGCGCGCTGGTGATCTTCCTCAACTACCTGGGCCTGCTGCCCGGGGCCACCGACAACAAGTACCTGCTCCTCGGCCTCGGCCTGGTGCTCGGCGGGATCGTCACCTCGACGCAGTTCCACTGAGCCAACCGGGATGGTCCACATGGACCATCCACGGGTTGTCCACAGCGCCATCGGGGCCCTGGCTGGCGTCCGCCCTTTTGTCCACAGTTGCCGCGGTGGGCCGGCCGGGCATCCCCAGGCTGTGGCCCCGCCTGTGGAAAGGAACACGTCAGGTGGGCATCCGCCTCCCAATCGTGGTGACAGACGTCACTCGACGGGGGTGACGAGGTCCATGTCCTCCAGGCAGTGGCGCGGCGGGTCCGGCATCTCGTCGTTGGCCACGGTCATGCGGATCTCGGTGCCGCAGATGGTGCAGCGGTACTCGA
Organism: Acidimicrobiia bacterium; assembly: GCA_046570205.1. Lineage (GTDB taxonomy): Bacteria > Actinomycetota > Acidimicrobiia > Acidimicrobiales > Salinilacustritrichaceae > Salinilacustrithrix. The sequence continues at coordinate 12,433 of JBKHVG010000018.1, forward strand.
TCTTGACCTTGCGCAGCTCACCGGCCGGCGGCGGCTCGGGGATGGGCTGGGCCATCCCGCCGAGGATGGCGAAGCCGATCTTGAAGATGAGGGCGCCGGCCAGCACGGCGATGATGAGCGAGAAGATCCCCACGTCGGACACGAGCGAACCCGCGACGACGATCGCTGCGCCGATCGCCAGCCAGCGTGGGTTCAGCTTCGGCATGCCCGGAGGGTACCGGCCGGTCCGGACCGGGCCGGCAGCGACGCGTTCCCCGGCCGGTGTGACTCCCGACCCTGCCGGGTGGGGCCACCGACGGGACACGATCCGCACATGAGCCAAGCCATCGCCTCCCTCCCGGTCTCGTCGCTCATCGGCGACGAGCTCATCACGGTCACCCCGGAGACCACCATCGACGCCGTGGCCCGGCTGCTCCAGGATGCGGGCATCTCCATCGTCGCGGTGGGCGAGTCCACCGCCGTCGAGGGGGTGGTGTCCGAGCGCGACATCGTGCGCATGGTCGCCCGGGGCGACGACCCGAGGACGGTGACCGCCGGCGACATCGCCTCGCGCGAGCTGGTCTGGTGCCAGGCCGACTCCACCGTGCCGGCCGTGGCCAACGAGATGTTCGACCGCTACGTGCGCCACGTGCTCGTGGCCGGCCGCGACGGCCTGGCCGGCATCGTGTCGGCCCGGGACCTGCTCGGGGTGTACGCCTCCGAAGACGTCGACTGGGACGCCTGAGCCCCGGGCGCGACGACGCCCCGCCGGTGACCGGCGGGGCGCCGAGAGTTCGCTTCGGTTCAGCCCAGGCGCTCGATGATGGTGGCGTTGGCCAGACCGCCGCCCTCGCACATCGTCTGGAGGCCGTAGCGGCCGCCGGTGCGCTCGAGCTCGTTGAGCAGCGTGGCCATGAGCTTGGCGCCGGAGCCGCCGAGCGGGTGGCCGAGGGCGATGGCGCCGCCGTTGACGTTGACCTTGCTCATGTCGGCGCTGTGCTCCTTCTGCCAGGCACCGACGACCGACGCGAAGGCCTCGTTGACCTCGAACAGGTCGATGTCGTCCATGGTGAGGCCGCCCGAGCGCTCCAGCACCTTGGACGTCGCCGGGATCGGACCGGTCAGCATGGTGACCGGGTCCACGCCGGCGAGGGCGAAGGTGTGGAATCGGGCCCGCGGGGTGAGGCCGAGCTCCTTGGCCTTCTCCTCGGACATGATCAGCAGGGCGGAGGCCCCATCGCAGATCTGGGAGGAGTTGCCGGCCGTGACCTTGCCGTCGGGGATGAACGCCGGCTTCAGGTTGCCGAGGGTCTCCATCGTGGTGTCGCGGATGCCCTCGTCGGCCGTGGCCATGGCGTCGCCGGTGTCGATGAGCTCGCCGGTCTCCTTGTCGAGCTTGCGGACCCGGACGGGGATGATCTCGTTGTCGAAGCGGCCCTCGTCGCGGGCCCGGGCGGCGCGGAGCTGGCTCTCGAGGCCGATGTGGTCGAGCTCCTCGCGGGACAGGTCCCACTTGTTGGCGATGATCTCGGCGGACACGCCCTGGGGGATGAGGCCCTTCCAGCCCTCGATGTACTCGACATCGGCGTAGCGGCCGGCGGCCTTGGGGCCGAAGGGGATGGAGCCGGGGATGATCGAGGCGCCCATCGGGGTGGTGGTCATGACCTCGACGCCCGCGGCGATGGCGATGTCGTAGGCGCCGGCGATGACGCCCTGGGCGGCGAAGTGGGCGGCCTGCTGGCTGGAGCCGCACTGGCGGTCGACGGTGGTGGCCGGGACGGTCTCGGGCCAGCCGGCCGCGAGGACGGCGTTGCGGCCGATGTTGACGCCCTGGTTGCCGACCTGCATGACGCAGCCCATGACGACGTCGTCGACCAGCGCGGGGTCGAGGCCGTTGCGCTCGGCCAGGGCCGTGAGGGTCTCCGCGGCGAGGTCGGCGGGGTGCCAGCCGGACAGCTGGCCGAAGCGCTTGCCGCCGGCGGTGCGGACGGCGTCGACGATGACGGCGGTTGCCATGGGTGTCTCCTGAGGGATCGCGAAAGTTGACTGATCAGTCAAGGCGAGTCTGTCTGGCTCGTCCGTTTCCTGCAAGAAGCGCTGCCGGCCGGGTCCCGTCGGCCATCCTTGGCAGACCATGGCAGCGACCTACGAGGAGACGGTGCGGGCGATCTCCGACGCCATCGTCGAGGCCCAGGGCCCGGTCCGCATCCTCAACGCCATCAAGTGGGACGACCAGGTGCGGGAGGCCTTCTTCGCCTCCGGGTGCCGGGAGCAGCCCGCCGTGGACGCCGGCTGGTACGAGGGGCGGGACCTCGGCTTCGACCTCGATGCGGCTCGGGAGCACTTCCTCGACATCGAGTTGGGCATCAACACCTCGCTCGGCACCACCTCCACGATGGCGCAGCTGCTGAAGCGCACCTGCGAGCAGTACCGCCTCACGCTCGACATGCTCGGGGCTCGCGGCACCGAGGCGTTCGGTCCGCTGGCCGCCCAGCTGTACGGCACCACCGATGACGTCTTCCACGCCGGCGGGCCCCGGGTGGCCGACCTGGCCGGCCAGTTCCGGGCCGCACTCAGCTGGGTCACCGACCTGCCCATCGACGAGCGCGACGAGCGCACCATCGACGGGCAGGCGGCGGTGGCCCAGCTCCAGGCCCGGCTCGACGAGTCGATGGGGGCCGGCATGGTCGAGGTCGTGCTCGACGACGGGATCGTCGCCGACGCCGCCGCCGGCTCGAACTACATCAAGCTGCGGGCCGACGCCATGTTCTCCGAGCGCCAGCTCGAGCAGCTCGAGTCCCACGAGGGCTGGGTGCACGTCGGCACCAGCGACAACGGCCGGGCCCAGCCGCACTGCACGTTCCTCGGCAAGGCACCACCGCCGGTCAACGTCACCCAGGAGGGCCTGGCCACCCTCACCGAGATCCTGTCGCTCACCTCGCACCCGGTGCGGCTGCTGCGCATCGCCGACCGCATCGAGGCCATCGCGCTGGCCGAGGACGGTGCCAGCTTCGTCGAGGTCGTCGAGCACTTCCGGACCATGGGCCTCGACGAGGACGAGTGCTGGCAGCTGGTGATGCGGGTGTTCCGGGGCTCGACCCCGACCGGCCGGCCCTTCACCAAGGACCTCGGGTACGGCAAGGGCCTGGTGCTCACCTACGCCTACGTCCGGGTCGCCATCCGGACCGGACGGCTCGACCGGGTGCCGCTGCTCTTCTGCGGCAAGGTCGACATCAACCACATGGGCGCGGTCAACGCGCTCCACGACGAGGGCTTGATCGCACCCCCGGCGTTCCTGCCCGAGGTGTTCCGCGACGTCAACGCCCTGGCCGCCCAGGTCGCGTTCAGCCGCTTCCTCCGCGACCTCGACTTCGACCGGCTCGCGGCCGACTACGCACCACTGCTGGGCCCGCCTCCGGCCCCGGACGACCCCGAGCCCGGCGATCCGGGTGTCAGTCCAGGAGCTGCATCGCCAGGCTGAGGAAGCCGAGCAGCACGCCGATCATCCCGAGGACCACGCCGAGACGGGCGAACGGGAAGGCGGCGCGGCGGGCGCCCCGGCGCATGACCCGGACACCGACCGCGATGGCGGTGCCGGCGAGGAGGAGGGCCAGCAGCCCGAGCGACGGGAGGACGGCGACCACCACCGATGCCGCGCCGACGCCCATCGAGACGACACCCGGCCCCGGGGACCCGGAGGTGGCGGTACGCCGCTGATCGGCGGCCCTCGCCGGTGGGGGACCCGGGCGGTCGTGCGTCGTCAGGAGAGCCACGTCGCACCACCTACCCACCCGGGGCGTGGGCCAGTGCGCGATCCCGTTACGGTCGGCCGGCCATGGCCGAGCAGTCCCCACCGTCGTGGTCGAGGCGCCGCTTCCTCGGCGCGGCCGGCGCCGGGGTCGCCGCCGTGGCGCTCGGCGCCTGCTCCGAGGACGGCAACGCGGAACGGGGTCCGAGCGGGCCGTCGTCGACCTCCACCGCACCCGAGCCCACCGTCCCCACGCTGGCGCCGATCGACCACGGGGCACCCGAGGGTCCGCCGCCGTTCACCCTCGGCGTGGCATCGGGCGACCCGGACGACGCGTCGGTCGTGCTGTGGACCTTCGTGGCGCGGGACGCATCCGGCCCCGTCACGTTGCTCGTCGAGGTCGCCCGCGACGAGGGCTTCACCGAGATCGTCGATCGGCGCGAGCTGCAGGCCGACCCGGCCGCGGCGATGACGGCCCGCGTGGTGGTGGACGGCCTCGCTCCCGACACCCGCCACTGGTACCGGTTCGCCCTCGACGGCCACGTGACCCCGCCGGCCCGGACCCGGACGGCACCTGCGCCGGGCGAGATGCCCGGCGACCCGCTCCGCGTCGGGCAGCTGTCGTGCCAGCGCTGGTCGTCGGGCTACTGGACCGCCCTCGACGACGTCGCGGCCCAGGCGCCCGACGTCGTCGTGCACTGCGGGGACTACATCTACGAGTCCGACGGCGGGCAGGTCCGCCCGGTGGAGGCCGACGAGCCCACGGACCTCGACGGGTTCCGGGCCGTGTGGCGCCGGTACAAGGAGGGCCCCGAGCTGCAGGCCGCCCACGCCGTCGCGCCGTGGCTCATCACGTGGGACGACCACGAGGTCGAGAACAACTACCAGGGCGTCCACCCCGTCGGCGGGGGCGACCAGGAGCGCTTCCTGGCCCTGCGGGCGGCGGCGTACCGGGCGTGGTGGGAGTTCACGCCCACCCGTCTTCCCCCGCCGGACGGCCCGACGCTCACCGCCCACCGCACCGTCGACTGGGGCGCCCTCACCCGCTTCGTGCTGCTCGACACCCGCCAGCACCGCGACGACCAGCCGTGCGACGACGACGTCGGCACCGACCTCGGCGCCCGGTGCGAGGCCACCGAGGCCGTGACGATGCTCGGCGAGGAGCAGGAGACGTGGTTCGCCGACGTGGCCACGTCGCACGACGCCGTGTGGACGACCGTGGTGCAGCAGGTCGTGGTGCACGAGTGGCGGTTCACGCCGGGCAACCTGGTGTGGAACCTCGACCAGTGGGACGGCTACACGGGTGCCCGCCGGCGCTTCCTGGAGACCCTGTCCCAGGCGCGGGCACCGGTCGTGCTCAGCGGGGACGTGCACTCGTCGTGGGTGTCGGACCTGCGACGCGACTTCGCCGACGACGAGTCGCCGCTGGTCGGCACCGAGTTCGTCGCCCCCGGGATCTCGTCCGACATCCCGGCCCGCTTGCGCCAGGCCGCACCGCTGATCGAGGCCCTCTCCCCCCACATCGCCTGGTCCGAGGTCACCAAGCGGGGCTGGGTGCTGCACGAGCTCGACGCCGAGACGTGGCGGGCCGCCTACCGGCTGGTCGATGACGTCAGCGTGCCGGACGGCTCGGTGACCGAGGCGACGACCTGGGCCGTCAGCTCGGGGAGCCCCGGCCTGGCGTGAACCCTGGTCCGTGCCCGTCGGCGACCGGGTAAGAGCCGTGCTCCACGCGACCGAACGCGGGGTGGCCCTCGTCCGCTTCCGCTCAGCCTGACAAGATCGGACCATGCGCTCACACGACGCCGACCTCGACACCACCGACGACCGCTCCCGGGGCGCGGTGGTGGGCCTGCTGACGCTGCCCTTCCGGACCATCGGTTCCGTGCTCGGGCTCATCGTCCGCCTCGTCACGTTCCTCGGCCTCGCCGTCGCCGTGCCGGTTCGCCTGGCCGTGGGCGCGGTGCGGGCGGTCACCAACCTGGCCGCCGATCTCGTCTACGCCCTGTGGCGGGCCGCCATGAGCGTCGTGCGGGCGGTGCTGGCCGCCTTCGGCCTGCTCATCGGGGCCGTCATGGCCCTCATCGGCCTGGTGCGCCGTCTGATCATGGCCCTGTTCGGTGTGCTGTTCACCCTCATCGCCGCCGTGCTGAAGCTGGTGAAGCTGGCCCTCACCGTGGTCGCCGTCCCGATCGCGGCGGTGGTCGGCGTCGCCATCACGCTCGCCCGGGTGGTGCTCAAGGTGGTCACCACGGTCCTCGGGGTCGTCCTCGCCGTGGTGCTCGCCCCGCTGCGCCTCGTGGGCATCGGTCGGCGCAAGGAGCGGGTCGAGTACGTCGAGGTCCGCGACGCCAGCGAGGCCACGCACGTCCCCGACGCCGCCTGAAACCGGACCCAAGCCGGCATACGGCCGAGCGAACCCAAGCCGGCATACGGCTGAGCGAACCGAAGCCGGCATACGAACTGGCAGTCGAGGTGTAGCACCCGAGACCGCCACGGGCGACCACGGCAGAGACCTGGTGCTACGCAGCGACTGCCAGTTCGCAGAGTGGCAACGTAGGAAGCAGCCGAGCATGTCGCCGGCCGCGTTCCTATGCTCGGCGGGATGTCGACCGAGACCACCCAGGCCGCAGCGGGAACGGGCGCCGAGGACGTCACGTGGGACATCGGCACGCTCGTCGACGGCGAGGGCGCCGACGGCGCTCGCCGGCTGCTCGACGAGGCGATGGAGGCGGCCCGCTCGCTCACCGCCGACCTCAAGGGCACCCTCGTCCACGCCTCCGCCGCGTCGGTGGCCGGTGCGCTCAGCCGCCTCGCCGACGTGCACGACAAGGCCGGGCGGGCCGTCAGCTACGCCAGCCTCGACTTCGCCGTCGACACCACGGAACCGGCGCGGGGCGCGCTCATGCAGGAGGTGAGCGAGCGGTCGGCGGCCCTGTCGGCCGAGCTGGTGTGGTTCGACCTCGAGCTGGTCGCCATCGACGACGACCACGCCGACGCCCTCGTCGCCGACCCGGCGCTGGCCGACCACCGCCACCACCTGGAGACCGTGCGGGCCGGCAAGCCCCACGTGCTGTCCGAGGTCGAGGAGCGCCTCCTCGCCACCACCGCCCCCACCGGACGCCAGGCGTGGGTGCGGCTGTTCACGGAGCAGACGTCGTCGATCGAGGTCCAGCTCCCGGGCCGCACCGAGGCCGCCCCCCTCGATGCCGGCCTGAGCCTGCTGCTCGACCCCGATCGATCGACCCGCCAGTCCGCGGCGCAGGCGGTCACCGAGGCGCTGCAGCCCGGGCTGCGCACCCGGGCCTACATCTTCAACACCCTCCTCGCCGACCGGCGGATCCAGGACGAGCTGCGCGACTTCCCCACCTGGATCAGCTCGTGGAACCTCGACAACGAGGCCAGCGACGAGTCGGTGCAGGCGCTCGTCCATGCCGTCGTCGCGCGCTACGACATCCCCCAGCGCTGGTACCGGTTGAAGGCTCGCATCCTCGGCATCGATCGCCTCGCGGACTACGACCGCAACGCCAGCGTCGCCACCACCAAGGCCACCATCGACTGGGACCAGGCCACCGAGATCGTCCGCGACGCCTACGCGTCCTTCTCGCCCGAGCTGGCCGAGGTGGCGGGGCGCTTCATCGACGAGGGTTGGATCGACGCCCCGACGCGGCCCGGGAAGCGGGGCGGTGCCTTCTGCTCGTACACCGTGCCCAGCCACCACCCGTACGTGTTCCTCAACTACACGGCCACGCCGGGCGACGTCATGACGCTGGCCCACGAGCTCGGCCACGGCCTGCACGGCTACCTGGCCCGGCCGCAGGGGATCTTCGAGCAGATGACCCCGCTCACGCTGGCCGAGACGGCCAGCGTGTTCGGCGAGACGGTCACCTTCGAGCGGCTGCTGTCGATGGTCGACGACGCCGACGAGCGCTTCGCCCTGCTGGCCCAGAACCTCGAGGGCAGCATCGCCACCGTGTTCCGCCAGGTGTCGATGAACCGCTTCGAGCACGCCGTGCACACCCACCGCCGGGAGCAGGGTGAGCTCTCGGTCGAGGACTTCGCCGACCACTGGGCCCGCACCCAGGGCGACCTGTTCGGTGACGCCATGGAGGTCACCGAGGCCTACCGCAGCTGGTGGAGCTACATCCCGCACTTCATCGGCACCCCGGGCTACGTCTACGCCTACGCCTACGGCCAGCTGCTCGCCCTGTCGGTCTACGCCCGCTACGTCGAGCGGGGCGACGCGTTCGTCCCCCAGTACCTCGACCTGCTCGCCGCCGGCGGCTCCCGCTGGCCCGAGGAGCTGGGCCGCATCGTGGACTGCGACCTGACCGACCCCGGCTTCTGGGACGCCGGCCTCGCCATCATCGACGCCAAGCTCACCGAAGCCGAGCAGGCCGCCGCCGACGCCGGCCGCCTCTGATCGTTCCGGGCTGGCGGAGACGCACCCATGACCGGACCCCACCCCACCCGCTCAGCTGCCGACCGCAACGCCAGCACTGCCAGTTCGGGAGGGGCGGTCGGCGGGATCGACATCGAGGCCGTCGAGCTGCGCCGCATCGAGCTGCCGCTCGTCGCCCCCTTCCAGACCAGCTTCGGCACCTGGTCCTACCGCGACATCCTCCTCGTCCGGGTCACCGCCCGTGGGCCCGCCGGTCCCGTCGAGGGCTGGGGCGAGTGCGTGGCCGGAACCCAGCCGCTGTACTCGAGCGAGTACACCTCGGCGGCCGAGGACGTCACCGTCGATCACCTCCTCCCCCGCCTCTTCGCCGCCGGCGTCCGACACGCCGATGATGTCGGACCCGCGCTGGCTGCGGTCCGCGGCCACCGCATGGCCAAGGCAGCCGTCGAGGCCGCGGTGCTCGACGCCGAGCTGCGGTCCGCCGGGCGGAGCATGGCCGAGCACCTCGGCGCCACCGTCGACCGGGTGCCGGTCGGCGTGTCGATCGGGATCCTGCCCACCATCGACGACCTGGTCGCCACCGCCGCCCGCCACCTCGACGAGGGCTACGCCCGCATCAAGGTGAAGATCAAGCCGGGCTGGGACGTCGAGCCGTGCCGACGCCTGCGCGCCGAGCTGGGGCCGGACTTCGGCCTCCAGGTCGACGCCAACGCGGCCTACGGCCCGGGCGACATCGACGCGCTGCGAGCGCTCGACGAGTTCGACCTCCTCCTGATCGAGCAGCCGTACCCCGAGGAGCGCATCGTGGACAACGTCGACCTCGTGCAGGCGCTGCGCACCCCGGTGTGCCTCGACGAGAGCATCGTCGACGAGGCGGTCTGCGACGACGTGCTCCGCCTCGGTGCCGCCGACGTCATCAACATCAAGCCAGGGCGCGTCGGCGGCCACCTCGCCGGGAAGCGCATCCACGACGCATGCCTGGCCGCCGGCGTTCCCGTGTGGCACGGCGGGATGCTCGAGACCGGCGTGGGCCGGGCCGCAAACCTCGCGCTGGCCGCCCTCCCGGGCTTCACCCTCCCCGGCGACATCTCGGCGGCCGACCGCTACTGGGAGACCGACATCGTCGCCGAGCCTGCCGAGTTGGAGCCCGACGGCACCATCCGGGTGCCGTCGGGCCCCGGCATCGGCGTCGAGGTGGACCTCGACGTGCTCGCCGCGGTGACCACCACCGCGGCCCGCCACGAGCGCCCGTGACAGACGTCGGGACGGCGCGGGGTGCGCTCGCCGCGCGATTTGGGTACCGTGGTGCTCGCCGGCCCGTCAAGTCCGACGGGTCGGTTTTTCGTTATTGAGAGAAGAGATTGTTTTGGCTACAGGCACTGTGAAGTTCTTCAACGCTGAGAAGGGCTTCGGCTTCATCTCCCGCGAGGACGGCGACGACGTGTTCGTCCACTTCTCGAACATCGCCGGCGAGGGCTTCAAGTCCCTCGACGAAGGTCAGCAGGTCGAGTTCGACATCGGCCCCGGCCGCAAGGGCGACGAAGCCCACAACGTTCGCGCTCTGTAGGACCCAGCTCCTTCGAGCAACCGCACGTCGAAGAGACCGCCGGCCCTCGGGTCGGCGGTCTCTTCGCGTCCGGGCACGGGTGGCGCGCGTCGCAACCGACGTGGATGCAGCGCCGCTCCACCGTGATGGCGACGGTTCGCACAGCGCCGAGCTGGGAGCGGGCGGCACGTGCGGGCAGACTCGGAGGTGTGGTCGACGTGCTCACCCTCTGCACGGGCAACGCCGCCCGTTCCGTGATGGCGGCCACGTCGCTCCGCGCCCGCCGCCCGGACCTGCAGGTCGCCACGGCCGGGACGTTGGTGGTCGACGGCCAGCCCATGAGCATCCGCACCCGGGCCGCCATCGAGAGGGTCGGGCTGGCCGTACCGCACCACGCCAGCCGCCAGGTGCACCCGCCCGACCTCGACGCCGCCACCGTGGTGCTGGCCCTCGCCCCCGAGCACGTCCAGTGGGTGCGCCGCACGCACCCGGCCGCTGCGGCGCGGACCGTCACCCTGCGGCGCCTCGTGCGGCACCTGGAGCCGGCCCGCACGCTGGCCGAGCAGGTGGCCTCGCTGCGGCCCGAGCAGGTGGAGCTGGAGGACTGGGAGGAGGTCGTCGACCCGGGTGGCGGGGAGCACGACGTGTTCGCGGCGTGCGCCCGGGAGATCGACGCGCTGGTGGCCGAGCTGGCGCCGCGGCTGGCGCCGCCGATCAGTCCGCGATCGGCCGGTACACCAGCGCCTTGAGCTGACCTCGGAAGTCGAACGTGCCCGACGGGAGGAGCTGGGTCATGAACCACCGCCAGCTCCTCGACCCGGTCGACCCAGAACGTGGTCGACGCCGCCCCGCCCCACATCATCTCGCCCGGCGAACCCGACCTCGCCGTATCCCATCGGCAGGGCGAGTCGCCCCCTTGCTGATCCCGAATGGTGGCGACACCGTAGGCGCCTTCTTGACCCGCAGGTCAGGATCGCTCAGAGGTCGCGGAGGTGGGCCACCTCGTTCAGCCCCACCACCATCCGGTGGCCGCGGCGCGATGCCCGGATCCGGCTGATGCTCGTGTATCCCGGCTCGAAGAACAGCAGCTCGTCGATGCCGAGCACGTGGGCGGCGTAGGCGTTGATGACCCCGCCGTGGCAGACGATCGCCGCGGTGGCGCCGGCGTTGGCGGCGATGATGCCCTCGACCGCCTCGACCACCGTGGCCTGGAACTGCTCGGGCGTGAGGTCGCCGCCGCTGAAGTAGCCGCCGTCGACGATCTCCTGCCAGCGGGGGTCGCCCGCCGCCTTCAGCTCCTCCATGGGCACGTAGGAGTCGGCGTCCCTGTCGAACTCGGCGACACCGTCGTGGACCACGGCATCGAGCCCCCGGGCCGTGGCGAGGGGTGCCGCGGTCTCCCGGGCCCGGGTCATCGGGCTCACGACGAGGGCGTCGAGGGGCTCGCGGGCCAGCCAGCGCACGAGCGCAGCGGCCTGGCGGTGACCGACGTCGGAGAGCGGCGGATCGGCGGGGCCGGTAGCGCCCTCGACCCGGATGGGCAGGGCGTGGCGGATCAGGAGCAGCTCCACCGGGTCATGGTGGTCGCTGGCTGCGCCGCGAGCCCAACGACCCCGCTGGCGGGTAGACACCGCACGATGCCCGGACCCGAACCCGCCCACGACGCCGTCCTGCTGTTGGGCTTCGGCGGCCCCGAGGGCGCCGACGACGTCGTGCCGTTCCTCGAGAACGTGACCCGGGGGCGGGGCGTGCCGCGCGAGCGGCTCGAGGAGGTGGCCGGGCAGTACCTGCTGTTCGGCGGGCGCAGCCCGATCAACGACCAGAACCGGGCGCTGCTCGCCGCGGTGGGCGCCGAGCTCGAGCGCCGGGGGCGGTCGCTGCCCCTGTACTGGGGGAACCGGAACTGGTCGCCCTTCGTCGAGGACGTCCTGGCCGAGATCACCGCGGCCGGGCATCGGCGCGTCGTCGCGTTCACCGGCTCGGCCTACTCGTCGTACTCGGCGTGCCGGCAGTACTGGGAGGACATCGGACGGGCCCGGGAGGCGGTGCGGTCCGCGGGCGCCACGCCGCCCGAGGTCGACAAGATCCGTCCGTACTTCAACCACCCCGGCTTCGTGCTGGCCATGGTGGAGCGCGTTCACGCCGCCCTGGAGGAGCTGGCCCCGACCGATCGCAACCGGGCCCGCCTGGTGTTCACGGCCCACTCCGTCCCGAGATCGATGGCCGACACGTCCGACTACGAGGTGCAGCTCCGCGATGTGGCCGCGATGGTGTCGGACCGGGTCGCCGGTCCCCGGGCGAGCGAGTGGGAGCTGGTCTTCCAGTCCCGTTCGGGTCCACCGCAGGTGCCGTGGCTGGAGCCCGACATCGTCGACCACCTCGGCACGATGCACGAGCGGGGCGACGACGTGGCCGTGGTCGTGCCCATCGGCTTCACCTCGGACCACATGGAGGTCGTGTACGACCTGGACACGCAGGCCGCTGCCGCGGCGCGAGGCCTCGGGATGACGTTCGTACGTGCGGCCACGGTGGGCACCCACCCCCTGTTCGTCCGAGGGCTGGTCGACGTGATCGACGAGCTGGTGGTGGGAGCCGAGCCGGCGTGGATGGGCACGTTCGGGCCGAGGGTCACGCCTTGCGGCGCGGGGTGCTGCCCGGCGCCGAGCCAGCCGGGACGCCCGTCCTAGAGCTCGGCGTCGATGAGGGCGAGCAGGTCGTCGTAGGCGGTGACCGCCGGGAACTGCGGGAACTCCTCGATGACGTTGTCGGGCGCCCGGAACAGGAAGCCGGCGTCGGCGGCGCCCAGCATGGTGGTGTCGTTGTACGAGTCGCCGGCCGCGATCACCTTGTACTCGAGGGACTGGAACGCCTTGACCGAGCACCGCTTCTGGTCGGGCTGGCGCAGGCGGTAGCCGGCGATGCGGTCGTCCTCGACGAGGAGTCGGTGGCAGAACACGGTGGGCATGCCGAGGTGGCGCATCAGCGGGGCGGCGAACTGCTCGAAGGTGTCGGACAGGATCACGACCTGCGTGCGGTCGCGCAGCGCGTCGAGGAAGCCCCGCGCCCCGGGCAGCGGCTCGAGGCCGGAGATGACGTCCTGGACGAGCGACATGGTCAAGCCGTGCTCGGCGAGCACGTCCAGGCGGTCGCGCATGAGCACGTCGTAGTCGGGCTCGTCGCGGGTGGTGCGGCGCAGCGCGTCGATGCCGGTGCGGTCGGCCACCGCGACCCAGATCTCGGGCACGAGCACGCCTTCGAGGTCGAGGGTGACGATGGTCTGCCGGTCTGCCACGGCGGTGGAGTCTGCCCGCTGGCGCCGGACGGTCCGAAGCCGTGGCGACGTCTGCCGGCGGGCATGGCGGGGTATCAGAGCCAGGTGACCGCGGGCCGAGCCGACTTCCCTGCCGTGCCCCTCGTGCGCACGGACCTGGCCGAGCCGACCGTGGCCGACCGCTACGAGCTGCGCTCCGTCCTCGGGTCCGGGGGCATGGGCACCGTCTGGGAGGCCTACGACATCCGCCTCGGCCGCACGGTGGCGCTCAAGGTGCTGCGCGACGACCTCCCCCCGTCGGCTGCCCTCCAGCTCGAGCGGGAGGCCCGGGCGGCCGCCCGCATCCGCGACCCGAGGGTGGTCACGGTGCTCGATCTGGCCCGCACGGCCGACGGCAACCCCTACCTCGTGCTCGAGTGCCACGGCGGTCACACGCTGGCCGACGAGCTCCGGGACGGGCCGCTCTCACCGGAGCGCCTCGACCGGTTGGTGGACGACCTCCTCGGCGCCCTCGGCGCCGCCCACCGCTGCGAGGTCCTGCACCGCGACGTGAAGCCGGCCAACGTCCTGTCCGGCGACGACGGCTACCGCGTCACCGACTTCGGGCTCGCCAGCCTCGACGACGACCAGACGACCGAGACCGACATCATGGGGACGCTGGTCTACGTGGCACCGGAGCGCCTGGACGGCGCCCGCGGCTCCACCCGATCCGACGTCTTCTCCGCGGCCGTGGTCATCCACGAGGCGGCCACCGGCGTCCAGCCGTTCCGCCGGGAGCACGCGGTCGAGTCCGTCGCCGCACTCCGCGCGGGTGACGCGCCCCCGCTGCCCGACTGGGTTCCCGCCGGGCTGCGCGACACGCTCCGGCGAGCCCTGTCTCCGAACCCGGAGGACCGTCCGGCGGACGCGACCGCGATGCTGGAGCAGATCCGCTCCGGCGGCGGACCGGCCCCCCTCCCCACCGATCCCACGATCCGGCTCGACGCCACCTCGGTGCTGCCGTCGATCCTCCCCCCCGTCGATCCGCACGCGGCCACCGTCGCCGTGCCGCCGGTCGAGGATGCGCCGAGTGCCGATCGGGTCCCGTCGCTCACCGGGGAGGCCCCGGCGGCCCCGACGGTGACCGTGCCGCACCGCACCCTCGCCGACGTCCCACTCGACCGACCGGTGGCGCCGTCCGCCGCGACGGGCCCCGGCCCGTTCGACGACATCCGCCGGGCTGTGGCCCGCCACGGACGCCGGCCCGAGGTCGTCATCGGGCTGGTTGCTGGGCTGCTGCTCGTCCTGCTGCTGGTCGCCGTCGCCCTCGACGGGAGCGACGACGGCGGACCCGTCACCGTCGACGGCGAGGATGCCCCGGCCACGCTGGACGAGACCCTGGACCGCATCGAGGAGCTGGGCCGGTGATCACCCGGCTCGCTGCGGCCCTGGTCGCAGCCCTCCTGCTGGTGGCGTGCGGCGACGAGCCCGACGGCCGGTACGACGCCCAGGTCGACCGCGTCCGGTCGGCGGTCGAGTCCGGCGACCGGGAGGCGGCGCTGGCGTCCCTCGACGAGCTCGGCACCGACGCGTTCCAGGCCCACGCCGCAGGTGAGATCACCGACGACGAGCTGGCAGAGCTCGCCGCGCTCCTCGAGCAGGCCCGGATGCAGGTCGACGAGGAGATCCCCGAGGCCACCACGACCACCACCACCACCACGGCGCCGCCGACCACCGCCCCGGCCCCCGTCTACGCGGACTCCTCCGAGGAGCGTGACGACGACAAGAAGGACAAGGGCAAGGGCCGCCGCGACGATGATGGGGAGGATGACGACGACGACTGATCCCTACGCCGAGTTCGACGAGCTGACGTTCGACCGCCCCGCCGAGGGGGTGTTGCGCATCACCCTCGATGCACCGGGGCTCAACTCGGTGAGCCCGGCGATGCACCGCCAGCTCGCTGACGTGTGGCTCGCCGTCGACCGCGACCCGGACACCCGGGTCGCCCTCCTGCGGGGCGCCGGGAAGGGGTTCAGCTCAGGCGGGAGCTTCGACATGCTCGAGACGATCATGGACGACCCCGAGTTCCGGCTCCGGGCCATGCGCGAGGCCCGTGACCTGGTGTTCAACGTCATCGGCTGCAGCAAGCCGATCGTGTCGGCCATGCACGGCCCGGCCGTCGGCGCGGGGCTCGTGGCGGGGATCCTCGCCGACATCTCGGTGGTCGGTCGCACCGCCCGCATCATCGACGGGCACACCCGCCTCGGCGTGGCCGCCGGCGACCACGCCGCCATCTGCTGGCCGCTGATGGCCGGGATGGCCAAGGCCAAGTACTACCTGCTCACCTGCGACACGCTCACCGGGGAGGAGGCCGAGCGCATCGGCCTGGTCTCGCTCTGCGTCGAAGACGACGAGGTGCAGGAGCGAGCCCTCGAGGTCGCGGTGAAGCTGGCCAACGGGGCGCAGTCGGCCATCCGCTGGACCAAGCACACGTTGAACCACTGGTTCCGGGCCCAGTCCGCGACCTTCGACGCGTCGCTGGCGTACGAGTTCCTCGGCTTCGCCGGCCCCGACGCACGCGAAGGGTTGGCGTCCCACGCCGAGAAGCGGGACCCCCGCTTCGGGGGTCCCGCCGAGTCCTGACCGTTCGCACCCCCCAGATCGACCACATCCGGTCTCATCGCGGGGTGCGAACCGTGGATCAGTCGTCGTCCTCCTCGTCGTCCATGTCGTCGTCGTCGTCCATGTCATCCATGTCCTCGTCATCGTCCATGTCATCGATGTCGTCGATGTCGACGTCGGAGCCGCTGTTCGACCCGGAACGGTCGTCGCCGTCCTCGACCCGATCGTCTCGATCCACGTCGCCGCCGTCGTCGTCGTCGTCGCCGCCGCCGTCGTCGTCGTCGTCGTCGTCGAGATCGTCGTCGTCGTCATCCACGGTGGTGGGCGTGGTCGCCGGGGCGGGCGAGCCCACGAAGACCTCGGACTCGGTCCGGTCGTCGGTGGCGTCGTCACGGACCCGCACCCGTTCGCGCACCTGACCGTCCTCGACCTCGACGTCGACCTGCACCCGGACGCTGCCCTGACGGAAGTCCAGGTCCAGCTCGTCGCCGGCGCCCTGCTCGACCTCCACGACCCAACCCGGTGCTGGCGAGGCCGCCACCAGCCGGAAGACGCTGCCGTCGAAGGTGTAGGTGACCGTCCCGGCCGAGCCCGCCGGGAAGGAGCGGGTCCCGATTGCCGGCGCCGGGGCCCCTGACCCGTCATCCGACGAGGTGGTCGCTGGCGCGGGGCCCCCGGGCGCCACGCCGGCGCAGCGCGGTTCGCCGGCGTGCTCCGCCTCGTCGCATGGTCCGGAGACGTCGACGCCGGACGCGCCGTCGTCGCCGGACCGTGCGTCGACCGCGGTGGACGACGTCGGGCTGGACGACGAAGACGCCAGCTGCGCAGGCGCCGACGGCGAGGTCGACACCACGCCGCTGCTGGCGGCGACGACGCCGCCGAGAGCGAGCAGGCCGGCGGTCGCAGCCGCAGCGACCGGGACGGGGACGGGGAGCTTCATCGGTGGTCCTCCTGGGACGGTGGTGGGTGTGTCCCCACCGTCGGCGACCCGGGGCCAAGGCGACCTCCGCCACACCTGAAGACCACCTCAAGGCTCAGCCGTCGTCGGGGTGCTCCTCCTTGCGGTCCTGGGGTCCGCCGTCCCACCAGCCGTCGAGCCGGCTCTCGTGGGTGTCGCTCTCGAACTCGACCCGCACCCCGTTGCCGTGCTCGGCCTCGATCTCCACGTCGAAGCCCTGCGCCGGGTTGGCGAACACGACGGTGACGCCGCTCGGTTCGAAGCGCAGCGACGCAGTCCCGCCCACCAGCGTGTAGGTCCGGGTCTCGGCCGCGGGCACAGGAGCCGGCGCCACGGTGGCCGGCGCCGCAGGCGGCGAGGCCGGCGCCGCGGTGGTCGTCGGCGACGGGCCCGGCGTCGTGGTGACGGGGACGGAGCCGGCGGAGCCGCCGGGACCGGCGACCGCGGTCGGCGTCTCGCCGGCCGACAGGGCCGTCGTGGTGGTCGACGTCGTCGACGACGGCGGCGGGTCGGTGGCGGCCACCTCGGACAGGCGCTCCTCGACCTCGGCGGACGCCAGCGCGGCCGGACGGTCCTCGGTGACCGAACGACCGACGAGGGCAACGCCCCACGATGCGACGGCGACGGCGACCGCAGCCGCGACCACCCACGCCAGCACCAGCGGGATGGTGCGACGGGCACGTTCGGCGGGCACGTGGACAGTCTGCGCCGGGTCGCGGCCAACCGCAGCACATGGGAACCTCAAGGAACGGTGAAGCCCGCGACCGGACCAGCCGCCGGCCGTCGCGCCGCCGTACCGTGCCGGCCATGGCGTCGGTGCTCGTGGTGGAGGACGATCAGCACATCCGGGAGGCGGTGGCCCGCAGCCTGGTCGACGCCGGCCACGCCGTGCGGACCGAGCCCAGCGCCGCGGCCGCGCTCACCGCCGTCGTCGCCTGGCAGCCCGACGTCGTGGTGCTCGACCTGGGACTCCCCGACATGGATGGCTCCCAGGTGCTGCCGATGCTGCGCAGCGTGTCCGACGTGCCGGTCATCGTCGCCACCGCCCGGGACGACGAGCAGGAGATGGTCCGCCTGCTCGACGCCGGCGCCGACGACTACGTGGTCAAGCCGTACTCCGGTGAGCAGCTGGTCGCCCGCATCCGCGCCGTGCTCCGCCGGCGACCGTCGGGCGCTCCGGCGCACGGTCCGCTGCGGGTCGGCGAGCTGACCGTGGACGTGCCGCGGCGCGCCGCCTCCATCGAGGGCCGGCCCCTGGAGCTCAGCCGTCTCGAGTTCGATCTGCTCGCCCACCTGGCGGCCCGCAGCCCCGAGGTCGTCTCCCGCCGCGAGCTGCTCGCCGAGGTCTGGCACCAGCCCCACGGCGGTGGCGACAAGACCGTCGACGTGCACCTGTCCTGGCTGCGCCGCAAGCTCGGCGAGAGCGCCGCCGAGCCCCGCTACCTGCACACCATGCGCGGCGTGGGTGTGAAGCTGGAGGACCCGGCCGGCCGGGAGGGCAGCGCCACGTGAGGCGACGCCTGCTGCTGGTGGTCCTGGCCGCCAGCACGCTCGTCGCGGTCGCGTTCGCCGTGCCCCTCGGCCTCCTCGTCCGCACCGTGGCCGAGGACCGGGCCATGGATGCCGCCGAGCGCGACGCATCGGCCTTGGCCCCGGTGCTGGCGCTCACCGACGACACGGAGCGGCTCACGGCCGCCGTGGAGCGGATGGCCACGGGCGCGGACGGGCGCCTCGCCATCTGGCTCCCGGACGGCCGGGTCATCGGCGTTGCCGACGGCGATGGGGGCCAGGCCGGGGGCACCGAGCAGTCGCTGGCGCTGGCCCGCACGGGTCTCGGGTTCACCGAGTCGGTCGACGACGGCATGGACGTGTGGGTCCCGGTCGTGCTGGGCGAGGGGGCAGTCGCCGCCATCCGGGCCCACGTCCCCGACCGCCTGCGTCGAGATGGTGTGGTGACGTCGTGGCTCGCCCTCGGCGGCGTGGCGGTCACGCTCGTCATCGGGTCCTGCGTGGTGGCCGACCGCCTGGCTCGCTCGCTCACCCGCGATGCCGGCGATCTGTCGGCCACGGCCCACGCACTGGCCGAGGGCGACGCGCTGGCACGCGCCTCGACCAGCGACACCCCCGAGCTCGCCGCCGCCGGACGCGCCCTGAACCTGCTGGCCGACCGGATCGACGAGCTGCGCTCCGCCGAGCGGGAGCGGGTCGCCGACCTGTCCCACCGGTTGCGCACACCCCTGACCGCGCTGCGCCTGGACGCCGAGGCGAGCGGATCGTCGGCGCTGAGCGCAGGCGTGGACCGGCTCGAGGCCGCGGTCACCGAGCTCGTGCAGGCCGCTCGCCGTCCGTTGCACGGAGGCCCCGTCACCGCCACCGCCGACCTGGCGGCCTCCGTGCGGGAACGCACCGCGTTCTGGTCCCTGCTGGCCGAGGAGGACGGTCGCGCCTGGACCGTCGACGCCCCGAGCGAGCCGGTGCCGATCCGGGCCGACGCCGAGGAGCTCGACGCCGTCCTCGACGCCCTGATCGGCAACGTCCACAGCCACACCCCGGCCGGCACCCCCTACGCGGTGTCGCTCACCGTCGACGCCGGTCGGGCACGGCTGGTGGTGGACGACGCGGGTCCCGGCATCCCCGATCCGGAGCGGGCGCTGGGTCGGGGGGTGTCGGGCGGCGGCTCCACCGGGCTCGGCCTCGACATCGCGTCCCGGGCCGCCATCGCCGCCGGTGGCGAGCTCCGGCTGGAGGCGTCCCCGACCGGAGGCGCGCGGGTGGTGCTCGACCTGCCCGTGGCCACCTGACCCTCCTGGCCACGGCTGCGCAACGCGTTCCGCCGTCGCTGCCCGATCGCTACCACTCGAGCTCGTCGCAGCCCGTGTGGTCGGAGGGCTCCACCTGCAGGGTGGCGTGGGCGATCCGGTAGCGGTCCTGCAGGAGCGCCCGGGCCTGGTCGAGCACGTGGTGCCCGTCGACGCCGGGCTCCACCACGAGGTGGGCGGTGGCGTTCTCCATCTCGGACGTGAGGGTCCACACGTGGAGGTCGTGGACGTCGAGCACGTCGGGGAGCGCGGCCAGGTCGGCTCGCAGCGCCTGGAGGTCGACGTCGGGCGGCGCGGCCTGCAGCAGGATGCGCACGGCCTGGCTGCCGAGGCGGACCGTGCGGGGCAGGATCCACAGGCCGATGAGCCCGCCGACGAGCGGGTCGACCCAGGTCCAGCCGAAGGTCCACATGAGGACGGCGGCGGCGATGACGCCGACCGAGCCCAGCGTGTCAGCGACCACCTCGAGGTAGGCGCCCTCGACGTTGATCGACTCCTTCGCCCCCTCGCGGAGGAGGGCGAAGGCGATGAGGTTCACCACCAGGCCGAGGACAGCGACCACCAGCATCGGGCCGGTGTCGATCTCCGGCTCGCCGCCGATGCGGCGGATCGCCTCGACGAGGACGTAGACGGCGACGCCGACCAGCAGCAGCGCGTTGACGAAGGCGGCCAGGATCTCCAGGCGGTAGAGCCCGAAGGTGTGCCGGCTCTCGGCCGGCCCGCGAGCCGTCCCGGCCTGGTGCCGGTCGGCGAGCTGGATCGCGGCCAGCGCCATGCCGAGCCCGACGACGTCGGTGAGCATGTGACCCGCGTCGGACAGCAACGCGAGCGAGCTGGTCAGCAGGCCCGCCACCGCCTCGACCACGAAGAAGACGGCGATGAGCACGAACGAGATGGCGAGGCGTCGCCGGTGCCGGGATCCGGCTCGCTGGCTGGCGAGGCCGTGCCCGTGATCGTGCCCTGCGCCCATCGCGGGCAAGGCTACGGAACAACGGGTTGGCGGACCCGACCCGTCGCTTCAGACTGGGCGGATCACCGAGCTCCAGACCGACCGCACCACCGAACCGTCCCCGCTCTTCGACGCGCTGCGCTGGGACGATCGCTTCGTCCGCACCCTCCCGGGCGACCCCCGGACCGAGGTCTTCCCGCGCCAGGTGCCGGGCGTCGCCTGGTCCCCCGTCCGGCCGACCCCGGTCGCGGCGCCGCGCCTGCGCGGCTGGTCGCCCGAGGTCGCCGAGCCGCTCGGCCTGCCGGCGTCACCGACCGCCGACCAGGCCCGGGAGATCGCCCAGGTGCTGTCCGGGAACGCGGTCGTCGCAGGCATGTCGCCGCGCGCCGACCGCTACGGCGGTCACCAGTTCGGCAACTGGGCGGGCCAGCTCGGCGACGGGCGGGCCATCGCCCTCGGCGAGGTGGTGGATGCCGACGGGAACAACCAGACGCTGCAGCTCAAGGGCGCCGGCCCCACGCCGTACTCCCGGTCCGCCGACGGTCGCGCCGTGCTGCGGTCCTCGGTGCGCGAGTTCCTCTGCAGCGAGGCCATGCACCACCTCGGGGTGCCGACCACCCGTGCGCTGTCCCTCGTCACCACCGGCGACCAGGTCGTGCGCGACATGTTCTACGACGGCCACCCCGCCCCCGAGCCCGGCGCCGTCGTGTGCCGGGTCGCCCCCTCCTTCACCCGCTTCGGCACCTTCGAGCTGCCGGCGTCGGTCGGAGAGGAGGACCTGCTCCGCCAGCTGGTCGACCACACGCTCGTCCACGACTTCCCCCACCTCGGCGCGCCCCGCGACGACCAGCACCGCCGCGAGCTGCTGGTGCAGCTGTTCGACGAGGTCTGCCGGCGCACGGCGTCGCTCATGGTGGACTGGATGCGCGTCGGCTTCGTCCACGGCGTGATGAACACCGACAACCTCTCCATCCTCGGCCTGACCATCGACTACGGCCCTTACGGTTGGCTCGAGCCCTACGACGAGGGGTGGACGCCCAACACCACCGACAAGTACATGAAGCGCTACCGCTACGGCACCCAGCCGATGGTCGCGCAGTGGAACCTGTCCCGCCTGGGCGGTGCCTTCCACGTGCTGGTCGGCGATGCCGCACCGCTCGAGGCGAGCCTCGGTGCCTACGGCACCGCCATCGAGCAGCAGCTGCCGACTGCGTGGCTGGCCAAGCTCGGCATCGCCGCCGACGGACCCGTCACCGACCGCGACCGGACCCTCGTGCAGGACCTGCACCAGGGCCTGGCGAGCACCGAGATCGACATGACGATCTTCTTCCGGCGGCTCCCCGACGTCGCCTCCCTGGACACGACCGCCACCGACCGCTCGCTGGTCGAGCCGCTGCTGGACGCCTGCTACGCGCCGGACGAGGTCACCGGCGAGGTGCTGGCCGGCCTGGCCGGCTGGCTGCGCCGCTGGCGCGACCGCCTCGACGTGGACGACCCGCGCGCCACCATGGACGCCGTGAACCCCAAGTACGTGCTGCGCAACTACCTCGCGCAGCTGGCCATCGACGCCGCGGAGCAGGGCGACGACTCGCTGATCGCCGAGCTGCAGGACACGCTGCGCCGGCCGTACGACGACCAGCCCGGGCGCGAGCGCTTCGCCGAGAAGCGGCCCGAGTGGGCTCGCGAACGGGCCGGCTGCTCGATGCTGTCCTGCAGCTCCTGACGTGACGCTGACGGTCGAGCTCCGTCGCGGCCCGCACGTCGAGAGCCGCCACGTGGTGCACGCCGCCGTCACCGACGTGGCCGGCACGCTGGTCCGCTCGTGGGGGGACCCGGACCGGCTCACCCACCCACGCTCGGCGGTGAAGCCCCTGCAGGCCCTGCCGCTGGTGGAGACCGGCGCCGCCGACGCGTTCGGGTTGGAGTCGGTGGAGCTGGCGCTGGCCTGCTCCTCCCACAACGGCGAGCCCGGCCACGTGGCGGCCGTCGAGGCCTGGCTGGCCCGCATCGGCTGCACGGTCGCCGACCTCGAGTGCGGGGTCGAGCGGGTCCACCTCGACCTCGACCCGACGGCCACGGCGGCGTGGAACAACTGCTCGGGCAAGCACGCCGGGTTCCTCACCGTGGCCCGCCACATCGGCGTGGATCCGGCCGGCTACATCCGCCCCGGCCACCCGGTCCAGGAGCTGGTCCGAGCCGCGCTGGCCGAGACCACGCGCACCGCCCTCGACCCGGCCGAGGCCGGCGTCGACGGGTGCGGCATCCCGGTGCATCCGGTGCCGCTGCACGCCATCGCCACCGCGGCGGCCGGGTTCGCCACGCCGTCCGAGTGGCCGCCGGCCCGCGGCGATGCCGCCCACCGGCTGGCGGCGGCCATGGTCGCCCAGCCCTGGTTCGTCGCCGGCACCGGCCGCCTCTGCACCGACCTGCTCGCTGCGGCCACCGGCGACGTGCTGGTCAAGTACGGCGCCGAGGGTGTGCAGCTGGCGGCGCTCCCCCGGCTGGGCCTCGGCATCGCCGTCAAGGTCGAGGACGGCAGCCGGCCGGCGTCGGAGGTCGCGCTCGGCCACGTCCTGGCCGAGGTGGAGGGCCAGGACCGGGCCGACGTGTTCGACCTCCGCCGGCGCATCACCAACCACGTCGGGACCCACGTCGCCGACCTCCGCGTCGCCACCCCTTCCTGACATCGGGTTCGGTCGCCCGACCGTCTCGTTCTGGGCCGCTCCACGCGCGGCGGATGCGTGCATCGCGGCCCGGAACGCTGTCGCCGGTCAGGTGCGGGCGAGGCCCTGGGCCAGGCGGTGGGCGAGGGCCATGATCGTCAGGGCCGGGCCGACCGACCCGTTGGTCACGTGGACCGACGCGTCGGCGATCCAGAGGTTGTCGTGGCCGTGCACCCGACCGTCGGGATCGGTGACCGACGTCGTCGGGTCGGTGCCCATCCGGCAGGTGCCGGCCTGGTGCTGCCCGGCCAGCAGGCCGGCGGGGATGCGGTCGGTCCACGTCCGGGTGGCGCCGCTGGCGCTGAGCCACTGCTCAGCCCGCGTCGCGATGTGGCGTGCCGTCCGCAGCGTCTCGCGGTGGGCGTTGCCCTCGAGTCGGGCGACGGCGAGGCCGAGGTGGTCGCGGACGTCCGGGTCGAGGGTGACGCGGTTGTCGGGACGGGGCACCTCCTGCACCTGCGCGAAGAGGTGACCGGTGGTCCGGTACGTGTCGCGCATCGCCGCCTTGGCCGCCGCACCCCAGCGCGGCGCATCGGGCGGCAGCGCCCACGACCAGTGCACGATCGGCAGCTTCACCATCTCGTTGGCCACCACCCCACCGCCGACCAGCGGGACCCCGTCGTCGTCGACGTTGCCGTGCGCGAGATCGAGGGTGGCGATGCTCACCCCCGGGCCGTCGGGGTCCACCACCGGCTCGTCGAAGGAGCCGAAGGCGGACACGAAGGCGTGGCCCTGGAGGTGGCGGCCCACCTGGTCGGTGCGGTTGCCGAGCCCGGTCGGGTGGTGACGGCTCCGGCTGGCGAGGAGCAGTCGTGCCGTCTCGATCGCCCCGCAGGCGACCACGACGTGCCCCGCCCGCACCGTGCGCCTGACCCCGGTTGCCTCGTCGATCAGCACGGCGCCGGTCACGGTGCCGCGCTCGTCGGTGGTGACCTGTGCGGCCCGACACCCCGTGACCAGCTCGGCGTTCCCGGTGGCGAGGGCGCGTGGGAGGGCGGTGTTGTGCGAGCCGTTCTTGGCGTCCACCGGGCAGGAGAACCCGACGCACTCACCGCAGCGGCCGCAGCGGGCACGACCGGCGTGGGGCACCGAGTTCAGCAGCAGGGGGACCGACCCGGTGCTGAGGCCGAGGGCACCGGCGCCTCGGCCCAAGGTCAGGGCCTCGGCGTTCGGCGGCATGGCGGGCATGGGGTACCCCCGTCGGCGGGGGCCCAGGGCGGGGTGGCCGGCGGCGTCTCCGCACACGCCGACCTCCCACTCGACCCAGTCCCAGTGGTCGGCCAGGTCGTCGTATCCGATGGGCCAGTCGGCGAGCGAGGAGCCCTCCGGAACGCCGTAGGCCGACCCCATGCGGAGATCGTCGGGCAGGAAGCGCCACGCGAGCCCTTGGTACACCCTGGTCCCGCCGCCGACGACCATGGCGCCGTTGTGCCAACGGGGGTCGTGGGGTGCGTCGATGACGGCCGGCGCCCCACCGTCGACGACGACCCGGGGGTGGCCCGGGGCGGACGGACCGGTGTTGTTGCCGTGGATGCTCGACCGGTGGTTCCGGAGGTGGTCCCGTCCGACCTCCAGCGCGGCGAGGTGGGCGCCCCGCTCCACCACCAGCACCCGGACGCCGGACTCGGCGAGCACGCAGGCGGCCACCCCGCCGCCGGCACCGGCACCCAGCACCAGGACGTCCCACTGATCGGCGACGTCGCGCAGCGGCGAGGTGCGCAGCACCGGTTCGACGACGGGCGCACCAGGCCCCCGACCCGGCTCCCGCCGGTAGCCGATCATCCGGGCCCCGGCCCCGAGACCGTCGCCGTAGTACGCGCGCGCCGCGGCCCGCACGAGGAGGTCGCGCTCGTCGGGGTCGAGCGCCCGGATCAGCCCGTCGAGGCGTTCCGCGCCGAGGTCGCCGGCCGCGGCCCCCTCGATGCGTTCGACCACGCTCAGGATGCGGTCGTGCTCCCCCCGGGTCGTGGGGTCGGCGGCCAGGCCGTCCAGGTAGGGGCCGAGCCCGGCGACCGACACGGCCGGCCACCCGTCGTCGGGGACGAGGCGGTCGAACACGGCCGCGAGGGCACCGCTGGCCGCTGCGCTGCCGTGGTCGCTCACCGGGGGGAGGCTACGGGGACGCAGCGGGCGACCCGCCCGTCCTGGGCCGGGCCACGTCAGCTGGTTGCCGCTCGCTCCAGCGACTCCAACGTGCGCTCCATGTTCGTGCGGTTGTGCGCCGCCCGATCCTTGATCCCCGTGAGCCGCTTGCTCACACCGGCGAACAACGACGACCGCTGATCGGTCCACGACTCGGTGACCCGGGACCCGTCCGCCGTCCGCTCGATCTCGTAGGACCAGGTGGCCACCTTCGCCGGGCCGGCGGTGACGGCGAAGCTGAACCGCTCGCCCGGCACGCACTCGGTGACCGTGCAGGTGGTGGACCAGCGCTGCCAGCCGGCCCGGTTGGTGCCGCGGAACCGGGCGCCGGCGGCGGGCCCGGTGGCGCCCTGCAACCACTTGCCGCCGGTGGCCTCGGGCGACCACTCACCCATGCGTGTCATGTCCGAGACGAGCTCCCAGACCCGTTCCGGGGGGGCGGCGATGTCTCGGGTCACGCTCACGTCGGCCATGGCGCGCAGGCTAGGCGGCGGACCGCCCCCGGGGATGGCGGTTGCGCCCGCCCCGTCAGTGGCGCAGCTCCAGGCCGGCCAGGTCGCCGGCGTCGCGCCACTCGGCCATCAGGCGGAAGAACGCCATCGGGCCCTCGCCGTAGCTGGCGCCGACGAGGCCCACACCGGCCAGCGGCATGCCCTCGTTGTTGTAGTAGCCGGGCGTGCACGACTGCTGGAACGAGCGCATGTCGCGCGCCTTGTCGTCGAGGGTCCGGATCCAGCCCTCCACCGCCTCCTCGCTGGCCTCGACCTGCCTGATGTCGTTGTCGAGGGCATGGCGCACCACGTGGACGAGCTGCAGGCTGGCCTCCTCCAGCAGGTGCGGGTAGTTGGCGGTGAAGCCGCCCTGGGCGTGTCCGAGGAGGAACATGTTGGGGAAGCCGTGCACGTGCATGCCGTGCAGCGAGCGCATGCCGTCGGCCCAGTGGTCCGAGAGCGTCTGGCCCCGGGCGCCGGTGACGTCGTAGCCCGCCCGGCGGGTGTAGGCGGTGCCCACCTCGAACCCGGTGGCGTAGATGAGGCAGTCGAGCTCGTAGTGGGTACCGCCCACCACGACGCCGGTCTCGGTGATGCGGTCGACGCCGTGGCCGTCGGTGTCGACGAGGTGCACGTTCGGCCGGTTGAACGCCTGGAGGTAGTCGTCGTGGAAGCAGGGCCGCTTGCAGAACTGGCGGTACCAGGGCTTGAGGGCCTCGGCCGTGTTCCGGTCGTGGACCAGCTCGTCGACGCGGGCCCGGATCTCGTTCATCTTGTCGAAGTCGGCGAGCTCCATCGTCGACGCGATGCCGGCGGGCGTGAGGTCGGGGTTCTCGCTCTGGCGGAACCGAACCAGCAGCTTGCCGATGATGTCGGTCCAGCCGTCCATCACCAGGTCCTCGTCGGCGAGGCCGCCGGAGGTGAGCACGGTGAAGTTCTCGACGCGCCGCTTCTGCCATCCGGGTTCGAGGGATGCCGCCCAATCCGGGTCGGTCGGGCGGTTGTTGCGGGCGTCGATGGAGGATGGCGTGCGCTGGAAGACGAACAGCTCCTGGGCGGACTCGGCCAGGTGGGGCACGCACTGCACCGCGGTGGCCCCGGTGCCGATGATCCCCACCCGCTTGTCGCGCAGGCCCTCGAGGTTCCCGTCCGGGCCGCCGCCGGTGTAGTCGTAGTCCCAGCGGCTGGTGTGGAAGCTGTGGCCCCGGAACGTGTCCACGCCGGGGATGCCGGGGAGCTTGGGCCGGTGGAGGGGACCGTTGCCCATGATCAGGAACCGGGCGGTCATGGCATCGCCCCGGTTGGTGCGGATCACCCACCGGCTGCGGTCGGCGTCCCAGTCGATGGCCTGCACCTCGGTCGACAGGCACGCGTCGTCGTACAGCTCGTACTGACGGGCGATGCGGTGGCAGTGCTCCAGGATCTCGGGGGCCCGGGTGTACTTCTCCTTCGGGAGGTAGCCGGTCTCCTCGAGCAGCGGGAGGTAGATGTAGGACTCCACGTCGCACTGGGCGCCGGGGTAGCGGTTCCAGTACCACGTGCCGCCGAAGTCACCGCCCTTTTCGATGATGCGCACGTCGTCGATGCCGGCCTCCTTCAGCCGCGCACCCGTGATGAGGCCGGCGAAGCCGCCGCCGATGACGGCGACCGTCACGTCGTCGAACAGCGGCTCGCGCTCGGCCGGCGCCACGTAGGGGTCCTCGAGGTAGTGCGCGAACTGGCCCGTCATCTCGACGTACTGCTCGTTGCCGTCCTGGCGGAGCCGCTTGTCGCGCTCGAGCTCGTAGCGACGGCGCAGCGCGTCCGGATCGAGCTGGGTGTCGCGGTCGGTGCGTAGCTCGGTGGTGGTCACTTCTCCCCCTGGGTCCCCGTGTTGGCAACGAGCGTACCCAACGCCCTGACCGGCGGGTCAAGAGTGGCACCGGAGCGGCGGGCGGGTAGGCATGGCCCATGTCCGACGCACCCGACCAGATCGACCTCGTCCACGACGACGACGGCCACCGCTTCGCCCTCCGCAGCTCGGGCGAGGACGTCGGCCTCATCGACTACCGCCGCGACGGCGACGTGTTCGACCTGCTCCACACCGAGGTCCTCCCCCAGGGTCAGGGCCGCGGGCTCGGGAAGGTGCTGGTCCGCCAGGTGCTCGACCACATCCGGGCCGAGGGGCACCAGGTCGTCGCCACCTGCGAGTTCGTGGCGAAGTTCGTCGACGACCACGAGGAGTACGCCGACCTCGTCGCCGGCTGACGAGGCGGGCATCGGGCGGTCTGCCCCGTCCCTCGATCGGGAACGAACGCAAGATGCTCACGCTCATGCTCATCGTGGCGATCGTCGGCCTCTTCGTCGTCGTCGGCATGTACGCCGCCTCCCGCCCCCGGCGACTCCCGAAGGCCGACACCCAGGCGTCCGTGCCCGGCGGCGCCCGCGCCGACGAGTTCCCCGAACCCGGCCAGTCGTCCCCGCACCGGGCCGACGGCAGCCCGGTCCCCGGGTCCCGTGAGGACCGCCACCAGCACGGCAAGCCCTGATTCGTGGCCGACGGCAGCCCCTCCCCCCTCGCCGTCGTCACCGGCGCCTCCAGCGGCATCGGCTTCGAGCTGGCCCGGCGGCTGGCCGGTGCCGGGCACGACCTGGTCGTGGCCGCCGAGGACGCCGGACTGCACGATGCGGCCGCCCGGCTCCGGGCCGACGCGCCCGACGCCGCCGTCGACCCCGTCCAGGTCGACCTGGCCACGCCCGACGGCATCGAGCGCCTGGTCGCCCACCTCGGCGACCGGCCGGTCGACGCCCTCCTCGTGAACGCCGGCGTCGCCGTCGGTGGCGGCGCGTTCATCGACACCGACCTCGACCGCCACCTGGACCTGATCGGCCTCAACGTCACCGGCGCCGTGCACCTCACCCACCGGGTGGTGTCGCGCATGGCGGCCCGCGGCGAGGGCCGGGTCCTCATCACCTCGTCCATCGCGGCCAAGGCGCCCGGCCCGTACCTGTCCACCTACAGCGCCTCGAAGGCCTTCCTCCACGCCTTCGCCCTCGCCCTGCGTGTCGAGCTCGCCGACCGCGGCGTAAGCGTCACCGCGCTGATGCCCGGTCCCACCGACACGCCCATCTGGGAGCGGGGCGACATGGAGGACACGGCCATGGCCGAGATGGCCGTCGCCGACCCGGCCTCGGTGGCTCGGGCCGGCATCGACGCCATGTTCGCCGGCAAGGACCACGTCGTCCCCGGCATCGTCAACAAGGTCGCCGTCGCCGTCTCCGACCTCCTGCCCGATGCGGCGGTGGCCGCCAGCCAGGCCCCGGCCACCGAGCCCCGCTCCGGCCGCTGACCTCAGCGCTCCCAGCGGTGCAGGCGGCGGACCGCCACCGCGGCGTGCTTGTACGCGGGCTGCCGGGAGTGCGGATCGACGCGCGGGAAGGTGAGCACGTTCGTCGCCTCCTCGTGCATCGGCAGGAAGACCTGTCCCGGGCGCACGGTGGGCAGGGGCTGGGCGACGGCCCGGATCGAGCCCCGCCGGGACTCGACGACCACCTCGTCGCCGGCCGCGATGCCGGCCGCGGCGGCATCGGCCGGTGACAGCTCGAGCAGCAGCCGGTCGGGGGCGAGCGCGCGCAGGACGTCGGACCGGCGGGTGCGCGTCTGGGTGTGCCACTGGCTGCTGGAGCCGCGGCCGGTGAGCAGCGCGAGCGGGTAGCGCTCGTCGGTGGGCTCGGGCAGCGGCCGAGGGTCGTCGAAGACGAACCGGGCCCGACCGTCGGGTGTGGGGAACCGGCCGTCGGTGAACAGGCGGCGCTCCGGCTCGACGTCCGTGGCGCCGGCGGGATACGGCCACTGGATGCCGCGGGCCTCGTCGATCTGGGCGTAGGAGCTGATGCCGGTGATGTCACACGGCTGCCCCTCGGTCAGCGCGGCCAGCAGGCGGAACGTCTCCTCCGGCGAGGTCCAGCGCTCGAACAGCTCACCGCAGCCCCACGCCTCGGCGACGAGCTTGAAGATCCAGAAGTCGGCGAGCGCCTGGCCCGGCGCCCGGCGCACCTGCTTGACCAGCCCGAGGCGACGCTCGCTGTTGATGAAGGTCCCCTCCTTCTCGCCCCATCCGGCCGCGGGGAGGACGAGGTCGGCGTGGGCGGCGGTCTCGGTGTCGGCGTAGAGGTCCTGGACGACGAGGAAGTCGAGCCGGTCGAGCAGCTCCCGGGCCTCGGAGGAGTTGATCCAGCTGTGCGCGGTGTTGGTGGCGATGACCCACAGGCCGCGGATGGCGCCCGTGGCGATCCCGTCCATGATCTGGTCGTAGGCCCAGCCGCCGGCGTCGGGGATCAGCGACTCGTCGATGCCGAGGACGCCGGCGACCTTGGCCCGGTGGGCGGCGTTCGCGAAGTCGTGCCCGCCGAGCAGGCCGGTGGTGTTGGAGAACAGGCGGCTGCCCATGGCGTTGCACTGGCCGGTGATCGAGTTGGCGCCGGTGCCGGGCCGGCCGATGCTGCCGGTCATGAGGGCCAGGTCGATGATCGCCTGGGCGGTGCGCACGCCCTGATGGCTCTGGTTCACGCCCATCGTCCACCAGAACGACACCCGCTCACCCTCCGCGATGGTGGACGCCAGGCGCTCGACGTCCTCGACCGGGAGGCCGCTGGCTGCCGCGGCCCGCTCCGGGGTGAACGCATCCAGGTGGGTCTCGAAGGCGTCGAAGCCGGTGGTGTGCTCGTGGATGAAGTCCTTGTCGATCGCGCCCCAGCGCAGCAGCAGGTGGGCGACGCCGTAGAGCAGCTCGAGGTCGCTCTTGGGCGCCAGCGCGTGGTGCTGGGTGGCCGCCACCGCGGTCTCGGTGCGGCGGGGGTCGAGGACCACGATCTCGGGGCCGTGGGGGTTGCGGGCGATGCGCTCCCACATGATCGGGTGCGTGATGGCCAGGTTGGAGCCGACCAGGACGATGACGTCGGACTCCTCGAAGTCGGCGTAGGTGTAGGGCGGGGCGTCGAACCCGAAGGCCTGCTTGTAGGCCACCACCGCGGTGGCCATGCACTGGCGGGTGTTGCCGTCGCAGTGGCGGATGCCCATGCCGAACCGGCCGAGCGCCCCGAGCAGCGCCATCTCCTCGGTCGGCATCTGCCCGGTGGACAGGAACGCCACCGAGTCCGGACCGTGGTCGGCCTGCACCTGTCGCATCCGGCTGACGAAGGTGTCGAGCGCCTCCTCCCACGACACGGGTTCGAGCGGACCGCCCCGCCGCCGGCGGACCATCGGCGTGGTCGCCCGGTCGGGTGCCTCCATCGGTGCCAGCGACTCCCACCCCTTGGGGCAGGCCATGCCCAGGTTCACGGGGTGATCCACCGTGGGCGTGATGTTCACGGCCCGGCCGTCGACGAGGTGCACGTCGAGCGAGCAGCCGGTGGCGCAGTACCCGCACACGACCGTCGTGGTGCGGTCCGGCGCCAGGCGCACCGGCACCTGTCCGAGCCCGAACCCCCCGGGCGTCCGAGCGAGCTCCGCGGTGCGCGGTCCGTCCACCCGCCGTGGCGCCGCTGCCGACAGCAGACCTCGTCTCCGCGGGGCACGTGCGGTGGAGGAACGAGGTGCTCGGGGGGAGGTGGCGGTCATCGGGGGATCCCGGGCATGCGGGGCGAGGCCATCGCCCGGAAGAACAGCGTCCGCCCGACGAGCTCGCCCCGCACGAGCAGGACGAGGGCGAGCACGACGACGGTGCGGATCGCGGCGTCCGGCGGGGCCGGCTCGGCCAGGAGGGCCACGACGAGCAGCGGGGCGGCCAGGCCGCCGGCCGTGACGAGCGCGACGTGGGCGCGGCGGGGGGCGGCGAGGGGACCGCGCAGGAGCCGGGCCGATCGGTCGAGGACGGGATCGCCGGTGCCGCCGGGCCGGAGCAGGCGGGCGTGCCAGAGGATCGACGCCACCGTCACGGCGGCCGACGCCCCGGCCAGGGCCTGGATCGTGCCGGCGACGTGGGCCGGATCGGCCGTGGCGGCCACGACGACCGTCGCCGTGGCCAGGCCGCACGACAGCGTCGTGCCCGTGAAAACCGTCGCCGTGCGGGGGAGGCGCCAGAGCCGGCGGCCGGTGGCGGCGTAGATCATCACGGAGCAGGCCACGGCGCCGATGCCGACGACGGACACCGCAGCGCCGAGCACGTCGGCCAGCGCGCCGCGGGGCTCCACGAACCGGGCCGAGGCCGCGGCGACGGCGGCGCCGGCGAACACGGCGAAGGCGACGATCTCCCGGCTCAGCCACGAGTGCCCGATGCCGATCACGGCCCGCCACGCCTGCAGCGGTCGGCCCAGGTGGCCGACGCTGGCGCCGATGGCGACCAGCCCCGAGACCACGGCGGCCACGGCGCCCACGCGCAGCGTCCCGTCGGGCAGCGACGGGGCGAAGCGGGCGAGGGCGGCCACGGCCACGAAGGTCCCCACGGAGAGCTGGGTGAGCACCAGCATCACCACCAGGGGGAGGTGGGCGTGCTTCGGCGCCTCCGACCAGTCGTCGGTCGCGGCGGCCGTCGCCGGCAGGGCGTCGGCACGGTGGTAGCGGGTGGTCGGGATCGTGCGCGACGAGGCCGGGGCCCCGGGGACGAGCGCCGAGGTCTCGTCGGTGGCGGCGAGCAGGTCGGCGACGTCCACCACGCCGATGGCGATGGCCCCGGTCGGGCACGCCTGCACGCACGCCGGCGCCTCCCCCTCGGCGAGGCGGTCGCTGCACATGTCGCACTTGCGGACGATGCCGAGCCGCTCGTTGAACGTGGGCACGTCGTAGGGGCACATCCACGTGCAGTACGAGCACCCGATGCACTGGTCGTCGAGGTGGGCGACGATGCCGGAGATCGGGTCCTTCTCGTAGGCGTCCACCGGGCAGCCGGCGAGGCACGCCGGTTCGACGCAGTGGTGGCATGCCGTCGTCACGGTCTGCTGCGTGGGCCCGGTCGGGCCGTCACCGACGACCACGCCGACCGACCGCCACGACTCGCCGGTGTCGAGGCCGTTGAGGGAGTGGCAGGCCGACACGCACGACTTGCACGAGGTGCACAGGTCCATGTCGACCTCGAAGCGGTACTGCTGCCCCGGCCCCGGCGGCTGGGCCGGGAGCAGCTGGCGGTACCACCGCTCGTGGAGCGGGCCGGTGTCCCGGTCGTGGTGGTCCGCGAAGCGCTCGACGGCCGTGAGGTCCTGCTGGCGGGCGAGGTAGTCGTCGATGGGTGTGCGGAGGTCCACGGTCGGGGTCACGTCGCCTCAGTCCACGAGCGCCGGGGCGCGGTCGGCGGGGTCGGCGGGGTCGGGCCCGGCGAGGTCGATCACCGGTTCGGCGGCGGCGGGGCCGTCGGTGAGCAGCTCGGCGCCGAAGGAGTTCTCCGGCTCCACGAGGAACCGGGAGCAGGCGACGGCCACCACGGCCGCGGCGGCGATGCAGAGGAAGAACACCCGCTCGCTCACCATGATGTTGAGGGTCAGGAAGCAGATCGCCCCGACGTTGCCCATGGCCCCGGCCATGCCGGCGACCTGGCCCGACACCCGCTTCTTGACCAGCGGGACGATGGCGTAGACGGCGCCCTCGCCCGACTGCACGAAGAAGGAGCAGCCCATGCACACGGCGATGGCGGCGACCCACGGCCACGACGGTCCGAGGAGCGACATGAGGCCGTAGCCGACGACCAGGCCGACCAGCAGCGTCGACAGCGTTCGCTTGCGGCTGCCGAGGATGTCCGACAGCAGGCCGCCGGCCGGTCGGGCGGCCAGGTTCATGAAGGCGAAGCCGGAGGCGGCGGCGCCGGCGACGGCCGGGCCCAGGCCCCAGGTGTCGGCGAAGAAGCCCGGGAGCATGGTCACCACGGCGAGCTCCGACCCGAAGGTGGCGAAGTAGGCGACGCACAGGACCGCCACGTTGCGAACGGGGTACCGGTCCTCGGGCGGGTACTCGTCCCGAAGGGCCGGACGGTTCACCCGCAGCACCGTCCACTCCTGGAAGGCCAGGAGCGCAGCCACGGCGACGAGGGTGACGACGAAGGCGGTGTCGGAGATGACGTCCTCACGCCAGATGCGCCAGGCGATGACGCCGAGGATGGCGTTGAGGGGAACGGTCAGGGCGGCCAGCGCCCACACCGAGCTCCGGCTCGTGACCTCGAGGGCGCCCTGGCGTCGGGGCTTGGCGTAGGTGACGCCCTCGGGCGTGTCGGTGACCGAGCGCAGGTAGACGAGGCCGTACACCGCCGCCACCACGCCGGTGGTGAAGATGGCCCAGCGCCAACCGTCGGCGCCGCCGACCACGCCGGCCACCACGGGCAGCGAGAAGGCCGCCGCCGCGGAGCCGAAGTTGCCCCAGCCGCCGTAGACGCCCTCGGCCGTGCCGACCTCTCGGGGCGGGAACCACTCGGACACCATGCGGATGCCGACGACGAAGCCGGCACCGACGACGGACAGGGCGAGGCGGCTGAAGACCAGCGCCTCGAACGTGGTGGCGAACGCGAACACCGTGTTGGGCACCACGGCGAAGAGCAGGATCGCCGAGTACACCCGCCTCGGGCCCCAGCGGTCGAGCGCCATCCCGATGAACACGCGGGCCGGGACCGTCAGCGCCACGTTGCAGAGCCCGATGGTCTTCTTCTGCGCATCGGTGAGCGCCAGCTGCTCGGCGATGGTGTTGGCGAACGGGGCGAAGTTGAACCACACGACGAAGGTCAGGAAGAAGGCGAACCACGTCAGGTGCAGGATCCGGTACTTGCCCTGGAAGGACGCCAGGTCGCGGATGCGGGAGGCGGCGTCACCGCCACGGGTCGGGGGGTGGGGTGGGGTCATGCCGGCATCGTCCACCCACAGGTTTTCGCCCCGGTTCCCCGGCCGTGACGGCGACGGGACGCTGCTCGCACGACGGCGTCGCATCGCCGGGGAGCGCACGCACATGACCCGCACGGGCGGTGAGAGGTCACCGTCACCTACCGGTCCGTGAGGCGGTAGCCGCGCCGGATCACGGTCTCGATGCCCACGCCGGCCGGGCCGAGTCGCTGGCGCAGCCGCCCGACGGTGACCTCCACGACGTGGGGGTCTGACTCCCGGCCGTCCCAGACCCGAGCGAGCAGATCCTGCTTGGACCACACGACGCCGGGCCGCTCGGCCAGCACGTCGAGCACCACCCGCTCCTTGTCCGTCAACAGCACGGTCGCCCCGGCGGCCACGTCGTCGGGCAGGACGACGGCCCGACCCTGGATGCGGACGTCGATGCCGGCGAGCGTGAGCTGGCGCGCCCGGGAGCGGAAGGTGTCGGCGACGGCGAGCACCATCGACCCGAGGCGGTAGCGGTCGGGCTGCACCGGGTCGGGCAGGCCGAGCTCGGTGATGCCCGAGGCGCACACCGGGCCCACGCAGATCGGGACCACCGGGCCGGCGAGGGCGGCGAGCAGGTCGTCCAGCACGCCCATCCGCTCGGCGATCGTGGCCAGGTTCTCGACCTGCGGTCGGGCCGTGAACGTGACCCCGTCGACCCGGCCGTCCACCATCGCCTCGACCAGCCGCTCGGCCGCCGTCGTGTCGGTCGGCATCGTCCACTCGTAGACGGGCACGGCCACCGGCACGGCGCCGATCTCCCCGACCGCCTTGGCGAGGGGCGCGCCCGAGGCGCCGTCGAGCTGCACGGCGATCCGGGCGCCGGCCACACCGATGCCGGCCAGGTGCTCGATCATCTCCGACGCCCAGCCGTTCGGCGCCTGCCAGTGCACGTCGAGTCCGTTGGTGACCGCCGCGCCATGGGCCTTGGGGCCGCGCACGATGACCAGCGAGTGGCCGAGCGCATCGAGGAGCGCGTCGGCCAGGTCCAGGGACTCGGCGGCCTCGAACCAAGCCCGCACACCGATGCCGGTCGACAGCAGCGTGTAGTCGGGCGGGTCGGCCACCACCGCACGGGTCGCCTCGGCCAGCTCGGCCTCGGCGATCAGCGGGTGGGTCTGGATGGCGGGCCCGTGCAGGACGGTCGCACCCTTCCGCTCCAGCAGCTCGATCTGCTCGTCGGCCCGGCGGCAGGCGGTGACGCCGATCGTGAAGCCGGTGAGGGGTCCGGCGGTGGCGGGTGGGGTCCTCACCTGGCCGACGATGGCGGCGGCGTGTTGCCGGGGCGTTTCGGCATCACGAAGAGGAGGCGAGGCGGACCTCGACCACACCGTCCCGGACCTGCACCCGGTGGACGGCCAGCGACAGCGCCGGATCGGTGAGGCAGCGCCCGTCGAGCAGCGAGTAGCGGTGCTTGTGCAGCGGGGAGGCCACGAACCACTCGCCCTCCGCCGTGGTGCCCAGCAGCCCCCTGGCGATCACGTTGGCGCCCGTCGCCGGATCCCGGTGGTCGACCGCGTGGATCGAGTCGTCGGCCAGCCGGAACAGGGCGACCTGGCGGCCGTCGACCAGGGCGGCGACGCCGCGCTCGACGTCGAGCTGGTGGGTGGCGCAGACGGCGACGGCCGTGCCGGGCGTGTGCTCGACGATGGTCATCGGACGCGCACCGCCGTGCGGGTCTCGACGCCGACCAGCTCGTCGGGGCGGGCCGGTCGAGGTTGCCCCCGCTCGCTCACCATGACGATCTCCGGGTCGGCCGCGTCCGGCGCGTTGACGAAGCTGTGGAACCGGGCCAGCCGCGCCGGATCGGCCAGGGTGGCGGCCCATTCGCACTCGTAGGCCTCGACGTGGCGGGCGATCTCCGCGTCGAGCTCATCGCAGACGCCGAGCACGTCGTCGAACACGACGGCGCGGACGTGGGCCAGGGCGTCGCCGGTGCTCGCCTGCAGCGCCTCGAACCAGGTCGAGGTGCGCTGCAGGCGATCGGCGGTGCGGACGTAGTAGGCGAGGAACCGGTCGATGGCCCGGACCAGGGCCTCGTCGTCGAGGTCGGTGGCGAGGAGGGTGGCGTGCCGGGGCGTCTTGCCGCCGTTGCCGGCCACGTAGAGGTTCCACCCCCGCTCGGTGGCGATCACGCCGACATCCTTGGACTGGGCCTCGGCGCACTCGCGGGTGCAGCCGCTCACGGCGAGCTTGAGCTTGTGCGGTGCACGGAGGCCCCGGTAGCGCTCCTCCAGGCGGATCGCCATGGTCACCGAGTCCTGCACGCCGTAGCGGCACCAGGTCTCCCCCACGCAGGACTTCACGGTGCGCAGCGCCTTGCCGTAGGCGTGACCCGACTCCATGCCGGCGTCGAGCACCCGCTGCCAGATGGCGGGGAGCTGCTCCAGCCGGGCGCCGAGCAGGTCGATGCGCTGCCCGCCGGTGATCTTGCAGTAGAGGTCGAAGTCATCCGCGATCCGACCGAGGGCGATGAGCTGGGCCGGCGTGATCTCGCCGCCCGGCACCCGGGGGATCACCGAGTACGTCCCGTTGCGCTGCATGTTGGCCAGCGAGTGGTCGTTGGTGTCCTGGGCCTCGCCCTGACCGGGATCGAGCACGTAGCCGTTCGAACGGCTGGCCAGGATCGACGCGACCGTCGGTCGGCAGACGTCGCAGCCGCCGCCGGTGCCGTGGGCGTCGAGCACCTCGCGCCAGCTGCGATGGCCGTGGATGCGGACCAGGTCGAACAGCGCCTGGCGGGACATCGGGAAGTGCTCGCACAGGGCGTCGCTGACCTCCTCGCCCATGGCTCGCAGCTCGTCCTTGAGCAGGCCGGTGACCATCGGGACGCAGCCGGCGCAACCGGCGCCGGCCGACGTGCACGCCTTCAGCTCACCGACGGTGCGGGCACCGTCTGCGATCGCCGAGCGCAGCGCGCCGGCGGTCACGTTCTCGCAGGAGCAGACGGCTGCGGCGTCGGGGAGCGTGCCGCTCTCCCGAGGACCGGTCGACGGGGCGACCCAGGAGGACAGGTCGGCGGGCGTGGGCATCTCGCCGAGCGCCATCAGGCGCAGCTGCTGGTAGTCGGAGGCGTCGCCGACCAGCATCCCGCCGACGATGGCGCCGTCGCTGCGGCGGCGGGCCAGTCGCTTGTAGACGCCGGCGGTGGCGTCGGACCAGGTGAGCAGGTCGACGTCGTCGTCGGGCGAGGAGCCGGCGAACGCGTCACCGAAGGAGGCGACGTCGATGCCGAGCAGCTTGAGCTTGGTGGACAGGTCGGGCGTGGTGAACCCGTCGGCGTGGGGAGTGCCGGCCAGCCGGGCGGCGAGCACGCGGGCCATGTCGTAGCCCGGAGCCACCAGGCCGAGGCAACGGCCGCCGACCGACGCCACCTCGCCGATGGCGGACACCCTCGGGTCCGACGTGGCCAGCTGGGCGTCGACCACCACGCCGCCGCGCTCGCCCACCTCGAGGCCGGCGTCCCGAGCGAGCTGGTCGCGGGGCCGGATGCCGGCGGAGAACACCACCATGTCGGCGGGGATCGGTGCTTCGTCTTCGCGCTCCAGGGTGCACACGGTGGCGCACTCGTCGTCGGGGTCGTCTCCGGTGAGGGCCCGGGTCCGGACCCCAGTGTGGATGCGGATGCCGAGCTGCTCCACCTCGCGCCGCAGCAGCGCCGCCGCGCCCTCGTCGAGCTGTGCCGGCATCAGCCGGGGGGCCATCTCCACGACGTGGGTCTCGAGGCCGAGGAGGCGCAGGGCGTTGGCCGCCTCCAGCCCGAGCAGGCCACCGCCCACCACCACGCCGGTCCGGACCCACGGTTGCTCGGCGTGGGCCCGGATGGCGGCGAGGTCGTCCAGCGTCCGGTAGACGAAGGTCCCGGGCCGGTCGGCGCCGGGCACCGGGGGCACGAACGGCGCCGAACCGGTGGCGAGGACGAGGTGGTCGTAGGCCGCCACTCGGCCGGACCGGGTCGTGACGGTGCGGCCGGCCCGGTCGACGGCCACCACCTCCTCGTTCACCACGACGTCGATGCCGTGGTCGGCGGCGAAGCCGGGCGCCACCATCGACAGGTCGTCGGGCGCAGCGCCGTCGAACACGGCCGAGAGGCGCACCCGGTCGTAGGCCACCACCGGCTCCTCGCCGAAGACGGTGATCGCCCAGTGGCGGTGGGCGCCCTGGGCGACCAGCTCCTCCAGCAGGCGGTGGCCGACCATGCCGTGGCCCACCACGACCAGTCGGGGGCGTGCGTTGCGGGTGGCGTCGATCACGTGGCCCACCGTGACGCCGGGCTGTTGCCCACCGGTTGCCCGGCCGTGACGCTCGTTCGACGGGCGCCGCGCAGCGGGGGCGCACGGGTGAGCGGCACCTCACAGGGCACGCCCCGGAGACGTGAGGGCGATGTCATGCAGCGTTGCGGGCCCGTGCGGTCTTCTGTCCCTGGACCGTGGCGGGTACTGGGGGTACAACGGCGCGAGCTGCAGCGCCCTCTGCCTGGAAGGGATCACGTGCTCACCAAGAACTGGAACGCCAAGACCGGACGGTTCGACGTCACCTTCGACCTCCCCGCCGAGCTCGACATCGAGCAGGCCGCCGTGGTCGGGGAGTTCAACGACTGGTCGGAGACCGCTGACCCGATGTCCAAGCAGGGTGATGGGTGCTGGTCGACGACCGTGTCGCTCGAGCCGAGCCGGTCGTACCGGTTCCGGTACCACCTGGGCGAGGACCGCTGGGAGAACGACTGGAACGCCGACAGCTACGTGAGCAACGACTTCGGGGGCGCCGACTCCGTCGTGACCACGCCCGAAGAGCCGACGGCCCCGCCGCCGGCCAAGTCGGCCGCACCCAAGCGGCCCGCCGCCGAGAAGGTGGGGGCGAAGAAGGCGCCGGCCAAGAAGGCCGCCCCGAAGAAGGCGGCGCCCACCGCCGCCGCTGCTGCCCCCGACAAGGCGGCCAAGAAGGCGAAGAAGGCCGCCAAGAAGGCGGCCAGACGCTCGTCGTCCTGAGCGCACCCGGCGACGGGAACATGGCGATCTGGTGACATTCCGGGAACTCCTGTGACGTCGGTCCCGGCCCGGATGGATGATCTGCGGTGCCGCCCGTCCCTGCGGGTGGCCCGGAGGTGAATCGAGATGCGGGTCAGGACGGGGGGTCCTGCGACGGCGCCGGCGACCTCGTCTCCGGCCGCGCCCCGGTGGTTGGCAGATCGGGGCGACATCGACCCCGCCATCGTCGGCGCCAAGGCGGCGAACCTGGCCCTCGCCCGGCGCCGGCACCTACCGGTCGTCGACGGCTTCGTGGTGCCGGTCCCCCTGGTGGACGCCCACCCCTGCTCGCCACCCGACGAGGTGCGGCCGGCCTGGGGCGAGCTGTCCGCCGGTGGCACCGTGCCGCTGGTGGTGCGGTCATCGGCGCCGGGCGAGGACCTCGCCGCCAGCTCGATGGCCGGCATCTTCGACAGCGTCATCGACGTGGCCGGCTGGGACGACTTCGCCCAGGCCTATGCCCGCGTGGTCGCCTCCGGCGCCGGTCAGCCCATGGCCGTGCTGGTCCAGCGCCTGGTGCGCCCCCGGCTCGGCGGCGTGCTCTTCGGTGTGGACCCCGTCTCCGGCCGGACGGACCGGACGGTCATCGTCGCGGTCCACGGCGGCCCGCACCGGCTCGTCAGCGGCGAGGTGCAGGGTCGACGGATCGTGGTGGACCGCACCGGTCGGGTCCGCGATGCCGACGGTGATGCCACGCCGGTCCTCTCCCGGCACGAGCGTCGCCGACTCCTGGCGCTGGCCCGGCGGGTGCACCGGACGTTCGACGGCCCCCAGGACATCGAGTGGGCCATCGACGGCGGCGAGGCGGTGCTCCTCCAGAGCCGCCCCATCACCGCCGTGGCCGCGCCGGGCGAGGGGCCGCTCCTCGGTCCGGGACCGGTCGCCGAGACCTTCCCCGATCCGCTGACCCCGCTGGAGCAGGACCTGTGGGTCGCCCCCCTCGCCGACGCCGCGGCCCACGTGCTGGCCCTGACCGGCGCCGCCGCCCGGCGCCGCCTGCGCCGGGGGCCGGTGATGCTCGTGGTCGAGGACCAGGTCGCCGCCGACCTCGAGCTGCTCGGCGACGCCCCGACCCGCTCCTGGGCCCGCCGTGCCCTCGACCCCCGACCGCACCTCCGGCGGCTCGTCGTCGCCTGGCGCATCGGACGCCTGCGTGGTGCCCTCCCCGCGCTCGCCGGTCACCTGCTCGACGAGGTCGACCGGGCGCTCGCTGCCGTCCCGCCGCCGGCGACCCTCACCGAGGCGGAGCTGCTGCGGGTGCTCGACAACGCCTCGACGTTCCTTCGCAGCCTCCACGGGCACGAGATGCTGGCCGGTGCGCTCCTCGGCGGCGACGGCGTCACGGGTGCCGAGGCCGCCATGGCGGCGGTGGCGGCCGGACGGGCCCGGGGCTGGTCCGACGAGGACATCGTCGCCCGCACGCCGGTCGCGCTCGCCCTCACCGCCCCGACGCTGGGCGACCGTCGCCCGCTCCCGGAGGTCGGCACGGCACCGGGCTCCGTCGCCGGGGACCTGTCCCTCCGGGAGGCGCTGCGGCTGCGCGTCCGGCTGGTGCACGAGCTGACCCGAGCGGTCGGCCGGGAGCTCGAGCAGCGCCTCGACGACCGTGGTGTGCTCGTCGGCGCCCGCATCGTCGACCTCGGCCGCGACGAGCTCGGCCTCGCGCTCGACGGCGTGGCCGTGGGCGGGCGGCCGCCGCGCCGGCCGGTCACGCCCCTGCCGGCGAGCTTCCGCCTCTCCGCCCACGGAGACGTCGTGGCCGAGACCGGTGACCGCCGGGCCGGGGTCGGCGCCGGCGGCGGCCGGGGCACCGGTCGGGTCGCGTTCGAGGACCCGGCGGTCGGTGACGTCCTCGTCGTCCGCACCCTCGACCCGACCTTCGCCCCACTCCTGCCCTCTCTCGCCGGTCTGGTGTCCGAGACCGGCAGCCCGCTGTCCCACCTGGCGATCCTCGCCCGCGAGCACGGCGTGCCGGTGGTGGTCGGGCACCGCACCGTCCGCTCGATGGTGGCACCGGGCGACGTCGTGTCGGTGGACGGACGGACGGGCGCAGTCGACGTGCTGGACCACCTGCACCGGAGCACCATCCGGTGAGGAGGCTGGTCGTGGCCCTCCCGCTGGCCATGGGCCTGGTGTGTGGCGCCTACACGATCATCTACCTGGTCCGGTGGGAGTGGAACCGGGCGATCATCGCCGCGCTGTTCTTCGTGGCCGTGGAGCTCATCTTCATCGCCATGGTCGTGGTCGACCGGTTGCGAGCCGTCGAGGCCCGCCTGGACGACCTGGCGAGCCGCTCCTCGCACCGCTCGTCGGACGACCTCGTCGTGCGGGACGCGATCGCCGACGCCGCCCCGCCCGCACGGGACCACTTCGGCTGGCTGCGCGACCAGGCCGGGCGCACCAACGTCTTCCTCCCGGTGCTGCTCGGGGCCGGTGTCCTGGCGTCGGGGCTGGCGTGGGTCGTGGAGCACGTGGCCCGGGCCACGCTCTCACCGGTCCGTGAGCGCCGCCTGGCCGACAGCCTCGGCGCGCTCCGACCGCCGGTGGGGGGCTTCCTCGACGCCACGCCACCGGCTCCCGTGGCGTCGCACCCGATCCGCCGCACCTTCACCGCCCTCGGCGGGCTGGCGCTGGCCGCCGGCGCCGCCGTCGGCACGGCCGGCGCCATCGACTTCGTGGCCGACCGCACCCAGACCCGGCCTGACCCCCAGGCCACCGGCCTCCACACGCACATCGAGCTCCAGCTGTACGGCGCCGTCGCCACCCACGACCCGGAGCGGGCGTTCGGTCACCTGTGGTCAATGTGCACCGGACCGGACGTGTTCCGCATGCGCCAGCTGCCGGCACCGGCAGTGGAGCACGGACCGGCCGGGCGGTTCCGGGTGGAGGTGCCGGCCCACGTCGGCGAGCACGCCATGGCCCGGCTCCGCGGGTGCCTCAACGACGCGACGCTCGACCGGGTGCGGAGCCGGGTGGTGCGCATGGAGACCGCAGCGGCCGGCTGAAGCCGGCGTCCTAGGTCAGGTTGTGCCAGATGCGACGGGGTCCGTCGAGCACGCGGCTCACGACGGTGACGCCGACGCTGGGCCGGTCGTAGGAGCCGTCGGCGGTCGAGACCGAGAAGGCGATCTGCTCGAGCGACGGCGGCCCCACCGACAGGTTGTGCCGCAGGGCGGCGGTGCCGTCGGCCTGGCCGGTGGCGTTGAGGTACCAGGCGGTGAGGGCGCCGGTGCGGCCGACGCCGGCGCCGCAGTGGAGGAAGACCTTGCCGTCGGCCTCGTCCACGATGCGGAGCAGCTCACGGGCCTGGTCCTCGGTGGGCAGCTGCCCGTCGCGGATCGGCAGGTGGAACCGCTCGATGCCGAGCTGGTCGAGGAGGTCGCCCCGATCCGCCAGGTCGGCCTCGGCCCGCAGGTCGACGACCGTCGTGACCCCGAGCGCGGCGAGGTCGCGCAGGCCCTCCTCGGAGGGCGCTGCGCCTCGGAGCACGCGCCCGTCGACGACGTGGAGGTTGTCGATGCCCTCGGCGTCGGCCGCCGCCGCCGGGGTCGCCCACCGGAACCACAGGGTGGATCCCAGGATCAGCCCGTTGCCGAGGAGGAGGAAGGCCACGAAGCCGGCGACGGCCCGCAGCAGCAGGCGGGGCCAGCGGCGAGCGGACCTCGCGGCCACGTCGGGCGGCGCGGGCTCGTCGACATCTGCTCCGAGCGGCACGCTCGGCCGCTCCAGCACCTCTGCGGACACGGTCCTCTCCCAGGTCTCGGTGGCCTGCCCTACCCATCGGCGGTGATCGCCACCACCTTGAGCCGGGTCTGGGCCAGAAGTCAGTCGATGAGCGAATGGGCGCGGGGCGCCGGGGCCGGAGCGACGGGCGCGGTGGCCGGAGGTGCCATCGCCCGGCGCATCTGCGCGTCGGCGAACGCTCGGTCCTCGGTCCGGAGACGGTCCAGGAACTCGGCGGCCGGCATGGGACGGCCGAGGTGGTAGCCCTGCATGCGGTCGCAGCCCTGGGCGACGAGGAACCTGCGCTGGTCCTCGGTCTCCACGCCCTCGGCCACCAGCGTCATGCCCAGAGTCTTGGTCATGGCGATCGTCGCGGCCACAATCGCGGCCGAACTCGGCGTCATCGCCTGGACGAACGAACGGTCGAGCTTCAGCGTGGCGACCGGCAGCTCGCCGAGGTACTGCAGCCCGCAGTACCCGGTGCCGAAGTCGTCGATGGCCGCCTTGACGCCCAGCTGGCGCAGCTCCCGGAGGCGCTCGGCAACGAGCTGGACGTCGTCCACGGCGGCGTTCTCGGTGAGCTCCACGACGAGCCGGGACGGGTCGGCACCGCTCTCGCGCAGGGCGCTGGTGATGGAGGTGACCAGGTCCTCGCGGAAGTGGCGCGGGCTCACGTTGACGGTCAGGAAGCGGTCGCCCAGGCCCATGCGGGCCATCTCGGCCAGCTGCCTGCACGCGGTGCGGATGACCCAGTTGCCGAGCTCGATGATGAGGTCGGACTGCTCGGCCACGGGGATGAAGTCGTTCGGCGGCACCATCCCCTTGTCCGGGTGGATCCAGCGGATCAGCGACTCGGCGCCGCTCGTGCGACCGTCGGAGGCCTCCACGATGG
Organism: Acidimicrobiia bacterium; assembly: GCA_046570205.1. Classification (GTDB taxonomy): domain Bacteria; phylum Actinomycetota; class Acidimicrobiia; order Acidimicrobiales; family Salinilacustritrichaceae; genus Salinilacustrithrix. The sequence goes on from JBKHVG010000018.1 coordinate 56,524, forward strand.
GCTGGTAGAAGAGCACCAGCTCGTCCTCGGCGATGGCCCGGTGCAGCTCGGTCTCGAGCTCCAGGCGGGTGGCGGCCTGCTCGTGCAGCGTGGCGCTGAACATCTCGACCGCGGCACCGCCCCGCTCCTTGGCCCGGTACATGGCGTCGTCGGCAGCGCTGAGGAGGGCGCCGGGATCGCTGCCGTCGTGGGGGAACACGGCGGCGCCGATGCTGGCGAGCGTGTGGATCGAGTGCTGACCGAGCTCGACCGGCTCACGGAGCGCATCGAGGATGCGACCGGCGACGAGCGACACGTCGTCGGCCGAGCGCAGGTGCGGGAGCAGCACGGCGAACTCGTCGCCGGAGAGGCGGGCCACGGTGTCCTCGTGTCGGGCGCACTCGGCCAACCGATGCGCCGTCTCGAGGAGCAACCGGTCACCCGACTGGTGCCCGAAGGTGTCGTTGACGTCCTTGAAGCGGTCGAGGTCGATGTAGAGCACGCCGACCGGCACGTCGTTGCGGACGGCGTGGGCGAGGGCGCGCTCGACGCGGTCCATGAACAGCAGGCGGTTGGGTAGCCCGGTCAGCGGGTCGTGTGTCGCCTGGTGCTCGCTGTCGGCACGCTCCTGGAGGAGGCTCACGACGTGCACGGCGAGGACCAGGCCGATCAGGCCGGCGCCGACCGCCACGGCCCCGGACACCGACACCTCGAGCGCGACCTGGGCGGCGAGGACGATCGGTGCGGCGATGACGGCGAGCACGACCACGCCGGCGTGCGCCGGTGAGAACAGGGGCGGCTCCACCGGGATGATGGCGGGCCGGTCCACGGCGGCGTCGTACAGCGTGCCGAGCCCGATGGCGAGCAGCGCCAGGGCGATCGGCGCCGTGGCGCCCAGGCCGGGGGAAGCGCCGTCGGCGATCTGGACCGCGGCCACGAGGTGCCCGACGAGCAGTGCGGTGACCGAGGCGGCCACGACGACGACCGGACCGCGCCGGGCGGCGGCCGTGGTGAGCGGCCGGGCGATGACGACGGCCAGCGCCACGTCGAGGCCCACCATCAGCGAGCCGAGTGACGCGGAGGCCGGCTCCCATCCCCCGCTCTGGGAGAGGTGGTTGACGAACACCTGGAGCGCGATGGCCGCGGCGGCACCGACGAGGGCGGCTTCGACCACGACGTCGCTGGCCCGCACCATGCGGTAGCGACCCACCATGATGATCATCGCCCGACCCAGCACCGGGTAGGCGACCACGGCGGCGAGCGGGCGCCACAGGGTCTCGGTCGCCAACACGCCCAGCGCGTCGACGGCGGGGAGCCCGGCGTCGGCCACCGTGAGAACGGTGAGGCCGGCGGCGGCGACGACCCGGCCCCGCAGCAGCACGTGGTCCCGGTCGAGCCCGACCGCCACCGCCATGGCGACCACACCGACGGCGCCGGCGAGGCGGACCACGGACGGGGCCGACCACGCCATCACGAGGACCACCAGGCCCAGGCCGGCGGCCATCGCCAGCTCGGGTCGGGCGAGGGCGCGCCGCAGCTCCCGGCGGGACGGGGCGAGGGACTCCTCGACCACGGCGCTACGCGCCACGGGTGCATCGATGGTGGTCAGGCTGGAGACATCGGCAGTCTCCGCATGCTTCCGCATGGCCCGAAGGGGTCATTCGCGTCAACGCTGGCCACCGAGATGTGCCGATTCGCGGTCTTTCGAGGTTCGTCCCGGCTCGACGTCGGGGCGGGGCGGGACCACGGCCTCGTACCGGTCGAAGGTCGCCCGGAACCGTCCTCGCCCGTGGGTCATGGACCGCACGTCGGTGGCGTACGAGGTGAGCTCGGCCGCCGGAACGAGGGCGTGGATGGTCACCTCGCCGGCGCCGGGCCCGGCCTCGGTGCCCGTGACCTGGCCGCGCCGGGCGTTCAGGTCGCCGATCACGTCGCCCTGCGCCTCGGTGGGGACCATCACTTCGACCGCCGAGATCGGTTCGAGCACGGTCGAGCCCGCCGCCTCCAGCGCGGCTCGCAGTGCGATCGAACCCGCCATCTTGAAGCTCGCCTCGTCGGAGTCCACCGCGTGGTGCTTGCCATCGAGCAGCGTCGCACGGAGGTCGACGACCCGGTGGCCGTGCGGTCCGCCTCGCCGCATCGACTCGACGACGCCCTTTTCCACCGCGGGGATGAGGTTGCGGGGGATGGCGCCACCGACGACCGCGTCGACGAACTCGAAGCCGGCGCCGCGCTCCAGCGGCTCGAAGCGCATGTTCACGACGCCGAACTGGCCGCGGCCGCCTGACTGCTTCTTGTGCCGACCCTCCACCTCGGCCGGTGCTGCGAGCGTCTCCCGGTAGGCGATGGCCAGCGGCAGCACCTCCACCGCCACGCCGTGGCGCCGGCTTATCCGGTCCAGGGTCACCTGCAGCTGGGTCTCCCCCGCCCCGCGCAGCACGGTCTGGCCGGTCTCCTCGTCGTGGACGACCCGGAGCGACGGGTCGTCGTGGAGCACCTTCTGGAGGGCGACGGCCAGCTTGTCCTCGTCGGCCTGGGTGGCGGCCGCGATGGCGATGGAGTGCACCGGCTCGGGCAGCTCGAGCGGCGGCACCCGGACGGGGAACCCGTCGGCGACCAGCGTGTCACCCGCGGCCAGGCCGGTCAGCTTCGTCACCGCGGCGAGGTCGCCCGCCACCACCCGGGTCAGCGGCTCGTGGCCGGCGCCGCGGACCCGGACCAGACCGTGCAGCCGCTGCTTCTCACCGGTGCGGGCGTCGACCAGGACGTCGTCGACCGCCACGGTCCCGGACAGCACCTTGAACATGGACAGCTGGCCGACGTATGGATCGCTCACCGTCTTGAACACGAAGGCCACCACCGGGCCCTCAGCGTCGCAGGGCACCTCCACCACGTCGCCCGCCGCCTCGGCCAGCACCGGCGCGACCTCGGCGGGCGACGGTCCGACGTGGCAGATGAACTCGGCGAGGCGATCGACGGCGACGGGACCGACCGCCGAGCCGAGCAGCACGGGGAACACCACGGCCCGGTCCACGCCGTCGTGGAGCGCTCGCTCCAGCTCCTCGGCTGTGGGCTGCTCACCCTCGAGGTAGCGCTCGAGGAGCGAGTCGTCCTGCTCGACCACGTCCTCCACCAGCTGGTCGTGCTCCTCGTGCTCGCGCTCGGCGATGTCCTGGGGGAGCTCGTCGCGCTCCTCGGCGCGGCCGGTGTCGTAGAGCCACACATGCTCCGTCACGAGGTCGGCGACGCCGTGGAAGCCGGATTCACGCCCGACGGGCAGCTCCACCGGCTCGATGCCCGTCGGGCTGAAGCGGTCGCGGATCTCCGCGAGCACCCGGTCGAAGTCGGCCCGCTCGCGGTCCATCTTGTTGACGAAGACGAGGCGGGGGATGCCGCGGGCGGCCGCGACCCGCCACAGGCGCTCGTCCTCGCTCTGGACGCCAGCGACCGCGTCCACCACGAAGACGAGCAGGTCGGCGACGCGCAGCGCGGCCTCCACCTCGCCGGCGAAGTCGGCGTAGCCCGGCGTGTCGATGAGGTTGACGTGGTGGTCACCCCAACGGAACGGGAGCACGGTCATCGACAGCGACTGGCCACGCTGGCGCTCCTCCTCCTCGACGTCCGAGGCCGTGGTGCCCGACTCCAGCGAGCCCATGCGGCTGAGCACGTCGGCGCGCAGCAGCAGCGCCTCGGCCAGCATCGTCTTGCCGTTGCCCGCATGGCCCACGAGGGCGACGTTGCGGATGCGGTCGGTCACTGGCTCCATCGGGGCACCTCCGAGACGGTTCGCTGCCCGCAGCCTGCCGCGGTGGGGCCGGCCGCGTCAGGGGCCAAGGTCACCTGAGATGCGCAGTCGGTCCGGGTGGACCGTCCGGACAGGATGGGACCAAGGGATGTGGTGCCAGGACTCGCGGAGGCGCACGATCTGACGATGACCACGTCCCGCGATCTCCCTCCCACCGGACGTGATCTCTTCGATCCTGCACGGCGTGCCGGCTACGTGGAGGAGTCCGACCTGCCGCGGCTGTTCCGCCAGTCGCCCCTGAACGGCGTGTGGGAGGGGTCGGGCAACGTGATCTGCCTCGACGTGCTCCGTGCCGTCGGTCGCGCGCCCGAGACGCTCGATGCGTACTGGACCGAGGTCGACACCGCCGCCGGCAGCGACCGCCGCTTCGACGCTGCGGCCGACGCGCTCCGCAAGGAGCTGGCCGACGTCGACCAGATCGAGCTGCGGGCACGGCGCGTCGTCGAGCAGATGGCGCTGCTGTTCCAGGCGTCGCAGGTCCTGCAGCACTCACCGGCGCCCGTGGCCGACGCCTTCGTCGCCTCCCGCCTCGATGAGGACACCCGCCTGGCCTTCGGGACGCTGCCGACGGGTCTGGCCCTCGACGAGATCGTGGACCGGGCCCGCCCCGTGCCGGCCTGAACCGCCACCTCGGAGCGACATCACCGTCACCGGGCTCGACGCGACCCTCGCGGTCGACGGCGCGCTCTACGCCATCCCCGCCATGCTCGGCGCCGGCCGGACATGCGATCCTCGCTGCGTGCCGACAGAGGACGAGGTCGCAGCGACGCCGACGCGGCGGAGCGACGACCGTGAGGAGCTGGCCGAGCGGATCGCCGACCGCCTCGACATGCCGATCACGGCGGCGGGTGTCGTCTTCCTGCTGCTCGTCCTCGCTGAGACGATCTCCGAGCCGACGGGCGCCGTCGGCACCGTCTTCTCCGTCGCCAGCTGGGTCCTGTGGGCGCTGTTCGTCGGTGAGTTCCTCCTCCGGCTCGTCATCGCCCCGTCGACCACGACGTTCCTCAAGCGCAACTGGTGGCAGCTGATCTTCCTCGCCGTCCCGGCACTGCGGTTCGTGCGGGCGCTGCGTGTGCTGCGGGCCGCCCGCGTCGGTCGCGTGCTGAGCTCGGCGGTCCGGTCGAGCCGCACCGCCGGCCGGAAGCTGTCGAGCCGCCTCGCCGCCCTGGGCGTCGTGACGATCGTCGTCGTCCTCGCCTCCAGCCAGCTCCTGTTCGAGCTCGGCGACTACGACTCCTACGGGGACGCCCTCGACGCCGCAGCGCTCGCGACGATCGCCGGCGAACCGTTCTTCCCCGAGAGCGGAGCGCTCCGGGTCCTGCAGGTCGTGGTCATCGCCTACTCCGTCGTCGTCTTCGCCGCCCTCGCCGGGACCGTCGGCGCCTTCCTCCTCGAGCGCAAGGACGACGACGACCGCCGACTGCGCTCCGATCAGCCGACCGTGACCCGGTCGGTGCCGGAGCGGCCGAACACCTCGGGCGCGTAGATCTCCTCGGCCTTGGCCGGCGGGGCGACGAAGGTGCCCGGCGTCGTGGCCCGGGCCACGTAGGTGTGGTCGTAGGTGCCCGCCGGCAGGTAGGCGCTGTAGGCCTCGCTGCGATCGTCGCGGAAGCTCTGGTGGTCGAACCAGGTGTAGCCGTACCAGGTGGCCGGCGCGACCTCGTCACCCTCCTCCTCGGCGGGGGGTCGGGGCGAGGCGGCGAGCGCTGGGTTGAGCGCCTCCAGGCCGGCGGGCAGGTGGTCGACCAGCGCCATGTTGGTGCGGGCGGAGTCGGCGACCATCGACAGGCGCACCCGCACCATCGCTCCCGCGGCGATCGTCCACGAGCCGTCACCGTTGCGAACGACGTCGGAGGGCTCATCGATGGCCTCGTAGGTCCGCACCACGACGAAGCCCTCGTCACGCGGGTCGAGGCGCAGGTCGCTCGGCGCGTACCGCAGGCCGAGCCGGTAGTAGAGGCGACCGGCACCGTCCTTCTGGACGATGAGGTCGGGGTCGCCACCCAGCTCGCCCATCGGCACGACAGTGCGGACGGTGTCGATCGAGCGGCCGCGGTGGGCGTGCTCGGCGGTGTAGGTCGGGCCCATCCAGACCCGGGCCACGAAGTCGGGCGTGGTTGCCTCGAAGGCGTCGAAGTACCGCTTCATGGCCAGGAGGATGAAGCCGTTCTCCTGCACGTTGCTCCAGTGCCCCCCTCGACGCTGGTTGCCGATGAGGCCGGCGACCACCTTCGGGATGAGGTCGCTGTCGGGCTGCTGGGTGATCAGCGCGTCGAGGACGATGCCGTCGGTGCGCCGGTCCGAGGCCAGCACGAGGGCGGAGGCGCTCTCCTCGTAACCGGTCGTGAACGTCGCGGCCGCCGGCGTCTCGGTGACCCGGTTGGCCACCGTGCGTGAGATCTCGCCCCGGATGGCGGCGTCGTCGACGACCGGCCACAGCCAGGCGAGGGCGTCGAGGGGCAGCTCGGGCGTCGATGCGTACAGCTGCCTGGCCTTGCCGGCGTCGCGGTCACCGTCGAGGGCGCGGACGTGCAGGGCGTAGGCGCTGGCCGCCGGGCGGGCGTCCTCTGGCCACAGGGCGGGGAAGTGGTCCTCGATCGTGCGCAGGTACTCGAGCGCGCGTTGCTCGGCGTCCGCGCTCACCGAGAAGCCCTCGGCCCCGGCGACCACGAAGGCGTGGGCGGCCTGCACGGTGAGGAACGGGTCCGATGGCCGGCCGCGCTGCCAGGTGGGGAAGCCGCCGTCGTCGTTCTGCAGGGCGGCGAGCCGTTCGAGGTCGGAGCGGACGGTGGCGTCGAGCTCCTCGGGCGACGGCTGGCCGGCGGCATCGAACGCGGTGAACACGTCGCGCAGCGACACCAGCGCCGTGATGCGGGCGGCGTAGGCGTCGGCCGAGCGGTGGTCGTACTCGGCGAGGTAGACGACGGCGTCGGTGAGCGCCTGCAGGCTGGTCGACGACGTGTCGATCTCCAGCCCGCCGAACTGCTCCACCACCCCTTCTGGCGTCAGCAGCGGTTGAGCCACGCTGCCGTCGTCGACCACCCCGTAGGTGGCGAAGGCCTCGGTCGTGGTCGGCGTGTACGCCGGCAGCTCGCCGGTGGCCGAGTCGGACCGGTCACCCGCCACGGCCGTGACCCGGTAGCGGATCGTGCCGGCACGCTGGACGGCCACGGGGAAGCGCACCTCGACCCGGTCGCCGGCGGGGACCGTCACGAGCGTGCCGGCGGGGCCGGTGACGGTGAGGTTGCCGGCCTCGAGCACCACGGAGGCCGTGATGGGCTCGTCGCTCCCGTTGTGGACCACCACCGGCAGCTCGAAGGCATCGCCGAAGTTCGCGAACCGCGGCGGAGACGGGCGGACCTGCAACGGCAGGGTCGCTGTGATCACGGACTCGCCGGTGCCGAACCGGTCGCCGTCGGCGGCCACCGCCATGACCCGGTAGCGGGTGAGGTTGTCGGGCAGCTCCAGCTCGATGCTCGCCCGGCCGTCTCGGCCGGTGACGACGGTCGGTTCGAAGGTGGCCACGGCGGAGAAGTCGCTCCGGACCTCGATGCCGGGCGCCGTCGCCAGGCCCCCGAGGGAGTTCCGGCGGGCACGGTCGGCGTCGGGTGCGGCCGCCATGGCGCCCTCCGCCGCCTGCTCGGTGGAATCGTCGCTGAGGCTGCCGCCGCCACCGGCGCTCCCCGTGGTCTGGAAGCCCTCGTCGCCGCCATCGGCAATCGTCGCCGTGGGTGACGCCCCGTCCGCGCCGAAGGCGCTCGGCGGCGCGAGCAGGATGCCGTCCCGCGACCGGTCGGCGTTCAGGACGGTGCCGATCTGCTGGTAGAGCGCTTCCATCGGGTCCCCCGGCTGGTAGCCGGTGAGCGACAGGAGGGCCTCGTCCACGACAGCGAGCGCCACCTCGGACCCCTCGACCGTCGATCCATCCGGTGCCGTGACGGCCACCTCGACCGTCGTCGAGGCGCCGGGCTCCACCAATGCGTCGCCGGGTTCGGCGACGACGTCGAGCGTCCGGGTGGCCGGCCTCACGTCGAGGCGCAGGTGGCCGACGGCGTGGGCGGGGCGCGGCGGCGCGCCGTCGGCCGGCTTCCCGTCGTCGCCGATCCGTGGCGTGCTCCCGGCGAGGTCGACGCGGAGGTCCACTCCGGGGACGAGCGCATCGGTCACCTCGAGGTCGAGGACGGCCGATCCGTCCTCCAGCTCGAACACGCGGGTGTCCTCGATCCCCGCGCGACTGATGGTCAGCAAGCCCCGACCCTCGGAGAAGGGCGACACGACGAGCACCTCGGCGGTGTCGCCGGGGGCGTACTCGGTGGCATCCGGCACCAGGGTGGCGATGCCGCCCTCCACCGCCCGACTCGGGACCGCATCGGCGCCGGCCACCCAGCGGGTCAGCTCGGTGCGACTCGATCCGCCGTCGTCGTCGGTGACCACCGCGGTGACGCGGTAACGGCCGCCTTGGGGCGTGTCGAACTCGCAGTCGACCGCCTCGGCCTCGCTGCCGACCACGCACTCCTGGGTGTCGACGTCGGTCTCCACGACCTCGCCGCCGCGGAGCTCCTCGACGACCCGGGCGGCCGTGACCGTGACCTGCCGACCGGCCACGGCGGCGCCGTCGATGTCGGTGACGATGGCGTCGACCACGAGCGGCTCGCCCTGGCGGACGAAGTTCCGCTCGGCGCGGAGTCCGACGTAGAGCGCGGCCGGGTGGACCAGCACGTCGACGGTCGAGGCGAAGGCCTGGCGGTTCACGTCCTCGACCGCGGCGTTGGCGGTGACGAAGATGGGCTCGTCCGGCTTCTGGCCCGCGAAGTCCACCTGGAGGACGTGGCGGCCACCGGCGTCCGTGCGGGCGTCGTAGGTGAAGGACTCGGTCTCCTGCGGGGGCATGCAGCACGCGCCGGGCATCTCGCCGGCGTAGCCGCGACCACCGAGGTCGGCGAACTCGCTCTCGAGCCACGGCGGGGGCGCCACCCCGAACGTGAACGCCGGCCAGTTGGGCGGCGAGTACGTGGTGGCGCTCGTCGTCACCTGCCACGTGATCGCGGCATCGGGGAGCACGCCGCCGGCGAAGTAGCGGCCAGCAGCCTCGACCCGCACCGGTCCGGTGAGCAGGTGCGGTCCCGCACCGACCGGTGCGGTGACGACCTCGAACTCCGGGCGCCGGAACTCCTGGATCTGGAAGGGGTGGTACCCGGGCTCCGCGCCGTCGCCGAGGAGCAGCTCGACATGGGCCTCGCCGAGCGCCGCGCCCTCGGGCAGCGGGGCGGAGATCTGGAACCCGCCCTGCGCGGTGAGCTGCGACTCGCCGGATGCCAGCTCGTTGCCGAACGCGTCGCGCACCGTGTAGCCGACGGCCTGATCCGTGCCGACCGTCTCCAGCCGGGCGTCGCCGTCCAGGTCGAGGCGGCGGACCCAACCCTTGAGCTCGAGCTCGTCGCCGGGGCGGAACAGCCCCCGGCCGTCGAAGGCGTACCACCGGGTCGACCCGCCGGGGTCGTAGGACTGCCAACGTCCGCTGGAGTCAGCCGTGAGCACGGCACTGTCGTCACCGCGCCGGGCGACGAGGACGTCGCCGGCGCCGAGGTCGATCGAGGTGAGGCCGTCCCCGTCGGTGGTCCCGGTGTCGCGCCCGAGCCGCACCTCGACACCGTCCAGGGGTGCCCCGGTGCGCAGGTCGGTGGCCCAGGCCACGAGCCGGTCGTGGTCGGCGAGCGCGTCGATGCCGAGCGATGTGGCCTGGACCCAGGCGACGATCGGTCGGTTGTTCCAGTAGGTCTCGTCTTCGGGGCTCACGTCGAGGTTCGACTCGACGGTGACGACGACGTGGCCGCCGCCGCCGATCGCATCACGCAGGTCGAGCACGGTCTCGTTCAGCTCGGCCGGCTCCTCGATCCGGACCGTGCGGCGGGCGATCACCGGCCAGTCGGGGAGGCCCCGGAGGTCCTCGAAGTGCCGGTTGCGCACGTAGGAGACGTAGGTCCCGATGTCCGCGACGTCGACCTCGTACAGCGTGACGTCGAGGGTCTCGTTGCCCGTGGAGACGATGGGCACGACCGGGTCGTCCGTGAACGGGTCGGTGGTGATGACGGCGCGGGGGAAGGGCACCAGCACCGGCCGGGCGTCGCCGACGTCGAAGCGCAAGGTCTCGTCGGTGCCGAGGGACTGGCCGAAGGTGTCGCGCAGCTCACCCGACACCCGCACCTGGTAGGTCGTGCCGGCGCGGGTGCCGCCGCGGATCTCGATGCGGTTGTCGAAGGGCATGACCGAGGCACCGGTGTCGGGTTCGACCGTCACCTGGCCCGGGTCGAAGGTCTCTACGTCCACCGGGTTGTTGAAGACCAGCACCAGGGCGTCACCGGGACGGCACCCCTCGTAGCCGCACTCCGTGCCCGTCACGGCGAACGGGGCGCGCGTCCGGGTTCGGTGCGACTGGGGTTCGGTGGTCGTCCGGGGCCCCTCCGCCGACGGGGTCCCTGGTCCGACCTGCACCTCGACGGCGGCGTCCCCGGGCAGCGCGTCCGAGGGGCGGAACGCGACCCAGCGGCCGTCCAGCGCCTGCTCGACCGCCGCCCTCGCCTGCTCGTCGGCGGCGATCTCCTCGTCAGTGGCCAGGCGGATCGACCGTTCGTCCCCGTCGGCCCGCAGCGTGACCGTGTCGAGGACGGCCTGCGGGTCGACCCGCTGGTCGAAGGTGACGACGAAGACCGGCTGGACGTCGATGACCTCACCGCCCGGCACGACCGACTCCACGGTCGGCGCCGGGGTGGAGAACGTGAAGCGGAAGTCCTCGGCCAGCACGTCGCCGGTGGCGGACTCGGTGCCGGCCGGCACCACGGCCTCGTAGTCGGTCGCGGCGGGGAGCCGGTCGATGTCGTCGGAGGTGTGCTCCAGCCGCAGCGTCCGGGTGCCGAGCCAGCGCCAGCGTCCCTCGACCGCCGGCGTCACCTGCACGGGGACGTCCTCGGCGTCGAGCGCGTCGAGGGTGCCGACGGGGACCATGGGGTGGTTGAACGTCACGCTCAGCGACGGCGCCACGGCCACCGCACCGTCGGGCTGGTGCCGCAGCACCTCCAGCGGCCCGGGCGCGGGGCGGGGTGGTTGGTCACCGCCCGAGGCGCCGAAGGGCTGCTCGACCGTCCGCCCGACACGGGGCGGCGGCAGGCTCTCGGCCGGACGGCGGAACGCGGTCGTGTCCTCGTCGTCGGGCGTGAACGGCGGGAGGCGACCGGTGATCGCCGTGACCTGCTCGTCGCTCAGCGCATCGCCCGCCACGACGGCCACGTCTGCCTCGGCGTCCTCGGCCTGGCCGGTGCTGAGCAGGAGCTGGAAGTCCCCCGTCCCCTGGGCCGTCACCCGCGGGTCACGGGGCGACGCCTCCTTCTCGCTGCCGCCGCTGGAGCAGGCCGTGGCCACGAACGCCAGCACCACGGCGACGACCAGGCTTCGGAACCATCGGTCCTGTGGCATGCGTGCGCTCCCCACCCTCGTCGGCTTCATCTTGCACCTCCGACGTCGCAGGCGGGGCGACTGGTTCCCGATCCGTCGGGCGGCCGTGTGGACCGTTTGTTTCTGCGTTCGCCGGAGTCCGTGCGCCGGGCGGGCCGGACTCGGGCTTGCTCCTCCCGGTCGATCGGTGCGTTGTCCCACCTCGGAGCGAC
>JBKHVG010000019.1:0-66425 GCA_046570205.1 Acidimicrobiia bacterium
TGACCGGGTCGTGGCACCTCTACCGCGAGGGCGAGCGCTGGCGGAAGGGTGCGCACCTGGCGCGAGCGGTCGTCGGTGCCGACAGCGGCTGGATCGGCGTGTGCTTCCAGGCCCCGGTCGTCGAGACCCACCACCGCGCCCTCGGCGACCCCCTGACCCTGGCCAGCCTCGGTCCGGACCTCACCACGCCCCACCCCGACATCGAGGCCGCCGTCGGTCGGGCGGCGCTGGCCGCACCCGGCACCGAGCTCGGCGACGCGCTCCTCGACCAGCGCATCTCGTCGGGCATCGGCAACGTCTACAAGTCCGAGGTCTGCTTCCTCCACGGCGTCGACCCCTTCACCCCGCTCGCCGCCGTGCCGCCCGAAGCCCTGCGCCGGATCCTGGAGACGTCCCACCGACTGCTGGTCGCCAACCTCGGGAGCACCCGGCGCATCACCTACCGGGGTGGTGTCGCCGTCTACGGGCGCCGCGGGCAGCCGTGCTTCCGATGCGGGACGCTCGTGCGGATGCGCCGCCAGGGGGAGATGGCCCGGTCGACCTACTGGTGCCCGACATGCCAACCCTGCGCCTGATCCTCGGTCCGGGCGCCGGAGCGCCGTAGCGCCGGAGCGGCCGAGCGCGGCCCGCGCCGGCCGCGGATCAGGAGCGGCCCAGGATCCGGTCGACGCGGACCTCGATCACCGAGCGGTCCCCCCGGGGTGTGGGCTCCCGGTAGCGCCGCGCGTAGCGCGCCTCGGCGTCCCGGCACGCGTCCGGGTCGGTCACGGCCGCGGCCGGCCCTTCGAGCGACAGCCACCGGCCACCGTCCACCTGGCAGACGACGGCGCGGCCGCCGGGCCGCGCCGCGACGTTGCGGTGCTTCTTCGAGGCGTCCCACGTGATGACCCGGGCGATGCCGGCGTCGTGGTCCCATGTGAACCCGACGGCCACGACATGGGGGGAGCCGTCGGCCCGCAGCGTCGTGAGCGTGGCGAGGTGGCGCTCGGTCAGGAACTCGAGATCGGCGTCGGTGAGCTCGTCCGGGGTGCGGGCCATGGGGTCAGCCTGCCGCGCCCGCTCACTCCACGGCGATCGCCTCGAGGATGTCGAGCCGGGCCGCCCGGCGGGCCGGCCGGATCGAGGCCAGCACGCCGAGGACGGCGGCGACCAGCACCACGATCGCGAGCTGACCGACCGGGACGGTGAAGCGGGTGAGCCCGAATGAGCCGAGCGACGTCACGAGCGCCCAGCTGACCACCAGCCCGAGGGCGAGGCCGACGACGGTGCCGAGCACGGAGATCAACACGGCCTCCCACCGGACCGCCGAGCGGAGCTGGGCCCGGGTCATGCCGACGGCGCGCAGCAACCCGAGCTCCCGGGTCCGCTCGTGGATCGACAGCGACAGGGTGTTGGCGATCCCGATCATGGCGATGACCACCGACAGGGCCAGCAGCGCGTTCACCAGCGTCAGGAAGCTGGTGATCTGGTCGGTGAGGCTGCCCACGAAGCCGTCCCGGTCGAGCACCTCGATGGCCGGCACGCTGGAGAGCGCGTCTGCCACCTCGGCCCGCACCCCCTCGGCGTCGGTGCCGTCGGCGACCGTCGCGACCACCTGCACGAGCTGGCGCTCGCTGACCAGCCGCTCGTAGTCGGCGGTGTCGATGGACCAGAAGCCGAGCAGGGTGAGGTCGTCGGACAACCCCTGGATGGTGAGCTCCACGGTCTGGCCGCCGGTGCCGGTGAGCCGGATGACATCGCCGACGGCGAGGTCGTTGTCAGAGGCGACCCCTTGGTCCACGAGCGCGCCGCCGGGTGTGAGATCGGTGACGGCCCCTTCAGCCATGCGGGCGTCGAAGACCTCCGACAACGTGGGCGGGTCCACGGACTGCACGAACTGCGTCGCGGTCCCACCGTCGGGGTAGGTCACCTGGGCCTGGGTGAAGCCCACCCGCGACACCGTCTCGACGCCGTCGACGGCGGCGATGGTGTCGGCGACCGATGGCGGGAACCCGCCCGGGCCACCGAAGCCGCCGCCCTCGGCCTGCACGATGAGGTCGCCGGTGAAGCCCCGCTCGACCTCGGCGACGACCGACTCCCGGGCCGAGGCGGCGAAGACCGTGATGAAGCCGATGAGGGCCACACCGATGAGCAGCGCCGACGCGGTGGCCGACGTGCGCTTGGGACTGCGGGCCGCGTTCTCTGTGGCGAGCACGCCGGTGATGCCGCGGAGCCGGGGGAGCGCCGCGCCGAGGGTCCGTACGCTCGGCTCGGCCAGGACGGGGCCGATGACGATGGCGCCCACGATCAGGGCCAGGGCGCCGACACCCACGGTGGAGAGCTCGGGCTCCTCGATCCGCCAGGCGCCGGAGAGCGACCAGGCGCCCAGGGCCAGGAGGGCGACGCCGGCGACGATGCGGGGCTTGGAGGCGCCGGCCCGGTCGATGGCGACGTCTCGAAGCGCGGCGAGCGGCGGCACGCGGGTGGCCTGCACGGCCGGGACCACCGACGCCAGGACGGTGATGCCCAGTCCCAGCACGAGGGCGGTGACGATGGTGGTGGTGCTGATGACGAGACCGGACGTGGGCAGCTCGGCACCCGACGCCTCGAGCGCAGCGGTGACCGCCGTGGCCAGGGCGATGCCGACCGCCAGGCCGAGCACGGCGGCGACGAGGCCGATCACGACCGCCTCGAGCAGCACCGAGCCCAGCACCTGGCGGCGGCTGGCCCCGATGGCCCGGAGCAGGGCCAGCTCGCGGGTGCGCTGGGCCACGAGGATGGCGAACGTGTTGGAGATGATGAACGTGCCGACGAGCAGCGCGATGGCGGCGAAGATGGTGAGCAGCTGGCGGAAGAAGGCGAAGCCCTCCTGCACGTCGGAGGCGTCCTGCTCGGCGGCCTCCGTGCCGGTGAGCGCCTCGGCCTGCGGGGGCAGCACCGACGCGACCCGTCGGGTGAGGTCCTCTTCCGTGATGCCGTCCTCGCCGGCGGCGAGGATCACCTGCGTGCGGTCCTCCAGGCCAGCGAGCCGCTGGGCCTCGGCCAGGGTGAGGCCGGCCGACACCGAGCCGGCGGCGGACTCGGCCTCGCCGAAGGTGAACGTGCCCACCAGCGTGTAGGTGTCCTCGCCGACCTGGGACACGACCCGGACCGGGTCACCGAGGGAGAAGCCGGCATCCTCCGCCGCGGCCACGTTCAGGGCGATCTGGTCGTCGCTGCTCGGGGCGCGGCCCGAGGCCAGGCGGTAGGGGCTGAGGCGCTCGTCGGTGATCCAGCTCTCGATCAACGTCGGCGGGCCGGCCGCCGCGCCGAGCGGCTCGCCGTCGGGTCCCAGGACGCGGTTCTGCGCCCCGAAGCCGAAGATCTGCACGAACGGTTCGGCGACCGCCACACCCTCGACCCCGGCGACCTGCTCGACCAGCCGGGTGTCGAGCAGCTCACGGGCGTCCTGCCCGCCGAGGCCGCCGTCGAACAGCGCCACGCCCTGCACCTGCACGTCGACGCCGGCTCGGGTCTCGCCGAACAGGTCGTCGAAGACCCGGTCGATCGTGTCGGCGAACACGAACGTGCCCGACATGAACGCCACACCGAGCACGATGGCGAGCACGGTCGAGATCAGACGGCGCTTGTGCTCCCAGAGGGAGCGGAGGGTGACCCGCCGCACGGGTTCAGTCCCCGAACCGCTTCATGCGGTCGAGCACCCGCTCGGCCGTGGGGTCGGCCATCTCGTCGACGATGGTCCCGTCGGCGAGGAACAGCACCCGCTGCGCGTACGACGCCGACTGCGGGTCGTGGGTGACCATGACGATGGTCTGCCCGAGGTCGTCGACCGCCCGGCGCATGAACGACAGGATCTCCGACGAGGTCGACGAGTCGAGGTTGCCGGTGGGCTCGTCCGCGAAGACGATGTCGGGCCGGCTCGCCAGCGCCCGCGCCACCGCGACCCGCTGTTGCTGGCCCCCGGACAGCTCCGAGGGCCGGTGCTCGAGACGGTCGCCCAGGCCGACCGTGCGGACGACCTCGTCCACCCACGCCTGGTCCGGATCCCGGCCGGCGAGGTCGAGCGGCAGCGTGATGTTCTCCCGCGCGTTCAGCGTCGGGATCAGGTTGAAGGCCTGGAACACGAAGCCGATGCGATCCCGGCGCAGCGTCGTGAGCTGCTTCTCCGACAGCGTGGTGAGGTCGACGTCCCCGATGAGCACCCGGCCGCTCGTGAGGGAGTCGAGCCCGGCCACGCAGTGCATCAGGGTCGACTTGCCCGATCCCGACGGGCCCATGATCGCGGTGAAGCGACCGGCCTCGAACGACACGTCGACGTCGCGCAGGGCGGTGACCGTGGTGTCGCCGCTGCCGTAGACCTTCGTGGCTCCTTCGGTGCGGGCGGCAGTGGTCGACGGAGGGGCGGGAGCGTCGGACATTCCTGACACGGTACGGGGCACATCTCCGGCCGGATGGGCAGCCCCCCGCCCGTAGACTGGAGCCGTGCAGTGCCCACAGTGTCGAGCAGAGGTGCCGGCCGGGGCGCGCTTCTGCTCTTCGTGCGGGCACGAGCTGGTGGTGGTCGGGGACCAGCGTCGCATCGCCACGGTGGTCTTCGCCGACCTGGTCGGCTTCACCGCCCTCTCGGAGGAGATGGACCCCGAGCAGGTCAAGGCACTGGTGGACCGGTGCTTCGAGAACCTGGCCGCGGACATCGAGGCGTTCGGGGGGCGGGTCGACAAGGTCGTGGGCGATGCCATCGTCGCCCTGTTCGGCGCCCCCGTCGCACACGAGGACGACGCCGAGCGCGCCGTGCGCACCGCGCTCCGCATGCAGCAGACCATCGCCCGCCTGGCCGCCGAGGGCGGGCACCCCGTGCAGATGCGCGTCGGCGTGAACACCGGCGAGGTCCTGGTCGGCACGGTCCGCGCCGGCCGCGAGTACACCGCCATGGGCGACGTGGTGAACACGGCCAGTCGCCTGCAGGAGGCCGCCGAGCCGGGCACGGTGATGGTCGGCCCCGACACGCGGGCCGCCACCCGGGACGCCTTCGAGTACGCCGACATCGATCCGGTGCTGGCCAAGGGCAAGCGCCTCCCGGTGCAGGCCTCCATCGCCGTGCGCGCCGTGGCCCCTCCGGGCCAGCGCCTGCGTCGCAGCCGGGCGCCGATGATCGGCCGTGAGACCGAGCTGGCGCTGCTCGCCGGCGTCACCGGGACCGCCATCGACCGATCCCGCGCTGCGCTCCTCATCGTCCACGGCGAGGCCGGCATGGGCAAGTCCCGCCTGGCCACCGAGACCGCCCGGCACGCGGCCGACGAGCTCGGCGCCTTCGTGCTCGAGGGCCGGTGCGTGCCCTACGGCGAGGCCAACGTGTGGTGGCCCGTCGCCGAGGCCATCCGGGGCGCGGCCGGGCTGTCGCCGGATTCCAGCCCGGCAGAGACCGACCGGGCTCTGCGCCAGGCCACCCGGGACGCGCTGACCGAGTCCGGGCGCCTCGACGAGCTCGACCGGGTCGTGGCCGGCCTCCACCACCTGCTCGGCCACGACGGTGCCCTCCGCGGGATCGACGCCACGCGGGCGCGGGAGGAGGCCATCCGCTCCGTGGTGGCGCTGTCCGAGGGCTTCAGCCAGCGCAAGCCCCTCTTCGTCGTGCTGTCCGACCTGCACTGGGCCGACCAGGAGGTCCTCGACCTGGTCGACACCCTGCTGGCTCGCCTGGCCCGCCGGCCCTTCGTGCTGCTGGCCACGGCCCGGCGAGCCCTCCGCGACCGCTGGACGCCATCGCCGGCCGCCGCCAACTCCGTCGTCCTCCACCTCGATCCGCTCGACGACGAGGCCAGCCAGCGCCTGCTCGTCCACCTCACCGACGGCAACCTGCACCCGGCCATGGCATCGATGCTGGTCGAGCGGGCCGCCGGCAACCCGTTCTACCTGGAGGAGCTGGTGTCCCTCGTCAGCGAGGCCGGTGTCCGCACGCTCGAGGGCCTGCTCGCGTCAGAGGCGGGGGAGCTGCCGTCGACCCTGCGCGGCCTGGTGGCCGCCCGGCTCGACGCGCTCAGCCCCGGCGACCGCAAGGTCCTCGACGACGCCGCCGTGCTGGGCCGGCGCAACCGCATCGACGCGCTGGTGAAGATGGCCGAGGTGAAGCGGGGGGTCGACAGCGAGTCCGCCCGCGCCCACCTCGAGAGCCTGGCCGCTCGCGAGTTCCTCATGTTCGACGGCGACATCTACACGTTCCGCTCGCAGGTGATCCGCGAGGTCGCGTACTCGACGCTGACCAAGGCCGACCGCGCCCGCTCACACGCCGGCATCGCCAGGTGGATCGTCGACCACGAGGACCTCGAGCGGGAGCACGTCGTCGACCAGGTCGCCAACCACTGGGCGGCAGCGGCCGAGCTGGTGGCCGAGATCGGCTCCGTGTCCGACGTCCCCGACGACGTGTGCGCGCAGGCCGTGCACTGGCTGCTGCAGGCATCCCTGCGCGCGGAGGCCGACGTCCATCCCTCCGCCGTCGAGGCGCTCACCACCCGTGCGCTGGGACTCATGGACGACGCGCACCCGGACCGGGCCGAGATCCTCCGTCTGCGGGCCCGGGCCCGGGTCGACCGCTACGAGCTCGAGCCCGCGCTCGTCGACGCCGACCTGGCCCAGACCCTGGCCGAGGCATCGGGTGACCATCGGGCCCTCGGCGACATCCTCCTCGTGCGCGGCGACGCCCTCCACCACCAGGGCGCCTTCGCCGAGTCCCTGGAGGCGCTCGCCCGGGCCCAGGCCCATTTCGCCGCCGCCGACCACCCGGCCGGCTGCGCCGAGGCGGAGCGGCTGCAGGGCATGGTCCACCTGTTCGGCGGGCCACTTCGTGGCCGCCCACGACTCGCTGCGCCGGGCCCTCGACCTGTTCGAGCAGGTCGGTGACCGGCGGGGCATGGCCTGGGCGCTGCAGAACCTGTCCTGGTCGGCCTACATCGCCGGGCGCATCGACGAGGCCGAGCAGCGGGTGCTCGTGGCCATGGCCACCTTCGACGAGCTGGGTGATCCCGGCGGCCTCACCTGGTCGCGCGGGCTGCTGGCCTGGGTGCGTTTCCACCAGGGCCGAAACGACGAGGCCCTCGAGCTGGCCACGGCCGTCGGCGAGGACGCCCGCCAGCGGGGCGAGCGCTGGGGCGAGGCGATGATGCGTGTCCTCTCGGCGTCCATCTCGCTGTGGTCGGGCCGCACCGAGGACGGCGTCGAGTCGGCCCGGGCCGCCGTGGCCCTGTTCGAGGAGATCGACGACCAGATCGGCGAGCTGCAGGCGCGGTGCGGACTCGGCCGCGCTCTGCTGATGTCCGGTCAGGTCGACGCCGGCATCGCCGAGCTGCAGGACGCGCTCGCCGACGGGCACGGCACCCACGGCGACGAGCAGGGTTGGATGGCCCGCGTCTCCATGCTCATGTCCGCGGTGCAGCTGGGCGACGTGGAGCTCGGTGCCGCTGCCATCGAGGACAGCCAGGGGTTCGCCGAGGCCGATTCCGTGGGCTTCGGCGATCGGGTCGGCGCGCTGGCGCTGCACCACCTCCAGCGGGGTGCGGTGGCCGACGCCGTCGCCGTGCTGGCCGACGGGATCGAGCCCCGGGGCTACGTGCAGTGCGCGCGGGCGCTCGTGCTCGCGGTGCAGGGCGACCTCGACGGCGCCTCGTGTGCCGCCGACGAGCTCGCCGTGCACCCCCACACTTACCTCGACCGCACCTACGCCGAGATCGGCCGGGCCATCGCCCTCGCCGGCGCCGACCGCACGGGCGAGGCCCGGACCGTGCTCGCCACGGCCATCGCCGAGGTCGACGCCACCGGCGACCGGGTGGCCCAGGCCATCGTCCGCCTCGTGGACGCCACCGTGGCCGAGCGGGCCGGCCGCATCGACGCGTCCACCGCCCGCCACGTCGCCGAGGCCCGCCTGCGCGACCTCGGCATCCGGGCGGCCGGGTGGCGCCACCTGGTGGAGGATGCGCTGGGGCTGGTGCCGGCGTCCTGAGCCCCTGTGACCGAGGTCATCTGGTCCATCAAGCAACTGCTTGATACAGTTAGCAACGACCCCCTCGAGACCACCACAGGAGCGATCCGCAGTGAGCACCATCATGACCACCGTGACCCAGTACGAGGACAAGGCTCTCGAGCTCATCGTCAAGGTCCAGGACGAGGTCCTCGGCTACGTGAAGCAGGCCGTGCAGCTCATCGACGAGCGCCTTCCGGCGCTGGATCTGCCCGAGATCGCCGTGCTCGACCAGGTGCCCACCCTCGAGGAGCTGGTCAACACCCAGTTCGCCTTCTCCAAGAAGGTCCTCACCTCGCAGGAGAAGTTCGCCAAGAACGTCGTGAAGGCGGTCAAGCCCCTGACCCGCGACGCCAAGCCCAAGGTGAAGGCCACGCCGAAGGCGGCCTGAGCTCCCGTCACCGACGGACGAACTGCACGGAGGCGGCGCCACGGCGCCGCCTCCGGCGCGTCCGGGCTCAGTCGCCGGCGGCGGTGTTCTGCGCCACGTAGCTGCGGTACACGGCCAGCATCGCCGAGCGCTGCTCGTCGGACAGCCGGGTGTCGGCGCGGATGGAGTCCTCGACGCTGGGGCCCGGCGCCTCGTCGTCGGCTGCCTCGAGCAGGCCGGCCTGGACCAGCAGGGACTCGGCTGACACGTTGAGCGCGGCGGCGATGGCCTTGAGGACCCGCACCGAGGGCGTGTGCAGGCCACGCTCGATCTGGCTCAGGTACGGATTGGAGACGTTGGCCCGGTCGGCCAGGTCGCGCAGGGAGTACTGCGCCTGCTTGCGGCGCTCGCGGATGAACTCGCCCAGGGACTCCAGCTGCTTGCGGGCGGCGTCGTCGAGGTCCATCGCCGGTCGATGCTACCGGCGCGCTTGAACCATCCAGCGCGTGCTGCGTGCGCCGCTCACGCCGCCCGGACGGCGCTCAGCGCCGGCGGTTGGTGCGGGCGGTGGGGACCGCGGCGGCCGGGTCCTCCGGCCAGGGATGCTTGGGGTAGCGGCCCCGCATGTCGGCTCGCACCTGCGCGTAGGCGCCGGCCCAGAAGCTGGCCAGGTCCTGGGTGACCTGGAGGGGACGGCCGGCGGGGGAGAGGAGGTGGAGCACGACGGGGACCCGGCCACCGCCGACGGCGGGGGTGTCGGTGCTGCCGAACAGCTCCTGCAGCTTCACCGCCAGCACCGGGGGGTCGTTGCCGTAGTCCACGCGGTGGCGTGCCCCGCTCGGCACCGTGAGCCGCTCGGGCGCGAGGTCGTCGACGGCCTGGCGCGCCTTCCAGTCCAGGCCGGTCAGCAGCACCTCGCGCCCGTCGACGCGGCGCAGGTCGCGGGCCCGGCGCACCCCGCCGAGCAGGGGGAGGATCCGCTCCTCGGCCTCCCTGAGGAGCGCGGCGTCGGACACGTCGGGCCAACGGTCGGGGTCGAGCCGGTGCAGGAAGCCGAGGCGCTGCTGCAGCCGTCGGTCGTCGTCGTCCCAGCCGAGCAGGTCCGTGCCTTCGGCTCGCAGGCCTTCGAGCAGCGCCGAGCCCAGCGCGTCGGCGGGCACGTCGTCGAGGGGTCGTTCCACGAGGACGATGGCGCCGAAGCGCTCCTCCTGCCGGGCCACGACGTCGCCCGCCCGGCGGTCCCAGCCCACGACGTCTCGGCGCTCGATGTCGTGACCGGCGATCTCACGGACGGCGTCCTCGTCGATGGCCGCCGCCTCGCGCACCCGGGCCCGGGTCGGGTCGCCGTCGTGCTCCACCACCACGACCCACTCGTTGGACGCCATGGGATCCGAGGGTTCGAAGGCCGCGCCCCGTCCGTCGGCGAGGAGCACGTCGCCCCGACCGCCCGGTCGCCGGCGTCCGATGCGGTCGGGGAAGGCCAGTGCGCACAGCAGGCCCACGGCCCGGTCGTCGCGCCGTCCCCCCGGTCCGCCGACCTGGGACCGCCACCGGGCGGCGTCCTTGCGGGCACGCCGGGCCCCGGGATCGTCGCCGCGCAGCGACCGCAGGCGCTCGGCGACGTCGGTGCGGTCGCGCCGGCGGAGCCCGTCCTCGTGGAGCGCGGCGGCGAGGTCGGCGGCCAACGCCCCGTGGCCGAGCTCGGCCCCCCGGACCAGGAGGTGGGCCAGGCGGGGGTGGAGCGGCAGGTCGGCGAGCCGCCGGCCGTGGGCCGTGACGGTGCCGCCCGCATCCACGGCACCCAGCCGCTGGAGCACGTCGCGGGCCGCACCGAGGTGGCCCTCGGGCGGCGGGGTCAGCCAGGCCAGGTCGCCGGGTGCCGCACCCCACGCGGCCAGGTCGAGGGCCAGTGACGTGAGGTCGGCCACCTCGATCTCCGGTTCGGGGTGTCGCCGGCGGGTGGCATCGTCGGCCGGGTGCCAGAGCCGGTAGGCGGTGCCGGGCCCCAGCCGCCCGGCACGACCGGCCCGCTGCTCCGCCTCGGCGACCGTCACCGGCAGGGTGACCAGTCGCGTCATGCCGGTGCCCGGGTCCAGGCGGGGGACGCGGCGCAGCCCGGCGTCGACCACCACCGTCACACCCTCGATGGTGAGGCTCGTCTCGGCCACCGACGTGGCCAGCACGACCTTGCGGGTGCCCGCCGGCGAGGGCGCGATGGCGGCGTCCTGCTCCGTGCTGGTCTGGGAACCGACGAGCGGGCGGACCGCCACGCCGGGCCCGAGGTCACCCAGGGCCCGCTGGGCCCGGTGGATCTCGGCCGCACCCGGGAGGAACACGAGGACGTCGCCGTCGTGGGCGGCGAGCGCGCTGCGGACCGCGCCGGGCACGGCGACCTCCGCCGCCCGCCGGCGATCGGCTCCCGGCGGCGGGTCGACGTGCACGACGTCCACGGGGAACGCCCGCCCCTCGGACCGGACCACCGGGGCGTCGAGCAGCGCCGCCACCGGCTCGACGTCGAGCGTGGCCGACATGACCACCAGCCGCAGGTCGGGACGGAGCGCGTCGACCACCTCCAGCGTGAGGGCGAGGCCGAGGTCGGCGTCCAGGCTGCGTTCGTGGAACTCGTCGAACACGACGGCCGACACGCCGGCCAGCTCGGGGTCGCGCTGCAGCCGCCGGGTCAGGACCCCTTCGGTGATGACCTCGATGCGGGTCCGGGGCGACACGTTCGTGTCCTGGCGCATGCGCCACCCGACCCGCTCGCCGGGGGACTCGCCGAGCAGCTGCGCCAGCCGTCGGGCGGCGCCGCGCACGGCGAGTCGGCGCGGTTCGAGCACCAGGACGGCGCCATCGCACCAGGGCTGGTCCAGGAGCAGCAGCGGGATGATCGTGGTCTTGCCGGCGCCGGGTGGCGCGTGCAGGACCACCCGCCCCCGGTCGGCGAGCGCGGCGCGCACCGGCTCGATCGCCTCGCGGATCGGCAGGTCGCCGACCGGTAGGCGGTCGAGGCCGGCCACGTCAGCGGCGGGCGTGCGCGTCGAGCACGTGGCTCACGGCGGCCGTGATGCGCCGCGCCATCGGCAGGTGCACGAACTCGTTGGGGCCGTGGGCGTTGGACCCGGGGCCGAGCACGCCGGTGATCAGGAACTGCGCCTCGGGGAATCGGGCGCCGAGCATGCCCATGAACGGGATGGTGCCGCCCTCCCCCATGGCCGCCGACGGCTTCCCCCAGTGCGCCTCCGACGCCTCGTCCACCGCCGCCTGCAGCCACGGCGCGGTGGGAGGCGCGTCCCAGCCGCCCTCGGCGGCCCGGACCGTCACGGTGACCGTGGCGCCGTTGGGCGGATCGGCCGTCAGGGCCCGCTCGAGCGCCGATGCCGCGGCTCCCGGGTCTGCCGTCGGAGCGAGGCGGCACGCCAGCGTCAGCTCGGTGTGGGGCCGCAGGACGTTGCCGGCCCGGTCCGGCGGGGGGAAGCCATCGACGGCGATGTCGGCCACCGAGGGCTCCCACGTCCGGGCCCGCAGCAGGTCGACAGCATGCTGGTGGTCGGGACGCGTGTCGCCCGCCCACGGGAAGGCCATGCCGGCCACGATCTCGTCGGCGGTGGCGGCGAGCTGGGCCTCCCGCTCGGCGGGCACGTCGCTCCACAGCTCATCGACCAGCACCCGTCCGGTGTCGGGGTCCTCGATGCGGTCGAGCAGCCGGCGCAGGATCCGGAACGACGACGGCACCACCCCGCCGGCCGATCCCGAGTGCACGCCCTCGGTCAGCACGTCGACCCGCACCGACGCCACGAGGACCCCGCGCAAGGAGGTCGTGACCCACAGGCGGTCGTAGGTCGCGGCGCCGGAGTCGAGCGCGACCACGAGGGAGACCTGCCCGAGGCGGTCGCCGAGGGCGTCCAGGTGGGCCGGGAGGTCGGGGCTGCCCGACTCCTCGCTGGCCTCGATCAGCACCAGCAGCCGGGCATGGCTGCCGCCGGCGGCCCGGAGTGCCTCGATGGCGGTGAACGCGGCGAACACGGCGTAGCCGTCGTCGGCCCCACCCCGGCCGAAGAGGAGGTCGCCGTCCAGCACCGGATCCCACGGCCCCAGCCCGTCGCGCCACCCCGCCATCTCGGGCTGCTTGTCGAGGTGGCCGTAGAGCAGGACGGTGTCCGCCGCGGAGCCGGGCTCGGTGGCCGGGATCTCGCACAGGACCACCGGCGTGCGCCCGTCGACCTCGAGCACCTCCACCCGGAGGCCGTCGATCGGACGGGCCTCGCACCACTGCCGCACCAGCTCGACCGCCGCTTCCATGTGGCCGTTGGCCGCCCAGTGCGGATCGAAGGCCGGCGACACGTTCGGGATGCGCACGTAGTCCTGGAGCGGGCCCAACACGTCGCGCTCCCAGCCGGCATCGACCGAGGTCCGGATCTGTGCTGCATCGAGGGCCACGGCCCTTTGCTAGCAGGATGGGTCCGTGCTCCTCGACGCGATCGACCACGTCCAGCTCGCCATGCCGCCCGGTGGGGAGGAGCTGGCCACCTGGTTCTACGAGGGCGTGCTCGGCGTCCCCCGGGTGCCGAAGCCGCCGCACCTCGCCGTGCGCGGCGGCTGCTGGTTCGAGCGGGGCGCGCTCCGGATCCACCTCGGGGTGCAGGACGACTTCGTCCCGGCCACCAAGGCCCACCCCGCGTTCGCGGTGCTCGACCTCGACCGCCTGGAGGCCACCATCACCGCCCACGGGCTCCCGGTGCGGCGCGAGGACGACCCCCTCGGCCCTGATGTGCTGTACGTGGACGACCCGTTCGGGAACCGCATCGAGCTCCGCCCGGGCCGGGGCGCGCAGGACCGGACCGACTACGCCGAGGTCGTCGAAGCCGTGGCACGTGAGGCCGTGGGGGATCGCCTCGCCGACGAGCTGGCCTTCGTCCACGAGCTCGACCGGCTCAAGACCGTGGAGCGCCAGTCCTTCGTGCTCGATGCGCAGCGGCGGGAGAACACCGCGGAGCACAGCTGGCACGTCGCGCTGCTGGCCGCCGTGCTGAGCGAGCACCTGGAGGCCGACGTCGACCTGGCCCGGGTCGTCCTGCTGCTGTTGGTGCACGACATCGTCGAGATCGACGCCGGTGACACCGGCATCTACGACGATGCCTCCGCAGCGTCGAAGCACGAGCGCGAGCTGGCGGCGGCCGACCGGCTCTACGGTCTGCTCCCCGACGACGTCGGCCGGCGCCTGCGCGACGCCTGGGACGAGTACGAACACGGCACGACCCCCGAGGCGCGCGCGGCGCGGGCCTTCGACCGCCTCGCGCCCCTGCTGCTCAACCTCGGCGCCGGAGGGATCGCGTGGCGGCGCTGGGGCGCAGACGCGTCGCGCGTCCGTGCCTCGGCCACCCCCATCGCCGCGGCGGCCCCCGAGCTGGCCCGCTTCGTGGAGGCCGCGCTCGACCGGGCGGTGGCCGACGGGCTGCTGCCCGCCGGCGGGTCCGGCCTGATCATGCCCTGAGGCGGCGTGGTCCCCCCGGGCGCGGCGCCAACCCCGACGAGGCCTCCCCGGTCGGGTTGCTGCGGTTCCGTACCCTCGGAGGGATGCAACGCCCGGCCCGCCGGTCGATGGACCCCATCGACCTCGACCCCCGCCGACCCCGCTACCCGGTGGTCGGCGCGGTCCACGGCACGTCCATCACGCACCTGCCGAGCGGGACGGTGGGTGTCGTCGAGCGCTTCCTGAACTCCCAGCTGCAGGTCCGGGACCGCACCGGGTACGTGCACACGTTCACCGTCGTCCCGGGGGAGTTCGCCATCGACGGGGTGGCGTGCCATCCGGTGTTCGGCTCCGCGAAGGCCGAGCCGGCGCAGCGGATCTCGGCGTCGGGCTCCATCGCCGTGCGCCACGACGCCCGCGTCGCACGCGCCAGCCGGATCCTGGTGGAGGGCGTCCACGACGCCGAGCTGATCGAGAAGATCTGGGGCGACGATCTGCGCCACGAGGGCATCGTCGTCGAGCGCCTGGACGGCATGGACGATCTGGCCTCGGTGGTGCGCGACTTCCGCCCCGGGCCGACGCGTCGCCTCGGGGTCCTGCTCGACCACCTGGTCGAGGGGTCCAAGGAGTCACGCGTCGCGGCAACCGTGCAGCATCCCCACGTGCTCGTCACGGGCACGCCCTACGTCGACGTGTGGCAGGCGGTGCGGCCGTCGGTCGCCGGCATCGACTCATGGCCGGCCGTCCCGATGGGCGAGCCGTGGAAGGAGGGCGTGCTGGTCCGCCTCGGCCGGGGCGGCCAGCACCCGGGCCAGTTCTGGCGCGAGCTGCTGGCGAGCGTCACCACCTACGCCGACCTCTTCCCGCCGCTCGTCGGCGCCGTGGAGCAGCTCATCGACTTCGTCACCGAGATCGAGCAGGGCTGATCAGCGTCAGGCCGGCGCCCGCCGGCCGAGGAGGGCGAGCAGATCCGTCTGGTCGACGCCCGTCACGACCATGTCGACGGTCCCGGTGAGCGAGCGTGTGCCGCGATCTCGCTCGTGGGGGGCGGGACGGGACGGCGACCAGGGACGTCATCGGCGAGATCGCCGACCGTTCAGAACTCCGGCGTCGCCGGCGCGACGGGGTGGCCGGGATCGTGCGCTGGGTCGGCCGCCGGAAGGGTGCCCTCGAACCACGGATCGCGCTTCCAGTCGGGGACCGGAGGCGGGTGGGCGGCGGACGGGACGAACGTCGAGCGCTCGACCAGCTCATAGCGGTGCACGTAGCGGCGGCAGTTGGCGAAGACCGAGCGGGGCGTGACCCGCACGACGAGCGTCGCGCCCGGGTAGGTGCCGATCAGCGGGTCCTCGGGATCGACCGTCGCCGTGCCGTCCAGGCGCAGGCGGCTCCCGGTCTCGAAGTCGAGGAAGAGGATCCCGACCGCGGGGTTGACGGCCAGGTTGCCGGTGGTCAGGAACATGCCGTTCCCGTCGTAGACCGGGAACACCACCGTCGTCGGATCGATCACCCGCACGAAGCCGGGATCCCCGCCCTTGTAGGAGCACTCCGGCGCGCCGTGCTCGTCGGCCGTCGCGATGAAGAACATGTCCCGGCTCTCGATGAACGACCGGTACGTGTCGGAGATGCGGTCCGTCGCCGCCTCCGCCAGCCGGTCGGCGAGCCGCTCGGTGTCGAAGCGCTGCTGCAGGGCGCGCTGGCCAGCGTGGTACTCGTGGCTCATCGCCACCACCCTGACAGCGCGGCAGCGATCGGTCCAACGGTTCCTCCGGCCACTCCGACGTGCACGTGACCCTCCGCCGACGGAATAGTTGCGCATGCAACGAGGTTGTGCGTGGCGAACCCCCGGGAAGGAGTCACCATGGAAAACATCGAGCTCGGCATCGACACCTTCGGCGACGTGACCGTCGGATCCGACGGGGCACCGGTGCCCCAACCACAGGTCATCCGCGACGTCGTGGAGGAGGCCGTGGTGGCCGACCAGGTCGGCCTCGACTTCTTCGGACTCGGCGAGCACCACCGGGAGGACTTCGCCGTCTCCGCACCCGACGTCGTGCTGGCCACCATCGCCGGCCGCACCGAGCGCATTCGCCTCGGCTCCGCCGTCACCGTCCTCAGCTCGGACGACCCCATCCGGGTGTACCAGCGCTTCGCCACCCTGGACGCGCTGTCCGGCGGCCGAGCGGAGGTCATCCTCGGCCGCGGCTCGTTCACCGAGTCGTTCCCGCTGTTCGGGTACGAGCTGCGCGACTACGAGGTGCTGTTCGAGGAGAAGCTCGACCTGTTCACCCAGCTGCTCCGGGAGGAGCCGGTCACGTGGTCGGGCACGACGCGGCCCGCCCTCGATGGCCGGCGGGTCTTCCCCACGACCGAGACCGGCCTGCGCGCCTGGGTCGGCGTGGGGGGCAGCCCCGAGTCCGTCGTCCGCGCCGCACGACACGGGCTCCCGCTCATGCTCGCCATCATCGGTGGCGACCCGCTGCGCTTCGCTCCCTTCGCCGACCTGTACCGCCGTGCGCTCGACGAGCTGGGTCAGCCGCCCCTGCCCATCGGCATCCACAGCCCGGGCCACGTCGCCGACACCGACGAGCAGGCCCGCGACGAGCTGTGGCCGCACTACCGCGAGATGCACGCCCGGATCGGGCGCGAGCGCGGCTGGCCTCCGATGACACGGGCCCAGTTCGACCTCGCCGCCGGGCCCGAGGGCGCGCTGGCCGTCGGCTCGCCCCAGACCGTGGCTGACAAGGTGGTGCGGGCGGTGACCGGCCTGGGTGCGTCGCGCTACGACCTCAAGTACAGCGCCGGCACGCTGCCCCACCACGCCATGCTGCGCAGCATCGAGCTCTACGGCACCGAGGTGGCGCCGCTCGTGCGCGAGCGGCTGGCCCGCACGGCAGCCGCCTGATCAGAGGTCGAGCAGGGCGTTCTCGAGCACCTCGGTGAGCGCGGGGTGGACCCACATCTGCTCGCGGGCCATCTCGTCGACGGTCTGCCCGAACCGCATGCCCTGGATGAGCACCTGGATGAGGGTCGAGGCCTGCGGGCCGATGATGTGGGCACCGAGCAGCCGGCGGGTCTGGGCGTGGGCCACCAGCTTCACGAACGACGTCGTGTCCTCCATCGCCCAGCCGTAGGCCGTGGAGCCGTACTCCTTCACGACGGTCACGAACGGCACGCCGTCCGTGGCCGCCTCGTGCTCGGTGAGCCCCACGGCGGCGACCTGAGGGTTGCCGAAGACGGCGTGGGGGATGATCGAGTAGTCCATGAGCCGCGGGTCGTCGGGGTGGACGAGGTTGTGGAAGACGACCCGTGCCTCGGCGTTGGCGACGTGCTTGAGCTGGAAGCGGTTGGTGATGTCGCCGAGGGCGTAGATGCCCTCCACGTCGGTCTGCAGGTCCTCGTGGACCACGATGCGCCCGGCCGGGTCGAGCTGCACGCCGGTCCGCTCGACCGCCAGCTGGTCGCTGTTGGGGATGCGACCCGTGGCGACGAGGATCTCGTCGACCTCGAGGGTGGAGTGCGAGCCCTCGTGCAGGAGGTGGACGGTGATCGACCCCGACCCGTTGCGCTCGACCCGGGTGACCGCGGTGTCGAGGTGCAGGTCGAATCGGCCGGCAGCCATCTCGGTGTACCGCGCCGAGATGTCGTCGTCCTCGGAGCGCAGGAGCCGCCTGCTGCGGTTGATGATCGACACCCGGGTGCCGAAGGCGTCGAAGACGTGGCCGAGCTCGGTGGCGATGTAGCCGCCGCCGAAGATCGCCATGCGGGCCGGCAGCTCGGGCAGGCGCATGACCGTGTCCGACGTGTGGTAGCCGACGTCGTCCAGGCCGGGCACGTCGGGGACGTACGGGCGGGCGCCGGCGGCCAGCACGAAGCGGTCGCCGCGGATCTGTTCGCCGCCGACCTCGAGCACCTTGTGGTCGACGAACGCTCCGTCGCCCCGGAACACGGTGATGTTGTCGCAGTCGTCGCGCCGGTACCGCTCGCCGCCGGCAGCGATCGGATCGATGCGACCGAAGACCCGGGCCACGATGGCGGGCCAGTCGACCGACTCGACCGACGCCGTCAGCCCGTAGCGCTCCGCCTCCCGCACGTGCATGGCCACGTCGGCGGCGTAGATGAACATCTTCGACGGGATGCACCCCACGTTCAGGCACGTGCCGCCGAAGACGCCCCGCTCCACCATGGCGATCCGGGCGCCGTCGAGCTCCGCCGGGATCGCGTTGCCCGAGCCGCTGCCGACGATGACGAGGTCGAAGTCCTGCACGGGGCGAGCCTGTCAGGTCAGCGGTGCCCCGATCGCCCGCCCATGGACCGCCCGGCCGACGGCCGCCTCGATCCAGCGCTGCACCGGCTCCGTCGTGCGCCACAGCGCGATGCCGACCGCCAGCGACGCCAGCACGGCCAGCACCGGCCACCGGTCGCTGAGCAGCGGGTGCACCTGCACGTGGGTCAGGTACACGTGCAGTGAGGCGCCCGCGACGGGGCCGACCAGCCGGGGCACGCCCCGGGGCACCGGCACCGACGGCACCCACACCAGCAGCAGGAAGCCGACGAGGAGCACCGCCTCCCGCAGGCCGTCGCCGAAGAAGCCCGGCACGGCGCCCGCCGCCGCGACTGTCACCACCGCCCGCTGCCACGGGGCGTGAGCCCGTGCCGCCATCCAGCCGAGCACGAAGATCCAGACGATCTCGTGCGGTCGGAAGAACGGCCGGTGGTGCCGGCCGAGCTCGACGAGGTCGAAGCGGACAGCGAGCGCAGGGATGAGCAGGAGCGCCGGGAGTGCGAACGGTCGTCGGGCCTCGAAGCGGGCCACCGCGGGCAGCCGCATGGCGATCGCGATCACCACGAGCACCTGGGCGACGACCTCGACGAACCAGTACACCCACCGGCCCGGACCGCCGATCCACCCGTGGAGGAGGACCGCGTGGGCGAGGTCGAAGTCGTCGCGGAGCGCCGCCACGAGCCCGATCCACACCATGGACGGCACGGCGATGCGGGCGATGCTGCGGCCCCAGGCCCCCGACGAGAGCTGGAAGCGCGCCATGTTGAACCCGGCGGCGGCGAACAGCACGTGGGCGCCGCCCGCCACCAGGAAGGCGCCGGCGTGGTTGCCCACCACGAGCACGATGGCGACGGCGCGGAGCAGCACGCCGGTCTCGACCCGGGCCAGGCGAGCCCGGCCGGGCGAACGGTGGGTGGCACGGTCGTCGAGTGCGGCGATGGGCTGGAGGTGCCAGTCGGCGGGGAGGTCCCCCAACCGCTCCTCGAGGGCGATGGACGCCTCGACGTAGGTCAGCGAGTCGCCGCCGAGGGAGACGAAGGTGTCGTCGGGCCCCGGGGTCGTGCCCAGGAGCCCGGCCAACAGCGCGGCTACCGACCCCGCCTCGACCGACGGTGCCGGCGGCGCGTCGGCGGCGCGCACCTGCGAGCGCAGCGAGGTCCGGTCCGGCTTGCCGTTGGGCAGTCGGGGCAGCTCGTGCACCGCGGCGACGGCGACGGCGCCCGGCGGGAGTCCGATCCGATCGGCGACCAGGGTGCGGACGTGGTCGGGGTCCGTGCCGTCGAGGACGGCGACGGCGAGGCCGGTGTCGTCACCCGTGCTCTCCGCTTCGACGCCGTGGTCGGCCAGCATCGCGTCCACGCGGCCGAGGTCGATGCGGAGCCCGAACACCTTCACGAACTGGCGGAGGCGTCCCACGATCTCGACCACACCGTCGGCGTCGATGCGGGCCAGGTCGCCGGTCCGGAGCTCCTCGGTGGTCCGGCCGAGGGCCAGGTCGGCGGGGGACTCGGCGTAGCCGAGCATGACGTTCGGGCCCGAGTACACCAGCTCGCCCACGTCGGGGTCGACGCCCTCCACGGGCGCCAACCGGAACGCTCCGCCAGGCACCGCGATCCCCACGGCCGACGGCCGCCGCTCGGCCAGCGCCGGCGGCAGGTACGCCATGCGCGCCGTCGCCTCGGTCTGGCCGTACATCACGTACAGGTCGAACCCCCGCTGCTGGCCGACCTCGCGCCAGCGGGCCACGGCGGCGGGCTCCAACCGCCCGCCGGCCTGCGTCACGAAGCGCAGGCTGCGGTGGTCGCGGGCCGGGAAGTCGGTGCGGTCGAGCAGCTCGAAGGTGTGCGGGACGCCAGCGAGGTTGGTCACGCCGTGCCGGTCGACGGCGTCCCAGAAGCACGGATCGACCACGGACGCACCGGTGCACACGATGCCCGCCCCCACCGCCAGGTGGCTGTGGAGCACGGACAGGCCGTAGCAGTACTGCAACGGCAGCGATGTGATCGCCCGGTCGTCGGCCCGCAGTCCGAGGTACTGCGCGATGGCACCGGCGTTCGCCTCGAGGTTCCGGTGCGAGAGGCGCACGAGCTTGGGTGATCCGGTGGAACCCGACGTGCTGAGCAGCAGGGCCAGGTCTGGATGCAGGTCGTGGGCCGTGGCCGCTCGACGCTCGACCATGGCCAGACCGGCGCCGACCACCACGTCGGGGTCGTAGGCGTCGATGAGCGGCTGGCCCCGGTGGTCGCCCGGCCCGAGCAGCAGCACGGCGTGCCCACCGCGCAGCGCGCCGAGGTAGGCGACGATGCCGTCGAGGTCGTTGCTCGCCTCCACGAGCACCAGGCGGCGGACCGGCCCGAGCCGGTCGGCGACGGCGTCGGCGCGGTGGGCGAGTTCGCCGTAGGAGCACTGGGTGCCGTCGGCGTCGACGACGGCCACGGCATCGCCGTGGCGTGCGAGTTCCGCCGCGAAGCCGACCCGGCGCCCCGTGCCCGGCTCCCTGTCGACGAACACCATGCGTGCGATCCTAATCCCACATGGTAGGCCCACCTAACTCACTTCGGGCGGACGGCCGGACGGCCCGCCCTCGACCCACGTGCCCCTCGACAGTGCCCTCGACAGGAATCGAACCTGTGGCCTACCGCTTAGGAGGCGGTCGCTCTATCCGACTGAGCTACGAGGGCGGGACCGGGCGGGGGCGCAGCCCTCCCGTCGGCGCCGAGGCTATCCCGGACCGTCATGTGCGCTCAGGGGTCGAGGCCGTCCTCGACGACTCGGCGGGCGATCTCACGGGCCGGGCTGCTGCGGCTGCGGGCGTGGCGCCGGATGCGGTCGAACGACTCGGTCATCGACTCCCCGTGGCGCTCGCTGAGGATGCCCTTGGCCTGCTCGATGACGACCCGGGTGTCGAGGGCGTTCTGCAGCTGGTCGGCGAGCTTGGACGTCTCGGCGTGCACCCGCACGGCGAAGATGTACGAAACGGCGACGTCCGACAGCATCTGGGCGGTGCGCAGGTCTGCCTCGCTGATCTCGGTGGGTGCGAGGCTCACGATGTTGAGCGACCCGACCAGGTCGCCGTGGCCGGTCATCGGCAGGGCGTGGATGGCGCCGGCTCCCGCCTCCAGGGCACGGGGGGCGAAGCGGGGGTAGCGGTCGACGGCGGCGGCGAGATCGGGCACGAGCACGCGGTGGCCGACCCGGACGCACTCGACGCAGGGGCCTTCCTCCAGCTCCACCTCCAGCGCTTCGACCGCGTCACCGACCTCGCTGTTCGTCGTCGCCACGGTCAGGAACTGCTCTTGCAGGAGGAGCACGCCCACGCCGTCGGCCGGCAGGATCTCGGCGCAGAAGTCGCCGAGGCGCTGCAACACGGCCTCGACCGTCGTCTGCTGCGTCAGCTGACGTATGAACTCGACCAGGTTGTCGGCAACCGGGTCGTCGTGCGGTGTGGTCATGGGGTCTCCTCGGGCGGGGAGACTAGGCCGGCCCCGGCCCGCCTCCGTGCCGGGGTCAGGCCACGGCGTCGGGCGACGCGAAGATCACGCGCACGCGCTCGATGCCGGCGGCGCGGAGCAGCTCCTCGACCGTGGCGGCCGCGTTGGCCTGGCCGGTCGCCAGCAGGTCGCTGTCGGCGGCCGCCTCGGCGAGGCGGCGCTCGGCCTCCCGGTACAGCCCCTTGTCGGAGGTCGGTGCATCGCTGAAGACGCCACCCACCCGGTCGAGGACCCCGCGGTCACGGTCGAGCACCCCGGAGGCCTCGTGGTCGAGGACCGGACCGGCGAGGACGGCGGGAGGCAGCACGACGGTGACCGAGCCGTCGTCGGCGACGATCACCGAGTCCTCGTCGAGCTGGCCGAGGTCGACGAGGGCGTCGACGGAGCCCTGGGCCAGGAAGGTGGTGCGCTCGCCCTTGATGAACCCGGGGATGAAGCGGGTCTCGTCCTCGACGTCGACGACGACCTGGTACTCGCCGGTGGCGGCCCGCAGCTCGGCGATCTCCTCGAGCGACTGCAGCACGGCGGCATGGTCCCGCACCACCGTCTCGGACGCGAACGGGTTTCCGAACGAGGGGAAGCCCAGGACCGCCGCACCGAGGGCCAGCACCACCACGGCGGTGGTGGCGGCGACGATGGTTCGGAGAGCCGTCTTCATGATCGTTCCAACGACCGGGGGACCAGGATGTTCCCGTCTCCGGCGAATCGCCGGTCGTGGCGCCACTTCGCTGCGCCGGCCGGCGCGCGTCCCGCCCGCTCCTGACCGCCGATCACCGGCAGTCCGCGCAGGTGCCCACCAGGTCGAGCCGGTGGTGGTCGGGGCGGAATGCCTGGGCGGCCGCGACGTCGGCCAGCACCCGGTCCAGGTCACCCTCCACGGCCGTGTCCAGGGTGAAGTCGGCCACCGAACCGCACGAGCGACAGATCAGGTGGTGGTGGTGCTCGGTGAGGTCCTCGGCCAGCTCGTAGCGGGCGAAGTCGTCGTTGGTCACGATCCGGTGGACCACGTCGGCTTGCTCGAGCACGGCGAGGTTGCGGTAGGCGCTCGACTGCGCCAGGCCGCGGTCCAGCTGGAGGATCTGGGGGATGGTGAGGGGTCCCTCCGCGCCGTCGAGCAGCTCCACGAGCGCGCGTCGGCGGATGGTGTAGCGCTGTCCGGTCGTGCGCAGCCGGGCGGAGGCGATGTCGTGCAGCTCCGTGGTCGGCACGGTCGGAACGTACTGCTCCGGCGGGTTCACCACGGGCTCCCGTGGTGGTGGAGGTGGGCGTCGTCCACCAGCAGCTGGCCGTCGGGGAGGCGGAGGACTCGACCGTGGAACGCCTCACGGAGGTTGGCCTCGGTCAGGACCTCGTCCGGGCTGCCCTCGGCGACCAGGCGCGTCGCCAGCAGCACGACCCGGTCACAGCCCCTGGCCTCGTCGAGGTCGTGCGTGGAGGTGCAGACGATCCGGCCGGCCCGGGCCTCGTCGGCGATGACCCCGAGGATGACGTCCTTCGACACCAGGTCGAGGCCGGTGACGGGCTCGTCCAGGAGCAGGATCGGTGCGCCCTGGGCCAGACCCTGCGCGACGAGGACCCGTTGGCGCTGCCCGCCGGACAGCTCGTGGAGCGGACGGTCGGCCAGGTCCGTGACCTCCAGCCGCTCCATGGCGTCGGCCACGGCCCTGCGGTCGTCGGACCGGAGCCGTCGCCAGGGTCCGAGCACCGCGGTGCGGGCGAGCCGGACCGTCTCGAGCACGGTGATGGGCAGGGAGGCGTCGACGGTCGTGTTCTGGAGCACGAGCGCCACGTCGGCGCCGCCGGTGTCCACCGTGCCCGCGACCGGCTTCTGGAGCCCGGCGATGGCCCGCAGCAGCGTCGACTTCCCGGACCCGTTGGCACCGATGACCGCCACGGAGGTCCCGGCGGCGATGTCGAGGTCCACGTCGGTGACGGCGGTCCGGCTGCCGTGCTGGACGCGGAGCCCGCGGACCCGGAGCCGGACGTCGTGTGCCACGGCAGCGATCGTACCGAAACTGAGTCCGGTTCCCATTTGCAGCACTGGTCGCGCGCTGCGTACCGTCCAGATCGAGAACAGTTCTCAGTTCACCGTCTTGCCTCGGAGGTGCCGATGCGCAACCCCACCCGCCGGATCCTGCCGGCAGCCCTCGCCGCCGCCGTGCTGTTCGCCGCCTGCGGATCGGATGGCGATGACGCGGCACGGAGCGACGCCGGGGCGCCGGCAGCCTCGAGCTCGGACCTCACCATCGCCGTCACCACGTCGGTCCTCGGTGACGTCGTGTCCGATCTCGTGGGCGACCTCGCCGAGGTGGTCACGATCATCCCGCCAGGCGCCAACGCCCACGACTTCCAGGCGTCGGCGCGCGAGGCCGGCGTCCTGGCCGATGCCGATGCGATCGTGATCAACGGCGGCGGCTTCGAGGAGGGTCTCCTGTCGGTCGTCGAGGGCGCCGAGACCGACGGCGTGCCGGTACTGGACGCGCGGAGCCTCCTGGACGGACCGGACCAGGACGACGGCGACGCGCATGCCGGAGAGGACGGTGACGCCCATGTGGAGGATGCCCACTTCTTCACCGACCCGCTCGCCATGGCCGAGGTGGTCGAGGCCCTCGCCGCGGCACTCCCGGAGCAGGTGCCGGACCTCGACGCCGAGGCGCTGCGCCAGCAGGGCGAGGCACTCGTGGCCGAGCTGGAGGCGCTGCACGAGGAGCTCGAGGTGACGCTGGGCGAGGTGCCCGCCGACCGTCGTGTGCTCATCACCGATCACGACGTGCTGGCGTCGTTCGCCGACCGCTACGACTTCGAGATCATCGCCACGGTGATCCCGTCCGGCTCCACGTCCGACGGCGTGAGCGGGGGCGCGCTGGCCGAGCTGGCCACGCTGCTGCGCAGCACCGGGTCACCTGCCGTCTTCGTCGAGCAGACCGCCTCCCAGGACCTGGCCGACACGCTGGCGGCCGAGGTGGGCGAGGTCGCCGTCGTCCCGCTCTACGCCGAGAGCCTCGGACCGCCCGACTCCGAGGCCTCCACCTACGCTGCGATGATGCGGCTCAACGCGCAGCGCATCGCTGACGCCCTCGGCGGCTGAGGCCGGCGTGCTCGACCTCGTCACCGAGGCGTTCGAGCCCGCCTTCATGCAGCGCGCCCTGGTCGGCAGCCTGGTGGCGGTCGTGGCGACCTCGCTGGTCGGCACATGGGTCGTCCTCCGGGGCCTGGCGTTCCTCGGCGACGCCCTGGCCCACGGGGTCATCCCCGGGATCGCCCTCGCCGTGCTGTGGGGTGCCAGCCCGGTGCTCGGTGCGCTGCTGGCCGCCCTGGTCATGAGCGGTGCGGTCACGCTGGTGGCGTCGCGCACCACCGTCCGGGAGGACACCGGGATCGGGCTGCTCTTCGTGGGGATGCTCTCGCTGGGCGTGATCATCGTCTCCCGCTCCGAGTCCTTCACCACCGACGTGACCACCCTGCTGTTCGGAGACGTCCTCGGGGTCACGGCCGACGACATCCGGGGCCAGGCCGCCGCCGCCGCCGTCGTCGTGGCCGTGATCGTGCTCGGGCACCGGCCCTTCCTGGCGCTCACGTTCAACCGCGACAAGGCCGCCACCCTCGGCATGCGACCGGGGCTGGCCCAAGCGGTGCTGCTGGCGGTGCTGGCCGTCAGCATCGTCGCCAGCTTCCAGGCCATCGGGACGCTGCTCGTCTTCGGCCTCCTGGTCGGACCGCCTGCCACGGCGTCGCTGCTCGTGCGCCGGGTGCCGCTCGTCATGGTGGTGTCGATCGCCCTCGGCGCCTTCGCCGTCGTGGTCGGGCTCCTGATCAGCTTCCACCACGGCACGGCGGGCGGGGCCACGATCGCCGGTGCGTCCGTGGCGCTGTTCTTCGTGGTGCTGGTCGTCGTCGAGCTGCGACGGTGGCAGCAGGTGCGGGGCGCCCAGG
Source organism: Acidimicrobiia bacterium (assembly GCA_046570205.1). GTDB lineage: Bacteria > Actinomycetota > Acidimicrobiia > Acidimicrobiales > Salinilacustritrichaceae > Salinilacustrithrix. The sequence continues at coordinate 25,540 of JBKHVG010000019.1, forward strand.
GACTCGGTGCCGCGACGGGCTGAGCCCACCCACCGAGCCCGCGGACCTCTGTGCCCCAGCCGGACCCCTGGCCTGCCTCGGCGAGGCACAGCACCCGATGTGCACCGCCCCGGCGCCGTCCAGCGCGTCGACGCGCACGGCTGTCCCGTTCCGATCCGCGGTCACAACGGTCACACGTGACCGTCGGGGCTCAGGTGAGCTCGGCCACGTCCATGGCGAACAGGACCGTCAGCAGCACGATGACCAGGCAGTTCAGGACGGTGATCTGCCACTTCCAACGGTGGTCGCTGGCGTGGAAGCGCCGGATGCTGAGGACGTTGAAGGCGACGGCGACCGGACCCACGACCAGGCCGATGGCCGGGCCGACGTCGCCGGCCACGCCGAGCGCCGGCAGCAGCCAGGGGAACACCACGTAAGCCAGGGTGCAGCGCACGGCCGAGACGAGGACCGACGTGCTGAACGTGCGGTTCGCCTCGTCCTCGGTGACAGGGACATCGTCCGCCGGACGCGGTGCGAGGATCGGCTCGGCCATCTCGGCGTGCTGCACCGGCCCAGTCTCGTCCGAGCGGACCGGATGCGGCAAAGCAGCGACGGCCCGGTCGCCGGAGGCGGTGCTCACACGAGCGGCCGGTCGGTGGGCGCGACAGGCGCATGAAGGGCCGTCTCGCCCATCAGCGCCTCGTCGACGGCGGCCGCACATGCCCGGCCCTCGGCGATGGCCCACACGATCAGGCTCTGGCCGCGCCCCATGTCACCGCACACCCACACATCGTCCAGGTTCGTCTTGTACGACGAGTCACGGGCGACGTTGGTGCGCTCGTCGCGCTCGACGCCGAGCTGGTCGAGCAGGCCGCCCGGCTCCGTGCCGGTGAAACCCATGGCCAGCAGGACGAGCTCGCACTCGAGCTCGAAGTCGCTGCCCTCGACCTTCTGGAAGCGACCGTCGACCATCTCGACCTCGTGGGCCCGCAGGCCCGTGAGGTTGCCGTCGGCGTCGCGGAGGAACTCCTCGGTGTTGACGCTGTAGACCCGATCACCACCCTCCTCGTGGGCGGAGGTGACCTTGTAGACCATCGGATAGGTCGGCCACGGGTTCGCCGAGGGCCGCTCCTCCGGGGGTCGGGGCATGATCTCGAACTGGTGGACCGACACCGCGCCCTGACGGTGCGAGGTGCCCAGGCAGTCGGCGCCGGTGTCGCCGCCCCCGATGATCACGACGCGCTTGTCCTTGGCGGTGATCGGCACCTCGTCGACGGCCATGTCCCCCTGCTGGGCCCGGTTGGCCCACGGCAGGAACTCCATGGCCTGGTGCACGCCGTCGCCCTCGCGGCCGGGGATGGGCAGGTCCCGCCACTGGGTGGCGCCGCCGGCCAGAACGATGGCGTCGAAGTCCCGCCGCAGGTCGTCGGCCGACACGTCGACGCCGACGTTGGCGTTGACGCGGAACTCCGTGCCCTCGGCCTCCATCTGGGCGAGGCGCCGGTCGATGTGGCGCTTCTCCATCTTGAACTCGGGGATGCCGTAGCGCAGGAGGCCGCCGATGCGGTCGGCCCGCTCGAACACGACCACGTCGTGGCCGGCGCGCGTGAGCTGCTGGGCGGCGGCCAGGCCGGCGGGACCGGAGCCGACGACGGCCACCTTCCTGCCGGTCTTGGCCGATGGCAGCACCGGGGTGACCCAGCCGTGGTCCCAGGCGTGGTCGATGATCTCGACCTCGACCTGCTTGATCGTGACCGGGTCCTGGTTGATGCCGAGGACGCAGGCGCCCTCGCACGGCGCCGGACAGAGCCGGCCGGTGAACTCGGGGAAGTTGTTGGTGGCGTGCAGGCGCTCGATGGCGTCCTTCCACCGGTCCCGGTAGACGAGGTCGTTCCAGTCCGGGATCAGGTTCCCGAGCGGGCAGCCGTTGTTGCAGAAGGGGATGCCGCAGTCCATGCACCGGGCGGCCTGCTTCTGGAGGTGGTCGTCGGGGAAGTCCTCGTAGACCTCCTTCCAGTCGCGCAGGCGGACGGGAACCGGTCGCCGGGACGGGGTCTCGCGCTCGTACTTGAGGAAGCCCTTGATGTCAGCCATGTCGTCTACTCCTTCTCGAGCGCGGCGGACGCCATGATCGCCTCGTCCACGTCCACGCCTTCGATGCGGGCCTTCTCCGCCGCCTCGAGGACCCGCTTGTAGTCCTCGGGCATGACCTTCTTGAAGTGTCGTTTGCTGGTGTGCCACCGGTCGAGGATCCGCTGGGCCACGGCCGAGTCGGTCTCGGCCAGGTGCGTGCGGATCGTGTCGCGCAGCCAGGCCTCGTCGGTCTCGTCGAGGGGGTCGAGGTCGACCATCTCGTTGTTGAGGTTGCGGTGGAACAGGTCGTCGGGGTCCCACACGTAGGCGATGCCGCCCGACATGCCGGCGCCGAAGTTCCGTCCCGTCTCACCGAGGACCACGGCTCGACCACCGGTCATGTACTCGCAGGCGTGGTCGCCCACGCCCTCGACCACCGCGGTGGCGCCGGAGTTGCGGACGCAGAAGCGCTCGCCCACGACGCCGCGGATGTACACCTCGCCGGCAGTCGCGCCGTAGAGGATCACGTTGCCGGCGATGACGTTGTCCTCGGCGACCAGCTTCGGGTTCCCGTCCTCGGGTGGGCGCACGACCAGCTTGCCCCCGGACAGGCCCTTGCCGAGGTAGTCGTTGGTGTCACCGTGCAGGCGGATCGTGACGCCCTTGGGCACGAACGCACCCAGGCTCTGGCCGGCGGAGCCGGTGAAGTGGATCTGGATGGTGTCGTCGGGCAGTCCCGCCTCACCGTGCTTCAGCGAGATCCGGTTGCCGAGCATGGTGCCGACGGTGCGGTTCAGGTTGCGGATGGGCAGGTCGATCTCGACCGGCTCACCTCGCTCGAGTGCGGGTCGCGCCCGCTCGATCAGATCGTTGTCGAGGGCGGCGTCGAGGCCGTGGTCCTGGACCTTCGAGCAGAAGCGGTCCTGCTGCCACGGCGACTCCGGCTCGTGGAGGATCGGGGCGAGGTCGAGCCCATCGGCCTTCCAGTGCTGGATCGCCTTGCTGGTGTCGAGGGCGTCGACCCGGCCGACGGCCTCCTCCAGCGTGCGGAAGCCGAGCTGGGCCAGGTACTCCCGGACCTCCTCGGCGATGAACTCCATGAAGTTGACGACGAACTCGGGCTTGCCGCTGAAGCGCTTGCGCAGCTCGGGGTTCTGCGTCGCCACGCCCACCGGGCAGGTGTCGAGGTGGCAGACCCGCATCATGATGCAGCCCGACACGACGAGCGGTGCGGTGGCGAAGCCGAACTCCTCGGCGCCGAGCAGGGCGGCGATGACGACGTCGCGACCGGTCTTGAGCTGGCCGTCGCACTGCACGACGATGCGGTCGCGCAGGCCGTTCACCAGCAGCGTCTGCTGGGTCTCGGCCAGGCCCAGCTCCCACGGCGTGCCGGCGTGCTTCAGCGAGTTCATCGGCGAGGCGCCGGTGCCGCCGTCGTGGCCCGAGATGAGCACGACGTCGGCCTTGGCCTTGGACACGCCGGCGGCGACCGTGCCGACACCCACCTCGGACACCAGCTTCACGTGGACCCGGGCCTGGGGGTTGGCGTTCTTCAGGTCGTGGATCAGCTGCTTGAGATCCTCGATCGAGTAGATGTCGTGGTGCGGCGGCGGGGAGATGAGGCCCACGCCCGGCGTCGAGTACCGCGTCTTGGCGATCCAGGGCCACACCTTCTGGCCGGGCAGCTGGCCGCCCTCGCCGGGCTTGGCGCCCTGGGCCATCTTGATCTGGATGTCGTCGCTGTTGGCCAGGTAGTTCGACGTCACGCCGAAGCGGCCCGACGCCACCTGCTTGATCGCCGACCGCTTCGAGTCGCCGTTGGGCAGCACCTCGAAGCGCTCCGGGTCCTCACCGCCCTCACCCGTGTTCGACTTGGCGCCGAGGCGGTTCATGGCGATGGCCAGGGTGGTGTGCGCCTCCTCCGAGATCGATCCGTAGGACATGGCGCCGGTGGAGAAGCGCTTCACGATCTCGCTGACCGGCTCGACCTCCTCGATCGGGATCGGGGTGCGGCCCTCGGTCTTCAGCTCGAACAGCCCGCGCAGCGTGGCGAGGTGCTTGGCCTGGTCGTCCACCCGGCGGGTGTACTCCTTGAAGACCTCGTAGCGACCCGACCGGGTGGAGTGCTGGAGCTTGTAGACGGTCTCGGGGTTGAACAGGTGGTACTCACCCTCCCGCCGCCACTGGTACTCGCCACCGACCCACAGGTCGCGGTGCGCGGCCTCGGAGGGGCGGGGCAGGTAGGCGAAGCGGTGCCGACGGGCGACCTCCTCGGCGATCACGTCGAGGCCGATGCCACCGAGCTTGGAGGTGGTGCCGGTGAAGAACTCGTCCACCAGGTCCTGGGCCAGGCCGACAGCCTCGAACACCTGGGCGCCCGTGTACGACGCCACGGTCGAGATGCCCATCTTGGACATGATCTTCAGCACGCCCTTGGTGCAGGCCTTGATGTAGTTGCGGTGGGCCTTGGGCTTGCTGGTGTCGGCGATGACGCCCTGGTCGATGAGGTCGTCGATGGTCTCGAACGCCAGGTACGGGTTGATCGCGGTGACGCCGTAGCCGATGAGCAGCGCCATGTGGTGCACCTCGCGGGCGTCGCCGCACTCGACGACGAGGCCGACCTGGGTGCGGGTCTTCTCCCGGATCAGGTGGTGGTGCACGGCCGACGCGAGCAGCAGCGACGGGATGGGGGCCAGCTCGCTGCTCGAGTGGCGGTCCGAGAGGATGATGACCTTGGCGCCCTCCGCGATGGCGTCGGACACCTTGTGGAACACGTCATGGATGGCGCGGCGCATGCCCTCGCCGCCGTCGGCGACGGGGTAGAGGCCGTCGATGGCGAAGGGCTTGAAGCCGGGCATGTCGCCGTCGTCGTTGATGTAGAGGAGCTTGGCCAGCTCCTCGTTGGAGATGATCGGCGTCGGGAGCACGATCTGGCGGCACGCCGCCGGTGTCGGCTCGAGGAGGTTGCCCTCCGGGCCGAGCGTGGTCTGCATCGACGTCACCTGCTCCTCGCGGATGGCGTCGAGCGGCGGGTTGGTCACCTGCGCGAACTGCTGGGTGAAGTAGTCGAACAGCAGGCGGCTGCGGTCGCTCAGCACCGCGACCGGCGTGTCGGTGCCCATGGAGCCGATGGGCTCGGCGCCCTTGGCGGCCATCGGGGCCAGCAGGATCTTGAGCTCCTCGGTGGTGTAGCCGAACACCCGCTGGTGCTTCACGACGGAGGAGTGCTGCGGTGTGAGCAGGAATCGTGGCGGCAGGTCCTCGAGGCGGATGAGGCCGTCGTGGATCCAGTCCTCGTAGGGCTGGGCCTCGGCAAGGCTGCGCTTGATCTCCTCGTCCTCGACGATGCGGCCCTGCGCCGTGTCGACCAGGAACATGCGTCCCGGCTGCAGCCGACCCTTGCGGACCACGGTGGCCTGGTCGATGTCGAGCACGCCGACCTCGGACGCGAGCACGACGAGGCCGTCCTCGGTGACCCAGTAGCGGGAGGGGCGCAGGCCGTTGCGGTCGAGGACCGCCCCGATGAGCGTGCCGTCGGTGAAGGCGATGGAGGCGGGGCCGTCCCAGGGCTCCATCATCGACGCGTGGTACTGGTAGAAGGCCCGCTTCGAGTCGGGCATGGTCTCGTGGTTCTCCCACGCCTCGGGCACCATCATCAGCACCGCGTGGGGCAGCGACCGGCCGGCAGGTGCAGCAGCTCCAGGCACTCGTCGAAGCGGGCGGTGTCCGAGGCGCCTGCGGTCATGATCGGCAGGGCCTTGTCGAGGTGCTCGCCGAAGGCCGGGGAGGCGAAGGCCCCCTCGCGAGCCCGCATCCAGTTCTCGTTGCCCTGCACCGTGTTGATCTCGCCGTTGTGGGCCACGACCCGGTACGGGTGGGCGAGCGGCCACGACGGGAAGGTGTTGGTCGAGAACCGGGAGTGCACCAGGGCGAGCGCGGAGGTGAAGCGCTCATCGCGGAGGTCGGGGAAGAACTCCGACAGCTGCGGCGTGGTCAGCATGCCCTTGTAGACGATGGTCCGGGCCGAGAGGCTCGGGAAGTAGACACCCTCCACCTCGTGCTCGACCCGCTTGCGCAGCACGAAGGTGCGCCGCTCGAGGTCCATGCCGCGGAGGGTCTGCCCGTCGGCGCCGGCCACGAACAGCTGGCGGAACGTGGGCTGGGCGTCCTGGGCGAAGCGGCCGATCATCGAGTCGTCGATCGGCACCTCGCGCCAGCCGAGGAGCCGCAGGCCCTCGCTGTCGACCAGCTTCGCGATGGCGTCGGCGGCCTTGTCGGCGGCGCCGGCGTCCTTGGGCAGGAAGCCGATGCCGACGGCGTAGCTGCCGGCCTCGGGCAGGTCGAACCCGCACACCTCGCGGAAGAAGGCGTCGGGGACCTGGGTGAGGATGCCGGCGCCGTCGCCGACGTTGTCCTCGGCGCCGGTGGCGCCGCGGTGGTCGAGGTTGCACAGCGAGTCGAGGCCCCGCTGCACCATGGTGTGCGACTTGCGACCGTGCATGTCGACGACGAAGGCCACGCCGCAGGCGTCGTGCTCGAAGGCGGGGTCGTAGAGACCCTGCTTCGCAGGGAGATCGTTCATGTTGGGTCCCGTGGAGAGTCGAACAGGGTTCAGGCTCTGCGACATGGGACGCCGTTGGCCCAGAGAGCAGCGGTCCACACGGTAGCGACCACCCATCCCCCGACGAAACCGGTACCGCACCGCCGGTGCTTGCCCGCGCCGTTAGGACTCCTTAACGTGGCCACCATGCGCTTCGCCCTCCGCCGCACGTCCTCCCTGTTCCTCGCGCTCGCCCTCGTGCTGGGCGGGGCCACCGCCTGCGGCGACGACGACGGCGCCGACGTCCGTGAGATCGGCGACACCGGCGGCAGCGGGTCGGGGTCGGGCAGCGGCTCGGGCTCCGGCTCTGGTTCTGGCAGTGGCTCGGCGTCCGGCGTGGAGTCCGAGACCGAGAGCGAGTCCGAGATGGAGTCGGACGCCGGCTCGGGCTCGGCCAGCGAAGCCGACGAGACCTCCAGCACCACCGCTGCCCCCTGATCCGGGGCTGCTCGATCACCCCTCGAGCAGCGTCGCGCCGACGGTCGCCCCCAGGTTCCAGCACGCGTCCCGCGCCTCGGCGTCGGGCGTGTCGATCACGCGGACGTGCTCGACCGCCTGGGCCCAGCCGAGCCCCCTGGTGATCCTTTCGATGTCGCGCACCGCACCATCGACGTCGCTGTTGCCGTGGACCGCGCAGCCGAAGGGACGACCCCGGGTCTCCTCCAGGCACGGGTAGTAGATCGTGTCGAAGAAGTGCTTGACGGCGCCGGCCATGGAGCCGAGGTTGGCGGGCGTCACGATCACGTAGCCGTCGGCGCCGAGCGCATCCGCCGCCGTGCACGACAGCGCCGCCGCGGTCACGACCTCGACGTCTTCGAGTCCGTCGGCCCCGGCCCCCTCCCGCACCGCCTCGAGCATCGTGTGCAGCGACGGTGAGGTCGTGTGGTGGACGATCAGCAGCCGAGCCCGGGTCACACCCCCACCCTTACCGAGAATTTCGTTCCTCCGTGACACCTGCTGTCACCCAGAGACGACAGACCGGGGTGGGACGAGACAGAACTACCCTGGACGCAGGCTTCCCCCGTCCTTGTCCTTTCGGAGGAAGCCGTGTCCGTCGACCTCGCCGCCGCCGCTCCCGTCCTCGCTCGCCAGCAGAGCCTGATCACGACTGCCCAGGCCGAGGCCGTGGGCGTCAACCGGAAGCGGTGCCAGCGCCTCGTCGACCGGGGCGTGTGGGAGCGCCTCGAAACCGGCGTCTTCGGTCCCACTGGCGTGCCGCTCACGTGGCAGCGCCGCCTGATGGTCGCCCTGCTCCTGGCTCCACCCAGCTCGCTGGCATCGCACCGATGCGCCGCGGCACTGCTGGAGGTGGGCGGGATCGCTGCGCCGAGACCGGAGATCACCATCCCTCGCGGCTCGTCGCTGCGCCGCCCGTGGCTGACGACCCACGAGTCGACCGATCTGGCCCTCGCCGACCGGCGCCGGATCGACGGCATCCCTGTGACCGGACCTCGACGCCTCGCGATGGACCTCGGCTGCGTCGTCCCGTCCGAGCGGTACCGACAGGCGATGCGAGGCCTGCGGTCGAAGCACGGTGTGCGCTTCGACGCGCTGCTGCGCACGTACCTGCGCCACAAGCGGTCGGGCCGGAACGGGGGTGGCGCACTGCGGGACTGGCTCGATCGCTACGTCGACACCGGTGGGGTCGCAGAGTCCGAGCTCGAACAGCTTGCTCTCGATGCCTTCCTCGACGCCGGCCTGCAACCGGTCTGCCAGCTGTGGGTCGACGTGTCGGACTCGACGCGCTATCGGCTGGACCTCGCCTTCCCGGCGCTGATGCTCGCCGTCGAGGTCGACGGTTCCCAGCACGAGGAGCGACCGGCGCAGGCGGCTGATGCCATCCGCAAGGCGGCGCTCGAAGCGCTGGGTTGGACGGTCCTGATCATCCGGTCGAGGGCCTTCGCGTCCGATCTCGTCCGGGCGATCGAGGCCGTCCGTCGAGCGTCTGTCGTCTCTCCGTGACAGGTGCTGTCACGGAGAGACGAAATTCGCCGCCGGGGTGGGTCAGCGGCGGTGGAGGCCGTGGAGATGGGCGGCCACGTCGCCGGCCTCCGCCGACGCCTCGAGGTCGACCGTCACCCGCAGGTACCACTCGTCGTGGCCCTCGGGGTCGACGAGGACCTGCTCGACGTCCCAGGTGTCGCCTTGGTCGGCCACCACGAAGCGGGAGGGACCGCGGGCGTCGCCGTCGATGCCGATGCGCGGCCGGGGCAGGACGGCCGGGCGCTCCTCGCCGGGGCGGGCGGTGGGGGCGTCGGGATCGGGCTGGGCGGCGTCGTCGCCGTAGGCCGCGAGGTACGGGGCGAACTGCTCCACCAGCTTGCGCTCGTTCCAGCCCCGGTCGCCAACCTCGGTGAGGTCCTCGGACCACGCCGTCCACTGGCCCGTGGCGGCGTACTGCACCCACCGGAAGATCCGGGTGCGCAGCAGCGCCCGGAACGCGTGTCGGTCGGTGGTGACGTCGGGGATGCCCGGGTCCTCGGCCGCCTCGCGAGCCAGCGAGGCGGGGTCGGCGTCGCCGCCGGCGAACATGGCGGTCCACTCGTCGAGCAGCGAGGAGTCCGTGGCTCGGATGACGGCACCGAGCCACTGCTGCAGCTCCAGCACCTCGGGGCTCTTGGCCTCGTCGGGGATCGTCCGCAGCAGCGTCTTGTAGACGTCGGACAGGTAGCGCAGCAGCAGACCCTCGGACCGCTTGATGCCGTAGTGGCGCACGAAGGCGGGGAAGTCCATGGCTCGGTCCCACAGGTCGCGCACGACGCCCTTCGGGGCGATGTTGCGGTCGCCGATCCACGGGTTCGCCACCCGCCAGACGTCGAAGACGTCGTAGATCTGCTCGCGCATCGGCTGGGGGTACTGGATCTTCTCCAGCTCTTCGATGCGCTGCTCGTATTCGACGCCGGCGGCCTTCATCTCGGCCATGGCCTCGTCCTTGCGCTTGTCCTTCTGCGCCATGAGGATCGGGAACGGGTTGTCCACCACGGCCTCGACCAGGGCCAGCACGGCGAAGGGGTAGCCCTCGTCGTCCCGGTCGAGCAGCGGGACGGCGTGGAGCAGGAACGGCGCCAGCAGCTGGTTCAGGGCGAAGTCGTCCTGCAGCTCCTGGTCGACCTCGACGAAGCGGCCGTACTTGTCCGGCGCGTCGAGCAGCCGCACGACGCCGGCGGTGCGGAGGGCCTTGTAGAGGCCGATGGTGGAGCGCACGTGGCGTCGCTGGCGGGACCTGGGCTCATGGCTGTCGAGGAGGAGCGAGCGGCCGTGTGCCCAGGCGTCACCCGGTCGGTCGAGCAGCTGCATGAGCATCCCCGGCGTCATGCGGAACGACGACTCCAGTGGTTCGGGCGTGGCGTCCTGGAGCTTGGTGAAGGTGTCCTCGTCGTAGTGGACGAAGCCCTTCGGCGGCTGGGACTTCTTCAGCTTCTTCTTCTTCTTCTTGGGGTCGTCGACGGCCTTGGCCTGGGCCACCTCGTTCTCGGCGACGTGCTCCGGGGCGAGCGCGATGACGAGGCCGGCCGTGTCGTAGCCGGCTCGCCCGGCCCGGCCGGCGATCTGGTGGAACTCCCGAGCGCTGAGCAGCCGGGTCTCGGTGCCGTCGTACTTGTAGAGCCGGGTGAGCACGACGGTGCGGATCGGCAGGTTCACGCCCACGCCGAGCGTGTCGGTGCCGGAGATGACCCTCAGCACGCCCATCTGGGTGAGGCGCTCGACCAGGCGCCGGTAGCGGGGGAGCATCCCGGCGTGGTGCACGCCGACGCCCTGGCGGAGCAGGCGGGCGAGGTCGCGTCCGAACCCGGCGGGCAGCTTGGCCTTGGCCAGCTCCGCGGACACGATCTCCTTGGCGGCGTCGTCCAGCTTGGTGACGCTGGCCATCGCCGTCGCCTGGGCCACCGCGTCCTTCTGGGAGAAGTTCACCAGGTAGAGGGGCGCGGCGTCCTTGGCCAGCAGCTCCTCGATGGTGTGGTGGAGCAGGGTGCGGCGGTACTCGAAGTGGAGGGGCACGGGGCGCACGGCGTCGTCGACGAGCGCGGTCGGCCGGCCGGTGCGGCGGGTGAGGTCCTCACGGAAGAAGCGGACGTCGCCGAGCGTGGCCGACAGCAGGAGGAACGAGGACTGCGGCAGCTCCAGCAGCGGCACCTGCCAGGCCCAGCCCCGGTCGGGGTCCCCGTAGAAGTGGAACTCGTCGAGCACGACGGTCTCGGCGTCGGCTTCCGGCCCGTCCTTCAGGGCCACGTGGGCGAGGATCTCGGTGGTGCAGCAGATGACCGGCGCATCGGCGTTCACCGACGAGTCCCCGGTGAGCAGGCCGACGTTCTCGGGACCGAGCTGCTCGCAGAGATCGAAGAACTTCTCCGAGACCAGCGCCTTCACCGGGGCCGTGTACCAGGACCGGCCGCCGCCGGCGACGGACTTGGCGTGAGCGGCGAGGGCGACGAGGGACTTCCCCGAACCGGTCGGCGTGGCCAGGATGACGTTCGAGCCGGACAGCAGCTCGAGGATCGCCTCCTCCTGGTGGGGGTACAGCTCGAGGCCCCGCTCGATGGCCCAGTCCGTGAAGCCCTCGATGATGGCGTCGGCGTCGGGCTCGCCGCCGGTGGGAGCGGGGAGGAAGTCGACGAGACGGCGGGCCACCGGCCCAGTGTGCCGGTACGGTCGCCACGATGTTCCAGCCGGGTGAGCTCTCCCCGCGGGTGCGCAACCTCGCAGCCGGGGCGATCCAGCGCAGCTGGGAGTGGATCTGCGCCGTCGGGTCCACCGCGCCCGACGATGCCCACGGCCGGCGCTTCCGTTCGATGGGGGAGCGGTCGATGATCGCGTTCCCGCCCGGTCAGCTCTTCAACCAGCACTGGATCGAGATCGGCGCCTTCACGCTCATCGGCCCGCACGTGTCCATGTCGGTGGGCATGTGGAACGAGGACCTCGACCCCGACGCGCCGCCGGTGATCCGAATCGGCGACCGCTGCAACATCGGCCGGGGCGGGTCGCTCGTGGGTCGGATCGGGATCACCATCGGCGACGACGTCACCATCGCCCCCGACCTCTACGTGACCGACCACAACCACGCCTACGACGACGTCGACGTCCCCATCGCCCGGCAGTGGCCACACGAGGCGCCGGTGGCCATCGGCAGCGGGTCCTGGATCGGGGCCGGCGTCGTGATCCTCCCGGGCACCACCATCGGACAGCACGTCACCGTCGCCGCCGGCTCGGTCGTCCGGGGCGACGTGCCCGACCGCAGCGTCGTCGCCGGCGTGCCCGGTCGGGTCGTGCGGCAGTGGCGCGACGGCGCGTGGGACCCCCCGCTCGAGCCGCGGTCGACCGAGCCTCCGGACGACTGGCCCCGCTGAGGCGGTCATGGAACCGGGCCGCTGCTGGGCGGCCCCGGGACGTGTAACCGGCGCGCGCGGCCGTGGTCTGACCTGGGTGGTCCAGTTCCGGCGCATCGCGATCGTCAACCGGGGTGAGGCCGCCATGCGGCTGGTGCACGCCGTGCGGGAGCTGGACGGGTTCACGACCATCGCGCTCCACACCCGGGCCGAGCACCGTGCGATGTTCGTCCGTGAGGCGGACGAGGCCGTGTGCTTCGAGGACCTGGGGGTGCCGATCGCCGGGACCCCGTACCTCGACCTCGACGTCCTGGCTGCCGCCCTGGTGGCCGCCCGCGCCGAGGCGGCGTGGGTCGGCTGGGGCTTCGTGGCCGAGCGACCCGAGTTCGCCGAGCGCTGCGCCGAACTGGGCGTCACCTTCATCGGTCCCAGCGCAGCGTGCATGCGCCTCCTCGGGGACAAGATCGAGGCCAAGCGCCTGGCCGAGGAGGCCGGCGTCCCGTTGGCCCCCTGGAGCGGCGGCCCGGTCGTCGACGTCGACGCGGCGATCGCCGCCGGCGAGCGCGTCGGCTACCCGCTGATGGTGAAGGCGGCCGCCGGCGGCGGGGGCCGGGGAATCCGACGGGTCGACCACCCCGACGAGCTGGCCACCGCGTTCGAGCGCGCTCGCGACGAGGGCCAGAAGTCCTTCGGCGACCCCACCGTCTTCCTCGAACGCGTCGTCGCCGACGCCCGCCACGTCGAGGTCCAGATCATCGCCGACCAGCACGGCAACGTCTGGGCGCCGGGCGTGCGGGACTGCAGCATCCAGCGCCGCAACCAGAAGGTGATCGAGGAGTCGGCGTCGACGGCGCTCACTCCCGAGCACGAGGCCCACCTGCGTGACGCAGCGATCCGGCTGGCGAAGGCGTCGGGCTACGTCAACGCCGGCACAGTCGAGTTCCTGTTCCAGCCGGAGGAGGACCTGCTCGCCTTCCTCGAGGTCAACACGCGCCTGCAGGTGGAGCACCCGGTCACCGAGCTGACGACCGGGCTCGACCTGGTGCGGCTCCAGATCGAGGTCGCGCTCGGCGAGCCGCTGGTCGGCACCGCCCCCGAACCCACGGGCCACGCCTTCGAGGCCCGCCTCAACGCCGAGGACCCGCAGCGGGGCTTCGCGCCGGCGGCCGGGCGCATCGAACGCCTGGTGCTGCCGACGGGGCCGGGCGTGCGCGTCGACACCGGGGTGGCCGAAGGCGACGAGATCGCCGCCGAGTACGACTCCATGATCGCCAAGGTCATCGCCTGGGGCGCCGATCGGGAGCAGGCCCGCCGGCGGTTGCGTCGGGCGCTGTCCCAGACGACCGTGCTGGTCGGGGGCGGCACGACCAACAAGTCGTTCCTGCTCGACGTCGTCGACCGACCGGAGGTGGTCGAGGGGCGCGTCGACACCGCGTGGCTGGACCGCCTCACCGCCAGCGACGGACACCGGACCGACCGCTTCGCCGACGTCGCGCTCGTCGTCGCCGCCATCGACGTGCACGACCAGGAGCGGTTGCTGGACCGGGCCCGCTTCCTCAGCTCGGCGGCCCGGGGGCGACCCGAGTCCGACCTCGAGGCCGGGCACGACGTCGAGCTCCGCTGGGAACAGGGCGAGTATCGGCTGCACGTCGCCACGGGCGACCTCGGCGGCTGGTACCGGGTGACCCTCGACGGGACCGTGGCCGACGTGGTGCTCGACCGGCTGGACGCTGCGCACGGCCGCCTGACCATGGGCGGCCGCACGTACCGCGTCGTGTCCCATGCCCACCGCACCGAGCACCTCGTCGAGGTGGAGGGCGTGACGCACCGCTTCTCCCGCGACGACGGCGGCCTGCTGCGGGCGCCCGCCGTGTCCCTGGTCGTGTCGGTCGAGGTCGCCCCGGGCGACCGTGTGGTGGCCGGACAGCGGGTGGCCGTGGTCGAGGCCATGAAGATGGAGACGGCCGTGGTGGCGCCCACCGACGGGACCGTCGAGGAGGTGTTCGTCTCTCCCAACGTGCAGGTCGACGTGGGTGCGCCGCTGCTGCGGATCGGCGCCACCGAGGACGTGGCCGCCGACGGCGGCGCCGACCGGCCCCGCCTGCGGCTCCACCCCACCTCGACCGCACCGGGGGACGCCACCACCGGGCGCCTCGACGTGCTGCGTTCGCTCCTGCTCGGCTTCGACGTGGCCGATCGAGACGACCGGGTCGTCGAGGCGCACCGCATGGGCGGCGACGCCGACGATCCCACCGTGCGCCGTCGGGAGCTCGAGCTGCTCCGGATCTTCGCCGACCTGTGCGGGCTCACCCGTGACCGGCGGGCGGCCGAAGGTGACCACGCGCTCGAGGCCCGGAGCCCGCTCGAGCACTTCCACGCGTACCTCCGCACGCTCGACGCCGACCACGAGAGCCTCCCCGAGCGGTTCCGCGCCCGACTGCACGACGCGCTGGCCCACTACGGCGTCGACTCCCTCGACCGCAGCACCGCCCTGGAAGCGGCGGTGCACAGCATCCACCGCGCCGTGCAGCGCCGGGACGAGCAGCTCCCGGTGGTGCAGGCGCTGCTCGAGCGCCGTCTGGCCCACTGCGGCGACCCTGCCGAGCGCGACGCCGTGCGTGACACGCTCGACCGGCTCATCGCCGCGACACAGGCGCAGTACCCCTCGATCGGCAACCTGGCCCGCAGCGTGCGCCACCGCTGCATCGACCGACCCCTGCTCGACCGGGCCCGCACCGACGTCCACGACGAGGCCCGCCGCTCGTTGGAGGCACTCGCCGCGGACCCGGCCGATGACGCCGCGCTGGAGCGGCTCGTCGCCACGCCGATCCCCCTCATGACGGTCATCGCCGCCGAGGATGCACTCGGTCGCAGCGCCGAGCTCACGGCGGCGATCGCCGAGGTCCTCACCCGGCGGTTCTACAAGATCCGGGAGCTGCGCGACCTCGTCCGCCACGACGGTCGGGCCGTGGTGACCGCCCACTACGAGCATCGGGGGGAGCGGTTCGCAGTGGTGGGCATGGCGTGCGACGCAGGCGACCTGGCCGCTGCCGTCGGATCGATCGCCGACCACGTGGGCGGCGATGCCACCCACGTGGTGGACCTCTACGTCCGCCTCCCCCACGAGCGCTCGTCGGACCAGCTCGTCGACGAGGTGGATGCCGTCCTGGCCGACGCCGGCCTGCCGCCGGCGGTGTCGCGCGTCGCCGTCACCGCCGCGGCAGGGGGCGTCGAGGGCAGCGAGGTCCACCACCTCTCGTGGGACCGGACGCCGGATGGCGGCTTCCGGGAGGCGACGGTGTTCCGTGGGCTGCACCCGATGATCGGCCAGCGCCTGCAGCTGTGGCGGCTCGAGAACTTCGCCGTCACGCGGCTCGCCGGCACCGATGACGTCCACGTCTTCGACTGCGTGTCCACCGAGCAGCCGGGCGACGAGCGCCTCGTCGCCGTGGCCGAGGTCCGTGACATCACGCCGGTGCGGGACGCGTCGGGCGCGCTCATCGCGCTGCCCGAGCTCGAGCGTGTCCTGGTGGCGTGCCTCGACGGCATCCGGCGCTCGCTGTCCACCGACCGGCGTCGCCGTCGACTCGAGTGGAACCGAGTGATGCTGTTCGTCTGGCCGACGGTGGAGATCAGCACCGACGAGGTGACCGAGGTGGCCAAGCGGTTGGTGCCGCTGACCAACGGGCTCGGCATCGAGCAGGTCCTGGTGCAGGGCCGGGTGACCGACCCCTCGTCGGGCGAGACTGCCGACGTCGTGTTCCGCCTCGGCTACCAGCCCGGTCGCGGGCTGACCATGGCGGTGACCGACCCGCCGACGGCGCCGATGCAGCCGCTGGACGACTACACGCAGAAGGTGCTGGCCTGCCGCCGGCGCGGCACCGTCTACCCCTACGAGATCGTGCCGATGCTCACGACCGAGGCCGAGGACGGCGAGGGTCACTTCACCGAGCTCGACCTCGTCGGCGACCGCCTGGCACCGGTCGACCGGCCGCCGGGGCGCAACGAGGCGGGCGTCGTCATCGGCCTGGTGACGGCGGCCACCGAGGTCCACCCCGAGGGCATGGAGCGGGTCGCGGTGCTCGGCGACCCGACCCGGTCGATGGGGTCCATCGCCGAGGCGGAGTGCCGACGCCTGCTCGCCGCCATCGACCTGGCCGAGGAGCGACGGCTGCCCATCGAGTGGTTCGCCATCTCCGCCGGCGCCCGGATCGCCATGGACAGCGGCAGCGAGAACCTCGACTGGGTGGCGTCGGTCCTGCGCCGCATCGTCGAGTTCACCCAGCGGGGCGGGGAGATCAACGTCGTCGTGGCCGGCGTCAACGTCGGCGCCCAGCCGTACTGGAACGCCGAGTCCACCATGTTGATGCACACCAAGGGCATCCTCGTGATGACGCCGGAGTCAACCATGGTGCTCACCGGCAAGCAGGCCATCGACTTCAGCGGCGGCGTGTCGGCCGAGGACAACATCGGCATCGGCGGGCACGAGCGGATCATGGGACCGAACGGGCAGGCCCAGTACTGGGCGCCCGACATGGTGGGAGCCGTCGACATCCTCTTCGCCCACTACGACCACAGCTACGTGCAGCCCGGCGAACCTGGTCCCCGCCCGGCGTTCACCACCGACCCGATCGAGCGCGACGTCACGCTCGAGCCCCACACCGGCGCCGGCACCACGTTCACCACCGTCGGGGAGATCTTCTCCGACGAGGCCAACCCCGGGCGCAAGAAGCCCTTCGACATCCGCTCCGTCATGCGGGCGGTCATCGACCACGACCTGGAGCCGCTCGAGCGCTGGACCGACATGGCCGAGGCCGAGGGTGCGGTCGTCCTCGACGCCCACCTCGGCGGCATCCCGATCTCGATGATCGGCATCGAGTCCCGTCCGCTGCCCCGCACCGGCCAGCTGCCGGCCGACGGCCCCGGCCAGTGGTCGGCCGGGACCCTGTTCCCCCTGTCGTCGAAGAAGGTGGCGCGGGCGATCAACGCCGCGAGTGGCAACCGACCGGTCGTGGTGCTGGCCAACCTGTCCGGCTTCGACGGCTCACCGGAGTCCCTCCGGCGCCTCCAGCTCGAGTACGGCGCCGAGATCGGCCGGGCCATCGTCAACTTCGACGGACCCATCGTGCTGTGCGTGATCTCCCGCTACCACGGCGGTGCGTTCGTGGTGTTCTCCGGACGGCTCAACGACCGCATGCAGGTCCTGGCCGTCGAGGGCGCCCACGCATCGGTCATCGGCGGGGCCCCGGCGGCGGCGGTGGTGTTCACCCGGGAGGTGGACGCCCGCACCCAGGCCGATGCGCGCGTGGCCCGCCTCGAGCAGGAGCTGGTCGCGGCGCCGGCGAACGAGCGCGGTCGCCTCCGGGCCGAGCTCGCCACCGTCCGGGCGTCGGTGCGCAACGAGGTGCTGGGACAGGTCGCGGCGGAGTTCGACCGCATCCACAGCGTCGAGCGCGCCCGCGAGGTGGGTTCCGTGCACGAGATCGTGTCGCCCTCACGACTCCGACCGGCACTGCACGAGGCGGTGTCCCGGGGGCTGGGAGGGGTCGGCGGCACCCGCGGACTTCCCTAGGGTGCGCACCGTGCCCCGGGGACGCCGCCACCTCCGACTCGCCACGCCCGTGCTGGCGCTCGTGCTCCTGGCCGGTTGCAGCGACGACGACGACACCGCCGGTGAGGCCCGGACGGAGGCCGACGAGCGCTCGGAGCGCGGCCCGCGGTTCTGCGACGCCTACCTCGACTACCTGGCCGAGCCCACCGACGACCACCTGGCCACGGTGGTCGAGGCCGCCGGCGACCCCGAGGTCGAGGACCTGGCCGCCATCGTCACGGACGACCCGCAGACCGGGCGGGTGCTGGCGGCCGACGAGGACCTGCGCACGATCGCCCGGGACCGGTGCCAAGCCGAGTGGGTGGGGGCGGCCCAGGGCGGTGGTGACACGTCGGGGGTGGCCCAGGCCTTCCTCGATGCGCTGTCGGCCGGTGACCCCATCGGGGCCCGGAACGTGGCGGCGGCCAACGCCATCGCGGTGTTCGAACCGTGGGAGCCGATCGTCCCCGATGCTGCCGCGGGCACACCGTCGCTGATCGACATCGGCGACCGCTCGTTCAGCATGGCCCTCGACGCCGGCACCATCGCCGAGTGCCAGGTCGAGGCCGGCGTGGTGCTGGCGTGCACGGTGGCCCGGTGAGGGGCGCGTGACCGAGCCGCTGCCCCCGTTCGACTTGGCCGCCCACCTGCGCGACGCGCTCGGCGTCCACCCGGATGCGGTCGCCGCCGCCGAGGCCGAGGGCCCGGCCGAGCTCCGCCGGCTGGCGCAGGCCGTGGTGCTGCTCGGTGGGCCGCCGGCGCTGCGCCCGCCAGACGCGTGGCGGCGCACGGGTGCCGACGAGGAGCTGGCCCGCAAGCTCTGGCGAGCCATGGGCTTCGCCAACGTGCCCGATGACGCGGTCGCCCTCACCGACGCCGACGTCGCCGCGCTCGCCGCCATCAACGACTTCCTGCAGGCATCAGGCATCTCGCCCGACACCGCCATCCGCTTCGCCCGCCTGCTCGGCCAGACGATGAGCCGCATCGCCGACGCCCTGCACGCCATCGTCGACACCGCCATCGACGAGATGGTGGGTCTCCCGCCCGGAGAGACCGACGACCTCGTGGTCCTCACCGCCCAGATCGTCAACCCGCTCATCGAACAGGAGCTGTCGTACCTGCTCCGCCGGCACCTCTACGCCGGTGCCATCCGCCGCATCGCCGGCCAAGACCTCGAGCAGCCCGAGGTGGCGGTCGGCTTCGCCGACGTCGTGTCCTACACCCGCCTGTCGGGCCAGCTCGCCGAAGCCGAACTGGCCGACCTGCTCGAGACGTTCGAGGCGACCACTGCCGACATGATCACCGAGCGGGGAGGCCGGGTCATCAAGCTGATCGGCGACGCCGTGCTGTTCGTCTTCGACGACCCGGAGCAGGCGGCCCGGCTGGCCCTCGAGCTGGTCGAGACCTTCGGCGGCGACCAGCCGGAGCTGCGGGTCGGGCTCACCTACGGGCCGGTGCTCTCCCGGCTGGGCGACCTGTTCGGGCCGCCCGTGAACCTGGCCAGCCGGCTCGTGTCCTACGCCCGCCCGGGCTCGGTGCTGGTGGACCAGCACCTCGTCGACGTGCTGGAGGACGTCGACGGCGTGCGGGCCAAGTCGGTCCGACCGCGGGACCTGAAGGGCATCGGGACCACCGCCCTCTACGTCCTGCGCCGGGACGAGCGCTGAACCTCAGGACCCGGGTCGCACCATGGTGTCCATGTCGGCGTCGAGGCCCGACAGGACGTCGTCGGAGATCGACTGGCGGAGACGTGCCTTGGTGAAGGCATACGCGCTCCGCGGCAGCTGGCCGAGCTGGCGAGCCCGGTCGATGGCGACCGTGGCCACGTCGGCGCCGACGAGCTCGTCGAGGTAGCCGGCGTCGAGGGCCCCGGCCATGTCGTAGATCTCGGCCTGCAGGACGGCCCGCTGGCGGTGGCGGACGGACAGGCGGGCCTCGCCGAGCCGGATGCCGTACCAGGGCAGGCCCATGCCGATGGCGGTCTCGTTGAGGCCGATCTTCGCGGGCAGCTCGGTGGACCCGATGCGGGTGTCGCACGCCAGGCACAGCAGCGCACCCGCCGCCAGGGCATGACCGGTGATCGCCGCCACGGTGGGCTGGGGGTGGGTGAAGATGCGCATGAACAGCTCCCCGCCCGCCCGGACCAGGCCGCGGGTGGCATCGGCGCCCTGCGACATCACGGAGAGGTCGAAGCCGGCCGAGAAGCGGCCCTCCCGTCCGATGAGCGCGACGGCGGTCGCCTCGGCATCGGCCCGGTCGAGGGCGCCGTGCACCTGTTCGATCAAGGTGTGGGAGAGGGCGTTGGCCTTCCCGTCGTCGATTCGGACGACGGCCACGCCGTCCTCGATGGTCAGCTGCACGGGATCGGTCACGGCCGCACCGTAGCGACACACCGTTGCCGCGACCGGCGGCACTCCCAGGTCCGGATCCCGCCAGACGCAGCTGGTCCGATGGGGCAGGATCGACCCCGTGAGCCTGGACCACGGGCAGTGCTACGAGGCGCTGCGCAGCCGCGACGCCCGCTTCGACGGGCGCTTCTGGGTCGGCGTGCGCACCACCGGCGTCTACTGCCGACCGGTGTGCCCGTCCCGGACGCCGCTGGCCCGCAACGTGGACTTCTTCGCCCACCCGGCCGCAGCGGAGGACGCCGGCCTACGTCCGTGCCGGCGGTGCCGTCCCGACGCGGCGCCGGGGTCGAGCGGTTGGAAGGGCGGTGCGGGCACCGTCGACCGGGCGCTCCGCCTCATCGACGAGGGCGCGCTCGACGACGGTGACGTGGCGGGCCTCGCCGCCCGGCTGGCCGTGGGCGAGCGCCACCTCCGCCGCCTCTTCGTCGAGCACCTCGGCACCACGCCGGACGCGGTGGCGCGGAGCCGCCGGGCGCACCTCGCTCGCCGGCTGCTGGTCGACACCCACCTGCGGGTGGCCGACATCGCGTTCGCCGCCGGCTTCGGCAGCGTCCGCCAGTGCAACGACGTGCTGAAGGCGACGTTCCGGGCGACCCCCACCGAGCTGCGCGCCGACGTCGTCGGAGGCGTCGGTCGGCGGACCCAGTCGGGCTCCGGCCTGCTCACGCTCCGCCTCGGGGTCCGCCCGCCGTTCGACGGTGGGACGCTCCTGGCCTGGTTCGCGGCGCGCGCGGTCGAGGGTCTCGAGGTGGTCGACGACAGCACGTACCGGCGTCGCGTCGCGGTGGGTGATCGCACGGGCGCGGTGTCGCTCCGTCCGGCGGAGGACGCGGTGGTGCTCGGCGTCGACCTCCCGCCCGACACCCACCTGGGCGCCCTCGTCGGTGGAGCACGCCGGCTGTTCGACCTGGCCGCCGATCCGGATGCCGTCGACGGGCACCTGGGCGCCGACCCGTTCCTGGCGCCGCTCGTGGCCCGCCACCCCGGGATACGGGTCCCCGGGTCGTGGAGCGGCTTCGAGGCCGGGGTCCGGGCGGTGGTCGGCCAGCAGATCTCGGTGGCCGCGGCCCGCACCGTGCTGGGCCGGATCGTGGCCGCCCACGGCGCCGACGGGGCGTTCCCCGCACCCGAGGACCTGGTGGACGCGCCGCTCGAGCAGCTCGGCATCATCGGCCAGCGGGCCACCACCATCCGGTTGCTCGCCGACCGCGTGCTCGCCGGCGAGGTCGTCCTCGACGGCAGCGTGCCCCACGACGACCTGGTCCGCTCGTTGGTCGCCTTGCGCGGCATCGGCCCGTGGTCGGCGGAGTACGTCGCCCTCCGGCTGGGCGAGCCGGATGCCTTCCCGGCCGGCGACCTCCACCTGCGTCGCCTGCTGGACGCCGCCAACGACGCCGAGGCCATCGCCCGCGCCGAGCCGTGGCGGCCGTGGCGGGCCTACGCCGCCATGCACCTGTGGCAGACACCCCGAGAGGAACGTCCATGAGCACCACCATCCGCACCACGACCGTCGACACGCCGACAGGCGCTCTCTGCATCGCCGTGGCGGTCGACGACGCGGGCGAGCGCGTGGTCGTTGCCGCCTTCGCCGACCACTTCGACCGCGTCGCCGCCAAGGTCCGGCTGCGCTTCGCCGACGTCGAGTGGGTCGAGGCCGAGACCGACGCCGCCGACGCGGTGCGCTGCTACCTGGCCGGGGATCTCCACGCTGTCGACGACGTGGCCGTCGACGCGATCGGCACGCCGTTCCAGGAGAAGGTGTGGGCCACCCTGCGGGCCATCCCTCCGGGCCAGACGCGGAGCTACGGGGAGGTGGCCGCCGCCGTCGACGCCCCCGGCGCCGTGCGGGCGGTGGGCACGGCGAACGGTGCCAACCCCGTGTGGGTGTTGGTGCCGTGCCACCGCGTTGTTCGCAGCGACGGGACCGTCGGCGGATACGGCGGAGGCCCGCACCGAAAGGAGTGGCTGCTGCAGCACGAGCGGTCGTTCGTGGCGGGGTTCGGGACGAAAGTCACATCGCCATCGGGCCGGCGCGATGGCAGGGGGGCACCCGACCACTCCTAGGCTCCCGCGGAACGGTCCACAGGAGGAACGCGTGTACATGCATCTCGCCCGGTGGTGCTTCGTGCACCGCCGCATCGTCGCCGCGGCTTGGGTCGCGACCGTCCTGGTGGCCGGGGTCGCCGTCGGCATCGTCGGTTCGGACTTCGATGGGGCCCCCGAGGCTCCGGAGTCCGAGAGCCGGGATGGCTTCGAGATCCTCGAGGAGCACTTCGACGGGCTCGGCGCCGGCGCGGCCGGCTCCATCGTGTTCCAGGCGGACCAGGGCATCGAGGACCCCGAGATCCGCGCCGCGATGGAAGAGCTGTTCGCCTCCACCGACGAGATCGACGCCGTGACCGTCACGAGCCCCTACGCCCCCGAGGGGTTCGGCCAGATCTCCGAGCAGGGTGAGCTCGCGGGCAAGGTCGCGTTCGCCCGGGTCGAGCTGGGAGAGGAGATCGGCTTCACCGAGTCCGGTGACATCGGTGTCGAGATCCTGGAGCAGGCCGAGGAGCTGGAGGACCGGGTCGACGGTCTGCGCATCGAGATCGGCGGGGAGGTCCTCGCCGGCATCGAGCCGCCCGAGTCCGAGCTGATCGGGCTGGCCTTCGCCATCGTCGTCCTCATCGTGTCCTTCGGGTCGGTGCTCGCCATGGGCCTCCCCATCGCGGTCGCCGTGGCCGGCGTCGGCCTCGGGCTGACGGCCACCAACCTCGTGTCGAACGTGATCGGGATCCCCGACTTCGCCCTCCAGCTCGGCGCCATGATCGGTCTCGGCGTCGGCATCGACTACGCGCTGTTCATCGTGACGCGGTTCCGCGAGCACCTGCACCGGGACCACGACCCGCAGCTGGCGACGATGGCGGCGATCGACACCGCCGGCCGGGCCGTCGTGTTCGCCGGCATCACGGTCGTCGTGTCGCTGCTGGGGCTGCTGCTCATCGGCCTGGAGTTCGTCGCCGGGATGGGCGTCGCCGCCGCCATCACGGTCGCCGTGACGATGGTCGCGTCCACCACCTTGCTGCCCGCCCTCCTCGGCTTCTCGCAGCGCAACGTCGAGATGACCCGGTGGCGCGGGCTGGTGGCCGCCGCGCTGGTCGCCATCGCGCTCCTCGGTGCCGGCCTCGGCATCCCCGTGCTGCTCGGGGGCGTCCCCCTGGCGATCGTCGTGCTCGTGGTCGGCTCGTTCGTGCCTGCGCTGCGTCGGGAGGTCACCCGCCGGGCGCCGAAGCCGGTGCGCGAGAGCGGCTGGTACCGGTGGAGCCAGCTCATCCAGCGGCACCCGTGGCCCTTCGCCATCGGCGGGACGCTGCTCCTGCTCGTCCTGGCCATCCCGTTGCTGGGCATCCGCCTCGGCTTCTCCGACGAGGGGAACTACCCGGAGGAGACGACCACCCGCCAGGCCTACGACCTGCTCAGCGAGGGTTTCGGTCCCGGCTTCAACGGCCCCCTCATCGTGACCGCCGAGATCGACGGTCCCGAGGGGTTGCCCGCCTTCCAGCACGTCGTGGACGCCATCGCGGCCGATCCCGGCGTCGCCTCGGTGACCCCGCCGTTCCCGAACGACTTCGAGGCTCCCGACGCGGTGCTCGCCCGGGTGATCCCCACGAGCGCACCACAGGACGAGGCGACCGAGGAGCTCATCCACCGGCTCCGCGACGAGGTGATCCCGGCAGCCACGTCGGCCGGCGCACCCGACGTGTCGGTCACCGGGTTCGTCGCCGTGTCGGTCGACTTCTCCGAGTACCTGGGCGGTCGCAGCTTCCTGTTCTTCGGCGTGGTGCTCACCATGTCGTTCGTGCTGCTGATGGCCGTGTTCCGGTCGCTGCTCGTGCCGCTGAAGGCCGTCATCCTCAACATGTTGTCCATCGCCGGCGCCTACGGGATCGTCGTCGCCATCTTCCAGTGGGGCTGGCTGGGCGACCTCACCGGCATCGAGCCGGCACCGATCGAGCCCTTCATCCCCATGATGATGTTCGCCATCGTCTTCGGCCTGTCGATGGACTACGAGGTCTTCCTCCTGTCCCGCATCAAGGAGGAGTACGAGCGCTCCGGCGACCCCCGCAACTCCGTCGCCGACGGTCTCGCCGCCACGGCCCGGGTCATCAGCGCCGCCGCCGCGATCATGGTTGTGGTGTTCGGCAGCTTCCTGTTGGAGGACGGTCGCATCGTCAAGGTGTTCGGCACCGGGCTGGGCATGGCCGTGCTGCTCGACGCCACGCTCGTCCGCATGCTCCTCGTCCCGGCCACGATGGAGCTGCTCGGGGAGCGCAACTGGTGGATCCCGCGCTGGATCGACCGCGTGCTGCCCCGGCTGCACGTCGAGGGCGCTCCCGACCACGATGCCCAGCTCGCCGCGGCCATGGCCGAGCTGGGGACCACGCCGGCCGCCGGCGACGACCCCGGCGACGACCCCGGCGACGACCCCGGCGAGCCCGACGCCCTCCGGGAGCCCGTGGGCGTCGGCTGATCCACACCGGTTCGCTGGTCCCGGATCGACCAGCCCCGGTCAGGATCGGATCGGCGAAGGCAGGATGGTGACGCCCACGTCGGCGGCCAGGCGCACCACCGTGGCCAGGGGCAGGCCCACGACGTTGGTGTCGCTGCCCTCGATCCGGGTCACGAACATCCCCCCGGCGCCCTGGATGGCGTAGCCGCCCGCCTTGCCGAACGGCTCCCCGGTGGCGACGTAGGCGTCGATCTCGGCGTCGGTCAGGAAGCGCACGTGCACGGTGGTCTCCTCGACCGCTCCGGCCTCGGCTGGACCGCGCAGCACGTGCACGGCGGTGATCACCCGGTGGGCCCGGCCCGACAGCGATCGCAGCATCCTGGCGGCGCCAGGCACGCCGTCCGGCTTGCCCAGCACGCCGTCGTCCAGCACCACCTCGGTGTCCGCCGCGATCACGAGGTCACCCGGGCCCCGCTCGACGGCGTGCGCCTTGGTCCGGGCCAGTCGGGCCACGGTGAGCGACGGCACCTCGCCGGCGTGTGGCGTCTCGTCGATGTCGGCGGGCCGCACCACCGGCTCCAGTCCCAGCCTCCGCAGCAGCTCGAGGCGGCGGGGCGATCCCGACGCCAGCACCACCCGCAGCTCAGCCACCGGAGACGGCGAGGTCGGCCAGACGGCTCGGCGGCTCGAGCGCGTCCGGGTCGTCGAGCCAGCCCTCCGGCAGCTTCACCGGACGGGGGCCGGTCGTGTGCCCGCGCTGCATGCGCATGGCCGACCGGGGGAACGGCAGCGCGGGGTCGAGCTCGTCGAGGAGGGCGTCGAGCTCGGCGAGCGTCGACACGGATCGCAGCGAGGCCCGCAGCGGCCGGCCGATCGCAAAGCCCTGCAGGTACCAGCCGGTGTGCTTGCGCAGCTCCTTCATCCCGGACTCCTCGCCGAACCACTCGGCCAGCATCTCGCCGTGCGTGCGGACCATCTGGACGATCTGGCCGAGCGATGGCGGTGCCGGCACCGGCGCACCGGCGAAGGCGGCGACGAGGTCCCGGAACAGCCACGGCCGGCCGAGGCAGCCCCGCCCGATGACGACGCCGTCGCAGCCGGTGGTGCGCATCATGTCCACCGCGTCCGCGGCCTCCCAGATGTCACCGTTGCCGAGCACCGGGATGGTGGTGACCGTCTGCTTCAGCTCCGCGATCGTCGACCAGTCGGCGACGCCCGAGTACAGCTGCTCGGCCGTTCGGGCGTGGACCGCCACGGCCGCGGCCCCGGCGTCCTCGGCCAGCCTGCCGGCGACCAGCCACGTGCGGTGCTCGTCGTCCAGGCCCACCCGCATCTTCACGGTGAGCGGGATGTCGCCGGCGCCGTCGACCGCGGCCGCGACGACGGCGGCGAACAGGCGGGGTCGGAGCGGCAACGCCGACCCGCCGCCGTGGCGGGTGATCTTGCGGGCCGGGCAGCCGAAGTTGAGGTCGATGTGGTCGACGCCCACCTCGTCGCGCACCCGGCGGACGGCCTCGCCCATCACCACGGGGTCGGTGCCGTACAGCTGGATGGAGCGGACCGGCTCGTCGTCGGCGAAGCGGGCGATGTGGAACGTGCGCTCGTTGCCTTCGACCACCGCCCGGGCCCCCACCATCTCCGACACGTACAGCGCAGCGCCGAAGCGTCGGCACAGGGCTCGGAACGGTCCGTTGGTGACGCCGGCCATGGGGGCCAGGACCACTGGCGGGTCGGCCGTGAGGGGGCCGATGTGCAGCGGCGGGAACAGGGGCACGGTGGACCAGTGTCCCGCAGCCGACCGTCGGTCCACCAGGCGCGAGTCCTCGAGACGTCGAGGTGGGTGGCACGATCGACGGCCGTGATGCTCGTCGACGCCACCGGTCTCCGCGCCGCCCGCCCCGACCGGGTGCTCTTCGACGACCTCTCGCTCACCGTCGACTCGGGCGACCGTCTGGCCATCGTGGGCGTCAACGGCACCGGGAAGTCCACGCTCCTCGGCGCCCTCGCCGGCAGCCGGACGCCCGACGCCGGCACCATCCGGCGAGGCCGAGGAGCGCGCGTCGCCCACCTCGACCAGGATGCGCCGCTCCCGACGGGCACCGTCGCCGGCGTCACCGGCGACCGGTGGGAGGCCGCGGCCGTGCGGGACCGGCTCGGCCTCACCGGGCTGGAGGACCGGCCCACCGACCAGCTCTCCGGCGGCCAGATCAAGCGGGTCGGGCTGGCCCGCGCGCTGCTCGAGTGCGGCCCGCCCGGCGGTGGCCCGCCCGACGACGCCGACCTCCTCATCCTCGACGAGCCCACCAACCACCTCGACGTCGACGCCATCGCATGGCTCGAGGAGTGGCTGAGCACCTTCCGGGGTGGGCTGCTGATGGTCACCCACGACCGCCACGTGCTCGACCGGGTCTGCAACCGGATGCTCGAGCTCGACCGCGGCGGATCGTTCCTGCACGAGGGCGGCTACGCGTCCTACCTGGAGGCCAAGGCCGACCGCCTCGACCGGGCGGCCACGGCGGAGGCCAAGCGCAAGAACCTGGCCCGGGTCGAGCTGGCCTGGCTGCGGCGCGGCGCCCCCGCCCGCACCTCCAAGCCCAAGGCCCGCATCGAGTCGGCCACCGCGCTGGTCGAGGGCGGGCCCAGCGGCGGCGACGTCCGTGACCAGGCGCTGGCCCTCCACCAGGGGACCCCCCGCCTCGGCGACAAGGTGATCGAGGCGCACGGACTCGGGGCCGACATCGAGGGCCGAACCCTCTTCGACGGCCTCGACCTCCTCCTCGACCCCAGGGAGCGGTTGGGCATCGTCGGTCCCAACGGCGTGGGCAAGACCACCCTCCTGCGGATCCTGGCCGGGACCCGGGCACCCGACCGCGGCCGCCTCGACGTCGGACCCACCGTGCGGCTGGCGATGTTCAGCCAGGACGCCGTCGAGCTCGACCCCGCCGTCCGGGTCCGGGACCTCGTGACCGGCGGCAAGAAGGAGGTGTCGTGGCAGGACACCGCCCTCATGGAACGGTTCTGGTTCGACAGCGACACCCAGTGGGCGCCCGTCGGGACGCTCTCGGGCGGCGAGCGTCGCCGGCTCCAGCTGCTCCTGGTCCTGCTCCAGCAGCCCAACGTGCTGCTGCTCGACGAGCCGACCAACGACCTGGACCTCGACACCCTCCGCCTGCTCGAGGACTTCCTCGACGAGTGGCCGGGCGCTCTCATCGTCGTGTCCCACGACCGCGCCCTGCTCGAGCGGACGGTCGCCGACGTGCTGGTGATCGACGGCAGCGGCAAGGCGACCCGCCGACCGGGGGGCCTCGCCGCCTACCTCGAGTCGCGGCGCACCAACCGCGTGAAGGGCAAGACGGAGGGGAGGGGGCCGGCCCCGGCGAAGCAGCCGGGGCGCGCGAAGCAGGCAGCGGCTGCGGCGCACAAGGTGGCCCGCAGCACGTCGCCGTCGACCTTGCGCAAGGAGCTCAACGCCGCCGAGCGGGAGCTGACCCGGACCACCGCCCAGGTCGATCGCATCGAAGCCGAGCTCGAGGGAGCGATCGGCGACCACGCGAGGTTGGCCGACCTGGGCAAGCAGCTGGCCGACGCCCGAGCGGCGATGGACGCGGCCGAGGAGCGCTGGCTGGCGCTCGCCGAGGAGGCCGAGGAGGTCAACCCGGGCCTCCTCTGAGCCGCACCGGCGCCGGCGGGTGCTCGTCTACGGTGCGTCGCCATGACCCAGGGCCTCGAAGGACGCATCGCACTCGTCACCGGCGGCAGCCGCGGCGCCGGCCGTGCCATCGCCCTCGGCCTGGCCGCCGACGGCGCCGACGTGGCCGTCAACTACCGCAAGGACGATGCGGCCGCGGCCGAGACGGTCGCCGCGATCGAGGCCCTCGGCCGGCGCGCCATCGCCGTGCAGGCGTCGGTGGCCGATCCCGACGCCGACGCCGCGATGGTCGAGCGCGTGTCGGGCGAGCTGGGTCCGATCTCGATCCTGGTCAACAACGCCGGACAGGCCAGCCGGGGCCG
Source organism: Acidimicrobiia bacterium (assembly GCA_046570205.1). Classification (GTDB taxonomy): domain Bacteria; phylum Actinomycetota; class Acidimicrobiia; order Acidimicrobiales; family Salinilacustritrichaceae; genus Salinilacustrithrix. The sequence continues at coordinate 54,017 of JBKHVG010000019.1, forward strand.
GTCCGTCGCCGACACCGACCCCACCGAGGTCGAGTACCTGCTCGGCACCCACGCCGTCGGCCCCCACCACCTCTGCCGGCTCGTCATCCCCGAGATGCGCAGCTGCGAGCGGGGCGACATCGTCTTCATCTCCTCCGTGGCCACCGACCACCACGCGGCCAACGGTGCGCCCTACAACATGGCCAAGGCGGCCATGGAGTCGCTCGCCTCGACGCTGGCCAAGGAGGAGCAGCGCCACGGCATCCACGTGAACACCGTGGCCCCCGGGCTCATCGAGACCGAGATGGGGCGGCGCTTGGTCAAGGCCGGCGGCGTCGACCTCGACGAGCTGCACGAGCACTACCCCTTCGGCCGGGTGTGCCAGCCCGAGGACGTCGCCGACGTGGTCGGGTTCCTGGTCGGCGCCATGGGCGGATACGTCAGCGGGGTCCGGATCCGGGTCGACGGCGGAGGCCAGCAGATCGTCCGCCCCGCCCCCTGACCCGGCCGGGCACGTTGCGTCGCGCCCGCGCGACGCCACACGCCCAGATCCCGCCGGCACATGGTCTCCGGATGGAAGGTCGGTAGCGTGGGGCCATGGCCACGACCGAGTCCGAGGCACCCCAGACCACCACCGCGGACGACGCGCCCGTCGCCGGCGACGAGGTGATCCTCACCGTCACCGAGACCGCGATCGCCAAGATCCTGGAGCTGCGCGAATCCGAGGACGACCCGGCGGACCTGGCCCTGCGCATCGCCGTCACCGGCATCCGGGGCCCGGAGTACACCTACGACCTCACGTTCGAGCCGATCGCCGAGGCCACCGAGACCGACATCGTGTACCAGCAGGGCGAGCTGGCCGTCATGGTTCCGGCCGACTCCATGGACTCGCTGCAGGGCGCCACGCTCGACCTGCCGGGCACCGACGGCCAGGGCGGCCTCGTGCTCCGGAACCCGAACCGCCCCGATCCTCTCGCCGGCATCGACCTCGACCTCACCGGCACCACCGCCGAGAAGGTCCAACAGCTCATCGACCAGCAGGTGAACCCGGGCCTGGCCGCCCACGGCGGCTTCGCCGAGCTCAAGGGCGTCGACGGTGACAAGGTGTACGTCCTGATGGGCGGCGGCTGCCAGGGCTGCGCCGTGTCGGCCATGACCCTGCGGGAGGGCATCGCGGCGTCGATCACGGCGGCGATCCCGGAGATCACCGAGGTCATCGACGTCACCGACCACGACGCCGGCGAGAACCCGTACTACAGCTGATCGTCCCGGCCGTCCCGCCCACCGGCGGTCGGATGGCTGCGCCGCCGCAGTCGTGTAACCGGCCGTAACTGGGCGGATCGTGGGCTGGGGCCGGCGAAGCGGTCACTTCTCCTTGCATTGTGCGCGCTCGGCTGGAATGCTGTGGTGGTTGTCACCTTCCAAGTGGGGGCGACCAGGGGGAGAGGCCCGGACCACGGTCCGGGCCTCGTCGCGTGGGCCCGGGACCGGGCGCGAACGATGTCGCTCCCCGACCCGCGGGAGACGCCGTGGGCACGGGCGGCTCCGAGCTAGAGGGGGCTGGGAGCCCGGACCGCCCGGTGGACCGAGCTGCGGATGCCGTCGGCGTCGAGCCCGAGGCGGGCCATGATCGATTCCACCTTGGCGTGGTCGATGTACCGGGTCGGCACGCCCAGGATCTCGATGCGGGGCACCAGCTGCTCCTCGCAGCACTCCCGGATGCCGGCCGCCAGCAGGGAGCCAGCACCGCCGTGGCGGTAGCCGTCCTCGACGGTGACCACGGTGGGGTGGCTGGCGGCGTCCACGAGCATGTCCCGGTCGGCGGGCTTCACGCACCGGACGTCCCAGACCGTGGCCTCCACGCCCTCCCGGGCCAGCGCGTCGGCGGCCTCGGTGGCCGGCCCGAGCATCGTGCCCACGGCCAGGATGCAGACGTCGCGGCCCTGGCGGACCTTCCGGCCCGCGAGACCCGAACCGACCTCGTCGGGGCCGGCCTGCGGCGCCGACTTGGGCCAGCGGATGAGCACGGGGCCGTCGGTGATGTCGAGCGCGTCGTGGAGCATCACCCCGATCTCCTGGTAGCTCGAGGGCGCGAGGACGGTCATGTTCGGCACCTTCGTGAACAGCACCAGATCGAGCACGCCGTGGTGGCTGGGGCCGTCGGTGCCCGTGATGCCGGCCCGGTCGAGGCAGAACACCACGGGCTGGTCGTGCAGGCCGACGTCGAGGTTCACCTGGTCGAACGCTCGGGACAGGAACGTGGAGTAGACGGCGAACACCGGGCGCAGGCCGCCCATGGCCATGCCGGCGGCCGACGTGACGGCGTGCTGCTCGGCGATGCCGACGTCGATGAGGCGGTCCGGGAACCGCTCGGCGAAGGGCAGCAGGCCGGTCGAGTCGGGCATGGCGGCGGTGAGGGCCACCACCTCGGACCGGACCTCGGCCTCCTTGATCAGGGCCTCGGCGAAGGCCGCGGCGCAGGTCCCCGGCTGCACCGAGCCCATGTCGTGCATGTTCTTGATCGGGTCGTTCTCCGCCGGCGCGTAGCCCCGCCCCTTCTGGGTGAGCACGTGGACGACGATGGGCCCGTCGTACTCGGCGGCGTCGTGCAGCGCGGACTCCAGGCCCGCGATGTCGTGGCCGTCGAAGGGGCCCGTGTAGCGGATGCCGAGGTCCTCGAAGAACGCCGGCGGCTCGAAGTAGTCCCGGACGCCCGCCATGGTGGCCTCGAACCCGCGCTCGAGGTGGCCGCCCACGAGCGGCGCCGAGCGCAGCAGCTTCTCGAACCGGGCCCGGCTGCGGACGTAGCGGGGGTCGAGACGGAGCCGGGCGAGGCTGTCGCCCAGGCGGCTCACCGTGGGGGCGTAGGAGCGGCCGTTGTCGTTGAGGATGATGATGGCCCGGGAGCCGGCGTGGCCCAGGTTGTTGAGGCCCTCGTAGGCCATGCCGCCCGTGAGTGAACCGTCGCCGATGACGGCCACGATGCGACGGTCGGTGATCTCGTTGCGGGACATCGCCGTGGCCAGGCCGTGGGCGTAGCTGACGATGGTGGAGGCGTGGCTGTTCTCGACCCAGTCGTGGGGAGACTCACGGCGGCTCGGGTAGCCGGAGAGGCCACCCTCCTTGCGCAGCGTGGGGAACAGGTCCCGCCGGCCGGTGACGAGCTTGTGGACGTAGGCCTGGTGCCCCGTGTCCCACAGCAGGATGTCCTTGGGCGACTCGAACACCCGGTGGAGGGCCAGCGTCAGCTCCACCGCGCCGAGGTTCGACCCGAGGTGGCCGCTGCCGGCGGCGTCGACCGCATCGACGATGAAGGTCCGGATCTCCGCAGCGAGCGCATCGAGCTGGTCGAGGTCGAGGCCTCGCAGGTCGGCGGGGCTGTTGATCCGGTCGAGCAGCATGAGGTGGATCTCCGGGCGGGGCGGGATGGGGCGGCAGCAGCCGGGCCGGCGGTGGCGGACGACCCGGTCAGGGTGCCCTCAGAGGGCTCTACGGTACCCCTGGCCATCCTGGATCGACCACGTCACCCCCGAAGTGGCTGCGTCTAGATTCGGACCATGCCGTCGCTGGAAGGAGTCCGCGCCCGCGGCGAGAGCGCCATCGACTCCGTCCGCCGGCGCCTCACCCAGCAGGCCGCTGCCCTGCTGAACGACCGCCCCGAGTTCGCCCGGGGTGCCGCCGAGGTCGGCCTCATCGACCGGGCGTGGTTGGAGCAGCCCACCGAGCGGCCGATCCGCACCGCCACCTCCCTCGACGTGGTCCAGCGGTTCCTCGAGCGCTCGATCGAGCAGGAGCCCTCGCTCATCGCCACCATCGGACTCAACGCCATCCAGCTGCTCACCGTCGAGGTCGACGACACCCGCACCGGCGACGCCCGCCAGAACGCCACCATTGCCTTCACCGACCTCGAGGGCTTCACCTCCTTCACCGCTCGTGAGGGCGACCGGGCGGCCCGCCACCTGCTGGAGCAGCACCACCGGACGGTCGGCCCGGTCATCCGCAGCCGCGGCGGGCGCATCGTCAAGAAGCTGGGTGACGGCCTGCTCATCACGTTCGGGGCTGCGGAGGCCGCCGTCCTCGCCGCCCTCGAGATCGGTGAGACCAACGACACCGGTCTGCGCCTGCGGGTCGGGCTCCACCACGGCCAGGTCGAGCTCCTCGGCGACGACGTGATCGGCCACGACGTGAACCTGGCGGCCCGGGTGGCCGACTCGGCCAAGGGGGGCGAGATCCTGGCCACGGTGGACGTGCGCTCGGCCATCGGCACCCCGCCGCCGACCGTCGCGTTCGGGCGGGCCCGCCGTCGCACGTTCAAGGGCATGGAGGGCTCCGTGCTCGTGTGCCCCGTGCGCCGCTCGGACTGAGCGGCGGACCCGTGGTCGAGCGACGGCGCGACCTGCCCCTCACCGGCGTCCTGGCCCTCCAGCGGGCGGCGTGCGAGCGAGCCGGTTCGGCGCTCTATGCCCGGATCATCGACGCCATGGTCGACGACGTCCGCACCGGGGGTGTGTGCGCCGGCGTGCTCGCGCCGTGGGCGGGCAACGCCATGGCCGACGCCATCCCGCTCCGGTTCCTCGCCGCCGTGCACGCGCTGGTGCTCACCGGCGAGGCGCCCGGGCTGGCCGAGCACTACCCCTCCGCCGGCGGCTCCGACGCCGGCGACCCCGTGCCGGCGTTCCTGGCCGCCGTCGAGGCCCACCACGACCGCATCGCCGAGGCCATGGAGCTCGGCGTCCAGACCAACGAGGTCGGTCGGGCGACGTCGCTGTTCGGGGGCTTCCACGCCGTCGCCCGCCAGAGCGGGCTGCCGCTCCGCCAGCTCGAGGTCGGCGCCAGCGCCGGCCTCCTCCTGCGCTGGGACCGCTACGGGTACCGGGCACGTTCGGGGGCGCCCGACGAGCTGCGCTGGGGGCCGGACGAGGGCCTGGTCTTCGACGACCCCTGGACCGGCGCGCTGCCGGCGGTGGCCGACGACCTGGTCGTGGCGCAGCGCCGCGGGTGCGACCAGGCGCCGATCGAGCCCACCACCGAGGCCGGCGCGGTCCGCCTGCGGTCGTTCCTGTGGCCCGACCAGGTCGAGCGCCGTCAGCGCCTCGACGCGGCCATCGAGATCGCCCGCCGGCACCCCGTCGCGGTCGACGCCGCGGACGCGGCTGACTGGGTGGAGCAGCAGCTGGCCGAGCCGACCCCCGGCCTGGCCACGGTGGTGCACCACTCCATCGTGCTGCAGTACCTGCCCCGGGACTCCTTCGTCCGCCTCCGGGCCGCCATCGAGGCCGCCGGGCGCCGGGCCACCCCGGACGCCCCCGTCCACTGGCTGCGCATGGAGCCGGCCGGCGAGGTGGCCGACGTGCGGATGTCGTCCTGGGCGGGCACCGGCGCCCGCGCCGCCGAGGCGCTGCTCGCCACCACCGGGTACCACGGGCCCCCCGTCACCTGGGTGGGCTGAACGGGCCGCCTCCCGACGGCGGCTATGCCGTGGTGGCGGGGAGGCGTCGGGTCTGGCGGGCCTGGAACCGCGCCGTGAGCCAGCGGGCGACCGTGGCGCCCACGGCGAGGGCGGCGAGGCCGCCGATCGCGTCGATCCAGTAGTGGTTGGCGGTCACGATGATGGTGAACAGCGTGAGGAACGGGTAGCCCCACGCCAGCGCCCGGGTCCACCCCCTGCGCATCATCGGGATCAGCACGAGCGCCGACCACACCGACCAGCCGATGTGCATGGACGGCATGGCGGCGTACTGGTTGGTGAGCCCGGCCGCCTTCTCGTCGTCGAAGGAGATCCACCCGCCGTGGACGGCCAGCGTGTCGACGTAGCCGTAGCGGTCGCAGCCCTCGACCGACTTGTCGCCGGGCGTCGCCGAGAACGCCGCCTCGGGTGCGTAGAGGCGGCACGCGCCGTACTTGCCGGGATCGTCGAGGAGCCGGGGCGGCATCAAGGAGTAGCTGGCGAAGCCGACGATGGCGACCGCCGTGGTGACCAGCAGCGTGTTGCGCCACCGGGGGTAGCGGGCCTTGTCGCTCCGGTACAGCCAGAGCAGGGCGCCGGCGGTGACCACGAAGTGCGCGGTCCCGTAGAAGATGTTCCAGACCCGGATGAGCCCCATGGCGGGCAGGTCCAGGTACCAGCGCTGCAGGCTGGCCTCGAAGTACAGGCCCAGCGTGCGCTCGAGGTCGATGATCTGGCGGGCGTGCTCGAAGGCCACGGAGGCGTCGATGTCCTCCCCCGTCCCCTGTGAGCCGAAGAGGTTCCGCACCCAGGAGTAGATGGCGTAGAAGACGGCCACGTACAGCAGCTCGCGCCACCACCGCAGCCGGTGGGCGGCGACGCGGGCGTCGGACGGCTCGGCGTCGTCGTGGTGGGGGATGGTGCCGGCGGTCATGCGCCCGTCTGCCTCGGTCCCCGCACGCCGGCCACACTACGGCCCGACCTCGCGGCGACACGACCCACCCCGCCGTCGTCCGGGTACGCTCCGATCCGGTTCGGTGGTCGACCTCACGCCACCCGTCGATTCCGGCTGCGGCCGGTCGATCCGGGAGGTCCCCTCCGTGTCCATCCACCGACCCACGCGTCCCCTCCGGGCCGCCTCGCTCGTGCTCGGCGCCCTGCTGCTCGCCGGCTGCGGGACCAGCGCCGCCGGCCCGAGCGCCACCGCGGCTCCACCCGCCGTCGATCCGGCGTCGGCCGATGTCGAGCCCGGTCCGCACCCCGGGTCGGCCGCCGGCCGCCACGCCGATGGCCCGTACCAGGTGTCCATCGCCGTCGACCTCGGCCCGCTCCCCGACGGGTCCGGCGACACGATCATCGAGACGACGTGGACGGTCGACGCTGCCGGCACTCGCGAGCTCGTGGTGGACACGCCGGCCGGCCACGCCGCCCGTCACGTCTTCACCGATGACGAGCACTGGTGGTGGGTCCACCCGAGCGCACGCGAGGAGCTCGTCGATGCGGAGTGGATCCACTTCGACCTGCGCCAGATCGAGGCCGCCGGCGGCGACGTCCCAGAGGTCGTGGCCGAGGGGCGCGTGCCGATCCCCGACCCCGGCGAGATCGTCGTCGGCCAGATCGTCGCCGGCCACGAGGTCCTGGCGGTGGACGACGTCGGGGACGACGAGGCCCACCTCACCGTGGCCGGGATCGAGCGGCCCATGGTCCACCGGCGCCGGCCGCTGCCGCCCACCACCACCATCGACATCCCCGATGGTGCAGTCGACGTGGCCGACCTGCCCGGTGTGCTGCGCTGGTGACGCGCCCCGGAGCCGGGCGTGGGTCACCATGTGCCGATGGCGACTCGGGTGATCGACATCGGGCACGGCGAGCACGTGACCATCGACGAGGTCGGGGTGGGCGGTCGCGGCCTGCTCCTGGTGCACGGCTTCACAGGTGGGCGGATCGACTTCGCCGACCACCTCGACGCGCTGGCCCAGGCCGGCTGGTGGGTGGTCGCCCCCGACCTCCGGGGCCACGGCGACTCCTGGCACCCCGAGGACGAGTCCGACTACTCCTTCGAGCACTTCGCCGGCGACCTGTGGTCGCTGGTCGACGCGCTCGGCTGGGACCGCCTCGTCCTGCTCGGCCACTCGATGGGCGGCATGATCGCCCAGGTCGCCGCGGCCCGGCGTCCCGAGGCGCTCGACGGGCTGATCCTCATGGACACCACGCACGGCCCCCTCCACATCGACCCCGAGCTGGCGATGCTCGGTGCCGAGATCGTCCGGGGCGGCGGGATGGCGGCCGTGAAGGAGGCCATGGACGCGCTCGAAGGCGAGGCCCCGCTCGGTACGCCCGCCCACGAGCGGCTGCTGGTCGAGCGGCCCGGCTACCGCGAGGAGGGCGACCGCAAGTTCCTTGGCTCCTCCCCGGCGATGTACGCATCGATGATCGGCCAGATGATCGACCAGGTCGACCGCCTCCAGCACCTCGCCGACCTGTCGGTACCCACGCTGGTCGTGGTGGGCGAGCAGGACCGGCCCTTCGTGCGACCGTCGAAGGCGATGGCCGCGGCCGTGCCCGGCGCCCGCCTCGAGGTCATCCCCGACGCCGGGCACTCGCCGCAGTTCGAGAACCCGGACGCCTGGCGCGCCGTGATGCTCGACTTCCTCGGCGGCCTCTGACCGCCACGTGGCTGGCGCTCGTCGCTAGTGCGCCTTCTCCATGAACCGCTCGACGTCCACCACGACCCGGGTGACGCGGCCGGCGGCGATCAGGCCCCGGTGGTCCGACGCCGACACGGTGAAGGTCAGCCGGCGACCCGAGATCTTCTCCAGCGTGGCCTCGGCCGTGACCGGTGCTCCCACGGACGTGGGCATGAGGTGGTCGACCTGGACGCGCATGCCCACGGACGTGGATCCGTCCGCCAGCTCACCGTCGATGGCGGCGACCGCCGCCTGCTCGCAGAGGGCGACGAGGCGGGGGGTGGCGAGGACGGGGACCGATCCGGACCCGATGGCGATGGCGGTGTCGTCGTCGCTCACGACGATCTCGACCGTGGCGCAGAGGCCGGTCTGGAGGGGCACGTCGGTACGCTACGTCCTTCGGGTCGGCCGGCGTCACATCGGCCGCGGCCTGCTCGCGACCCCTGGAGGACGAAGTGATCGAGGAACCCACGCTCGAGCGTGTGCTGGCCCGAGCCCTGCGGACCGGCGGCGAGTTCGCCGAGGTCTTCGTCGAGGACAAGCAGAGCGGCAGCGCCACCCTCGACGACGGTCGGGTCGAGCAGCTGAGCTCGGGGCGTGACCGCGGCGCCGGCATCCGGGTCGTGGTCGGGGAGACCACCGGCTTCGCGCACACCGCGGACCTCAGCGAGCAGGGCCTCCTGACCGCGGCCGAAGCGGCGTCCGCCGCGGCCCGGGAGGGCGGGGGAGGGGTGCGCGAGGTGGCGCTCACCCGCCGGGACGTCACCCACCCGAGCACGGTCGCCGTGCTGCCCGACGACGTGCCGAAGGCCGACAAGGTCGCCACCCTGCGCCAGGCCGACGAGGCGGCGCGGGCCTTCGCCCGCGAGATCTCCCAGGTCACCGCCTCGGTCGCCGGCTCCCGCCGCCGCATCCTGGTCGCCAACAGCGACGGGCTGCTCACCGGCGACGACCAGGTCCGCACCCTGTTCTCGGTGAGCGCGGTGGCCACCGGCGACACCGGCATGCAGACCGGCCGCAAGTCCACCGGCCTCACCATCGGCTGGGAGCTCTTCGACCGCATCGACATCGACGACTTCGCCGCCGAAGCGGCCCAGATGGCGATCACCAAGCTGCGGGCCCGCCCCGCCCCGTCGGGCCAGCTGCCGGTCGTGATCGGCGCCGGGTCGGGTGGGGTCCTGTTCCACGAGGCGTGCGGGCACGGCCTCGAGAAGGACCTGGTCGACAAGGGAGCCTCCGTCTACGCCGGCCGCGTCGGTGAGCTGGTGGCCAGCCCGCTGGTGACGCTCGTGGACGACGGCACCATCGCCGAGGAGTGGGGTGCCTCCGGTATCGACGACGAGGGCGCGCCCGGCCAGCGCAACGTGCTCATCCAGGACGGCGTCCTCACCGACTACATGTGGGACTTCCTGCGCAGCCGCAAGGAGGGCCGGGCGCTCAGCGGCAACGGCCGACGGCAGTCCTACAAGCACCTGCCGATGGTCCGCATGACCAACACGTTCCTGGAGAACGGCACGGCCAGCCGCGACGACGTCATCGCCGGCACCGACCACGGTGTCTACGTGGCCAAGCTCGGCGGCGGGCAGGTGAACACCGCATCCGGCGACTTCGTCTTCGGCATGCAGGAGGCGTACCTGATCGAGGGTGGGGAGATCACCGAGCCGATCCGCGAGGGCAACCTCATCGGCAACGGTCCCCAGTGCCTCCAGGACATCGAGGTCATCGCCGACGACTTCGCCTTCGGTGGCCCGGGCACGTGCGGCAAGGACGGGCAGGGCGTGCCGGTGGGCGATGGGTGCCCGACCCTGCGGGTCGCGCAGCTCACCATCGGCGGCATGTCTTGAGCGCGTCGGCCGAGCCCCGCACCGGGACCGACGTCGAGGCGCTGCTGGCCCTCGCCGACCGTGTCGCCGCCCAGGCCGGGCCCGGGGAGCAGGTGGAGGCCTACGTCAGCCAGGGCACCAACACGTCGGTCGACGCCTACCAGGGCCAGGTCGAGTCGCTCACGCAGGCGGGCGCCGCCGGCATCGGCATCCGGGTCATCAAGGACGGCCGCACCGGGTTCGCCTACGCCGGCACGCTGGACGACGACATCGTGGCCGAGACCCTGGCCGAGGCCCGGGACAACCTGCCGTTCGCCGAGCCCGACGAGTGGGCCGGCCTGGCCGAGCCCGACGGGGTCGCCGCCACCAGCCTCGACGTCCACCGCGAGGCGGTCCTCGCCACGCCGGTCGAGGACAAGGTCGCCATGGCGATCGAGCTCGAGCGCATGGTCCTGGGAGCCGACCCGCGGGTGAAGGGCGTGCGCGCCGCCACCTACACCGACGCCGAGGGCGCCTACGCCGTCGCCACGTCGACCGGGATCTCGGTGAGCGGCCGCTCCACGATCGCCTACGTGTCGGTCTCGGCGCTGGCCGACGACGGCGACGCCTCCGTGATCGCCGGCGGCATGTCGGTCGGCCGCGCCATCGACGAGCTGTCCCTCGACGAGGCGGCCACCGACGCCATCGAGCGGCTGGTCGCCAAGATCGGCTCCGTCAAGCCGGAGTCGGCCGTGGTCACCCTCATCCTCGAGCCCCGGCTCACCGCCACGGTGCTCGGCATCGTGTCCGGCATGCTCAGCGGCGAGGCCGTGGCCAAGGGCCGCAGCCCCTTCGCCACCCGCGTCGGCGAGCAGGTGGGCAGCTCGCTGCTCACCATCGTCGACGACCCCACCAACCCCGACTCCCTCGGCGCCGAGCCCTACGACGACGAGGGGCTGGCGACCCGCCGGGTCCCCCTGCTCCACCAGGGCGTGCTGCAGGGGTTCCTGCACAACACGCACTCCGCTCGACGGGCCGGAACCACCTCCACCGCCTCGGCGGCTCGGGGCTACAGCAGCCGTCCGGGCATCGGGGCCCGTGCGCTCACCGTCGAACCGGGCGACGGCGACCTCGACTCGCTCCTGGCCACGGTGGACGACGGCGTCCTCGCCTCGTCGCTCGGCGGGATCCACTCCGGCGTCAACCCCATCTCCGGCGACTTCTCCGTGTCGGTCGAGGGCATCCGGGTGCGGGGCGGCGAACGGGCCGAGCCGATCAAGGAAGCCACGCTGGCCAGCACCCTGCAGCGGCTCCTGCTCGACGTCTCCCACGTCGGTGCCGATGTCGAGTGGCAACCGGGCGGCACCGGCGGCGTGACGCTCCTGGTCCCCGGCGTGTCCCTCTCGGGGCGCTAGAACGGTCCCTCCCGTTCTGGCCTGCACATCCCCGCACCGGCAGGGGTTCTCGTAGGCCAGAACGATCCCGCCCATGCCCCTCCTCCACGCCATCGTCCTCGGGATCGTCCAGGGCCTCACCGAGTTCATCCCGATCTCGTCGTCGGGTCACCTCGCCCTCGTCCCCTGGCTCTTCGACTGGAACGACTTCGCCGGCGACGACTCCCTCGCCAAGGCCTTCGACGTCGCCCTGCACATCGGGACCCTCGCCGGCGCCGTCGCCTACTTCTGGCGCGACATCGTCGTGTTCGGGCGGGAGGGCCTGCGCCTGGTCGTGCCGGCCAACCGCGCCGACCCGAGCCCCGAGGGCCGCATCGCCTGGTTGCTGCTCGTCTCGGCCGTGCCGGCCGCCATCACGGGGTTCCTGCTGAACGACGCCATCGAGGCCCTCGACGACGAGTTCTGGTTGATCGGTGTGATGCTCGTCGCGGGCGGGCTCCTGCTCCTGTGGGCCGACCGGCTCGGCGGCGAGCGGGAAGGAACCGCCTTCACCCTGCGCGACGCCCTGGCCATGGGCCTCGGGCAGGCCGCCGCGCTCCAGCCCGGCGTGTCCCGCTCGGGCGTCACCATCACGGTGGCCCGATGGCTGGGGTTCGACCGGGCTGCCGCTGCCCGCATCTCGTTCCTCATGAGCCTGCCGATCATCGGCGGCGCCGGCGTCTACAAGCTGCTCGACGTGCTGGGCGAGGGCGGCATCCCGTCCGAGTTCGTCACGCCCTTCCTGGTCGGCATGGTCACCAGCGCGGTCACCGGGTTCGCCGCCGTGTGGGGCACGATCCGCTTCGTGCAGACGCGCACGTTCGGGCCCTTCGCCGGGTACCGGTTCGTGGCCGGTGCCGCCGTGATCGCCCTGGCGGCCGCCGGCTTCAACTCCTGAGGGTCACCCCACGAGCGCCAGCGCCACCAGCCCGCCGGCCAGCGCGGCCACCACCCGCGTGGCCTGCGCGGGGGTCACGGCGACCGTGACGGTGCCGTCCTCGGCCACGTGGACGACCACCCCGTCCTCGGCCACCGTGGTGCCGACCGCTCCGGTGCCCGAGG
>JBKHVG010000020.1:0-65872 GCA_046570205.1 Acidimicrobiia bacterium
CGCGCATGGCCAGGGCTCGCGTGCCGGCGGAGAAGTGGTCCGAGCCGGTCACCTACGGCGAGCCGGCGTCCGCCGTGGCCGACGTGGCTCGGGCGCCGGAGCCGGCCTCCTGGGCGACGCCCCGCACGCCGGAGTACCTGCGGTGGCGGTACAGGTTCGAGCCGCTGCACTACCGGGCGGTCGAGGTGAAGGGCGGCCACGCCGTGTTCCGAGTGCGGCGTCGGGGGCTGCTGCGGGAGGTGGCCATCGTCGACTGGCTCTCCGACGAGCCCGACCCGGCGGCGGTGTTCCGCATGGTGCGGGCGTGCGGTGACTACGCCGTCGCCCTCGGCCTCACACCCCGGCACGGGTTCGTGCCCATGCCCGGGCAGGGGCCGATCCTCACGTGGCGACCGCTGGCCAACCCGATCGTGCCGCCGCTCGGCGACCTCAGCTTCGCCCTCGGCGACATCGAGCTGTTCTGACCCCACCGTCCGCGTGGGGCGCCGAGCACGTACGGTCGGACCATGGCTTCCCGCCCGACCGTCCCCCACGGCGAGTGGCCCTCGCCGATCACGCCCGACCTGGTCGTCACCGCCTCTGTCGGCCTCGGCGAGGTGCTCCTCGACGGGTCCGACGTCTGCTGGAGCGAGCTGCGTCCTGCTGAGGGTGGGCGGGTGCAGGTGGTGCGGCGCACGCCGGACGGTGTGAACCACGACCTGCTGCCCGAGGGGTTCAGCGCCCGCACCCGGGTGCACGAGTACGGCGGGGGAGCGTGGCTGGTCGACGACGGCTGGCTGTACTTCACGAACTGGACGGACCAGCGGTTGCACCGGTTGTCGCTCCGAGGTGGCGCCCCGGAACCCATCACGCCCGAGCCGCCGACCCCGGGCGCCTACCGGTACGCCGACATGCGCCGGCTCGGCGACTTCCTGATCTGCGTGCGGGAGCGGCACGACACCGGCGGCGAGGCGGTCAACGAGATCGTGGCCCTGCCGATCGACGGCTCGGCCAAACCCCAGGTGCTGGTGAGCGGCCCCGACTTCGTCGCCAACCCTCGGCTGTCGCCCTCTGGCATGCAGCTGGTGTGGATCCGGTGGGACCACCCGAACATGCCGTGGGACTCCACCGAGCTGTGCGCAGCGGCGATCGAGGTCGTCGATGGTGAGGTCCGGCTCGGTGAGACCGTCGTCGTCGCCGGTGGGCCGGGCGAGTCGGTGATCCAGCCCGTCTTCCGCGATGACGGCGAGCTCCACTTCCTGTCCGACCGGGACACCGGTTGGTGGAACGTCTACGCCGTCACCGCCGACGGCGACATCGAGGCGCGGACGACGCTCGAGGCCGAGATCGGCACGCCCCAGTGGGTGTTCGGCATGTCCCGCTACGGGTTCCTGGCCGACGGTCGGATGGTGTTCGCCTACGCCAGCGAGGGGCTCGACCACCTCGCGGTGCTCGGCCTCGACGGCTCGGTCACCGACCTGGAGCTGCCGTACACGGAGATCGCTTCGATCGCGGTTCGCACCACGTCGGTGGTCTTCGTCGGCGCCAGCTTCGACCGCGAGGCGGAGGTCGTGGAGGTGCCGATCGAGGGGGACGTGAACGCCCCGGTGGCCGGGACGCCGGTGATCCTGCGGCCGGCTCGCGACCTCGGTCTCGATCCGGTCTGGTTCTCCGTGGCCCAGCCGGTGTCGTTCCCGTCCGGGCCGAACGGGGAGCGCACGGCGCACGCGCTCTACTACCCGCCGGCGAACCCCGAGGTGGACGCGCCGGAGGGTGAGGCGCCGCCGCTCCTCGTGCTGATCCACGGCGGGCCGACGGCCATGGCCCGTGGCCGCCTCGACCTGGCCAAGCAGTACTGGACGAGCCGGGGCTTCGCCCTCGTCGACGTGAACTACGGCGGCTCGACCGGCTACGGCCGTGCCTACCGGGAGCTGCTGCAGGGCAGCTGGGGGATCGTCGACGTCGAGGACTGCGTCGCCGCCGCGACCCACCTGGCCGAGCAGGGGCTCGCCGATCCGGCGCGGCTCTGCATCCGGGGCGGCTCGGCGGGCGGGTTCACCGTGCTGGCCGCCCTGGTCCAGTCCGACGTGTTCGCCGCCGGCGCCTCCTCCTACGGCGTGGCCGACCTGACGGCGCTGGCCGAGGAGACCCACAAGTTCGAGTCCCGCTACCTCGACGGCCTCGTCGGCCCCTACCCGGAAGCCAAGGCCATCTACGACGAGCGGTCGCCGATCAACCACGTCGACCGGCTCGACTCGCCGCTCATCGTGTTCCAGGGCCTCGAGGACGAGATCGTCCCGCCCAACCAGTCCGAGATGGTCGTGGAGGCGCTGAAGGCCAAGGGCGTCACCGTCGAGTACCACGCCTTCGAGGGCGAGCAGCACGGCTTCCGGAAGTCCGAGACCGTGATCGCCGTGCTGGAAGCAGAGCTCGCCTTCTACGGGCGGGTCCTGGGGTTCACGCCGGCATCCTGAGCTCCTCGGGATCCTCGCACCCTTCGGGCCCGCCACCACCCCCAGCGGACTCGCTGGCCTGAAGCGGCGGCAGGTAGCCGCTGCCCGCGTACGGCGACTCGAGCCAGGCGACGACGGCGTCGGCGATGGCCTGGGCCTCGGCATCGCGCACGTCGTCGTCGAGCAGGAGCGTGGCCTCGGGCTCGTCGGACATGTAGAGCGCCTCGGCCAGCACTGCCGGCACGCCCTCCGAACCGCGCAGCACGCCGTAGAAGTCGCCGCCGTCCTCGCCCAAGCGGGACCGCACGCCGGTGGCGTTGCCGCCGGACCAGGTCTCGGAGAACGGTGCCAGGGCCTCCTGCAGGTGCTCGAACAGGACGCCGGCGAAGCGGGCCGACTCCGGTGTCTGGTGCTGGTGGTACACCTGCACGCCCGGCTGGTCGGCGGTGCGGGTGGGGCCGCCGTTGTGGTGGATCGAGATAAACAGCAGCGGATCGAGCGCCTGGGCGATGGCGGCGCGGGTCTCGAGGGTGACCCGGGTGTCGTCGGTCCGGGTCAGCGCAACCGTCGCGCCCTCTTGCTCGAGGAGGGTTTTCGCCTTCAGCGCCACGTCGAGGTTCAACTCGGCCTCGACCACACCGCTCGGACCGATGGCACCGGTCTCCCGTCCACCATGGCCGGGGTCGATCACGACGTGGGCGCCGGTGAGCAGCTCACCATCGACGGTCGCTGTGTTGGCGCACGGGGTCAGGACGGTCCAGGCGCCCTCCTCACCGCCGGTGACGGGGAGCACCAGATCATCGACGAGGACCACCCCGGCGTCGCTGGTCGGCAGCGGCTCGAAGACGGACGGCTCGGTGGTGTCCGTCGTGTCCGGCACCACGGCGATCTCGTCGACGGATCGGCCGAAGATCGCCCACGCCAGCGCGATCAGCACGAGGGCGACGAGCGCGAGGCGCGCAAGAGGAGGGAGGCGGGCGAACATGGTCGCACCAGTCGTACCCGGCCGTGGGCCCGATGGGTTGCCAGGTCGGCGACCAGCACGGTTGACAACAGTTGATACCGGGCGCACGCTGGACCGGTGAGCAAGAACACGATGAGCTTCGCCATCCCGGAGGAGCTCCGGGAGTACATCGACGAGCGCGTCGGGTCCGGCGAGTTCGGCAACACCAGCGAGTACCTGCGTGACCTCATCCGCCGAGATCGTCGCGATCAAGCTGCCCAGCGTCTCCGGTCGTTGATCGCTGATGGGCTCGCTTCGGGAGAGCCGCGCCGGCTCGACGAGGTCTACCTCGCCGAGCTGCGAGAGCGGGTCTTCGGGCCCGCCGAGTGAAGCCGGCGGAGCTGCGTCCCCTCGCCGGCGAAGACCTGGTCGAGCGAGCTCGCTACTACGTGGAGGCCGGTGGCGGTGAGCTCGGTCGCCGGTTCTTCGCTGCTGCGACGGATGCGCTCCGCTCCGCCGGGTCGATGCCGGGCATCGGCTCACCCGCCATCGGCGAGCTCATCGAGGTCCCAGGCCTGCGTCGGGTCGGGGTTGCTGGGTTCTCCTGCGGCTGGTTCTACCTCGAGCGTGACGATCACCTCGACGTCGTCCGTCTGCTGGCTGACCGCCAGCATCTCCATTCCCTGCTCGGTGGTATGGGCTGAGGACCGTCAGCTCCGGGCGTACGTCGACAGGGTGCGATCGATGACCGTCTGCTGATCGAAGTCGGCCTTCGCCTTGACCAGCGCCGCCGCCGACATCGAGCGCCGGAGGTCGGGGTCGTCGAGGAGCCGCTCGATGTCCGTCTGGAGCGCAGCCGCGTCACGCACCGGCCCGAGCAGGCCGGTGATCGCGTGGTCGACGACCTGGCGGCAGCCCCGGATGTCGCAGGCGACGATCGGCAGTCCGGTGGCGGCGGCTTCCATGGCGGAGCGGGGGAAGCCCTCCCGGTGGCTGGCCAGGACGTAGACGTCGAAGGCCTGGTAGAGCCGCTCCGGGTCGTCGCGGTGGCCGAGGAAGCGGACGCCGGCGGCCTCGGCGGCGGCGACGTCGTCGCTCGACAGCGGATCGCCCTTGTCCGGGTCGAACGGGCCCGCGATGACGAAGGCGACGTCGTCGCGGGTGGCCAGGATCGAGCGGGCTGCCTGGAGGAGCTCGGCATAGCCCTTCTCCCAGACGAGTCGGCCGACGGCGCCGACGACGATGCTGTCGTCGTCGATGCCGAGCTCGGCTCGAACGTCGGCCCGGACGGCGGGGTCGGGCTTGAACCGGTCGAGGTCGATGCCGTTGCCGAGGACCTGGACCTTGCTCCGCGGCACCCGGAGTCGCAGCAATGTGGCGGCATCCTCTTCGTTCTGCACCAGCTCGGCGTGGGAGAACAGGGCGGCGATCCGCTCGAGCACGTACACGGGGAGCTTGCGAGCCCACCGGTCCTGCGGCTGCGCGTAGAGGCCGTGTTGGGTGTTCACCACCAGCGGCACCCGGGCCGCTCGGGCGGCGATGCGTCCGTAGACGCCGGGCTTGGGGTTGTGCGTGTGGACGACGTCGGGGCGGAGCCGCCGGAAGAGGCGGTAGAGCTCGAGCAGCGCCTTGACGTCGCTGGGCAGGTCGGTCGCCCGGGTGGCGTGGCGCAGGGGGTGGTGCACGATGCCGTCGGCCTCGAGGGTCGGCACGTACGGACCGGGTGCCGAGGCGGTGTGCACGTCGTAGCCGGCGGCCTGGAACGCACGCAGCTGCGGCCCGAGGAGCAGCTCCAGGCTGATGTCGGTGGTGGTGACGTGGAGCAGCTTCGGCATGCGGCGGCGAGCGTAGGTGTCAGACGTCATCCGTAGGTTCGGTGGCAGCACCCACGGTGCACTCGAGCGGATGGCGCTCCACCGGAGGAATACCCTGGAGACGGTGACGTGGCGATCAGCGAGCACGACCGGTACGAGCTGCACAAGTGGCTCATCGACAACGCCGGCGAACAGGTGGCGGAGACCTTGATGGCGCACCTTCCCCCGACGGGATGGGCCGACGTCGCGACCAAGCGCGACCTGGACCTGCTCACGGCGACGTTGCGTGGCGACATGCACGAGCTGCGAGCGGACGTCAACGGCAAGCTGCGGGCGCACCTCGCCGTGATCATGGGCCTCAACATCTCGCTCGCTGGCGCCGTCATCGCCGTCCTGCGCTGATGGGGAAGGCCTCCGCCTCGCTCAAGCGAGCGACCATCGTCCACGACCGCCTGCGACCGGCAGCCGCCGGCATCACGATCCTGATCTACCACCGGGTCGGGGCCCGCACCCCGGTGAGCGTCGACCTGCCCACGTCGCTGTTCGACGAGCAGATGGCGTTCCTCGCCGAGCGGTGCCGCCCCGTGTCGCTCACCGATGCGGCCGAGCTCTTGGAGGCGGGGGAGGCGCCGGCCGACGACCGGCCCCACGTCGTGGTCACCTTCGACGACGGCACCGCCGACTTCGTCGACGAGGCCCTTCCCGTGCTCGAGCGCCATGGCGTGCCCGCCACCTACTACCTGGCCACCGACTTCATCGATCGCCAGCTCCCGTTCCCAGACGACGGTGTCGCTCTGACGTGGGACGCAGCGAAGGAGATCGTGGCCTCCGGGCTCGTCGACATCGGCTCCCACACCCACACCCACGCCCTGCTCGACCGCATCCCGGCAGGGGACGCCGCCCACGAGCTCGACCGGTCGATCGCCATGGTGGAGTCGCACCTCGGGGTCACGCCCATCCACTTCGCCTATCCCAAGGCGCTGCTCGGCAGCCCGCAGAACGAGCACGAGGTCCGCAAGCGCTTCCGCACGGCCACCATCGGCCGCACCCGTCCGAACCCGTGGACGGGATCCGATCTCCACCGCCTCACCCGGTCACCCATCCAGACGTCGGACGGCATGGAGTTCTTCGAGCGCAAGGTCCGAGGCGGCATGCGGCTGGAGAACGACGTGCGCGACCTCGTGAACCGCTGGCGGTATCGGGACGCGGTCCGCTGACAGCCCCACCCCGCAGGCGTATCATCGGCGTCGGGGTCGATGCCGACGGGGCGGACCCAGGGGAGGGCGAGTGATGGGCGCGGACGCGGTCGTCGGTGGAGCGCATCCACTGGGGCGGGAGGTGAAGCTCCTCCTGCAGGTGGCGATGGTCGTGTTCGTGTGGACCGTGGTCATCGGGATCCTCAACGGCACGGACATCGTCGACTTCGACCGCAACGTGCTGCTGTCCCACGTCCACGCCGGGACGCTCGGCTGGATCACCACGAGCGTCATCGCGGCGTGCCTGTGGCTGTTCGGCACATCGGCCAGCGTGGGCGAGGTCCGCGCCGGCCGGTGGCTGGGCCGAGCCACCGTGGTGGTGCTCCCGGTGTTCGCCATCACCTTCGCGTTCACCAACCAGGACCCACGGGCGGTGCTCGGTGGCCTGGCCATGGTCGTCATCGTGTCCGCCCTGGCGTGGGTCGTCGTCCGAGCCCGGCGCATCGAGGTCAGCACCGTCCGCCTCGGGTTCCTCGCCGCCGTCGCCACCTCGGTGGTCGGCGCCATCATCGGCGTGCTCGTCGCCACCGAGATGGCCACCGGCCGGGATGTGGTCGCCGACGGCGGCTACGACGCCCACCCGGCCACGATGGTGGTGGGCTTCCTCGTCCCGGTCGGCATGGCGTTGGCCGAGTGGGGCCTGCGGGGCACGGCCACGGGGCGGGCCGGCCGGCTGGGCTGGGCGCAGATGGGCCTGCCCTTCATCGGCGGCGTGCTGCTCATGGTGGGACTGCTCCTCGACATCGACCCGCTGCCCCCGCTGGCCACCATCATCGAGCTGGCGGGCGTGGGCATCTTCTTCAAGCGGCTGTGGCCGGAGCTGCGGGCCGTGGTGTGGGGCGATCGGGCACCGGGCCGTTACGCGGCGGCCGCTGCCTTCGCCATCATCGTGAACATCATCTTCCTCAACTACCTGGTGGGGGCCAACGGCGGCGACATCGACGTGGTCGGTGTGCACCAGATCCTCGCCCTCGACCACACGATGTTCGTCGGCGTGGTGACCAACGCCCTGTTCGGCCTGCACCTCGTGGCCACGGGGGGACGAACCCGCTGGCCCCAGCTCGACCGCTTCGTGTTCCTGGGGATGAACGCCGGGTTGGCCGTCTTCGTGGTCGCGCTGTTGGCGGAGTCCACCTGGATGATGCGCATCGCCACCCCCGTGCTGGGCCTGGCCATCCTCGCCGGCCTGCTCGACCGGACCCGGGCGCTGCAGGTCGAGACGACCACGCGCTCCGACGTCGGGATTTCACCGGCCCCCGCCGCCACCTGAGAGCCCGTACCCGTGCTCGCCAAGCGGACGTTCGACGTCGTCGTCGCCGGCGCCGCCCTCGTGGTGCTGTCACCGGTCCTGGCCGTCGTGGCGCTCCTCGTGCGCGTGCGGCTGGGGTCGCCGGTCCTGTTCCGCCAGGAGCGAGCCGGGCTCGGCGGGCGCCCGTTCGTCCTCGCCAAGTTCCGGACCATGACCGACGAGCGCGGCGCCGATGGCGAGCTCCTGCCCGACCAGCAGCGGTTGCCACCGTTCGGCTCGTTCCTGCGCTCGACCTCGCTGGACGAGCTGCCCGAGCTGGTGCACGTCGTGCGAGGCGAGATGAGCCTGGTCGGGCCCCGACCGCTGCCGACGAAGTACCTCGAGCGCTACTCCCCCCGCCAGGCCCGACGGCACGAGGTCCGGCCCGGGATCACCGGCTGGGCGCAGGTCAACAGCCGCAACACCGCTGGGTGGGCCGAGCGGCTGGAGATGGACGTCTGGTACGTCGACAACCGCAGCGTGCTGCTCGACCTGAAGGTCCTGTGGCGCACGGTGCGGGTCGTCTTCACGCGGGAGGGTGTGGCCGAGGAGGGACAGGTCACGATGACCGAGTTCCTCGGACCGCCAGAGGCGTAGACGGCTCCGCCGGGAGGCCGTCCGGTGCGAAGGCCTGCTCACCGCCCAGCGCCCTCCGTTCTGGCAGTCGACATGTAGCACGTAGCCTCCTCGGCCCATGCCCGACCTGCGCCACGCCGTCCGTCACCCCCGATCGACGCTGCGCGAGGCCAAGCGCCGGCTGCTCACCCCGATCGACGACCGTGCCCCCGGAGCGCCCCCGGCACCGACCGCCACCGAGGTGCTCCAGGCGGTCGGGGCTCGGCTCGACACCGCGGGTCGGGTCGCCCTGACCGTGTCGTGCCGCGACGCCGACGCCCTCCCGAAGGTGCAGGGTGCAGGTCAGGTCTTCGAGAGCCCGCACGGTCCGGTCCAGCGCATGCACAACGGCGTCGACGTGCCCCACCTCGGGTACTTCGGCGAGTGGATGGCCGAGATCATCGCCACCTTGCACGGCCACCACGAGCCCCAGGAGGAGCTGGCCTTCGCCCGGGTGCTCGAGCGCATCGAGCGACCGGACCCGGTCATCGTGGAGCTGGGCTGCTTCTGGGCCTACTACTCCACCTGGTTCCTGAAGTCGTTCCCGGCGGGACCGCCGTGGCGTGCGAACCCGACCCGGAGCACCTCGAGGTCGGACGCAAGACGGCTGCCATCAACGGCGTGGACATCGGCTTCGTGGCGGCGGCCGGCGGGGCATCGGACGACGAGATCCTCGAGCTGCCGTCGTGGAACCACCCGGGCACGGTCCACCACGTCCCGGTGCGCAGCGTCCCGACGCTGGCCGCCGACCACGACCTCGACTACATCGACGTGCTGCACCTCGACATCCAGGGCGCCGAGCTGGCCGTGCTGGCGTCGTGCCGCGGGCTCATCGGCGACGGGCGGATCCGGTTCGTGGTCGTGTCGACCCACCACCACACCATCTCCGGTGACCCGCAGACCCACCAGCGCTGCATCGACCTGGTGCGCGACCTCGGCGGTCACGTCGTCGCCGAGCACACGGTGCTCGAGAGCTTCTCGGGAGACGGGCTGCTCGTGGCATCGTTCGACGAAGCCGACGTCGGGTTCGAGCTCGAGCTCAGCCGGGCCCGCACCACCGAGGCGCTGTTCCCGTCGGGGGAGCAGGAGCTCGAGCGGTTCGGCCTGGCCTACGAGGAGCTCCGAGCCCGCTCGAGCTGAGAGCGGCCCCTGCTACGGCAGCACTGCCAGAACCGGGGGAGGTCGTTTCCGGATGGCGGGAGCCAACCGCGAGACTCGACGGCGATGGCACGCATCCTCGTCACCGAAGAGATCGCCGACAACGGGCTCCAGAAGCTGCGTGATGCCGGCCACGACGTCGACATCCAGCTGGGGCTGTCCCCGGAGGATCTGCTCGGCGCGGTGAAGGGCGCCCACGCCCTGATCATCCGCTCGGCGACGACGGTGACCCGCGAGGTGCTCGAGGCGGGCACCGACCTGGTGGTGGTCGGGCGGGCCGGCATCGGCCTCGACAACGTCGACACCGAGGCGGCCACCGAGCGCGGCGTCATGGTCGTCAACGCCCCCCAATCGAACACCCTCTCCACGGCCGAGCACACGATGGCGATGCTGCTGGCCCAGGCCCGCAACATCCCGGCGGCCAACCGGTCGCTGAAGGAGGGCCGCTGGGAGCGCAGCAAGTGGACGGGCGTGGAGCTGGCCGACAAGACCCTCGGCATCATCGGCTTCGGCCGGATCGGCACGCTGGTGGCGCAGCGGGCCAACGCCTTCGGCATGAAGGTCATCGCCTACGACCCCTACGTCACCGACGAGCGGGCCCGTCGGGTGGGCGTCGACGTCGTGGACCTCGACACCCTCGCCGCCCGGTCCGACTTCATCACCCTCCACCTGATCAAGACGCCCGAGACGGTGAACCTGCTCGACGCCGACTTCTTCGCCAAGGCCAAGCCCGGCATCCGGGTGGTCAACGTGGCCCGGGGTGGCGTGATCGACGAGGACGCCCTCGCCGATGCGATCCGCTCCGGCCAGGTCGGCGGCGCAGCCATCGACGTGTTCGCCAGCGAGCCCACGACCGACTCCCCGCTGTTCGAGCTGGACGAGGTCGTGGTGACCCCGCACCTCGGCGCGTCCACCCACGAGGCCCAGGACAAGGCCGGCGTCACCATCGCCGAGATGGTGGGTCTGGCCATGGCCGGCGACTTCGTGCCCTACGCCGTCAACGTCGCCGCGGCCGAGGCCAGCGAGACGATCAAGCCGTTCCTGCCGCTGGCCGAGCGCATGGGTGCGATGTTCACCGCCATGAGCGAGGGCGTGCCTGAGGTGCTCGAGATCTCCTACGCCGGTGAGATCGCCGAGTACGACACCCGCATCCTCACCCTGTCGGTGCTGAAGGGCGCGTTCGGCAAGGTGAGCGAGGAGCCGGTCAGCTACGTGAACGCGCCGATGCTGGCCAAGGAGCGCGGCATCGAGGTGCGGGACACGACCTCGTCGGTGTCGCACGACTACGTCAACCTCATCACCATCAGCGGCGGGCACCACGCCATCTGCGGCTCCGTGGTCGGCGCCCGCCAGGAGCCGGCCATCGTGGCCATCGACGACCACACCGTCGACGTGCCGCCGGCCGACCACATGCTCATCGTCCGCAACGACGACCGCCCCGGCATGATCGCCACCGTCGCCCGGGCCCTGGCCGATGCCGGCGTGAACATCGACGACATGCATCTCGGCCGTTCGACGACGAGCGGCGACGCCTCGCTCATGGTCCTGGCCACGTCGCCCGCCGTGCCGCGGGAGGTGGCCGACGCGCTGCGTTCGACCGACGGCATCTCCACCGTCCACGTGCTGTCGTAGCGCCCAGAAACTGGCAGTGGTGGTGTAGCGGCGGGGCAGTGCTGCTACACCACAACTGCCAGTTTCGTCCAGGTGGCGCCTCGAAAGTCGTCAGCGCTTGGCGGCGCGGAGGCCGTCGGCTTCGGCGGCGGCGGCGTCGACGTAGCAGCGGTCGGGTGTGGTGCGGTCGTAGTTGAGCTGGCCGGGGGAGTGGAAGATCTTCGAGCTCATCTTCGCCTTGATGGGGTGCCCGTCAGGGCAGCCGCCGTCGGCGGTGGGCTCGGTCCACGACGCGGCCGGCGCGGGCGTCGCGTCGGGGACCCACGGTGTGTCGGTGCGCTCGGTCGAGCCCTCGGTGCGCAGCGGTGGCCACGGTTCGGACGGGGTGGCCGCCGGAGTCGGCAGCGGGTCGCTCGATCGGCGCATGGCCTTCACGGCGGCGAGGACGGCGGCCAGCGCGGCGGCGATGGAGGCGAACCGGACGAGGCGCTTCATCGGCCGGACCCTACCGACCCCTCTGGCGATGCGGCCCGCCGGGCGATGTCCCCGGGCCAGCCGGCCCAGGATCAACCCGTGGTCGGGACCGCGGCGTCCCGGTGGAGGGGCCGTGGGATGATGCGCCGGTGCCCGCCGCGCTGCCCGCACGAGCTGGTCGGCTCCTCGTCCTCGCCCTGCTGGCCACGGTCCTGGTGTCGTGCCAGGCCAGCGACGTCACCCTCGAACGCCCCGTCCCGTCGACGACCACGACGAGCACCACGCCCTCCCCGACCAGCACCGCCGCGGCCCCGGACCTCGGCATCGCCGGCCAGGCCGGCGTGGGGGACCCCTACTTCCCCGAGCTCGGCAACGGCGGCTACGACGTGGCCAGCTACCACATCGCCCTCGAGTGGCTCCCCGACACCGGGTCGATCGATGCCACCACCACGATCGAGCTGACGCCGTCGGTCGCGCTCGACACCTTCAACCTCGACCTGGTCGGCCTCGAGGTGACGGCCGTGACGGTCGACGGCGCGCCCACCGCGATCACCCGTGCCGGGCGTGAGCTGACCGTCGATCCGGAACGGGTGCTGCCAGCCGGCACGCCGGTCGCCGTGGCGGTCTCCTACCGCGGCACGCCCCAGCCCTTGTCGCTCGGCAGCGACGTCTTCGGCGCCGGTTGGCAGACCGACGGGCGGGACGCCTTCGTGGCCTCGGAGCCGGCCGGTGCCGCCACCTGGTTCCCCGGCAACGACCACCCCACCGACAAGGCGCGGTTCCGCTTCGACCTCACCGTGCCCGGTGACCTCGTCGCCGTCGCCAACGGGATCCTGGTCGAGGAGCGCACCGAGCCCGACGGCCGGCGCACCTGGCGCTGGGACGCCTCCGACCCCATGGCGACCTACCTGGCCTCCGTCGCCATCGGCGACCTGACGATCGATCGGGGGACCGCGCCCACCGGTCTGGCGCTGCGCGATGCGTTCCCGCCCCGGTTCGCGGTCGACGCCCAGGCGCTGTTCGCCCCCACCGGTGAGATGGTGGCGACGTTCGAGGAGTGGTTCGGGTCGTTCCCCTTCGAGGTCTACGGCCACGTCGTGGTCGACGAGGTGCTCGGCTACGCGCTCGAGAACCAGACGCTGTCGCTGTTCGGCATCGACCTGCTGGGCGCCGGCCGCGCCGGCGAGCGGACCGTGGCCCACGAGCTGGCCCACCAGTGGTTCGGCAACGCGGTCAGCCCGGCGAGCTGGCGGGACATCTGGCTCAACGAGGGGTTCGCCACCTACGCCGAGTGGATCTGGGACCAGGAGGCGAACGGCGAGCCCATCGCCCAGTCAGCTGCGCGTGCCCACGCCTCGGCTGACTACGGCGTGGCGCCGGGTGACCCGGGGAACCAGGAGCTGTTCCAGGCGACCGTCTACGTGCGGGGCGGGCTCGCCCTGCACGCCCTGTCGGTGTCCATGGGCGACGAGGCCTTCCGCTCACTGCTGCGGGAGTGGCCGCAGCGCTTCGGCGGCTCCACCGCGTCCACGCAGGACCTGCGGGCGCTGGCCGAGGAGCTGTCGGGCCAGGACCTCGGCCCGGTGTTCGACGCCTGGGTGTACGGGACGTCGCTGCCGCCCTTCCCCGGCTGAGGGCTACGCGGCCTCGTCGCCCAGCACGGCAGCGAGGCAGGCCTCGATGGTGGGGTGCCGGAACGTGAAGCCGCTGCCCTCGAGCGCCGAGGGCACGACCCGGTGCGACGCGTAGAGCAGGGCGTCCGACAACTCCTTGCCGAGCAGGATGCGGGGCCCGATCCCGGGGATGGGCACCAGGGTGGGACGACCGAGCTCCCGGCCCAGCGCCTTGGTGTACTCCCGGTTGGTCACCGGGTTCGGCGCCGTCAGGTTGACCGGGCCCTCGACGTCGGAGTCCATGAGGTGCAGCATGGCCCGCACGTGATCGTCGATGGAGATCCAGCTCCACCACTGGTCACCGGAGCCGAGCCGCCCGCCGATGCCGAGCTTGAACGGCAGCAGCATCTTCCGGAGCGCGCCGCCGTGGCCGGACTGCACGATGCCGGTGCGCAGCAGGCAGGTGCGGATGCCGGCCTCCTGCGCCGGGGCCGTGGCGCCCTCCCACCGCTGGCACACGTCGGTGAGGAAGCTGTCGCCGGCGCGCGACTCCTCGGTGAGCACCTCGTCACCGGCGTCGGGGTAGTAGTCGATGCCGGAGGCCGACAGCAGCACCGCAGGCTTGCGATCGAGACCGGCGATGGTGCGGGCGATGAGCTCGGTGCTCCTCATGCGGGACTCGATGATGAGCCGCTTGCGCTCCTCGGTCCAGCGCTGGTCGCCGATGCCCGCGCCGGCCAGGTTCACCACCGCGTCGACGCCTTCGAGGCCGGCGGCGTCGATGGTGCCGGCCTCGGGGTCCCAGGCGAGCTCGTCGGTGCCAGGGTTGCCGCGGCGGACGAGGCGGATCGCCGTGTGGCCGGCACCGCGGAGGGCCCCGACGAGGGAGGAGCCGATCAGGCCCGACGACCCGGTGATGGCGACCAACATGGCGCGTACGGTACCGATGCCGGACGGCGCCCTGACATCGGGGGGACACGCCGGTGCCGGGACCGGGGGAGCACCCACATGCTGCAAGACCTGAAGAAGTTCCTGATGCGGGGCAACGTGGTCGACCTGGCCGTGGCCGTCGTGATCGGCGCCGCGTTCGGCCTGGTGGTGTCGTCGTTCGTCGACAACATCATCAACCCGATCGTCGCGGCCGTGGCCGGCGAGCGGGACCTCAGCGAGGTCGCCGCCATCACGCTGCGAGAAGGCGACGTGCCCGAGGAGGATGCGGTGCTGCGCATCGGCGCCTTCGTCCAGCAGGTCCTCGACTTCCTCATCATCGGCACCGCCCTCTTCTTCGTCGTCAAGGCGTTCGAGAAGCTCCAGGAGCGCCGGGCCAACCAGGAGGTGCCCGACGAGGAGACCCCGACGCCCTCCGACGAGGCCATGCTCCTGTCGGAGATCCGAGACCTGCTGAAGGCCCAGCGCACCCAGCCCTGAGGCACTGAGGGAGGCGTCCGGCGTTCCTCTATGGTTCGAGGCGTGGCCGACGTACCCATGCCCCAGCTCGGTGAGACCGTCACCGAGGGCACGATCACCCGCTGGTTCAAGCAGGTCGGCGATGCCGTTGCCGAGGACGAGCCGCTGTTCGAGGTGTCCACCGACAAGGTCGACTCCGAGGTCCCCGCCTCGGTCGCCGGCACGCTCACCGAGATCCTGGTCGAGGAGGGCGACACCGTCGACGTCGGCACGGTCCTGGCCCGCATCGGCGACGCCGGCGATGCACCGGCCGACGGAGGCGGCGGGGATGCCGTTGCCGCCGACGCGCCCACCGAGGGTCCCGCCAACACGAACCCGCCGGCCGCCGACATGGCAGCGGAGCCCGAGCCGTCCGCCCAGCAGCCGGCGCAGGTCCCCGAGGCCCAGGCTTCGCCCGAACCGCAGGCGCCCCAGCGGCAGGCGCCGGCCGCGCCGGCGCCGGCGTCCGGCGGCGGGTCCGGCCTGGGCGGCGGTCGCTCGAAGCTGCTGTCGCCCGTGGTCCGCAAGCTGGTGAACGACAACGACCTCGACGTCGACGCGCTGCAGGGCACCGGCCCGGGCGGGCGCATCACGCGGGACGACGTGCTCGACGCCATCGACGCCGGGACGGCCACGAAGCGGTCAACCCCCGCGGAGACGGGTGCCGCACCCGCTCCATCTGCTCAGCAGCCGGCGGCGGCGCCGCCCGTGGCCAAGGCGCCGGCCGCACCCGCACCCCGGGCCGGTGAGCGCGACACCGCCGTCCCACACACCCGCATCCGTCGGGCCACGGCCGAGCACATGCGCCGCTCGGTCGACACCTCGGCCCACGTGTACGCCTCGATCGAGGTCGACTTCGACGCCGTCGACCGGGTGCGTGGCGCCCACAAGGCCCAGTTCAAGGCCGACGAGGGCTTCAGCCTCACGTACCTGCCCTTCGTCAGCCGCGCCGTGGTCGATGCCATCCGGGAGTTCCCGCACGTCAACGCCAGCTTCGGCGAGGACGAGCTGATCGTCCACAACTACGTGAACCTCGGCATCGCGGTCGACCTCGACTTCCAGGCGCTCCTGGTGCCGGTGGTGGCCGGCGCCGACGGCCTGCGCCTGCGGGCCATCGCACGGGGCATCACCGATCTGGCCGCCCGGGCCCGGTCCAAGAAGCTGGGGCCCGACGAGCTGTCCGGCGGCACGTTCACGATCACGAACCCGGGCCCGTACGGCACCACCATGACCATGCCGATCATCAACCAGCCCCAGGTCGCGATCTTGTCCACCGACGGGGTGAAGCGCCGCCCGGTCGTGGTGGACCTGCCCGACGGCTCCGAGGCCATCGCCATCCACCCCACCGGCAACCTCACCCTCACGTGGGATCACCGGGCCTTCGACGGCGCCTACGCCGCCGCGTTCCTGGCCCGCGTCAAGGAGCTCCTCGAGACGATCGACTGGACCCAGGAGCTGGGCTGACCGCGACACGGGAACTGCCAGTTCCACTCCTTCGGAACTGGCAGTGCGGGTGTAGCAGTGCGGGTGTAGCAGTCAGCGGCGGCTTCGGTGCCAGGCGACCTGGGCGGCGATGCCGTCGGCCAGTGCGGTCTGCGGCTCCCAGCCCAGGACGCGTCGGGCGGCGTCGTTGCTGCCGCCGGTGCGCTGCACGTCACCGGGCTGCTCGGCGTGCTGCTCCACCGGCACCCGGGAGCCGACGGCGGTGCTGACGGCGTCGATGACGTCGCGCAGGACGGTGGACCCGCCGGCGCACACGTTGACCACCGTGCCCGGCGCCGCATCGGCCCGGCCGGCCAGGACGTTGGCCCGGACGATGTCGCCGACGTAGGTGAAGTCCCGCACGTGGGAGCCGTCGCCGTAGAGCGGGAACGGCGTCTGGTCGAGGGCGCCCTCGATCAGACGGTGGAACGCCATGTCGGGGCGCTGCCGGGGTCCGTAGACGGTGAAGTACCGCAGGGACACGGTGGACAGACCGTGGTTGGCGGCGTAGAGGCCGCAGAGGTGCTCGCCGGCGAGCTTGGTGACGCCGTAGGGGCTGTGGGGGCGCGGGAGGTCGGTCTCGGAGACGGGATAGGCGTCGGCGTTGCCGTACACCGACGAGCTGGAGGCGTAGACGACGCGGTCGACGCCGGCGTGCCGGGCCGCCTCCAGCAGGCGCTGGGTGGCGAGCACGTTGCAGCTGTCGTAGGTGGCGAAGCCGTCGGACCAGGAGAGCCGCACGCCGGGCTGGGCGGCCTGGTGGTAGACGACGTCCACGTCCTCGAGCAGGGGTTCCAGGTCGGCGTCGCGCAGGTCGGCCTCGACGAAGCGGAAGCGATCGTCGGCGAGGACCCGGGAGAGGTTGCCCTCCTTCTCGGCCCGGTCGTAGTAGGGGGTGAAGGCGTCGACGCCCACCACCTCATGGCCGTGGTCGACCAGGGCCTCCGCCAGGTGGGAGCCGATGAAGCCGGCGGCGCCGGTGACCAGGTGGGGCACGAGGCGACGCTAGATGGTCGGACACGGCCCAGCCCTGCCTCGTAGTGTCCGCGTCGTGTCCCGCCGCCGTGCCGTCGTCCTGGTGGCGGTCCTCGTGGTCGGACCCCTCGTGGTGCTCGGCGTCGAGGTACAGGTCGCCCGCACCGGCGGTGGCCGGCTCGACGACGAGGCGGGGGAGCGTCCCCGCCGGCGGGAGGTCCGGCCCGGCCCCGACCCCCTGCACGTCGTGTGGCTCGGCGACTCCACCAGCACGGGCGTCGGCGCCGAGGACTTCACCGGGTCGATGGCGTGGCGGGTCGCCGAGGGGCTCACCGACGGCCCGGTCATCATCACCGTGCTCGGTCGCTCCGGGGACCAGGTGCACGAGGTGCTGGACGAGCAGCTCCCCGAGCTGGCCGACGTGCTGGCGCCCGGCCTGGACCACGTGGTGCTCGTGAGCATCGGGGCCAACGACGTCACCGCGCTCACCCGCCGGCCGACCTTCCAGGACCGCTACGTCGACATGGTGGACCGCATCGAGACCGTGCTCCAACAGGCCGGTGTCGAGAGCCGCCTCGTCCTCATCGGCATCCCCGACATCGGCACCGCGCCCCGCCTCCTCCCACCGCTGCGCCAGGTGGCCGGCTTCCGGGGTGCCCAGCTCGATGAGGAGATCGCTGGCGTGGCCCGCCGCCGTGGACTGCACCACGTCGACCTCGCCGAGCGCACCAGCCGCACCTTCTCGAGCGATCCCGAGCGCTACTTCGCCGCCGACGAGTACCACCCGAGCAGCGACGGGCACGGGGTCTGGGCCGACGCGGTGCTGGCTAGCCTCGACCCGTGACCCTCCGGATCCGTTGGCTCGGCACCGTGCGCTACGTCGACGCCCACGCCCTCCAGCAGGGACTGCACCACGACAGCCCCGACGACCACCTGCTGCTCCTCGAGCACCCGCACGTGTACACGCTCGGCGTACGGGCCGACATGGAACACGTACTGGTGCGGCCGGCCTCCGTCGGCGCCGAGCTCGTGCGGGCCGATCGTGGCGGCGACGTCACCTACCACGGGCCCGGCCAGCTGGTCGGGTACCCGATCCTCACCGTGCCGGGGAAGCGGGGCGGCGGCATGGCAGACACGGTTGCCTACGTCCGCTCCGTGGAGCAGCTGGTGATCGACGCGCTGGTGGAGCTCGGCCTGCCCGACGTCGGCCGCCTCGACGAGTACCCGGGTGTCTGGGTCGCTCCCGACAGCGACGCGCCACGCAAGATCGCGGCCATCGGCGTGAAGCTCACCCGCGGCCGCTCGATGCACGGCTTCGCCCTCAACGTCGACCCCGACATGTCGATGTTCGGCCACATCGTCCCGTGCGGGATCGCCGACAAGGCGGTCACCTCACTCGCCGCCGAGCTGGGCGACCGTTCCGGGATGCGGGGCGCGCCTCCCGACGCACGCCTCGCGGCCCAGAACGTCGGTGTGCCGACGATGCAGCAGGTCGTCGACGTGGTCGCCCGGCTCGCCGCCGAGCGGTGGGGCGGCGCCGGCTGGGAGCGGGCCGACGTGGTGTGGCGGGAGCGGGCCGACGACCTGGCACCGTTCAGCCGGGGCGAGGGCGCCGGCGACATCGTCAAGGTGCAGGCGCCCCGCCAGCCGTCGCCCCGCCTCACCGGTCGCCTGGCCGAGGCCGGCGTCACCGAGGGGCTGTCGATCTCCTCCCGCAAGCCGGAGCACGTCAAGGCCACGGTCCGCATCACCGACGACTACGTACGCCTGAAGAAGGCGATGCGCTCCCTCGACCTCGTCACGGTGTGCGAGGAGGCCGGCTGCCCCAACATCTTCGAGTGCTGGTCCGACGGCACCGCCACCTTCATGGTGGCCGGGGAGCGCTGCACCCGGAAGTGCGGCTTCTGCCTGGTGGACACCCGCAAGCCGGTGGCCCTCGACGCCGGTGAACCGGCCCGGGTCGCCCAGGCCGTCGAGCAGATGGGCCTGTCGTTCGCTGTGCTCACCATGGTCGCCCGCGACGACCTTCCCGACGGAGCCGCCGGCCACGTCGCCGACACGATCCGCGCCATCCGGGCCCGCACCCCACACGTCGGCGTGGAGGCGCTCATCTCGGACTGCAAGGGCGACCCCGACGCGCTGCAGGTGATCTTCGATGCCCGCCCCGACGTGTTGAACCACAACATCGAGTCGGTGGCCCGACTGCAGCGCGCCGTGCGTCCCAGCGCCGGCTACGCCCGGTCCCTCTCGGTGCTCGCCCGGGCCAAGGCGGACGGGCTGACCACGAAGTCGTCGATCATCGTCGGCATGGGCGAGACCGACGAGGAGGTCACCCAGACGTTGGCCGACCTGCGTGGCGTCGGTGTCGACATCGTCACCATCGGCCAGTACCTCCGACCGACCACCAACCACCTGCCGGTCGCCCGGTGGGTGGCGCCCGAGCAGTTCGAGGCCTGGGCCGCCGAGGGCGAGGCCATGGGCATCGGCCATGTCGAGGCCTCCCCGCTCACCCGGTCCAGCTACCACGCCCGCCAGGCCGCCGGCCACGCCATGGCCGGAGCCCCGGCCCACCGCGACGTCGTCTGAGCCGGCGAGGCTGTCACCTCCCGTCGCCATGCCGGGCGGATGCAGATCTCCGGCCTCGCTCCGAGGTGGGACTCGGGCTGGACCCCGTTGCCGGCGTGGCTTCAGCCGTCGGTGAGGGTGATGCCGGCCAAAACCTGGTTGATGGCGTCGATGCGCGACGCCCGGGACAGGTGGCTGCCGACGACGACGTAGAGCACGAACGCCCGGCCGTGGTCGTGGAAGAACACCTGGGTGCCGGACTGGCCCCGCAGCGGGCGCTGCATGGCCTGGGGCGAGAAGTCGCCGGCCGACAGCCTCGGGATGCCGGACCGTCCGTGCAGCCGTGAGCCGACGGCCTCGGCGGCCTCCTCGAGCAGGCAGACCAGCACGTCGCCGTCGATCATCTGCTCGACGGCGCCGCTGCCGAAGTCGCCTCGGACGGGCGGCATCGGGAAGTTGGCGATGTGGGTGCGGGGCGTGCGGACCTCGCTGCGCTCGGCGCCGGTGACCTCGCCGGCGCCGCCGTCGATCTCGGCCTCCCAACCGGGCGGCAGGTCGAGCTCGATGCCTCGGGACCGGACCTTCATGGCAGCTCCTGGGTCAGGCGAACAGCGCGGCGCCGGCGAAGAGGGCCGACGCTGCGAGGACGGATGTCGAGGTGGCGCGCACGGCAGGCGACCAGCGGTGCAGTCGCCGGTGGAACTCGACGAGGCGCTGCGGCGACGCGATGGACCGGGCGGGCAGGAGGGTGAGGCCCCGCACCAACCCGAAGGTGGTCATGATCGCGAGCGCGGCGACCGGGTGCCCGGAGAGCAGCGCCGCGGCGAGGGAGACGTAGGTCGCGGCGGCGGTGATGTAGGTGAGGACGCCCGCGCCCAGCTGGAACCCGAAGCCGACGCCGTAGACCCAGCCCCGGTACTGGTTGAGCCAGTCCTCGTCGACCTGGCGCGGCACGGAGGGGAGCGGCCGGCCGGTGCGCTCGCAGATCGCTGCTCCGCCGGCCACGACGACGATGAGCGCCGTCGCCACCGTGGTGGGGACGAGCGCGTCCACCGGGATGCTGAGCAGCCCGACCAGCGCCCCGGTGGTCGCGCCACCGACCACGGCGCCGACGAGGAAGGCGCCGGCGGTGACGCCGAACCGGTTGCCCTTGGCCCGCTCCCCGAGCGGGTGGATGCTCGAGAGCATCGACTCGCCTCACGGCGACCACGTGGACCGCAGCGCGCCCAGCACGGCCGCCACCATGCCGACGACGACCACGACCCCGTTCACGACCGACCGTCCTCGGGGCCGACGTCGCGCCCATCGGCGCCGTCGAGGGCGTCGGCGTCGGCGTCGGCGTCCCGGACCAGCGGCTCGTGGAACAGCCGGGGATCGCCCGGCGCCAGCCCGGCTCGGGCCAGGTCGCGGTCGACGCGCTCGGTGCGAGCCTTGCCGAGGAGCACGTCACGGCGTCGCACCTGCCCGCCGCCGTACCCGGCGTCGGCCAGCGCCCGGTCGAGCAGTGTGCGGACCCGGTCCCACGACGCCGCCGCGCCCTCGCCGACCACCACGCCCCGGCGGCCGTCGACCAGCGCGAAGTACGGGGCGACCGGCACGCCGTAGTCGTCCCACGCCTCGGTGGAGGAGACGGTGAGCACGTGCGGTGCGGCCATGGCGGCGACATCGGCCGGGCTCTCGGTCTCCGGTCCCTGCGTGACCACCACCAGGCGGGTGTCGGCCGGCAGCTCGACGCCCTCGGCGAAGGCCCCCCAGAACCCGGCGCACGTGGCGCAGCCGGTGGTGAGGAAGGCGAGCAGGGTGGCCTGGTCGCTCGACGCGACCGAGACGGTCCGGGTGCCGCCGGTCGGGGTGGTGCCGACGATGTCGACCGCCCGGCGTCCGGTGGCGCCCGCCGGCTCGGGCACGCCGTCGGCGGTGCGGATCGTCGGCGGCGTCTCGGAGGTGAACGTCGGCGTGCCGGACGGGCTGGTGCGGAACGCCCCGGACCGGCCGGACGTGCGAGCCCCGTCGTGGTCGTGCTCGCGGTCGGGGTCGAGGCTGATGCCGGCGTCGTGCAGTGCCCGCAGGATCTCGGCGTGGCTGCGGAGCAGGCCGACCACGAGCAGCGCCAGCACCCCGACCACGATGGCGAGGAGCGCGACGACGGCGCTCACGGCACGCCCGGCGTCTTCGGCTGCCCGTTCGGGTAGCGCTCGGCGGAACGGCGCAGGTACTCGTCGCTGGCCGCCAGGTAGAGCGCGAGCTCGATGTCTCGGCCGTTGGCGATGTAGTCCACCCAGTAGTCCCTGCCCCCCGGGTCGGGCTGGCGGCCCAGGAACCGCTGGTACAGGGTGGCGACGCGGCGTTGGCGGGACTCGACGGACCCGAAGATCTCGCCGGCCACCGCCTCCCGCGACGTGCCGGCCTGCAGCGCGGCGAGGTGGCGGTCCCGCTCCTCGGCGGTCGGGGCCCGGTCGAGGATCTTCTCGTAGAGGCGGCGGACCAGGGCGGACCGGTCGGAGCCCGACGCGACGAAGAACTCCTCGCTGCCGTAGAACACGACGGCGAGCTGGGCGGCCGTGGTGCCGGACTTCAGCTTCTCGGACCAGAAGGCCCGACCCTCCGGGTCGGGATCCCGGCCGAAGGCCGAGCGGTAGAGGGCCTCGACCACGGTGGCCGTGTACTCGTCGGAGAACGCGAAGGCCCAGGCCACGACGTCGCGGCCGTGGCCCCGGGCCAGCTCGTCGGCGAAGTGCTCGACGCCTTCCTCCTCGCCTTCCCGACCGAGGAAGTCGGGGTACAGGGCACGGACGAAGCCGATCTCGCTCTCGGTCGGCTCGCGCACCGGCTCGAGGCAGGCCCGGTGGTGGTACCGGGTGTTGTCGTCGGTGCGGGCCACCGTGGTGCAGGACGGCTCGAGCTCCCACGGTTTCGTGCAGGTGACCACGCGGCACATGATGGGTCCGACGCAGGCCACGTGGTTGTTGCAGTTGCCGTACCGGAACACGGTGCAACCATCCTTGCGGTTGCCGCAGCTGCGGCACTGGCAGCGCGTGTCCGAGCCCCCGCACACGCCCGACGAGCCGCAGCTGCACGCCGGCGACTGCTTGTTGCAGTCCATGTAGTAGCGGGCGGCGCCGCTGCAGTAGGAGGAGTTGTCGACCTTCCACCAGCCGGCCAGCAGGGTGTCGGGCGGGCACGAGTTCTCGCCGTAGATGGCGCAACAGAACTCGGTGTAGCCGTCGCAGCACAGCGACGAGCAGTCGCAGCTACGGCCGAGGCAGGAGCACACGGCGGCGTAGGCGGTGCCCGGTCGCAGCACGTACGTGGGGCCGCCGACGGTGAGGGCGCTGCCGACCACCGCCGTCTTGGAGATGAAGCCCCGCCGGGTGGTGCGCCGATCGACGAAGGCCGCGGCCCGGTCGGTGAGGGTGGTGGTGAGGCTCACGGTGCGCCTCCGAACGTGCGGACGGGCGGACTGGGATGCCGGCCGCGCAGGAGCCGGGAGGTCTCGGCCGTGAGGGCGGGGGCGACGAGCAGGACGGCGGCGCCGATGGTCAGCAAGGAGACGTAGGCGATGGCGACGAGGATGCCGTCGTCCACGACGTCGACGATGTCGGGCACCCCGGCGACCGCGATGCCGAACCCGGTGGCGGCTGCGATGCCGTTCAGCGCCAGATGGGCGGTGCCGGGAGGGGTGGAGGACGCCCCGAAGCAGCCGCAGCCGGCGTCGGCGTCGCGGGACCGCAGCTGCAGGACGAAGCCGGCGAGGCCCAGGTAGAAGGCACCGAGCCAGGCCGCGGCCAGGCGGTTCGGCACGGCCAGGGCGACGAGGCCGGTGGCCGCCTCCACGGCGCCGAGGGCCATGCCGGTGACCGGGCGGCCCCGCCAGGGGATCGGTAGGCGAGCGTGGGCCATCGCCGAGGCGGCAGCTGCGGGGGCCACCAGCTTCTGGATGCCGCTGACGACGAGGACGAGCGCGAGGAGGTGCAGTGGTGCAGCGAGCACGGCCGTCCAACCTATTGGGCGCGCTGTCACTGCCGAGGTCCGGTCGCCCCCCGGTACCTTGCTGCGGCGTGAGCACGCGTCGCCTGATCATCGCCGCCCTGCTGTGCGGGCTGGCCATCCTCGTGGCGTTCAGCGTCCAGTTGCTGCTGGTCCTGTAGGTCAGGAGATCCGGGCGTGGGCCCGGCGCTGGAAGTGCACGAAGGGGACCGGCCCGCCGTCGTCGTGGCCCTCGTCGGCACCCACCATCACCACGAGGTGATGCACCAGGGTCTCGGGGTCGAGGGCCACGAACCGGTGGTCGTCGACGGGGTGCAGGGTGAGCGTGCGCTCGCACATCCCGGCCTGGAGGAACAGCTCGTCGGGGATGATGGTCATGCGCAGCGTCCCCTCCTGGCCGCCGGCGATGGCCAGCCGCTGGTGCATGCGCTCGTAGATGCCGGTGTAGCGGGCCGGATCGGGGCCCTGGCCCGCCGGCAGCGGCTCGGGCGGCGGGGGCGGCGCGCATCCGAACGCGGCCTCCCCGACGTGGGCGAGCACATCCTCGGCCACCGCCGTGCCCCGGGTGGAGTTGGTGAGCACGATGACGGCACCCTGGGCCTCGGGCAGCACCCGCAGGAAGGCCCGCTGGCCGGCGGTGTCGCCGTCGTGGCCGAGGACGGCGGTGTCGCCCCAGCGGGTGAGCCACCACCCCAGGCCCCATTCGTCGTCGGTCCCGGGCACCTCGACCTCGCCGTTGCACATCTCGGCGATGGCTTTGGCCGGCACGACCTGGCGGCCCTCGGCGGAGCGACCGGCGTGGAGGTGCAGGGCAGCGAAGGTCAGCACGTCGTCGGCGCTGGCCATCATGCCCCCGACGGGTGCGTTGAACCGGGACAGGACCCACGGCGCCACATGCGGCGTGCCGTCGGCACCGTGGTGGTGGCCGGCGGCGACCCGGTAGACGATGGCCTGCTCGGCCTGGGTCACGGTGTGGTCGAGGGCCAGGGGGCGGACCAGGCGGCGCTGCAGCGCCCGGGCGTAGTGGTCCCCGGTGGCCTCCTCGACCAGGCGGCCGAGCACGCCGTAGCCGGCGTTGCAGTAGGAGAACATGTCGTCGGGGTCGTGCAGCTGGCCGACGTCCTCGAGGGTCGACACGTAGCGCCACAGCGCGTCCGGGTTGCGGCCGCAGTCGAGGAAGTGGTCGCCCTGGATGCCGCTGGTGTGGCTGAGCAGCTGGCGGGGCGTGATGGTGAGCGTGGCGGTGTCGTCCTTGACCCGGAACTCCTGCAGGGCCCCCCGCACCGGCTCGTCCAGCTCGACGAGGCCGGCATGCACCAGCTGGAGGACGAGGGTGGCGGTGTACACCTTCGAGATCGACCCGATCTGGAACAGCGTGTCGGCGGTGGCCTCGACGCCGGTGCCGACGTTCGCCGATCCGCTGGCGACGATGACCCGCTCGTCACCGCGCAGCACGCCGACGACCGCGCCGGGCACCCCGTGGGCTGCGATCGACCGATCGAGGGTGGCCTGCAGCGACGGGAGGAGGGTGTCGAGGGCCGTCATGCGGGTGGTGACGTTACCCTCGCGCCATGTTCGCCCACCGCGTCGACCGGGTCCGGGCCCGGATGCAGGAGCTGGACGTGCAGGTCCTGCTCCTCTCCGTCGGTCCCGAGCTCCCGTACCTCACGGGGTACGAGGCAATGCCCCTCGAGCGGCTCACCATGCTGGTCCTGCCGGTCGACGGCGACGCCACGCTGCTGGTGCCGCGGCTGGAGGCGCCGCGGGTGACGGACCGCCCCGATGTCTTCCGGCTCGAGTCCTGGGATGAGACCGACGACCCCGTGGCCCGCACCGCCGAGCTGGTTGGCCCGGCGTCGGTCGTGGCGGTCGGAGATCGCACGTGGGCTCGGTTCGTCGTCGACCTCCTGCCCCACGTCGGCGTGGACCGGTGGGTTCGTGGCAACGACGTCGTCGGCCCGATCCGGGCCGTGAAGGACGCCGCTGAGGTGGAGGCGCTGCTCGCCGCCGGCGCCGCAGCCGACCGGGTGGCCGCCCAGCTCCAGGCCGGCGAGATCGCGCTCCGGGGGCGGACCGAAGCCGAGGTGTCCGCCGACCTCGGCCGGCGCCTGATCGACGAGGGCCACCACAAGGTGAACTTCGCCATCGTGGCCGCCGGCGCCAACGCCGCTTCGCCCCACCACGAGCCGGGCAGCACGGTGATCGAGGAGGGACACGCGGTCCTGTGCGACTTCGGCGGCACCATGCAGGGTCCCGGCGGTGTGGGCTACTGCTCCGACATGACCCGCGTCGTCGCCGTCGGCAGCGCGCCGGACGAGCTGGTCGGGGCCTACGCCGCGCTCGAGGCGGCGCAGCAGGCGGCGGTCGCCGGTGCGGTGCTCGGCGCCACGTGCGAGTCGGTCGATCGCATCGCCCGCCAGCACCTCGTCGATGCCGGCTGGGGCGAGTGGTTCATCCACCGCACCGGCCACGGCATCGGCATCGAGGAGCACGAGGACCCCTACATCGTCGAAGGCAACGCCACCCCCCTCGTCGCCGGGCACGCGTTCTCGATCGAGCCGGGCGTGTACCCGGCCGACCGCTGGGGCATCCGGCTCGAGGACATCGTGGTCGCCACCGCCGACGGCCCGGTGCCGTACAACCAGGCCGACCACGGCCTCGTCGTCGTCGACGCCTGAACGACCGCCGTGATCGAGCTCGACGCCGCCACGTTCTGCCTGCAGTGGGCCACGGGTGGGTTGCTCTTCTTGTGGGTGACGACCCGCCGGCGCGAGGTCGGCATCGGATACGGCTGGCTGATGCGGGCGACCTTCGCGCTCATCGCCGCCATCGGTGTGGTGGCCGGCTTCCGCTACGGCGACGACCTCGGCCGCGAGCTCGCCGGCATCGGCGTGGTGGTGGCCACCTCGGTGGCGCTCGGCGTCAGCATCGTGCGGCGCAAGGCCGGTGTGGCGGGCGAGCGGGAGCGGGTCGCGGTGAAGTCGGCGCGCATCACCGCCATGACCGGCATCGACCGTGACATCGACGGGCCCCGCGACGACGTGCCCGAGTTCCCACCGGTGCTGGACCTGATCGCGCCGGCCATCGGCATCATCGGGCTGATCTTCGCGGCGGGGGCGGCCGCGCAGGGCGATGCCTCCTACGTCGTGTCCCTGCTGCGTGTCCTCGCCGGCGCCGCCTTCCTCGGCGCCGTCACCGACGCCATGCTCCTCGGCCACTGGTACCTGGTCCAGCCCGGCCTGGCACGCGGCCCGCTGCTCGAGCTCGTGCGCTGGACGGGCATCACCTGGCCGGTGGAGGTGGTCGCCATGCTCCTCCCCACCGGGATGCTGTCGGTGCTCGACGGCTCCATCGACGACGGCTACGGCGGCATGCTGGGCTGGTTCTGGATCGCCTGCGCGGTGGGGACGATCGCCCTGGTCGTGGTGACCAGAGCGGCCCTGAAGGAGCGCTACTACTCGGCCGTGATGGCGGCCACGGGTCTGCTGTACCTGGCGATCCTCACCGCCTTCGGCACCGATCTCGTGGCCCGCGCCATCCTCGCCTGACGTCGCAGGTAGCG
The DNA here is from genome assembly GCA_046570205.1 of Acidimicrobiia bacterium. Lineage (GTDB taxonomy): Bacteria > Actinomycetota > Acidimicrobiia > Acidimicrobiales > Salinilacustritrichaceae > Salinilacustrithrix. The sequence continues at coordinate 27,222 of JBKHVG010000020.1, forward strand.
AAGTGGGTGCTGGTGGGGTGTACTGACGCCATGCCTCGAGCCATGTGGAGCGGGTCGATCAGCTTCGGGTTGGTCAACATCCCCGTGAAGCTGTATGCCGCCGTCAGCCGCAAGTCGGTCCGGTTCAACCAGATCGACCGCAGCACCGGCGCCCGCATCAAGTACAAGAAGGTGTCGGCGGAGTCCGGTGAGGAGGTCACCACCGACGACATCGTCAAGGGCTACGAGCTGCCCACCGGCGACTACGTCACCGTGTCCGACGACGAGCTGGCCCAGCTCGATCCCAAGGCCAGCCGGACCATCGACATCGAGGAGTTCGTCGACCTGGCCGACATCGACCCGGTCTTCTACGACTCCGCGTACCTCCTGGCGCCGGACAAGGCGACCACGAAGCCCTATGCGCTGCTGGCCCGGGCCATGGAGCAGTCGGGCAAGGTCGGCATCGCCCGGGTCGTCATGCGCACCAAGCAGTACCTGTGCGCCGTGCGTCCCCAGGACGGCAAGCTCGTCATGTCGACGATGGTCTACGCCGACGAGGTCAACGACCCCGCCCAGATCCCCGAGCTGGCCCAGCTGGCCGACGTCGAGATCTCCGACAAGGAGCTGGTGATGGCCAACCAGCTCATCGAGTCGCTCAGCGACACCTTCGACCCCACCAAGTACACCGACACCTACCGCACGAAGGTCCTCGAGGTCATCGAGCGCAAGGCCGCCGGCGAGGAGGACGTGGTGTCCCTCCCCGAGCCGCAGGAGGACAAGGTGGTCGACCTCATGGCCGCCCTCGAGGCCTCGGTCGCCGCGGCCAAGGAGGCGCGCGGCCGACACCCCACGGCCGCCTCCCCGGGGACCGTGTCGGGCGACGAGATCGCCGCTGATCGGGCATCCGTCGACCAGGACGCTGCGCAGACCGCGTGACCGAGCGGCTCGTCGAGCTGGACGGCCAGCGCCTCAGGCTCCGCAACCTCGAGAAGGTGATGTACCCCGAGGTCGGGTTCACCAAGGCCGAGGTCATCGACTACTACGCCCGCATCGCCCCGGCGATGCTGCCCCACATCGCCGGCCGGGGCATCACCCTCAAGCGGTTCCCCGACGGTGTCGCGGGCGGGTCCTTCTTCGAGAAGCGCTGCCCGTCGCACCGGCCCGACTTCGTGGGCACCATCGCCGGCCCCGGCGACCGCGGCGGCGCCATCGGCTACTGCAACCTGGACTCCGTCCCGGCCCTCGCCTGGGCCGCCAACATGGCGGCGCTGGAGATCCACGCCCCGATGGCGCTCGGCGCCGACATCGAGTCGCCCCAGCTGTGCGTGTTCGACCTCGACCCGGGGGAGCCGGCGACCATCGTGGACTGCGCCCGGGTGGGCCTGGAGCTCCGTGACGTGCTCGCCGGCATCGGGCTGTCCTGTGTGGCCAAGACGTCGGGCTCGAAGGGGATGCAGCTGTACGTGCCGCTGAACTCGCCGCACACCCACGACCACACCAGCGAGTTCGCCCACGCCGTGGCCCGGGTGCTCGAGAAGCATCGGCCCGACGACATCACGTCGGTGATGACCAAGGCGCTGCGGCCGGGAAAGGTCTTCATCGACTGGAGCCAGAACAGCCGTCACAAGACCACCGTGGCCGTCTACTCGCTGCGGGCCCGGGCCCGGCCCACCGTGTCGACCCCGGTGACGTGGGACGAGGTGAGCGACTGCGCCGACGGGCGACCCCTGTCCTTCACCGCCCCCGAGGTCCTCGCCCGGGTGGCCGAGCACGGCGACCTGTTCGCGGCGGCGAGCCGCGAGGTGCAGCAGCTGCCACCGCTGTAGGGCGGGCACCGAGAGGGAGGGCGCCCGCACCATCCGTGGGTGGCGGGGGGCGGTCGGGGTGCAATGTGGCGCATCCGTGCCAGGCGCGGTCGGGACGAAGCGGGCGAACGGGACGCGCCATCGCGCAGAGGTGGTTCCCCTTCGGGCCGGCCCCGGCGACGATGGGGGCCGGCCACACCGTCCGATCGGAGACCACCGTGCCCGGCACCACCCTGCTGCTCACCATCCTCGGCGTGCTCTCGCTCTCGGCGATCCTGGCGATCACCCGCCGACGTCCCGTCACCCGCCTCGACGACGAGGGGTGGCCGGAGGTGGACGTCGTGGTCGACCTCGAGTTCCTGCGGTCGCGCCCGGCCGAGCTCGACCAGCGGATCTCCGAGCTCGTGGCACTGTCCGGCCGCGCCACACTCGGCGCCCGGATGCGGTCGGTGCAGGCCTCGACCGAGCTGCCGGCGCCAGCGCCGGCCCGGGTCCGTCGCCGGACCCGCCCCCTCGTGGCGTCGCGCTGAACGGGTCCGGCCCGGTCAGCGGGCGACGAAGTACTTGGCCCGGGGGTGGTGGCAGATGAGCGCGGAGGTCGACTGCTCCGGCTGGAACTGGAAGCCGGTGTCCTCGCTGACCTCGATGCCGATCCGCTCCGCCTCGAGCAGCGCGGCGACGGTCTCGTTGTCCTCGAGGTCCGGGCACGCCGGGTAGCCCCACGAGTAGCGCCCGCCCCGGTACTGCTGGCGGAACAGGCCGTGCAGGTCCGGGCCGTCCTGGTCGGCGATGCCGAGCTCCTCGCGGATGCGGCGGTGCCACAGCTCGGCGAGGGCCTCGGCCATCTCGACGCCGATGCCGTGCACCAGCATGTACTCCTGGTACCGGTCGTCGGCGAACAGCTTCGCCGTGTGCTCGGAGACGGCGGGGCCCATCGTCACGATGTGGAAGGCGGCGACGTCGACGCCCTCGCCGACCGGCCGGAAGAAGTCGGCGACGCACAGGAACGGCGCCTCGCGCTGGCGGGGGAACGGGAAGCGGACCCGCTCCTCGGTGGCCGACTCGTCGGTCCAGATGACGAGGTCGTCGCCGTCCTTGTTGGCCGGGAAGTAGCCGTACACGACGGCGGGCTGCAGCAGGCCGGCCGCCTTGGCGTCGGCCAGCTGGGCTCGCAGCTGGGGGCGGATCCGGTCCTTGAACTCGGCGTCGGTCTCCTTGACCGCCTTGCCGGCGTCGTCGACCTTGGTGTCGGGACGGAACTGCCACTGGTTCCGGAACAGGGCCGTCTCGTTGACGTAGGCCGCGATGTCGTCGATGGCGATCCCCTTGACGACCCGGCTGCCCCAGAACGGCGGCGTGGGCACGTCGACGTCGGTGACCTCGGGGGAGCGGTCGGGCAGCTCCACGTCGGCGTCGGCTGACGGGTCTCGCTCGGCGATCCCCGCCCGCGCCCGCACCGTCGAGGTGGACGGCACGGTGCCCCAGTCGGGATCGTCGGGCTCCTCACCGGCGCGCACGGCGCGGAGGCGGTCCATGGTGCGCAGGCCCTCGAACGCGTCACGGCCGTAGAAGAGCCGGCCGTCGTAGACCTCACGCAGGTCGCGCTCGACGTAGCTGCGGGTGAGGGCGGCGCCGCCCAGGATCACCGGGATGTCGGCCAGGTCGCGCTGGTTCAGCTCCTCGAGGTTGTCCCGCATGATCAGCGTGGACTTCACGAGCAGGCCGGACATGCCGATGGCGTGGGCACCGATCTCCTGGGCCTTGGCGATCATGTCGGTGACGGGCACCTTGATGCCGAGGTTGTGCACCTCGTAGCCGTTGTTCGTGAGGATGATGTCGACCAGGTTCTTGCCGATGTCGTGGACGTCGCCCTTCACCGTGGCCAGCACGATGCGGCCCTTGGAGGTGTCGGTGTCGGACTTCTCCATGTACTGCTCGAGGTGGGCGACGGCGGCCTTCATGGTCTCGGCCGACTGGAGCACGAAGGGCAGCTGCATCTCGCCGGAGCCGAACAGCTCGCCCACCACCTTCATGCCGGCCAGCAGGTGGTCGTTGATGATGTCGAGCGGCGCGATGCCGGCGCTGCGGGCTTCCTCGAGCTCCTCGACCAGGCCGTTGCGCTCGCCGTCGATGATCCGCTGCTTCAGGCGCTCGGTGACCGGCCAGTCGCTGCGGTCCTCCTGGACGTGGGCGACGGATTCGACGTCTTCGAACAGCTCCAGGATCTTGGTCAGCGGGTCGTAGTCGGGGTCGCCGCCGGACAGGGCACCCGCGGCGCCGCGCCGGTCGTAGATCAGGTCGAGGCAGGCGTCGCGCTGCTCGTCGGGGATGCGGGCCAGCGGCAGGATGCGCCCGGCGTGGACGATGGCCGAGTCGAGCCCGGCCTGCTGGCACTCGTGCAGGTACACGCTGTTGAGCACGTGGCGGGCGGCGGGCTTGAGGCCGAAGGAGATGTTGGACAGGCCGAGCGTGGTGTGTACGCCGGGCAGCCGCTCCTTGATCAGGCGGATCCCCTCGAGGGTGTTGATGCCGTCGCGGCGCGACTCCTCGAGCCCGGTGCCGAGCGTGAGGGCGAGGGGATCGAAGATCAGGTCCGAGGGCTCGAGCCCGTAGCGTTCGATGGCCAGGTCGTGGATGGCCGTGGCCGCCCGCAGCTTCCACTCGGGCGTGCGGGCCTGGCCCTCCTCGTCGATGGTGGTGCACACGACGGCCGCGCCGTATTCCTTGGCCAGGCTGAGGAACCGGTCGAACCGGGTGCCGGGGGCGTCGCCGTCCTCGAGGTTGACCGAGTTGAGGATGGCGCGGCCGCCGAGGTGCTGCAGGGCGGTCTCGACCACGTCGGGCTCGGTGGAGTCGATCATGAGCGGCACGGTGGACTGCGTGGAGAACCGGCTGGCGATCTCGTGCATGTCGGCGTTGCCGTCCCGGCCGACGTAGTCGACGCAGACGTCGATGACGTGGGCGCCACCGGCGACCTGGTCCTTGGCCATCTTGACGGCGGTGTCCCAGTCGCCATCGATCATCGCGTCGCGGAACGCCTTGGAGCCGTTGGCGTTGGTGCGCTCGCCGATGATGAGGACGGACAGGTCCTGCTCGAAGGGCGTGAAGGAGTACACCGACGTGGCGCCGGGCACGTGCTCGGGTTGGCGGCGGGCCGGCGTGAGGTCCTTGCAGTGCTCGGCCAGCAGGCGGATGTGGTCGAGTCCGGTGCCGCAGCAGCCGCCCACCACCTGGACGCCGAGCTCGGTGATGAAGCGCGACTGGGCCTCGAGGAGGCCCTCGGGGGTGAGGTCGTAGTGCATCTTGCCGTCGACCACGGAGGGCAGGCCGGCGTTGGGCAGCGCGGAGATCGGCATGCGGGAGTGCTGGGACAGGTAGCGGAGGTGCTCGCTCATCTCGCCCGGGCCGGTGGCGCAGTTGAGGCCGACGATGTCGACGCCGATCGGGTCGATGGCGGCGAGCGCGGCGCCGATCTCGGTGCCGGGGAGCATGGTGCCGGTCATCTCGATGGTGACCTGGGCCTGGATGGGCACGTCGCGGCCGGTGGCGGCCATGGCCCGCCGGCAGCCGTTCACCGCCGCCTTCAACCCCAGCAGGTCGTACTGGGTCTCGACGAGGAACAGGTCGACGCCGCCCTCGAGCAGGCCCCGGGCCTGGACCTCGTACTGGTCCCGCAGCTCGGCGTAGGTGATGTGACCGAGCGTGGGCATCTTGGTGCCGGGGCCGATGGAGCCGGCCACGAAGCGGGGGCTGCCGTCGGCGGCGAAGCCACTGGCGACCTCGCGGGCGATGCGAGCGGCGGCGACGTTGAGCTCGTGGACCCGGTCGGCCAGCCCGTACTCGGCCAGCGGCGTGGCGAAGGCGCCGAAGGTGGCGGTCTCGGTGACGTCGCACCCGACCGCGAAGTACCCCTCGTGCAGTCCGGCGATGACGTCGGGCCGGGTGACGGCCAGGATCTCGTTGCAGCCCTCGAGGTCGTCCCCGCCGAAGTCGTCTGCCGTGAGGTCGAGCCCCTGCACGTAGGTGCCGAACGCGCCGTCGTAGACGACGACCCGCTCGGCGATCAGATCGAGGAAGGGGGAAGACATGCAGCAGCGAGACTACCGAGGGCCCCGTCCCGCCCCCCCAAGGGGAAACTAGGGTCCGGCGGGATGAGCAGGGTGTACACCGGCAAGGGCGACGACGGATCCACCGGCCTGCTGTTCGGCGGCCGGGTCCCCAAGGACCACCTGCTCCCGGAGGCCTACGGCACCGTCGACGAGGCCCAGGCCGCCATCGGCCTCGCCCGGGCCGCCACCGAACGGGGCGACGAGCTCGACCAGCTGCTGGTGTCGGTCGAGCACGACCTCTACGTGCTCATGGCCGAGCTGGCCACCCGGCCGGAGAACCGGTCCAAGCTCGTCGAGGGCCAGACGCTGGTCACCGAGGCGATGGTCGAGGCGCTGTCCGAGCGCACCGACGCCCTCAGCGCCCGCTTCCCGTTCCCCACGGAGTTCGTGGTGCCGGGCCAGACCGAGCTGTCCGCCCGCCTCGACGTGGCCCGCACCGTGGTGCGACGCGCCGAGCGCCGGGCGCTGCCGGCGGCGGTGGAGGGCTCCCACGCCGTGCCGTACCTGAACCGGCTGTCGTCGCTCCTGTGGACCGCGGCCCGCTGGGTCGAGGCCGACGACACCTTGCTGTCCAAGTCGATCGGAGACCACCCATGACCATCGTTGCCACGCTCGCCAAGGAGGCGCCTGAGGGCGCGGTGCTCGCCACGGGCATCACCGCCGACGGCCTCGCCGGGCACCCGCTCCAGGAGTTCCTCGATGCGCAGGGCTTCGAGGCCGAGGTCGGCCAGACCCAGGTGGTGCCCGACGCCGACGGTCGCCCGACGATCCTCGTCGGCCTGGGTCCGGATGCCGACCGCACCGTGGATCACGTCCGCCTGGTGGGCGGCGCCATCGCCCGCGCCGCCCGGAAGCACACCGTCGTTGCCACCGACGTCCTCGGTGCGCTCGGTGCCCTCGACCCCGTCCGGTCGGCCCAGGCGCTGGCCGAGGGCGTGGGGCTCGGGCAGTACACCTACACCGTCCTCAAGAGCGACCCGAAGCCGTCGCGGCTCGAGGAGGTCCATGTCGTCGGCAAGGGCGGCAAGCGGGTGCAGGACGCCCTCGACCTCGGTGCTGCGCTGGCCGACGCCGTGGGCGTGGCCCGTGACCTCGTCAACGAGCCGGGGGGCACGCTGACGCCGCCGGCCTTCGCCCGGGAGGCGGTGTCCCTCGGGGAGAGCTACGGCTTCGAGGTCACCGTGCTCGACAAGGCCGAGATCGAGGAGGCCGGCATGGGTGGCCTGCTCGGGGTGAACCGTGGCTCGGAGATCGATCCCCGGTTCCTCGAGCTGCGTTGGACCCCGGAGGGCAAGGCTCGGGGCGTCGTGGCCCTCGTCGGCAAGGGCATCACCTTCGACTCCGGTGGCCTCAGCATCAAGCCGAGCGACGGGATGCTGACCATGAAGGGCGACATGGGCGGCGGTGCCGCCGTCGTCGGTGCCTTCTGCGCCCTGTCGGCGGTGCGGCCGAAGGTGGAGGTCCGCGGCTACGTGCCCCTCACCGACAACATGACCGGTGGCGACGCCATGCGCCTCGGCGACGTGCTGCGGATCAGCAACGGCAAGACCGTCGAGGTCCACAACACCGACGCCGAGGGCCGTCTGGTCCTGGCCGATGCGCTGTCCCGTGCCTCCGACGCCGCACCGGATGCCATCGTCGACCTGGCCACCCTCACCGGCGCCTGCATGGTGGCCCTCGGCGACGACCGGGCCGGGGTGATGGGCAGCCACGACGGTTGGGTCGAGCAGGTCATGGCGGCCGGCGAGGCCGCCGGCGAGAAGTCGTGGCGGCTCCCGCTGCCCGACGAGTGGCGCTCGAAGCTGGATTCCGACATCGCCGACATGAAGAACATCAGCGGCAGCCGCTACGGCGGCGCCTCGATCGCCGCGCTGTTCCTGAAGGAGTTCGTGGGCGAGGGCATCCCGTGGGCCCACATCGACATCGCCGGCCCGGCCTTCGGCGACGCCGAGACCCCCATCGAGCCCAAGGGCGGCACCGGCTACGGCGTGCGCACCCTGGTGGCCCTGCTGCGGGGGTTCAGCAAGCCCCGCTGACCGCCACCGAGGGGCCGCCGCGATCCGCCGATACGGTCGCGCCATGCCCTCGACCTCGTGGGCGGGTGCACGACCTCAGATCCTGGTGCTCGGCCGCTGTGCGGCCGTGCCCACCGTCCAGGCGATCCTCGACCGCTGCGGCGACGTGGGCTCGGTCGCCACGGCCAACCGCGCCGAGCCGCAGGCCGTGCGTGACGCCGACCTCGTGGTCGTTGTGGTCAGCGCGGGCGACCGGCGCGCCGCCGACCCGGTGGCCGAGGTCCGCTCGGAGACCGACTGCCCGATCGTGGTCGTGTCCGGGCCCCGCGCCGACCGCTTCGAGGTCTTCGACGCCGGCGCCGACGACGTCGCCGCCGCACCGGTCGATCCGGCGGAGCTCACCGCCCGGGTCGCCGTGCGGCTGGCCCGCTCGTCGCACGGTCGCGACGAGGTGCAGCACGGCGCGCTCGTGGTCGACCCGGCCCGCCGGGTGGTCAGCCTCGACGGCGCCGTCGTGTCGCTGACGGCGAAGGAGTTCGACCTGCTCGAGCACCTGGTGCGCAACCCGGGCCGCACGTTCAGCCGCGACATGCTCCTCGAGGCGGTGTGGAACTCCTCGACCGAGTGGCAGCAGGGGCGCACGGTGAACGAGCACGTCCACCGGCTGCGCCGCAAGCTGGGCGAGGGCTGGATCGCCACGGTGCACGGCGTGGGCTACCGGTTCGACCCGGCGGGCGCCTAACCCGCCTCTCGGTGCCGGGGGAGGGCGACGGCCGCCTTCAGGGCCCGCCGCGCGCCGGTGTCGTCGAAGCCCCAGCGCCGGAGCTGGTCCTCGACCTCGGCGGCGCTGGCGCCGACGTCGAGCAGGCTGCGGGCGAGGCGGGTGGCGTGGGCGTCGTCGGTCGGGCGGGGCGAGCGGCGGCGGTGGCGCTGCCAGTCCTCGTGGGCGTCTCGCAGGTGGCGGGGGAGCCGGTTGACCTGGGCGCTGGACAGCGGTGGCAGGCGGCGGCGGACGGCGAGGATGCCGTGATCGGCGTGCTGTGCGCACCCGAAGCGGACGCAGCGGTCGATGGCGCGGGGGAAGGGGCCCTGGCGTCCACCCCGGGTACCGATGCCGATGGAGCGGGCGGCGTCGGCGGCGTCGAGGCTGAACCCGTCGGGGCTGGCGTCGAACTCGACGGCGAAGCGGCGGAGCAACCAGGTGGAGGTCGGGCCGAGCAGCGGAAGCCAGAACCGCTCGACGTAGGGGCCACGTGGGTCCACGCCGACGTCGTCGGCGACGGGGTCGGGCCAGGGCACCACGAGAAGCGGCGGCAGGCGGGGCGGTTCGGCGGTGGGGACGTGGATGGCGGGCACGGGATCTCCCTCGGAGTGTGCGCTCGGGGGAAGCGGCGAAGGTGCATTCTCATGCACTTTCAGTACCTCCCGATCGGAACACGGCCGCCGGTACCCTGTCAAGCAGGACGGTCGAGGAGGAGCGTGGTGGAGCAAGCGATCGAGGCGGCTCGCCAGCTGCTGGACCAGGCCGAGCGGGTCGTGGTCCTCACCGGTGCCGGCATCAGCACCGACAGCGGCATCCAGGACTTCCGAGGCCCGAACGGCCTGTGGACCAAGGACCCCGAGGCCGAGAAGCTGGCCACCCTCCAGCACTACGTCGCCGACCCCGGCATCCGGGCCAAGGCCTGGCGGCGTCGCCTCGAGACGCTGTCCACGACCTACGAGCCCAACGAGGGGCACCGGGCCCTGGTGCGGCTCGAGCGGCGTGGTGTCCTCGACACGCTCATCACCCAGAACGTCGACGGGCTCCACCTGCGGGCCGGCACCAGCCGGGAGCGGCTGGTGGAGATCCACGGCACCACCAGCGACGTCACGTGCCTCGACTGCGACGACCGTGCGCCCATCGAGCAGGCGCTCGACCGGGTCAGGGCCGGTGAGGACGATCCGGCGTGCCGGTCCTGCGGCGGCATCCTCAAGACGGCCACCATCTCCTTCGGCCAGGGCCTGGTGGCCGAGGACCTGGCCCGGGCCGACGCCGCGGCCCGGCGCGCCGACCTGATGCTCGCCGTCGGCACCACCCTCGGCGTGTACCCCATCGCCAACGTCGTGCCGCTGGCCAAGGCCCACGGGTCCCCGGTGGTCATCGTGAACGGTGGCCCGACCGAGATGGACGGTCTCGCCGACGTCCGCATCGAGGGCTCCATCTCCGAGGTGCTGCCCGCACTGGTCGACTGAGCCATCCCTCCGCGGGCCCCGGTTGCCGCCCTACCGTCGGGCCGTGCGCCCGCTGGACCTCGACGAGCTCACCCCGGGCGACAAGACCGTCGCCGGCAGCGGCATCGTGCTGGCCGTCGACCTCGTGTTCCTTCCGTGGCAGAGCATCGACCTGGGCCTGGCCACCTTCACCCGCAGCGCCGTCGAATCGCCGTACCGGCTCCCTGCGGTCCTGGCCGTGCTGGTGACGATCGCCGTGGTGGCCCTCACCCTGCTCCGGTCCCTGAGACCGGACGTGGCGCTCACGCCGCCGCTCGCCTGGGAGGGCTCGACCTGCACCGGGTCGGCTGCCGTGGTGGTGCTGCTGGCGGCGAAGATGCTCCTCGAGCCCGCCGCGCTGGGCATCGGCGCGTGGCTCGGCGTCCTCCTCGCCGCCGCCATGGTCGCCGGCAGCTGCCTCGGTCTCCGTGTCCCGGCCCACGTTGCGGAATAGGCCCCACCCGCGCAATTGTTGACCCACGGAGTAGGGATTCAAGACCCCTCCGTCCCGGTCCACCAGCACGAAGGCGAACACCGATGGCCGACTTCCGCGAGCTCCTCGCCGCCACCAAGGCCCAGATCCGCGAGATCGACACCGAGGAGGCCGACCGCCTCCGCCGCGAGCGCGACGACGTGGTGATCCTCGACGTACGCGAGCCCGACGAGAACGCCCAGGGCTCGATCCCGGGTGCCGTCTTCATCCCACGCGGCCAGCTCGAGTCGAACATCGAGAACAAGGTCCCGAACAAGGACGCCACCGTCCTGGTCCACTGCGCCTCGGGCGTCCGGTCGGCGTTCGCGGCCAAGACCCTGGCCGAGCTGGGCTACGGCGACGTCGCCTCGGTGGCCGGCGGCTTCAACAAGTGGAAGGACGAGGGCCGGGACTGGGGCACCCCGAAGAACCTCACCCCCGAGCAGCGCAACCGCTACCAGCGCCACCTCCTCCTGCCCGAGGTCGACATCGCCGGCCAGATCAAGCTGCTCGAGGCCAAGGTGCTGCTGCTCGGCGCCGGCGGCCTGGGGTCGCCCGCCGCGCTGTACCTGGCCGCCGCCGGCGTCGGCACGCTCGGCATCATCGACATGGACGTGGTGGACGAGTCCAACCTCCAGCGCCAGATCCTGCACAACATGGACCGGATCGGCATGCGCAAGGTCGACTCGGCCAAGGAGACCCTCACCCGGCTCAACCCCGACGTGAGCGTGGTCACCCACGACGTCCGCCTCGACGCCAGCAACGTCCTCGACATCATCGGCGACTACGACATCATCGTCGACGGCACCGACAACTTCCCGACCCGGTTCATGGTCAACGACGCATCGGTGAAGCTCGGCATCCCCGTCGTCCACGGGTCGATCTTCCGCTTCGAGGGCATGGTCACGGTGTTCGACCCCAAGGACGGCCCGACGTACCGAGACATGGTCCCCGAGCCGCCCCCCGCCGAGCTGGCCCCCAGCTGCGCCGAGGCCGGCGTGCTCGGCGTGCTCCCCGGCATCGTGGGCTCCCTCCAGGCCATCGAGACCATCAAGCTCATCCTCGACCTGGGCGACTCGTTGCGGGGCCGCCTACTGGCCTACGACTCCCTCGAGCAGAGCTTCCGGGAGTACAAGGTGCGCAGGGACCCGGCCAACGAGATCACGTGGGAGAACCGGGACAAGATCCAGGTCGTCGAGCTCGACGGCCTGTGCATGCCCGCGCCCCTGCAGGCCTAGGAACCGCCACCGCGGAGAATTCGGTCAAGTTCGCACCCACCGCGTCCGATCACCTCAGTGTTCACAAGAGCACGCTGGGTGAGGACGAGGTCGGATGTCGATCACGATCGAAGAGCAGGACCACGAGCAGCGGGGACGGGTCGGACGGCTCGTCACCTGGGTGCTCGCGGTCGTCGTCGCCTCGGCGGGCCTGGTCCTGCTCGGGGGGTCGCCCGCCGGTGCGGCCCCGACCGCGCCCACCGCCTGCACGACCGGTGCGCTCCTCGGTGACACCGCCGGCGTCGACACCATCGAGGCCGGGGCCCAGCAGGACTTCCTGCGGCGGCTGAACGACCTGCGCCGTGCCAAGGGCCTCGGCCCGCTGGCCTGGAACGGTGCCATGGCCGCCCCGTCCATCGGCTGGTCCCAGACGATGTCGGCCCAGGACTGGCTGCACCACGCCCGTGACGTCGGCGCCGGCGACGGTGTCGAGCCCAGCCAGGACTACGTGACGATCAACTCCCGCATCGTCAGCAACTGGCAGCGGCTGGCCGAGAACGTCGGCGTCAGCAGCATGTACAGCTCGTGCACCATGTCGGACCTCCAGGGGAACTCGGCCAAGGCCGTCGAGGCGCTCCACAACGCCTTCGTGAACTCCTCGGGCCACTACGCCAACATGGTCGGCGACCACAACCAGGTCGGCATTGGCGTCCACATCGACCACGCCAAGATGTGGGTCACGGTCCGCTTCGCCAAGGGTGACCTGCCCGCCGGCTCGAGCGCGACGGCCCTGACCACGGCTCCCTACGATCCCGACGCCGGGTCGGGGACGATCTACCGGCTGTACCGGGCCTACTTCCTCCGGGAGCCCGAGCGGTCCGGGTACGACTACTGGCTCGGCACCTTCTTCCAGGGCTACCCGCTGCCGAGCATCTCCAACGACTTCGCCCGCTCCCAGGAGTTCGCCACCCGCTACGGCAGCGTCAGCAACGGCGAGTTCCTCACCCGGGTGTACTCCAACGTGCTGGGCCGGGGCGTCGACAGCGGCGGCTACGCCTACTGGATGGACAAGATGAACCGGGGCATGTCCCGCGGCATGGTGATGATCTACTTCGCCGACTCGGGCGAGTTCCGCCAGAAGACCGCCGCCGGTCGCCCACCCGGCTACTGAGGTCCCGCCGGCGGGTCGGTACGCTCGGCGGGCCCACCCGCCGAGCCCGGAGGCCCGAACCCATGCGAGGTCCAGTGCGGATCGCCAAGGCCGTCGCCCGTCGTGCGCGAACGGCACGCGGCGCCGGCTTCGACGCCGACCTGATCCACGCCGTCAAGAACGAGCTCGTGGACGAGATCGGCGGGATCAAGGGCCAGATCGTGGCCGTCAACGCCGGCACCCGCTCGGTCCAGGACCAGCAGTCCATGGCCGGCACCCGCATCGAGCAGCTGCTCGCCGAGGTGTCGTGGACCCGCGACGAGGTGCTGGCCGCGTTCGAGCGGATCACCCCCATGGCCCGGGCCCGGCTCCTCCACGCCGCCCGGCTGAGCGACATCGACCAGCCCACGGCGGACGCCCTGAACTACCTCGGCTCCCACCAGGGGCCGCTGTCCGATGTGGGCCTGTGGCGCAACGACCCGGTCGTCGTCGAGTGGCAGGCCGGCGCCGCCCGCGTCGGTGCCGTCAACGAGCGCATCGTCGAGCAGCCCTTCGTGCACGGCGCGCTGGCCGCGCTCCCGGTCGGATCCCGCATCGTCGACGTCGGCGGCGGCGAGAGCCTCGTCGGGCTCGGCCTCGCCAGCCTCGGCCACCGGGTCACGGTCATCGAGCCGGCCGGCTACCCCTACGAGCACCCGAACCTGTCCGTCTACGAGCGGACCCTCGAGGAGTACGAGCCCGACGGCCCCGTCGACGCCGTGATCCTGCTGTCGGCCATCGAGCACTTCGGCATCGGTGCCTACGCCAACAACGGCGAGCTCGACGCCGACGCCGACCTGGCCGCCATGAAGGTGGTGCGCGACCTGCTCGCGCCCGACGGCGTGGTGGTGCTCACCACGCCTTTCGGCCCCAGTGCGGTGAACGAGCTCGAGCGCACGTACGACCTCGACCGGCTCCGCTCGCTGTTCGAAGGGTTCTCGGTCGAGCAGGCCGTGGTCGCCAGCCGTCGGGACGCCACGACCTGGACGGTCACGGCCACGGCAACCTCGCTCGACGAGGGCGTCGCCACCCCCGAGGCACCCGGTCACGTCGCCATGGTCCGGGCCCGCCGTACCGCGTGACCGTCGTCTTCGACCTGGTCGGGGTCCAGAACCGCGACCACGGCGAACGGGGCATCGCCCGCTACGTGCTGAACACGGCGCTCGAGGTGGAGCGGCTCGCCCCCGGGCTGGTCGACCACTGGCTGCTGCGTGGCGACATGCCGGTCCCCGGCACGCTCGAGCCGCTGCTGTCCACAGGTCGGGCCCGTCTGCTCACCCGGGACCGGTCCTGGCTCGACATCGGCGAGGGTGGCGTGTTCGTCGCCGGGTCGCTGTTCGAGCTGGACGAGCCGGTGGACGACGTGCTGCCCCGCCCGTTCCGCGATCCGGCGTGGCGCCGCATGGCGGTGCTGTACGACCTCATCCCGCTGCGCTTCCCGGAGGTGTACCTCACCAACGAGGCGCTGCGGCACCCGTACCTCGCCCGCGTCGAGGTGGCCAAGGCGATGGATCACCTGCTGGCGATCAGCGAGGCGACCGCCCAGGATGCCGAGGCGCTGCTGGCCCACCCCCGCACTCGCACCACGGTCGTGGGCGCCGGCGCCGACGACCGCTTCCGCCCCCACCCGGGCGGTCGCAGCGCGGCCATCGCCGAGATGGCAGCCCGACCGCCCGTGCCCGGCATCCGTCCCGGCTACGTGCTCAACCCGAGCGGCATCGAGCCCCGCAAGAACATCGATCGCCTCCTGGAGGCCTACGCCACCCTCCGCCCCGAGCAGCGGGCCGCCCACCAGCTCGTGCTGGTCTGCAAGACCAACCCCGACGAGGCCGCCCACCTGGCCGCCACCGCCGCCCAGCTCGGCATCAGCGACGACCTGCTGGTCACCGGCTACGTCGGCGACGAGGACCTGGTGCGGCTGTACCAGGCCGCCCACCTGGTGGTGTTCCCGTCGCTGTACGAGGGCTTCGGCCTGCCCGTGCTCGAGGCGATGCAGTGCGGTGCGCCCGCCATCTGCAGCGACTCGTCCTCCCTCAAGGAGGTCCAGACCGACCCGAGCGCCCGCTTCGATCCGACCGACGTCGG
Organism: Acidimicrobiia bacterium; assembly: GCA_046570205.1. Lineage (GTDB taxonomy): Bacteria > Actinomycetota > Acidimicrobiia > Acidimicrobiales > Salinilacustritrichaceae > Salinilacustrithrix. The sequence goes on from JBKHVG010000020.1 coordinate 42,343, forward strand.
CGCCATCGCCGCCGCCATCGGACGGGTGCTCGACGACGCCGCCGAACGGGCCCGCCTGGAGGCCCAGGACCCGCCCGAGTTCACCTGGACCCGTGTCGCCCAGGGCGCGGTGGTCCAGATCCACCGGCTCCAGGCCGAGACGGTGCGCACCCGCCGGCGCCGGCGGGCCCGGGTGGCCCTCGTGACCCCGCTCCCGCCGCAGCGCTCGGGCATCGCCACCTACGCCGCCCGCATGATCGAGCACCTGAAGGACCGGGTCGACCTGACGGTGTTCGTCGACGGCGGCCTCGGGGAGGTGGCCCCGATCCCGGGCGTTGCCGTCCACGAGACCCATGCCTTCGACAGCATCGACGCGGCCGGACGCCCCTTCGACCGCATCGTCACCTTCCTCGGCAACTCGTCGTTCCACGTGGACGCCCTCCAGCTGGTGCGCGACGTCGGTGGGACGGTGCTGCTCCACGACGCCCGCATGACCGGCCTGTACTCCGAGGTGCAAAAGGCCCGGCCCGACCGGCTGGTGTTCGGCAGCGTCGGGTTCACCGTCGGCACCCGCTACCCCGACCGGTACCGCAAGGCCATCGAGCTGCAGTGGATCATCCCGCCCGACCTGGCCGCCCAGTCCGGTGTGCACCTCCTGGCCGAGATCGTGGCGGCCGCCGACCAGGTGCTGGTGCACTCCGAGTACGCCGCCACGCTCACCGAGCTCGACACCGGTGTGCGTCCGCACGTGGCCTTCCCCATCCCCTGCGTCGAGCCGGTCGGCGTCGGTGAGCCGATCGATCCGGGCAACCATCGACTGGTGAGCGTGGGCATCGTGTCGCCCACCAAGTGCCCCGACGTGCTCATCGACGCCATGGCCTCGGTCCGCCGGCGGTGCCCCGACGCGACGCTCACCTTCGTGGGTGATGGCCCGGCCGACCACGTGGCCGACCTGCGCCGCCGGGTCCACGACCTGGGTCTCGGCGACGTCGTGACCCTGACCGGCCACGTCGACGACGCCACCTTCGACCAGGTGCTCGCCGAGGCCGCCGTGGCGGTCCAGCTGCGCGCCTTCACCAACGGCGAGTCCTCCGCGGCCGTGATGGACGCGCTCAGCGCCGGCATCCCCACCGTGGTCACCGCCCTCGGTGCCATGAGCGAGCTGCCCGCCGACGCCGTCGTCCACGTGCGCCCGGCCATCACGGCCGACGAGCTGGCCGACGTCCTGGTCGACCTGCTCGGCGACGCCCGCCGGCGCAGTCGGCTGCGGACGGGCGCCCACGCCTACGCCGCCGACCACGGCTTCGCCCACGCCGCCGACCGCCTCCTGGAGGCCATCCGTGCCTGACAGATCCCTCCTGCGCCGCCGGGGGAGCGGGCTGCCGGCCGTCGACCAGTCGGCCGTGCCGCTCAACGCCGTGTGCCTGCCCGAGGACTTCGCCGCCCTCGAGGACTGGATGCGCCACGTCTTCCCCTGGGGGCAGGCCGTGCACGGCCGCCGCTTCCCCCGAGGCGCCGAGTACCGCAAGCACTGGGAGGTCGTCCAGGCCGCCCGGGCCCTGTCGGCTGCCGGCGTCCTGCGCCCCGATGCCGAGGTCCTCGGGGTCGGCGCCGGCAACGAACCCACCGTGTTCTGGCTGACGAACCACGTGAAGCGGGTCTTCGCCACCGACCTGTACCTGGCCGGCGGCTGGGAGGAGTCGGCCAGCCAGCGGATGCTCACCGAGCCCGGATCGGCGTGGGAGGGCGAGTGGAACCCCCGTCGCCTCGTGGTCCAGCACATGGATGCGCTGGACCTCCGGTACGAGGACGACTCCTTCGACGCCATCTTCTCGTCGAGCAGCATCGAGCACTTCGGCACCCACGACGACGTCGCCCGCAGCATCCGCGAGGCCCACAGGGTGCTCAAGCCCGGTGGGGTGCTGTCGGTGTCCACCGAGCTGCGGATCTCGGGTCCCGGCCCGGGCCTGCCCGACATCCTCATGTTCGACTGGGACGAGCTGGCTGCCTGCGTCACCGACGCCGCCCGCTGGGAGCCCATGGACGAGCTGCGCCGGACGTTGCCGGACCGGTCGCTTGCCGTAGAGTTCTCGGCGGCGGCAGCCGACGTGCAAGCGCACGTCGCAGAGCATGGGGAGATCAAGTGGGCCCAGCTTCGCTGGTCCCACTTCCCGCAGATCGTGCTGCGACATCTGGACTTCGACGACGAACGCCTCTGGACCAGCGTGCACCTGGCCCTGCGCAAACCTCGCTGATCTCCGGTTCAGCTCAAGTCCACCCCTCCGGGGTGCCGATGGAAGTGCGATCCCGATGCCCCCCCAACGCACCCGCCGCACCGTCGTCGCCCTCGCTGCACTGGCGTTGAGCCTGCCCGCCGCCACGGGCGTCGCCGGCGCGCTCCCCAGCGAGCCGCCCCCGGACTGGGAGACCGCCGAGGTCGTGGAGGTGCCCGGGGCACCCGACGCCGCCCTCATGCCCACCGCCGCGTTCCCCGACGTCGCCGGCGTGGACCTGCTGGAGCTGGGTTACGGCGGCACGCCGCGCGACGCCGGCCTGCTCCGGCAGATGGGCCAGCCGCTCCCGCAGGACGACGACCAGGCCCGCATCGCGGAGCTGGGCATGCGGCTCCTCGCCGGCACCGCCCAGCGCGACGGCCTCGTGGAGGCCCAGCGGCTCCTGCAGGAGCGCGTCGACGCACTCGGCCCCGACGTGGCGCTGCTCCGCGAGGGGCTCGCCGTGGCCGAGCGCCAGCACGACGATGCCGCCGACCGGGCGGCCGACGCCCGGTCACGCCTGGGGAACCGGACCGCGGCGCTGGAGCAGCACCGCCAGGACATGGCCGAGGTCGCGGTCGCGGCCTACGTGAGCCCGCCGGACGCCGATGTGCTGGCCAAGGTGCTCGGCGGCGCCGCCACCACCTCCAGCGACCTGAGCGCGGGCGTCCTGTTCTCGGCCAAGGCCGACCACGACGGCGTGGTGCGCGACGACCTCGAGGTGTCCATCGCCGTCGCCCGTGAGCGCCTCGCCGAGTCCCGGGACGCGGCCGACGCCGCCAGCGAGCGCCTGGCCGCCTCCACGGCTGCCCTCGCCGACCTCGAGGCCCGGGCCGAGGCGCACCGCACCGCCCTGCAGCGGGTCCGCGACGCGCTGGTCACCATCGAGGGCCAGCTCCCCGAGCTGAAGGCGGACATGGACCGCACGATCGCCGAGGTCTGGAAGCGGGTGGAGGAGCTGGTCGCCATGCAGCTCGCCGCCGTGGCCGACCTGCCCGCCGGCCTCGGGGCCGACATGCCGATGGCCGTGGTGCGGGGCATCCGCATCCACCCGGCCATCGCCCCGCTGCTGCAGGCCCTCCTCGACCACGCCCACGCCGACGGCGTGCCCCTCGGCGGCTGGGGCTACCGCACCACGGCGAGCCAGATCGAGCTCCGGCGCCAGCACTGCGGTCCCACGCCCGAGGACATCTACCTGAAGAAGGCGTCCCAGTGCTCGCCGCCCACGGCCAAGCCCGGCAGGTCGATGCACGAACGGGGCCTGGCGGTCGACTTCCACCTGGCCGGCGCCAGCATCTCCAGCCACTCCTCACCCGGCTACCGGTGGCTCGCCGAGCACGCCGCCACCTACGGGTTCTACAACCTGCCCAGCGAACCGTGGCACTGGTCGGTGAACGCGAAGTGACTGGGCAGGCCCTGCCCAGCGAACCGTGGCACTGGTCGGTGAACGCCGAGTAGCCCTCCCGAACTGGCAGTGCTGATGTAGCACCGGAGCGCCGACGCCCGGGCACCCCTCTCGAATTGGCAGTGCTGCGGTAGCAGCGGGGCCTCCAGGAGCGGGCGCGCTGCTACGGGTGCACTGCCAGTTTCAGTCCGGATGGCCGCGCTCCAGGCGTTCGAGGCGCTCCTCGATGGTGTGGAGGTCGGTGCGCAGACGCTCGATGACCTCGTCCAGGTGGCCGGCCACCGGCTCCAGCTGCCAGGCCGTGACCCGGGCGATGAGGCGCTTCACCTGCGGCACGCCGGGTCGGGCCGAGTCGGTGGAGGCCCGAGGGGTCTGGTGGAGGCGGTCGGCCTCGAGCGGCGCTCGGCCGCCGACGTCGGCCCGCTCTCGAATCAGCCGCTGGATTGCGGCCTGCTCGGACGGCACGTGGGCATCGACGGTCGACGGCGTGCCGAGGGCGAGGCCGGCGACCTCGGCCATGGCGGCGGCCAGGGCGTCGTCGTCGGCGACGACCCGGGAACCGGGTGGCGCCTGGGCGGCCAGCCCGCCGACGTCGGTGGCGATGACCGGCACACCGTAGATGCCGGCCCGCTCGATCACCGACGACGACCAGATCTGCCGGTAGGGCAGCACCAGACAGTCGGCGGCGACGAGCCAGCGGTCGAACTCCTCGTCGCTGACGTAGCCGGGACGGAACTCCGCTCCCGCGACCCGTGCGCACAGCGCTTCGAGCTCGTCGCGGTAGTCGAGGAGGTCGGGGTGGTCGATGCGGATGTCGCCGACCACGTAGATGCGGGCTCGCTGGTGCGGGTCGTCGAGCCGGTGGAGGGCCTGGACGCCCCGGTCGAAGCCCTTGTGGCGCTGGACGAAGCCGATCGACAGGAACACGAAGGCATCGGCGGGAACCGACAGGCTGGCCCGGGCCTCCTCCCGCGTCGTCTCGGTGCGGCGGGCGAAGTTGGAGCCGTGGTCGACCAGGGTCACCGTGCCGGGGGCGAGGCCGAAGGCCTCGGTGAGGCGCCGCTGCTCGGGTTCGGTGTGCACGGTGACGGCCGCGGCGGCCGACAGGGCGGCGTGGCCGAGCTGGCGGGCGCGGGGGTCGTTGACCGGCTCGTCGTACTCGATCTCGTGGACGCGCAGCTCGACCTGGGTGACCGAGCAGAGCGCCCGCAGCAGGGCCCAGACGCCGAGGCGCTCACGGCGGCCCCGGCAGGCGCCGAACAGCAGCTCGGGGTAGAGCTGGACCGTGACCCGGTCGTAGGTCCGGGCGACGCGGACGAGGCGGGCCATGCCGGCGGCCGAGCCGAGCCGGAGGTGGTGCTGGGCGGCCGAGGGGAGGGGGGAGAGGACCTCCATGTCGCGCCCGGCGGCCCGGGCGGCCGCGACCTCCTGGACCGCGTAGTTGGCGATGCCGTCGCGGTACGGGGCGTACGGCGTGACCATGAGCTCGGTCATCCCGGCGCTCCCGGTGCTACGGGGGAACTGCCAGTTCCAGAAGGGGGTGCTACGGGGGGACTGCCAGTTCCGGAAGGTGGGGCCGGCGGGGCGGTCCACTCGAGCAGGAGCTGGTCGACGCGGTCACCGATGCGGGTCGGGTCGTAGTGCCGGACCACGTAGTCCCGGCCCGGCGCCGCCATCGCCCCGAACGCGTCCGGGTCGGCCCCGACCAGCAACAGGGCCTCCATGAGCTCGCCCTGGCTCCGGTACGTCACCCCGGCACCCGAGCGCTGCACGTGCCAGCGCACGACCTCGCTGGCGTCGTTGGCGATGACCGGGGTGCCGGCGCCCCACGCCTCGAGGACGGTGCGGGAGAAGCTCTCGAGGGCCGACGGCTGCACGTAGGCCGACGCCGCGGCCATGGCGTCGTTGCGCTCGTCGTCGGAGACGAAGCCCAGGTCGAGGACCCGGTCGGCCGGCATGCCGTCGGGCAGCTCGACGTCGCCGACGCCGGAGGTGACGAGGCGGAGCCCGGCGGTGCGGTGGACCCGGCTGAAGGCGTCGAGCAGGTCGGTCCAGCCCTTGGCCCACTCCCGGCGGCCGGCGTAGTAGACGAACGGGCCGTCGATGCCGTGGCGGGCCCGGAAGCCGTCGGGGTCGTAGCGGTCGGGGAGGGTGATGGCCGAGCCGACCACCTCGGTGCGAGCCGGGAGCCGGAAGATCCGCTCGGCCAGCTCGGCCTCGGGGTCGGAGAGGAACCAGATGCCCCGCGCACCGGAGAACAACGGCTGGTAGATGTCCAGGTAGGCCGCGGGCTCGTCGTGCAGGCAGGGCATGAGGATGGTGCGGTCGGGACGGATCTGGCCGACGGCGAACGTGGTCCAGAACATGTACGGCGCCAGCACGATGGCCCGGTAGGAGCTGCCGTGGTCGAGCACGTGGTGCCACAGCCCGCTCACCCGCAAGCTGTCGTTCATCCAGAGCTGCTGCTCGGCGAGCGACAGGCGGTGGCCGGAGAGCATGCGGTCGCCGAGGACCTTGCGGTGCACGCCCGGCGTGTCGGTCTGGGTCTGGAAGCGGCGCACCGTCACGTCGCCGTCCCGCGACGTGCCCGGCGGGTACTCGTTGGCCCAGGTGAAGTGGTCGCGGGCACAGGTCGTCAGGATCTCCACCTCCCAGCCCCGGGCGGCCAGCATGTGGGCGGTCTCGGTGATCACGGCCTCGGCGCCGCCCACGACCTCTGGCCCGTAGCGGGGCGGGACGAGCGCGATGGTCCCGGACCGGTCTGGTGCCACGTCGCTCATGCGGTCGGGAGGCCCGTGCTGTGCTGGACCTGGATGGACAGCTGGACGCGTCCGGTGATGGGCCGGCCGGTGAACACGTCGAACGTGCAGGCGTCGAGGTCCTCGTCGTACTGGAAGGTCTCGGACGGGTCCTGGAGGATGAGGCCGACCCGGTAGTTGCCGTCGAGGAACGGCACGTCGTCGATCCGGAAGCGGATGCTGCCGCTGCCGACGACGTCGCCGAGGTCGTGGCCGAGGAGGTCGAAGGTGCTGGCGTTGAGCATCTGGACGCCGTCGTGGGTGGTGATGACGATGCGGGCCCGGGCCGACGGGATGTGCTCGGTGGCCAGGTAGCGCAGCTCGATGTCGACCCCGCCGCCGGGCCGGACGGTGTCGGTGCCGTCGGTCGCCGTGGCCGTGGCGCCGACGATCTTGAGCACCCCCCCGACGGCGGCGGTGGCGGCCTGGGTCAGGACCGGGTCGTGGGCGCCGCTGCTGGCGTGGAGCGCGTGGCGGAAGACCCGTACGGCCTCGGCGGTGTCGCCCACGAGCAGGGGGTGGCCGTGGTCGAGCACCAGGGCCCGATCGCACAGCTGGATGACCTGGTCGGGGGAGTGCGTGACCAGCACGATGGTGCGGCCCTCGGTCTGGAACCGCCGGACCCGCTCGATGCACTTGCGCTGGAAGTTCTCGTCGCCCACGGCGAGGACCTCGTCCACCAGCAGCACGTCGGGCTCCAGGTTCACGGCCACGGCGAAGCCGAGCCGGGCGTACATGCCCGAGGAGTAGTACTTGACCTGCTGGTCGATGAACTCCTCGAGCTCGGCGAAGGCCACGATCTCGTCGAAGATGCGGGTGACGTGCTCGCGGCTGAAGCCGAGGATCGAACCGTTCAGGAAGACGTTCTCGCGGCCGGTCAGATCGGGGTGGAACCCGGCGCCGAGCTCGAGCATGGCGGCCATCCGCCCCCGCACCCGGATCTCGCCCGTGGTCGGTCGGATCGTGCCGGCGATGCACTTCAGCAGCGTGGACTTGCCGGAGCCGTTGTGGCCGAGCAGGCCGATGGTCTCCCCGGCTGCGACCTCGAGGTTCACGTCGTGGAGGGCATCGAACTCCCGCACCTCGTTCTTGCGGAAGTAGAGGAGGCGCTCCTTGAGGCTCTTGTTCGGCTCGGTGTGGCGGCGGAACCGCTTGGTCACGCCGACGATCTCGATCGCGGGCTCCATCACAGCTCTTCGCCGAGGTCCGCCTCGAGCTTCCCGAAGATCTTCACGCCGATGAACAGGACCACGACCGCGGCGGCGCCGGACAGCGCGAGGTTCTCCAGGTACCACAAGGCGTCGCGGCCGAGCAGGAAGTCGAAGTTCGCCGCTGCTTCCGTACCGACCTCGTGGGCGGGGTTGTAGATCACGCGCTGGAAGGTGGTGACCACCGGGATCATGGGGTTGAGCATGGCGAGCCGGTCGGACAGTCCCCGCTCGGCCAGCAGATCTCCCATGAGGTCGAACTGGTACACGATGGGTGTCAGCCAGAACCATGCCAGGAAGATCAGCTCGAGGAAGTGCTGGACGTCGCGGTAGTGGACGTTGACGGCCGACAGCACGATCCCCAGGGCGGCGGCCCACACGATCGTCACGCCGAGCGCCGGGACCAGGAGCCACAGGTACTCCCACGCCGGCGCCCGCTGGAACACGAGCAGGGCGATCACCAGCACGACGAACTGGAAGAAGAAGTTGATGAGCGCGGCACCGATGGCCGACAGCGGCAAGATCTCGCGCGGGAACCACACCTTCTGCACCAGCGGTCCGTTGCCGGTGATGGAGATGGTCGCACCGGTGACGCCCGTGGAGAACATGGTCCATGCGAGCAGGCCGCTGAGCAGGAACACGCCGTAGAGCGGCACGTTCGTCTTCAGGAGCACGGCGAACACGATGCTGAAGACCACCAGGTAGAGCAGCGGGTTCAGCAGCGTCCACAGGAACCCCAGGACGCTGTCCTTGTACTTGATCTTCAGCTCGCGGCGGGTCAGCGAGCCGAGCAGCTCCCGGTACTCCCAGACCCGTCGCCCGCGCTGGAGGAACCCGGGCGCGACCGTGCGGTTCTCACGGACTTCGTAGTGCGAACGCCGGGCGGAGGGCTCGTGGCGTTCGGGGGTCGCGGCGGTCACGGGAGGGGCACACTCCGGCTCGGGGCAGCGGCCGATGGTACCGGGCGCTGCCGCCCCGACCGCAGTCCCGGAGTCGGCGGCGAGCCGGTCAGGAGGTGGCGTTGCGGTAGTACTCCTCGGAGGCGGCCAGCCACGCGGCGAGTGACACGTCGCCGAGCGTCAGGAGCTGCTCGGTCCAGTAGTTGCGTCCCTCGCGGTCGGCCGGCCGCCCGAGGATCTGGGCGAAGAGGGCGTCGACCCGGTCGGTGCGGGACTCGATCGAGGCGTAGAACTCCGCGGCGACGCGCTGGCGGTTGATGGCGCGCCGGTCCAGCTGACCGGCCCAGTAGTCGCGCCCCTGCGCGTCCGCGGGACGCCCGAGCAGGTCGAGGTACAGGGCCTCGACGTAGCTGCGGTTGGTGCTGCCGTTGGCGCCGAAGTACTCGGCGCTGCCGTAGAACTGGGCGGCGATGTCCTCGATCCGCAGGCCGTCAGCGACCTGCTCCAGCCAGTAGGCGCGACCCTCTGCATCGGCCGGGCGGCCCAGGATCTTGCGGTAGAGCTGGTCGATCTGGACGCCAGCCCACTCGTCGCTGACGGACAGCGCCTCGGTCAGCGAGATGCGGTCGCCATCGCGCACGGGACCGCACCAGCGCTCGGTGTCGGCGCCGGTTGCGCTGCGGCCGAGGAAGAGCTGGTGCACGTCGTCGATGTAGGCGGCCTCGGCCACGCAGGCGAGGTCGAACCAGTCCGACAGCAGGCCGGAGGCGAAGGTCCGCCCGGTGGCATCGGTGCAGGAGCCCTGGTTGAGGGTGCTGCGCACGTCGTTGCCGGTGACGGTGGCGGTGGTCCCGTTGCCGAAGCCGAGCACCACCTGCCGGACCCGGCCGCCCCACTCGCCGAGGCCGTTGCGCTCGGTCACCCGGAAGGAGGTCAGCGAGCCACCCTTCCCGTACCTGGCCTCGAGGAGCGACGTCGGGACGGTGCACTTCCAGGTGTGGCGGGGGCTGATCACGTCGCCGTCGTCCTTGACCGCCGGGAAGGTGCCGCCGGCGCTGTACCCGCCGTTCGACGACGAGAACTCGGTGCGGGCGATCGCCTTGCTCGACGTGAGCCGGACCAGGTCGCGCGTGTTGCGGATGGCCTGGTCGGTGCTGGCGGCCGTGGTCGCCACCGGAGCGCCGTTCGACAGGCGGAAGTGGCCGACGTACACCTGGCAGAAGATGGTGTCGCAGGTGTCGGCGCCGGCCCACCGGCTGTCGCCGGCGAGGGCGTAGGACCGGGCAGCCACGGTCTGGGCCTCGAGCGCGGCGATCTCCCAGGAGGAGGGGGACTCGTTGGGTACCACGGAGCGCAGCTGCTGCTCGATGGTGGTGATGTTGACGGTGTGCTGGACCGCGCCCGCGAGGTGGGTCCGCAGCACACCGGGGTACCAGATCGACGTGCCCCCGGGGCTGTTGCCCTCGTACTGGGTGCAGAGCCGGATCATGTCGGCGGCGTTCCCCGTGTAGGCGACGGTGGGTGTGACGTCGACGGAGGTGGTCGATCCCGTGTTGCCGAGTCGGGTGAAGTCGGCGCCCGCACACGTCGTCTTGGTCGCGGTGTAGACGTCGAAGCCGCCGGTGTCCTTGCGGGTCAGGTGGATGGCCTTCGTGCCCGACGGGAGCTGCAGGCCGCCGAGGTCGCTGGTGGCCAGGGTCCCGTTGGTGACGGTGGCCCGGAAGTCCTTGCCCTCCGAGCCGCGCAGGCGGATGCGGACGGCGTCGGGGTTCGCCGGCCGGCTGGCCGCGTCCTGCCACCGACCGGCGGTGGTGCCGCCGTAGTAGTGATCGAGGATCTGGGTGCTGGACCAGCCCGCGTTCTTGGCGTAGCCCTGGGCGCCGTACTGGCTCATGCCTCGCCCGTGGCCCCAGCCCCGGCCGTCGAAGACCAGCTGGTCGGGGAGCTCGGCCGCGGCCGGCTGGACCGTGGAGGGCAGCACGGCGAGGCCGAGGACGAGGGCCAGCGCTGCGAGCAGCGATCGCCGGACGGTGCGGGGGGTGCTCATGAGGTGAAGGCTCGCTCGTAGAACTCGTCGGAGAGGGACAGCTCGATCGCCATGACCACGTCGTCGGTCTTCAGGAGGCGCTCGGCCCAGTCTTGCTGGCCGGCGGGGTCGGCCCGGCGACCCAGGATCGCCTCGTAGACCCGGGCGGCCCGGTCGAGGCGCGACTCCTTCGACAGGTAGAAGCCGGAGGCGACGTCGGCCGGGGTCGCCCGGCGGCTCTGGAGCATCCGGACCCAGTACTCCAGCCCGCCCTGGTCGGGGGCGCGGTGCAACAGGTTGTCGTACAGGGCCCGCACGAATGGCTCGGCGCCGCCCATCCGGTCGAAGTACTCCCGGCTGCCGTAGAAGCTGATGCCGACCGTCTCGGTGCGTACGCCCGACGCCAGCACGCGCAGCCAGTAGGCCTTGCCGTCCGGGTCGGCGGCCCGGCCCAGGACCCGCTGGTAGAGGTCGTCGATGATGACGCCGCTGTACGGCTCCGAGCGCGCCATGCCCGTGGCCGCCGCCCGCAGCCCGTCGCGGTCGGCCACGGCGAGCCAGCGCCGGTACTGCTCGGGCGTGGGCTGGGCCCGCATGAACGTCTCGTGCAGCGCCACGACGTGGGCGCCGATCCGGGACTGGGCCCGCAGGTACGGGAGCGTGTCGTACGTGTTGGCGCCCGGGCAGGCCGTGTCGCGCAGGTCCCGGTGCCCGGAGACCACCGGCGTCGGGTGCTCGCCGCCGTTGGGCGTGCCTCGGAACGTCGAGCCACTGCGGTTGGTCACCGTGGTGGTCCCCGCCGGGTCGAGTCCGTGCACGCCGAGCTTCCACCCGACCAGCTGGCGGGTCGCCGCCGTCATGGCCGCCGGCGTGGCCTGCTGGTCGAAGTGGCCGATCTGGGCGACCGACGTGGTGTCGCTGTTGAAGCCGTAGGTGTGCCCGCCCTCGATGGCCTTGGCGACGCCGCCCTGGCGGCCCTCCCACACGCCGCCGAAGCGGTCGACGAAGAAGGCGTAGGCGACGTCGCACCAGCCGTTGGTGCCGACGTGGTAGCGCCAGATCCCCCGGAGGATGTCCGGCACGTCCTCGGCGGCGTACGGGGCGGTGTTGCCCGCGGTGTGGTGGACCACCATGGCCCGCACCTCGGGCATGACCTTGGGCCCGGTGCTGCACTGCCACCCCATGTCGCTCGTCGCCCATGCGCTGCGGGGGCGGATGAAGGAGGCGGTCTGGGTGGCCGTGGCCCCGGTGGCGGCGCTGGCGCGCACGCCGCGGATCGACTGCGCAGCGTCCTCGACGACGTGGAGGCCGACGATGCGCACCTCGGTGACGTCGCCCTGGAGCACCGCGACCTCGACCTGGCCGGCGCCGCCGCCGACCCAGACGGGCCCGACTCCGGGGGCGGTCATGATCTCACCGTCGGGTGCGTCGTCCGGCGATGCCTCGACCTCGGTCCAGTCGGACCACGTGGCGCCGTTGCGGCTGCGCAGCGCGAGGTGGGTGCCCGCGGCGACGTCCTCGATGATGAGCATCTCGGGGTTGCTGGGCAGGGAGACGGTACCCGAGCGCAGGGCGACGCCGGCGTGCCCGTGCTCGTCGTCGTCGTCGGCGGCGATGCCCAGGTCCCGGCCGTCCGTCTGCAGCGGGAGGGTGACCACGTTCTCGGTCAGCAGATCGCCGTCGGCGTCGGCGCGTGACGCGGCCGGCGCGACCGCGTCGACGTGCTGGGGCGCCTGGTCGGCGGAGTCCGCGGTGGCGGCCGACCGGGCCGGTTCCATCGCCGCGACCGGTGCCGCCAGCAGCGGTGCGGTCAGCGCGCCGGCCAGCGCGACGATCCCCAGGGAACGGAGCATCAAGGAAACCTCAAGAGTCTGGGGGCGCGTCAGAATGCCACCCCTTGCTGTCTGCCGCCTGGAGAGAGGCTAACGGTCGTGGTCCGTCGGCCGCGCGCGGAGCTCGAGGTTTCCCGGTTCGTAGTGCGACGGCCCCACGCCGATCTCGAGCTCGATCCGACGCACGCGCTCCAGCGTCCGCTGCGACACGGCCCGGTGGGCGGCGACCAGATCGGCGAGCACCCCGAGCACGAACACCTGCACGGCGGCCATGAAGAGCACCCCTCCGAGCACGATCGACTGCAGGTGGCCGCCGCGGTCACCGTTCACCAGCCAGTCCCAGAGGAACGGGCTCCATGCGGTGAACGCAGCCAGCAGGAGCAGGCCGGCCAGGGCGCTGAAGACGAACAGCGGCTCCCAGCTGGTGTAGATGCGGAAGATCGCCAGCATGTTGCGACGGATGTAGGTCCACATGGACCCGAACAGCCGGGACTCGCGGGTCTTGTCGTTGGTTCCCACCGGGACGTGGGTCACGGCGGTCAGCGACTTGCCGGCCTGGATCAGGGACTCCAGGGTGTAGGTGAACTTCGAGACCACGACGAGGCCGAGCGCCGCCTCCCGGTTGTAGGCACGGAAGCCCGACGTGGCGTCGGGGACGTCGGTGCCCGAGGCCCGGCGGACCACCCACGACCCGAGGCGCTGCAGCCGCTTCTTCGTCGGCGAGAAGTGCTCGATGGTCATCACCTGGCGGTCGCCGATGACCATGTCGGCGCGACCCTCGAGGATGGGGGCGACCAGGGCCGGGATGTCCTTGGCCGAGTACTGGTTGTCGGCGTCGGTGTTGACCACCACGTCGGCGCCCAGCTTCAGGCAGGCGTCGAGGCCGGCCTGGAAGGCGTGGGCCAGGCCCTTGTTGCTGGTGAGCCGCACGACGTGGTGCACGCCCAGCTCCCGCGCCACCTCGACGGTGCGGTCGGTGGAGCCGTCGTCGATCACCAGGTACTCGACGGTGTCGAAGCCGTCGACCTCACGGGGCAGATCGGCGATCGTGCCGGGGAGCTGGTCCTCCTCGTTCAGGCACGGGATCTGCACGATCAGCTTCACCCGCCGAACGGTACTGAAGCTGATCTCACGGGGCGGCAGCCCGCACGGCGTCGAGCAGGGGGGCGAGGTCGTCGACGGCGGCGCGGCGGTGGGCGACGTCGAGGGCGGCGGCGGCCATGTGCCTGGCCCGGGCCGGGTCGTCCCGGAGCCCGGAGACGGCATCGGCGATGGCGTGCGGCTCGGCATCGACGACCAGTGCGGCCTCGGTGCCCTGGACGAGCTCGACCAGCCCGCCGCCGTCGTCGCAGACCACCACGGGCCGGCCCTGGGCGAAGGCCTCGAGCACGGTGAGGCCGTAGTCCTCGCAGAAGGCGGGCGCGACCACGACGCCGGCGCGTCGGTAGGCGTCGTCCCGGGTCGCGTCGTCGACCTCGCCGTGCAGGCGGACACGGCCGCCGACGTGCTCGCTGGCGCCGTGCGCGTCGGGCAGCTGTTCGGGCGGGAGCAGCCACGGGCCGCGGTTGCGCCAGGTGTCCTCGGGCGCCGCCGTGGGAGCGACCGCGGGGTCGGCGGTCCAGGTCTGGAGGAGGTGGCGGACCCATCCGAGGCGGCTCCCGCCGCCCACCAGCTCCCACCGGCCGTCGCCGACCGCGGCGGCCTGGGCCGCGAGCTCCGTGCGCTTGGGCCACTCGTGGCGGCTGACGCACACGGCCGGCCCGGCCGGGTCGAAGTCGTCGATCCCGGGGACCGGATCGGTCTCCGCCGTCGCCCGGAAGGCGGTGGTGCCGTCGAGGTCCCACCAGCGCCGGAGCCGGCCGGCGACCTCGTCGGAGCCGGTGAGCCAGGAGTGGACGGAGTCGACGCGGCTCCGGTCGAGCGCCCGGACCTGCTCCACCGCAGCGGCGTGGACGGCCGGCCGGACGTAGCCGGCGGCCGTGAACTCGTCGGCCAGGTCGTAGAAGACCCGGGCCTGGTGGTAGGTCAGCGCCACGACGCGGGGGTGGCGCACCAGGTAGCTCGGCGGCTGGGAGGTGACCACGACGTCGAAGGTGGAGAGGTCGAGGCGGTCGAGGCGCTGCGTGGCCGCCAGGTAGAGGAAGTACTCGTCGTGCCAGTCACGGGTGCCGTCGTCGATGCGCACGCCGTGCAGCCGGTCGGCCCGGGTGCGGGCATCGAAGCCGACGAGGGACACGTCGACGCCCCGCTCGGCCAACCGGTGGCGGCACCGCTCGGCGAGGCGCTCGAAGCCGCCGACGCCGCCGTGATCGGGTTTGAGGAAGCCGACCCTCACGGGTGGAGCCGGGCGCGCAGCTCGTCGACCTCGAGCTCGAGCTGGCGGATGCGCTCGTCCTGCCAGCGGAACCGATGATCGAGCTGGTGGAGCGCGTCGAGCACGGCTTCGTTGTAGCGCCGCTGGTGGTCGAGCAGGGGTGCGGTGGCCCGGGCCGCGACCTGGCCGGCCCGGGAGTGGACGGGCACATCGGCGTGGGACGTCGCGGTGCCCACGTCGTCGGCGAAGCGCTGCTCGACGTCGAGCAGCGCGGCGAGGCCCTCGAGCCGCTCGCCCCGCGCCCGCCGGCCCAGCTCGGTGATCGTGCGGATCACCTTGTCCTCGACGTCGTCCCTGCCCGGCACGCCCGCGAGGGTACCTGCCTAGGTTGTGGCGATGACCTTGACGGGACGCCGCCCGAACGTCCTGGTGGTGCTGTTCGACGACGTGGGCTTCTCCGATCTGGGCTGCTACGGCTCCGAGATCGCCACCCCCACCATCGACCGCCTGGCGGCGTCGGGCGTCCGGTACTCCGGGTTCCACACCACGGCCATGTGCTCGACGACGCGTGCGGCCCTCCTCACCGGCCGGAACCACCACAACGTCGGCGTCGGGTGCCTCGCCAACTTCGACTCCGGCCTGCCCGGGTACCGCGGCAAGATCAGCCGGGAGGCCGGCACGCTCGCCGAGCTGCTCGAGCCGCACGGCTACCGCTGCTACCTCACCGGCAAGTGGCACGTGACGCCGCTCACCGAGACGGGCGCCACCGGGCCCTACGACGGCTGGCCCCTGCAACGGGGCTTCCACCGCTTCTACGGGTTCCTCGACGCCGAGACCGACCAGTACGCGCCCGAGCTGGTCTACGACAACCACCACGTCGACCCGCCCGGTACCTTCGAGGACGGCTACCACCTGTCGGCCGACCTGGCCGACAAGACGGTGGAGTTCCTGCGCGACCACCGCCTCGGCGTGCCCGACGAGCCGTGGTTGGCGTGGCTGGCCTTCGGCGCGTGCCACGCGCCGCACCAGGCGCCCCGGGACCTCATCGACCGGTACGAGGACGTGTTCTCCAGGGGCTGGGACGTGACGCGCCGGGAGCGCCTCGCCCGCCAGATCGACATGGGCCTGGTTCCCGCAGGCACCGAGCTGCCGCCGCGCAACGAGCGGGTGCGGCCGTGGGACGACCACAGCGCCGACGAGCAGCGCGTGTTCGCCCGGCTCCAGGCCGCCTACGCCGCCATGCTCCACCACGCCGACCAGCAGCTGGCCGAGGTGGTGGCCTTCCTGGAGGAGACCGCCCAGCTCGACGACACGATGGTGCTGGTGCTGTCCGACAACGGGGCCTCCCAGGAGGGCGGCCCGTCCGGGTTCGTCAACGCCATGGGCCCGTTCAACGCCCAGCCCGAACCGATCGAGGCCAAGCTCGCCGCCCTCGACTCGGTGGGCGGCCCCGGCACGCACTCCAACTTCCCGTGGGGCTGGGCGATGGCGGCCAACACCCCGCTCCGGCGCTACAAGCAGAACACCCATGGCGGGGGCATCCGGGACCCGCTCGTCGTGTCGTGGCCGGCCGGCATCCGCAGCCGGGGCGAGGTCCGCCACCAGTTCTGCCACGCGGTCGACGTCGTGCCCACGATCCTCGACGTGCTCGGTGCCGAGCCGCCAGCCGAGGTCCGGGGCGTGCCGCAGCTGGCGATGGACGGCGCCTCCATGCGGTCGACGTTCGACGACGCCGAGGCACCGCCGCCGAAGGACGTGCAGTACTTCGAGATGTTCGGCCACCGGGGCATCTGGAAGGACGGCTGGAAGGCGGTGGCGTACCACCCGCCGGGCACGCCCTTCGAGGACGACAGCTGGGAGCTCTACGACCTCGACCACGACTTCGCCGAGAACCACGACCTCGCCGCGACCGATCCCGGTCGCCTGCAGGCGTTGCAGGCCGAGTGGTGGCGCCAGGCCGAGTACAACAAGGTCCTGCCGCTCGACGACCGCTTCGCCGAGCGCTTCGCCGAGAACGCCGAACGCCACCGCGCCGGGCGCACCCACTACGAGCTGTGGGCCGGCCTCGGGCACGTGCCCACCGATGCGGCGCCGGACCTGCGCAGCCGCAGCTACACGATCACGGTCGAGGTGCTCGAGCCGGGCGACGGCGTGCTGGTGGCCCATGGCGACCAGACGTCGGGGTACTCGCTGCACGTGGCCGACGGACACGTCGTGCACGACCTGTCCGTCGGTGGCCAGCACGACGTGGTGCGGTCCACGCGGCGCCTGCCGGAGGGGCCATGCACCGTGACGTTCCGCATGGAGCGGGGCGAGCCGTTCCTGGGGCGGGCCCCGGGACGGGGAACGCTGGCGATCGACGGGGAGTCGTGCGGGTCGTTCGAGACGGATCGCATCTTCGTGGTGACCATCTCGTGGAGCGGCCTCGACGTGGGTCGGGACCGGGCCTCGCCGGTGGGGGCATACGAGGCGCCGAACGAGTTCACCGGGCGCATACGCCGGGTCGTGTTCGACCTCGACGACGACCAGGTCCTCGACCACCTCGCGGTGGCCGAGGCCGAGTCAGCCCGGGAGTGAGTCGGGGTCCGTGGTCAGAACCAGTGGTTGCGGCCACCGATGGCCCGGCCGGTGGTGCCGAGCAGGGCCAGGATGGCGCCGACGACGGCGAGGATCACGCCGAGGGTGACGAGGATGCCGATGTCGGCCAGGAGGCCGACGAGCAGGAGGATGAGTCCGAGTACGATCATGCGCCTTCGGTACCCCACCCGGGCTTGTGGCAGAACGGCTGACGGCAGCAGGGTCGTGGCCGGTGCCGGCATGTCGGCATGCTGTGCGGGTGTACCCCTTCGTCGACGACCAGCTGTCGAACGACGCGTTCGCGGCCATGGAGGTTGCGCCGAGCGACGGCGTGGAGACGATCACGGCGGCGTTCCGATCCTGGCTCCCCGCCGACTCGACGGCGAAGTGGCTGGCGGTGGAGGCCGGCCGTGTGCCGCCGGGCCACGACGTGAGCCGCGGCGATGCGTGGGCGGCGTGGGTGCCGGGAGACGGGCCTGGTGAACGCTCGGACCACCTCGGAATCCGAGGTGGCGGCGGCACCTTCCGCTACCGGATGGTGAGCGATCGCCTGGAGCGTCCCGAAGTCGCCGAGGGGATCAGCCCCTTCGAGCAGCGCCGACGGGTCGTGGCGCACGGTCCCTACGACGAGCTCCGCACCCGCATCGACCGATCGCGGGTCGACGCGTGACGGCCGTCGTCGCCCCAGCGCTGCCCGACCCGGCGGAGCGGCAACGGGACATCGGTCGCGCCAAGCGGCGCGCCACCGGCCTGCTCGCGCTCGTGACCGTGGCGTTCCTGGTGGTCGCCATCACGACCGAGCGGGAGGGCGCCACGGGCTACCTGCGGGCCGGGCTCGAGGCAGCGATGGTCGGTGGTCTGGCCGACTGGTTCGCCGTCGTCGCCATCTTCCGCCACCCCCTCGGCATTCCGATCCCGCACACCGCCGTCATCGTCACCCGCAAGGACCAGTTCGGCCAGACGCTCGGGCAGTTCGTCCAGGAGCACTTCCTCAACGCGGTCACGATCAGTGACCGGGTGCGCAGCGTGGGCATCGCCGACCGGGCGTCGGCCTGGGTCCTCGAGCGAGATGCGGGCGGCCGGGCCGCCAACGCCGAGCGCGTGGCCGGTCACGCCGCCGAGCTCGTCGTCCGCCTCGCCGAGGCGGTCGAGGACGACGACCTGGTCCACGTCGTGGAGACGGCGGTCCGCTCCCGCATGGCCGATGTCGACGTCGCCCCCTTCGGGGCCCAGCTCCTCACCATCGTCACCGAGGAGGGCCGCCATCGCGAGCTCATCGACGCCGTGCTCGTCGGCCTCGACGGGTTCCTGGCCGAGAACGAGTCGCTGCTCCGCCAGCGCTTCGCGTCCGAGTCGCCGTGGTGGGTGCCCGACGTGGTGGACGACAAGATCTTCGAGCGGCTGCTCACCGGCGTGCGGGCCATCATCCGGGGCGACACCGTGGGCGGGTCGGACGAGCTCCGGACCCGGATCGACGTGGCCATGACCCGGATGATCGGGCGGCTGCAGGACGACGCGGCCTGGCAGGCCCGGGCCGAGGAGCTGAAGCTCGAGCTGCTCGACCACCCCGCCCTGCGCAGCTTCCTCGACTCGCTGTGGAGCGACATGAAGCAGGCGCTGCGGACCCAGGCCCTCGACGGCGGCTCCTCGCTGCGCGTGCGGATGGCCGAGCTGATCGTGGCGGCCGCCGAGCGCTTCCGGGCCGACGAGCGGTCGATGGCCCGGGTCGACGAGCTCGCCGAGCAGACAGCGAGCGCGGTGGTGGACACGTTCGGCGACGAGATCACCCGGCTCATCTCGGCCACCATCGCCCAGTGGGACGGGGAGGAGACGGCGTCGCGCCTCGAGCTGCTGCTCGGCCGGGACCTGCAGTTCATCCGCATCAACGGCACGATCGTCGGGGGCCTCGCCGGGCTGGCGATCCACGCCGTCGGCGAGCTCGCCGGCTAGCGCTAGCGCTGGTCGTCGAGGAGGCGCTCGGCGGCGATGGTCGGCAGCTGGCGGCCGGCGACCACGTCGAGCTCGGCGCTGCGGACCGCCTCGCCGGCCGAGGCGACGAAGCGCTCGACCAAGCCCTCCCGCAGCTCGGTCCAGAGCCACTGACGAGCCTGCTCGCCTCGCAGCGACTGCAGCTCGCCGGATGCCTCGAGGGCCCGGCGGTGCTCGAGCACGGCGACCCAGACCTCGGCGAGCCCCGTGCCCGTGTGGGCCGACGTGAGCACGACCCGCGGGGTCCACGCCTGGTGGAGCGGGCGCAGGAGCTGCAGCGCGTGCTTGAGGTCGGCGGACGCGCGGTTGGCCGCCGGGGCGAGGTCGCCGTCGGCCTTGGTCACCACCAGCAGCTCGGCCAGCTCCATGACGCCGCGCTTCACGCCCTGGAGGTCGTCGCCGGCGCCGGGTCCGGCCAGCAGGCAGAACAGGTCCACCATCTCGGCCACCGCGGTCTCCGACTGGCCCACGCCCACCGTCTCCACGAGCACGGCGCCGTAGCCGGCGGCCTCGCACAGCAGCATCGCCTCGCGAGTGCGGCGGGCGACCCCGCCGAGGGTGCGGCCGGCGGGGGAGGGGCGGATGAAGGCCTCCGGCCGGCGGGCCAGCTCCTCCATGCGGGTCTTGTCACCGAGGATCGATCCGCCCGACCGCCCCGACGACGGGTCGACGGCCAGCACCGCCAGCGTGGTCCCCTCGTCGATGACGTGGCAGCCGAAGGCGTCGATGAAGGTCGACTTGCCGACGCCCGGCGCCCCCGAGACGCCGAGGCGGATTCCCTTCCCGGTGTGGGGCAGGACAGCCTGGAGGAGCTCCACCGCGTCGGCCCGGTGGTCGGCGCGCGTCGACTCGACGAGGGTGATGGCGCGCCCGAGGGCCCGCCGGTCGCCGGCGACGACGTCGTCGGCGAGGCTCACCCCTGGAGGAGGTCCAGGACCGTGCCGGCCGCTTCGAGGATGTTGGTGCCCGGCCCGAAGATCCCCACCACGCCGGCGTCGCGCAGGAAGTCGTAGTCCTGGGGCGGGATCACGCCGCCGCAGATGACGAGCACGTCGTCGGCTCCGGCCTTGCGGAGCTCGTCGATGAGCTGGGGCACGAGGGTCTTGTGGCCGGCCGCCTGCGAGGAGACGCCGACGATGTGCACGTCCTGCTCGACGGCGTCCCGGGCCACCTCCTCCGGGGTCTGGAACAGCGGCCCGACGTCGACGTCGAAGCCGAAGTCGGCGAACGCGGTGGCGATGACCTTGCCGCCGCGGTCGTGGCCGTCCTGGCCCATCTTCGCCACGAGCATGCGCGGGCGGCGGCCGTTGGCCTCGGCGAACCCGTCGACCCGTGCCAGCAGGGCGGCATAGCGCTCGTCGTCGGCGTAGGCCGCGCCGTACACGCCGTGGATGGAGCGGACCTCGGCCTTGTGCCGGCCGAAGACGGCCTCCATGGCGTCGCTCATCTCGCCGACCGTGGCCCGGGCCCGGGCGGCGTCGACGCAGAGCTGCAGCAGGTTGGCGTCACCGGCCGCGCCCTCCTTGAGGGCGAGGAGGGCGGCGTCGCACGCGGCCTGGTCGCGGCTGGCCCGGATCTGCTCGAGCCGTCGGATCTGGGACTCGCGGACCTTGGTGTTGTCGATGTCGAGCACGTCGACCATCTCCACGTTGTCCGGCACGTACTTGTTGACGCCGACGATGACGTCCTCGCCGCGATCGACGCGGGCCTGGCGCTTGGCGGCCGACTCCTCGATGCGGAGCTTCGGCATGCCGGCCTCGATGGCCTTGGTCATGCCGCCCATGCCCTCGACCTCCTCGATGAGCTCCCAGGCCGCGTCGGCGAGGCCGGCGGTGAGGGACTCGATGTAGTACGAGCCGGCCAAGGGGTCCACGACCCGCGTCACGTCGGTCTCGTCGCCGAGGATGAGCTGGGTGTTGCGGGCGATGCGGGCCGAGAACTCGGTGGGCAGGCCGAGGGCCTCGTCGAAGGCGTTGGTGTGCAGCGACTGCGTGCCGCCGAGGACGGCAGACATGGCCTCATACGCGGTGCGGATGACGTTGTTGTACGGGTCCTGCTCGGTGAGCGACACGCCGGAGGTCTGGCAGTGCGTGCGCAGCATCAGCGACTTGTCGCTCTTCGCACCGAGCTGGCGCATGACCTTGGCCCACAGCAGGCGGGCGGCCCGAAGCTTGGCGATCTCGCCGAAGAAGTTCTGGCCGATGCAGAAGAAGAAGGACAGCCGGGGGGCGAAGGCGTCGATGTCGAGGCCGGCGGCCTGGGCGGCCCGCACGTACTCCATGCCGTCGGCGATGGTGAACGCCAGCTCCTGCTCGAGCGTCGCCCCCGCCTCCTGCATGTGGTACCCGGAGATCGAGATGGAGTTGAACTTCGGCATGTGGGTCGCCGTGTAGCCGATGATGTCGGCGACGATCCGCATGGAGGGGGCCGGCGGGTAGATGTAGGTGTTGCGGACCATGAACTCCTTGAGGATGTCGTTCTGGATGGTCCCCGACAGCTGGTCCTGGCTGACGCCCTGCTCCTCGGCGGCCACGATGTAGTTGGCCATCGTCGGCAGCACGGCGCCGTTCATGGTCATCGACACCGACATCTGGTCGAGCGGGATGCCGTCGAAGAGGATCTTGGCGTCCTCCACCGAGTCGATGGCCACGCCGGCCTTGCCGACGTCGCCGACGACCCGGGGATGGTCGGAGTCGTAGCCGCGGTGGGTGGCGAGGTCGAAGGCAACGGAGAGGCCCCGCTGACCGGCGGCCAGGTTGCGCCGGTAGAAGGCGTTGGACTCCTCGGCCGTGGAGAAGCCGGCGTACTGGCGCAGCGTCCACGGCCGGTTCGTGTACATCGAGGCGTAGGGGCCACGGACGAAGGGAGCCTGGCCGGGCAGGCCGCCGAGGTGGGTGAGGCCCTCGAGGTCGTGCTCGGTGTAGAGCGGCTTGACCTCGATGCCCTCGGGGGTGGTCCAGGTCAGCTCCTCGACCGGCTTGCCCCGCAGCTCCTTGGCGAGGTCCGCCTCCCACCTCGCGAGGTCGGCGGCGGCGAAACCTTCGGCATGATCGACCATGGCCGGAGGTTACGACCCTGGTCACGGCGGCAACCAACGGCGTCACCCGGCTGCGTGGCAGACCGCTTCGACGTTGTTGCCGTCGGGGTCGCGCACGAAGGTCCCGTAGGAGCCGGGGTGGTACTCGGGCCCAGCCGCGGCTCGTGGAGCATCGGCGGCACGCCGTACCCGATCGCCGGTCCGTGCTCCATGATCCGCCGGCCGGGTCGGCAACGGGTTCTTGTCAGACCCCCTTCGTACGATTTGCCCCATGACCGGTCCCGCCGCCTACGCCCGAGACGTGGATGTCGCGTCGGTGGCGTGGGATCGACTCGATCGGGCAGCGGCCTCAGCCGCGGCGGTGGAAGCGGCGCAGCGGAACCTGGTGGCGGATCTGTTGGCACTGTGGCCGACGTCGGCGTGGATCGCCGCCGGTGCCACCTCGGCCAAGCGGTGGCTGCTGGCCTACACGCACTGCTCCGAGGCCGAAGCCCACCGGCTCGAACGCATCGCCGGGCTCTGCCACCGCCACCCGGCGCTGGCCGCGGCTGTGCTGTCCGGCGAGCTGGCCTTGTCCCGGGCCGAGTCGCTCGGCCGGATGGCCACCGAGGAGCGCGAACCGTGGCTGGCCGACACCCTCGACACGCTCCTGCGCCTCAACAACGAGGGTGCCTCGGCGGAGGACTGGTCCACCGCCCTGCACCACTGGCGCGACCTGGTCGACCAGGACCGCACCCTCCACGACGTCCCCCGCCACTCGCTCACCATGACCCAGCGGCTCTTCGGGGGCGGGGAGATCCACGCCGACCTGTCACCGTCAGCATTCTTGAACGTCGCAACCGCCGTCGATGCCTGGACCGACGACCCCGACCCGAAAGCGGGTCCCTACCAGCGGGGTCTCGGCGATCGACGCGCCGACGCCCTCGACGACCTGTGCCGGGCCAGCCTCGACCCCGACGACACCCGCTGGGGCGCAGCCGAGCCCCACGACGGCGGCGACGACCGTGAGTGGGAGGACATCGACGCCGACGACACCTTCGACGGCTGGGCCCCCACCGACACCCTCGACGAAGCCCTGGACGCCGAGGCCGACGGCGAGCCGATCGATCTCACGGACCCGCTCCAGCACCTCGAAGCGGTGCGCCGTCGGCTCCGCCGGGCCGACGCGTGCCGGCGCCGACGAGCACGACGCC
>JBKHVG010000021.1:0-63755 GCA_046570205.1 Acidimicrobiia bacterium
CGTGAGCAGTGCCAGGCGGCCGGCCTCGATCCAGCCCCGCTCGGCGACGACCCGCTCGGGCCGGCGGTCGGGGGCGGCCCGCGACGCTCGGAGGACCGGATCGACGTCGAGGACCTCGCCTCCGCCCACCGTCTCACCCCGGCCCGCGTCGCGCAGCACGTAGCGATCGCCGGGGAGCAGGGGCAGCTGACGGGGGAGGTGGAGCCGCACCCGACCCGTCTCGCCGGGCTCGATGGGCTGCGGCCCCAGCACCCGGAGCTGCACCGGGTGCTCGCCCGAGCCGATGTAGGCCAGGTAGGCGCCTCGCCGTGACACGGCGTGGTCGAGGCGGGCCAGCACCGTGAGCGACGCATCGAGGCGGTCGGTGTGGTGCCACTGCCCGGCCCGGACGAGCACGTCGCCTCGGGTCACCGAGCGGTGGCTGACGCCGACCAGGTTGAGGGCCGTGCGGTTCCCCGGCTCCAGGTGCTGCACCTGCTCGTGCAGGCGCTGGATGGCCCGGACCCGCACGGTGGTGGCCACGGGTGCCAGCAGCAGCTCGTCGTCCACGGAGACCGGGCCGCCGGCCAGCGTGCCGGTCACCACGGTCCCGGCCCCGGCGGGTGCGAAGGACCGGTCGATCCACAGGCGCGGCCGGCCGTGGTCGACGGCCGTGGGCGTCACCGCCAGGAGCTCGTCGAGGGCGGCCCGCAGGTCGTCGAGGCCCCGACCCGTCGGGGCGTCCACACCCACGACCGGTGCACCGGCCAGGAAGGTGCCCTCGACCGCCTCCTCCACCTCGAGGCGGGCCAGCTCCTCGAGGTCGTCGTCCACGAGACCGACCTTGGTGAGCGCGATGACGCCGTGGCGGACGCCGAGCACGTCGAGGATGCGGAGGTGCTCCTCGCTCTGTGGCTTCCACCCCTCGCTGGCGGCGACCACGAACAGGCAGGCGTCCACGGCGCCCATGCCGGCGAGCATGTTCTTCAGGAACCGCACGTGGCCCGGCACGTCGATCATGGCCATGCGCCGACCCGACGGCAGGGTGGCACCGGCGAAGCCGAGGTCGATCGTGAGCCCCCGCGCCTTCTCCTCGGCCAACCGATCGGGGTCGGTGCCCGTCAGGTGCAGGACCAGCGTGGACTTGCCATGGTCGACGTGGCCGGCGGTCGCCACGACGTGCATCAGCGGCCGCCCAGGGCGCGCAGGGCCGCGACCACCACGCCGTCGTCGTCGGGGTCGACCGTGCGCAGGTCCAGGATGGTGCGATCGAGCTCGACGCGAGCCACCACGGGAGGAGCCCCGGCACGCAGGTCATCGGTCCGATCGCCGGGCAGGGCGAGGCCGGCGGAGGGGATCTCGACGCCCGGCAGCGTGCCACCCCCGGGGACCGAGGCACATGCCACCGGCTCGACCGTCGTCGCACCCGCGACGGCGTCGACGATCCGACGGGCCCGCGCCTCGAGGTCACCGACCCGTGCGGCCGCCATGCGCCAGAACGGCAGCCGGCCCGCCGAGCGGTCGAGGTAGCCGAGCGCCACCTCCTGGAGCGCCGAGAGCACCAGCGCGCCGGGGCGGAACGCCCGGTACAGCGGGTGCTCCGCACACGCCTGGACCAGATCGGCCCGACCGGCGATCACGCCGGCCTGCGGGCCGCCCAGCAGCTTGTCCCCGGAGAACAGCACGAGGTCGGCGCCGGCGGCCAGGGTCTGCTTCGCCGCCGGCTCGTCTCGCAACCACGCCGGCGGGCCGTCGTCCAACCACGGGCACCCGGCGTCGAGCAGCCCGCTCCCCAGGTCGACCACCACGGGCAGGCCGAGGGACGCCAGGCCGGCGACCGACGCCTCCTCGGTGAACCCGGAGATGGTGTAGTTCGACCGGTGCACCTTCAACAGCAGCGCGAGGTCGGGGTCGGCCTCGGCGGCGCGGCGGTAGTCGGCCACCCGGGTGCGGTTGGTGGTGCCGACCTCGACCAGCCGGGCGCCGGACTGGACCATGACGTCGGGGACCCGGAAGCCGCCACCGATCTCCACCAGCTCGCCACGACTGACGGCAACCCCGCGCCCGCCGCCGGCCAGCGCAGCGAGGGCCAGCAGGACGGCGGCTGCGCAGTTGTTGACGACGATCGCACTCTCGGCGTCGACGGCGCGGGCCAGCAGCGCGCCGGCGTGGGCGGTCCGGCTCCCCCGCCTGCCGTTGGCCAGGTCGAGCTCGATGTTCGAGGCCCGGCCGTCGGTTGCCGCGGCGAGCGGCGCTCGACCGAGGTTCGTGTGGAGCAGGACGCCGGTGGCGTTCACGACCGGCTGGAGGAGCGTGCGGTGGCGGCGCTGCGCCTCCGCCCGGGCGCCGCCCGGGTCACCGGCGGCGATGGCGGCTCGCGCCGCGTCGACCAGCAGCGGGTGGGGCAGGCCGACGTCGGCGATGGAGCGGGCCAGCTGGTCGACCGACGGCGGGCGATCGGGAGCGGGTGGGGACGTCGGCACAGCGGCCGACTCTACGAAGCCGAGCGGGTGGGCGAGGCGGCGGCGCATCGGGCCATGGCGGCCTCGGCCCGACGCCGGAGCTGACCGCTCGTCCGATGCGACATCAGGCGCGAATCGGGCGATGATGGTGGGCACATGGCCAGGTTCCGTCGCTCGACCAAGCTGGTGCAGCTCGCCGTCGCGCTCGTCGTGGTGCTGGCCACCCCGCTCGTGGCAGCGGGCGTCGTGCTGGCCACCCAGCTGTTCGTGCCCCTGCCGGCGATGATCCCCGAGCCCGAGGAGCTCGAGGCCATCCGGTTCAGCCAGGTGTACGACGCCAACGGCGACCTCATCCACACCTACCAGCAGTTCGACCAGAACATCCCGGTCACCCCCGGCGACATCCCCGAGGTCCTCAAGCAGGCGGTGATCGCCGCCGAGGACCGCAACTTCTACGGCCACTCCGGCGTCGACATCCGCGGGACGATGCGGGCGCTCTTCACCGACGTGCGCGAGGGCGAGCTGGCCCAGGGCGGGTCGACCATCACCCAGCAGCTGGCCAAGAACGCGTACGGGATCGGCTCCGACCGCACCATCACCCGCAAGGTCCGCGAGGCCGTGCTGGCCGCCCAGCTCGACCGCTCGCTCAGCAAGGAGCAGATCCTCTTCGAGTACCTGTCGATCGTGTACTTCGGCGAGGGCGCCTACGGCATCGGCGCGGCCGCCGACGTGTACTTCGGCAAGCCGGTCAACATCCTCAACGCCTCCGAGGCCGCCACGCTCGCCGGCCTGATCCCGGCACCGTCGCGGTACAACCCGCGCACCGACATCGCCACGGCCGAGATCCGCCGCAAGAGCGTGCTCCAGGCGATGCTCGACGAGGGCTTCCTCACCCCCCAGCAGCACCAAGAGGCCGTGAACGCCCCCCTGTGGCTGCAGAGCGGCGGCCCGGCGCCCGGTCCCCACACGCTGGTGATCACGCCGACGAACGAAGACACCCGGTACCCCTGGTTCATCTCGTACCTCACCCAGCACCTGCAGGAGGCGCTCGGCGACGAGGACATCCTCTACCGGGGCGGGCTCCAGATCTTCACCACCCTCGACCCCAAGGTGCAGCTCGCGGCCGAGGCGACCACCTTCGCCACGCTCAACGGGATCCAGCCCGTCGTCCGCACCGATGCCGCCGGCAACGAGATCACGCACAACATGCAGATGTCGGTGACGGCCGTCGAGCCCCCCACCGGCTACGTACGGGCGATGGTGGGAGGGCGTGACTTCGGGCTGGATCAGACCAACATCGCGGTGAAGGGCGCGGGCAGCATCGGCCGCCAGGCCGGGTCGGCGTTCAAGCCCTTCGTGCTGGCCACCGCGTTCGAGCAGGGCACCCGGCCCGACGAGGTCTACTCCGGCGGGCCGCTCCGGATCGGCGATTACGCACCCGAGAACTACGGGGGCGCCGTCTACGGGAACATGACCCTGCGCTCGGCCATGCACCGCTCCGTCAACACCGTGTTCGTACGCCTCATGCAGGACGTCGGCCCCGCCGAGGCGGTGGCGCTGGCCAACCGACTGGGTCTCGAGATCCCCGAGATCGACCCGGCCCGCGACGGGTCGGGCCTCGCCATCGCTCTCGGCAGCCGAGAGGTCTCCTCGCTCGGCATGGCGTCGGCCTACGGCACCTTCGCCCACGACGGCATCCGCGTGCCGCCGACCCCGGTGGTGCGGGTCTTCTCTCCCGACGGGACGCTGCTGATCGACCACTCCCAGCCGAAGGGCGAGCAGGTGCTCAAGGAGGCGACCGCCGACAACGTCACGAACGTGCTCGAAGGCGTCATCACCTCCGGCACAGCGGCGGGCAAGGGCATCGGTCGACCGGCGGCGGGCAAGACCGGCACCACCCAGGACAACCGGGACTCCTGGTTCGTCGGGTACACCCCGACCCTCTCGGCTGCGGTGTTCATGGGCTGGGACCCGCCACCACCGCTCGACAAGAGCTACTCCGTGAAGGGCCGGGCGCTCACCGGCGGCTCCTTCCCGGCCGACGCGTGGCAGCAGTTCATGCGGTCCGCGCTCGAGGGCGTGCCGGTCACCGACTTCAGCGAGCCGGCTCCCATCCGGGACGTGGCCAGCGAGGAGATCCAGCGGGAGCGGCGCGGCTTCGCGCCGCGCCCGCGCATGTCCGTCGACGGCACCGGCCTCGGCGGCCCCTACGTCGTCGACGCCGAGCGCCCGGTGGCGCCGGTGCCCTCGACCACCACGTCGACCTCGTCGACCAGCACGTCCACCTCGTCGACCACGATCGGCTCAGGCCGTGGGTTCTTCGATGACGACTAGTCCAGCTCCGCCGGGCACTGCACCAGCTCGGCGCAGGCCTCCCGGACCGGGATCCCGAAGAACACCGTCTCGGGGACGAAGCCCAGCGGGGCGAAGGTCCGCGACGCGATGCCGACGAGCTCGCCCGAGCTGTTGAGCATCGGTCCACCCTGGAACTGCGGCCCCACGGGCGCGTCGTGCTGGATCGCGGTGGCCGAGACATCGGACACGACGCCCTGCACCAGCGCTCCGCCGTCGCTGCCCAGGCCGGAGATGGCGAAGACGCGGTCGCCGGCGGCCACCGACGACGGGTCGGCCACCTTCACGGCTGGGAGGTTGGGCGAGTCCTCGGCGATGAGCAGGGCCAGGTCGCGACCCTCGTCCCAGGCCGAGAGCTGCACCTCCACCGTCGCACCACCCTGGGAGACCTCGATGCCGGGACCGGGCTCGACGGTGGCGGCCCGGATCGTGGTGTAGGAGGTCAGCAGGAACGACCGCTCGCTGTCGGAGAAGAGGACGAAGGCCGTGCCGACCGACGGCTGGCCTGCCTCGTCGAGGCTGCTCACGAGGAACACCGACGGGCCCACGGCGGCGAGGAGCTCGTCGACGGTCTGACCGGACGCTGCGAACTGCTCGAGCTCCTGCAGGAGCCGGTCGATCTCGGCGGTGGCCTCGTCGGTGCGCTGACCGATGACCTGCTCGGCCGTCTCCAGGTCGTCGGCGATCTGGCCCTCGAGCTGGGCCACCCGCTCGCGGGTGTCATCGAGCTCGAAGCGGTAGTAGGCGAACAGGGCCGCTCCGGAGAACGCCGCCGACACCGCCATGAAGAACAGCAGCACAGCGAGGCCCAGGGCGGTGCGCGGCAAGATGCGGTTCGCCAGGTCATCGCGGGCGTCGGTGGATCCGGATCCCCGGACGTGGTCCCCAGCCATCCGGGCGACGCTACCCCAGCCACCGAACGACGCTGCCGCCACGTCAGTAGCCTGGACGCTCCCATGTTCCTGCTCCTGTTCCTGCTGCTCCCCATCGTGGAGCTGTACGTGTTCGTACAGGTGGCGGGGGCGATCGGCTTCGGCAGCGCGCTCCTCACCGCGGTGGGCGCGACGGTGGTCGGGGTGTGGCTCGTGAAGCAGCAGGGCCTCGGGGTCCTGCGGCGGGCCAACGACAAGGTCGCCAGAGGGGAGGCCCCCACCGACGAGGTCGTCAACGGCGCCCTCCTGCTGCTCGCCGGCATCCTCCTGCTGGTGCCGGGGTTCATCACCGGCGCCGCCGGCCTGGCCCTCCTGTTCCCACCGGTGCGTGCCCTGCTGCGCGGCCCCGTGCGCCGCAAGTTCGCGTCCGGCCCCATCGTCATCGCCCGGTCCACGCGCATCGGCGGCTTCGGCCCGGGCGTCGGGTTCCCCGGACGGGTGCGGCGCGACGTCCTCGACGCCGACTCCTGGGAGGACCCCCCCGACGGGAGCGACCGCCCCGAGCTGCCGTGACGACCGGCGCTCCTTCGCCCGACGCCCCCCTCACCGCACCGGTCGTGCCGCGCCCGGCGGCCACCGTGATGCTGTTGCGGGACCGGGCCGGCGCGCTCGAGGTGCTGCTGCTGCAGCGGGCGCCAGGGACCCCGTTCGTTCCCGGCGCCCACGTGTTCCCCGGCGGAGCGGTCGACGAGGCCGACGACGACCACGACGACGTGGTGGTGGGGCTGGGCCGGGACGAGGCCGACCGGATCCTGGGCGTCATCGGCGGCGGTCGAGCGTTCTGGCTCGCCGCGGTCCGCGAGTGCCTCGAGGAGGCCGGCGTGGTGCTCGCCGTCGACGAGGGCGGCCGCCAGGTGTCCGGCGACCACCCGGTGTTCGACGGGCTC
This sequence comes from Acidimicrobiia bacterium, assembly GCA_046570205.1. GTDB lineage: Bacteria > Actinomycetota > Acidimicrobiia > Acidimicrobiales > Salinilacustritrichaceae > Salinilacustrithrix. The sequence continues at coordinate 6,613 of JBKHVG010000021.1, forward strand.
GACGCGGCACGCGTCGCGCTCGAGGCGGGAACCCGGACGCTGGCCGATCTGTACCGGGAGCACCGGTTGCGGGTCCCGCTGGACCTGGTCGCCTACGTCTCGAACTGGGTCACCCCCGAGCCATCGCCCCGTCGCTACGACGCCCGGTTCTTCGCCGCGGCCATGCCGGCCGGGCAGCGAGCCGGGGCCGACGGGTGGGAGGCGGTGGACGCGGGCTGGTGGAAGCCGGCGGATGCCCTGGCCGACTGGCAGGCTGGGCGCATCGACCTCATCGAACCCACCGTCGTGAGCCTCGAGCTCCTGGCCCGGTTCGCCGGCACCGCCGACGCGCTGACCGCCATCCGGGCCGGCGGCGGCACGCTCGGGGGTCGGCGATGAGCGCCAGCGACCGTGACACCGAGACCGACGAACCCCGACCCATCGTCCACGAGGTGCCCTCCGCGGTCAGCCCCTACATCCGCCGGATCGTGGCGAACAACCCCGGCGCGATGACGGGGCCGGGGACCAACACCTACCTGGCCGGCGTCGACGAGATCGCCGTGATCGACCCCGGGCCCGACACCGACGAGCACATCGACGCGGTGGCCGGCTGCGGCGGCGACCGGATCCGCTGGATCCTGCTCACCCACACCCACCCCGACCACGCCCCGGGCACCCGGCGCCTCAAGGCCCGCACCGGCGCCGAGGTCTGCGCGTTCGACGACCGCGACGACGTCCCGGTCGACCGCTTCCTCGGAGACGGCGACACGGTCGAGACCACCGAGTTCCGCATCCGTGCCATCCACACGCCGGGCCACGCCTCGAACCACCTCTGCTACCTCCTCGAGGAGGAGCGCACGCTGTTCTCCGGCGACCACATCATGGACGGCTCCACGGTCGTCATCGCCCCGCCCGACGGCGACATGGCCCTCTACCTCGAGTCGCTCGCCAAGGTCCGGGCCATCAAGCGGCTCAAGGCCATCGCCCCCGGCCACGGCCACCTCATCACCGACCCGATCGAGCGCATCGACTCCTACGTCGCCCACCGCCTCGAGCGGGAGGCGCAGGTGCTCGCCGCCGTGCAGGCGGCCGGCACCACCACCATCCCCGCCATCGTGGGCCAGCTCTACCACGGCCTCATCGAGGAGCTCGTGCCCCGGGCCGAGCAGTCCGTCCACGCCCACCTGCGCAAGCTCGTCGCCGACGGCCGGGTCCGTGGCGAGGCCCTCGACGGCGACTGGTCCGCCAGCACCTGAGCGGTGTGACGGAGGTATCGCGCGACCCTCCGTCGAAGCACTGGCCGGATGGCCCCCCGCCTCATCTCCGTCCTGGAGGCTGCCGACGCCCTCGGGCTCCCCGTCTCGGGCGTCGAGGCGCTCGTCGGCGCGGGCTACCTGCGCCAGGACCACGACCAGCGCGTCTCGCTGTCGGAGATCAAGGCGTTCCAGGCCCGCAACGTGAGCGGCGGCGGCGACACCGCCGCCGACCTGCTCGGCGAGATCGGTGCCGCCGACGACCAGGCCGAGGCCATCCTCGACGCGCTCCAGGGGTCGGTCGGCGACATGGCCGAGCGAGCCGCCGACATCGTCGAGGCCACCTTCCCCGAGGCCGCCCACTGGACCGAGCTCCAGCGTCAGCAGTTCATGCGCCAGGCTCGCGCCCGGTTCGAGGCCATCGTCGTCCTCACCCGGGCCGGCTCCGCCGACGACGAGCTGCTCGAGGACCTCGCCGACGCCGGCCGGGCAGCGGCGTCCGCGGGCGCACCCCTGCCCCAGGTGCTGCTCACCTTGCGGGCCAGCCGCGACCTGCTCGTCCAGGCCGCGGTGGCCGCCGCCGAGGAGCTGGGCCAGCAGCGCAGCGTCGCCCTCGCCGTGGTGCTCACCCGGGTGCTCCCGGTGCTCGATCGCCTCACCGACACCGTCGCCCGTGGGTACTGGGCCGCGGTGAGCACCCGGGAGCACGAGGTCGTCGCCCGCTACGAGCACATCGTCGAGCACGCTGGCCACGGGGTGTACGAGGTCGAGCTCGACGGCACCGTGTGCTTCGCCAACTCGATGCTGGCCCGCATCTGCGGTCACCCGCTCGACGAGCTGCTCGGCCACGACCTCACCATCGCGCTGCCGCCCGTGGAGGCCGCGCCCGGCATCGACGTGTACCGGTCCCCCACGGTCAGCGGGTGGCGGCCGCTCAAGGTGCTGCGAGCCGACGGCGTCGAGCGAGAGCTGCTCCTCCAGGTCACCGAGCGCACCCACCGCGGCCGACCGGTCGGCTACGACGGCATCGTCCGCGACGTCACCCCCGAGCGGGCCCTCGAGCGCCAGAAGAACGACTTCCTCGCCCTCGTCACCGACGAGCTCCGCCAACCCTTGGCCACGATCCTCGGCCTCGGCGTGACGCTGGCCAGCGAAGCCGACGAGCTCAGCCGCGAGCAGGTGGCGAACATGGGCCGCACGATCCACGTGCAGTCCGACCGGATCGCCCGGCTGGCCGACGATCTCCACGACGTGAGCCGCATCCGGGCCGATGCCCTCAGCCTCATGGTGCGCCGCGTCGACCTGGCGCCGGCGTGCGCGGCGGCGATCCGCATGCTGCCCGGCGCGGAGGAGGTCGAGGTCGACGTTCCCGCCGACATCGAGATCACCGCCGACGGCCGCCGCCTCCAGCACGTCATCGCCCACCTGGTCGAGAACGCCCTGCGCCACGGCCTCCCACCCGTGGTGCTGCGGGCGCGCGCCATCGACGGCGCCGTGCAGCTGGAAGTGGTCGACCACGGCGCCGGCCTCCCGCTCCACCAGGTGGAGAGCGCCTTCGCGTCGCTCACGCCGAGCGCGGCCGACGACCGTCTACGGGACCGGCCCTCCGGGCTCGGTCTGCCCCTGGCCCGCAGCCTGGTGGAGGCCATGGGCGGGCGCATCCGCCACGACCGCCTCCCCGACGGCACCACGCGGTTCCGCGTGACCTTGCCGGCCTGACCGTACGGGGCATTGGCACAAATGGCCCGCCTGGGCCATTCCCGCCACCGTGGGTGGCGGTCAGGATGGGGCCACGCCGGCAGCGCCGGCCACCACCGAGGGGCGAAGCGTCCCGAGTCTCCCGCGGCGAGGGCTGTTCGCCACCGGGTGTTCGCCGCTCCCCTTCGCCGCTGACCCCGTCGACGTGGTGCTGGGGGGCACCCGCACGACGGGGTCAGTCGCGTCCCCAGACCGTTCCGGCCGACCGATGCCCGTCATGCGAGGGACGATGTATGCCAGGACGGCTTGGGGCGTCAGAGCTCGAGCGCGTCGAGGTTGGCCATCGCCGCGTCCAGCATGCGGGCCGAGCAGCCGGCCATCTCGGCCTGGGGCACGGCTTCGTCGACGATGCGCCGGGCCAGCGCACGGAATGCATCGCCGGCTGGGCCGTCGCGGAGCGCGGCCGGGTCGCCGGCGTCGCCCTCGACCGACATGCTGGGCTCCATTGGGATCTCGCCGAGCAGCGGGGTGCCGCTCTCGGCCGCGAGGGCTGCGCCACCACCGCTGCCGAACAGCTCGTAGCGCTGGCCGTGGTCGCACACGAACGCACTCATGTTCTCGACCACACCGCAGACCCGCAAGAAGTTCTTGCGAGACATCGACACGGCGCGGGCCGCCACCTTCTGGGCGTTCACGGCCGGCGTGGTCACCACCAGCACCTCGCTGCGGGGGATGAGCTTGGCCACCCCCATCTGCACGTCGCCGGTGCCGGGGGGCATGTCGACGAGGAGGTAGTCGAGGTCATCACCCCAGTCGACGTCCTGGAGGAAGTGCTGCACGCCACGGTTGAGCATCAGGCCGCGCCACATCAGCGCCGACTGCTCGTCCTCGACCAGGAACCCCATGGAGACGATGCGGAGGAGGCCGTCGCCCACGACCCGCTCCTGGGGGACCATGTACTTGCGGCCGTCGCGCTCGCGGCTGGCGAGGCGGCCGGAGACGCCGAGCAGGCGGGGCACGGAGAAGCCCCAGATGTCGGCGTCGAGGACGCCGACCTTCAAGCCGGTGGCGGCCATCGCGGCGGCCAGGTTCACGGTGACGGACGACTTGCCGACCCCGCCCTTGCCCGACGACACGAGGATCACCTTCGTGGCCGGACCGACCGAGGAGTCCTCCTCGCGCTGGGCCACGTTGAAGCGGGCCCGGTCCATGGCCCGGGCCTTCTCCTCCTGGTTCATCTCGTCCCAGGCGAGCTTCACCGCGTCGACGCCCTCCATCGACCCGACCCGGGTCCGCACGTCCTTCTGGATCTGGGCCCGCAGCGGGCACCCCGACGTGGTGAGCGCGATGGTGACCGTGACGGTGACGCCGCCGCCTTCGGCCGGGGGCGAGACCTCGACGCCGCGCACCATGCCGAGCTCGACCACGTCGCTGCCGAGCTCGGGGTCGATGACGCCGCGCAGCATCGTCGTGACGGTCTCGGGGGAGACGGTGACGGCGGGACTGGGCACGGTTCGATCCTACCGCCGGTCCAGGCAATACTCCCGGCCGCTCCCGTGGAAAACGGTCCCGGGTGGCCGGTAGCCTCCGGGCGTGGCCGAACGCCTCGAGATCCTCAAGACGCTGGGCGACAACACCCGCTACGCGATCTACCTCGAGCTGGCGCGCTCGGTCCGGCCCCTCGCCACCGCCGAGGTCGCCGAGACGCTCGACCTCCACGCCAACACGGTGCGTCCCCACCTGGAGCGGATGCGAGACCTCGGCCTGGTCGACGTCACCACCGTGTCGACGGGTTCGGTGGGCCGCCCCCAGCACCGGTACGCCCTCGCGGCCGACGCACCGTCCCTCGGCCTCGAGCCTCCGGCCTTCCCTACGGTGACCCGGGTGCTGCTCCGGGCCGCGGCCGCGGCCGGCGTGGCCCCCGAGGAGCTCGTCGAGGCCGGCCGCGAGCAGGGCCGCACCGACTTCGCCCGGCGCGGCAGGGACCGGCCAGTCGACCTGGTCGACGCCCTCGAGGGAGAGCTGGCCGCGTTCGGGTTCGACCCGGCCCGGGCCGACGACGGCGACACGGTCACCATCGCCTTCACGCACTGCCCGCTGCGGGAGCTGGCCGAGGCCCACCCGGACCTGGTGTGCGCCATGCACCACGGCATGGTCGAGGGCTTCCTCGGCTGCGGCACGGGGGTCGAGGTGGGGCGGTTCCACCCGTTGGTCGACCGCACGCCCTGCCAGGTGGACCTGGTGCGCCGCGCCGGCTGATCCCCGCCTGCGGCAGGTCCGCGGAGCTCCGGTACGCTGGCCGCATGATCACGCTCACGGACACCGCTGCCGCCAAGGTCAAGAGCCTCATCGACGAAGAGGGCGAGGCCGACCTGGCCCTCCGGGTCGCCGTCCGCCCCGGCGGCTGCTCCGGCTTCAGCTACGAGATGTTCTTCGACACCGATGTCGCCGATGACGACAAGGTCCTCACCTACGGCGACGTCCGGGTCCTCGTCGACTCCTCGAGCGCCGTCATGCTCGAGGGCGCGACCCTCGACTTCAAGGACGGGCTCGAGTCGGGCTTCTCGATCAACAACCCCAACGCCCAGCGCACCTGCGGCTGCGGCTCCAGCTTCTCCTAGCGGGGCTGCAGCACCACCACCCTGACGGCGGCCGGTGCGGTCGCCGTCATCGACGCGACCGCGGCCGCGTCGACCGCCCCGTCCGGGTCCACCGACACGAGCGTGAGCGGGATCCCGGCCGGGAGGCGCACCGACCAGGCGTCGAGCTCGGGGACCGGCTCGTCGCGCTGCCACCAGTGCAGCTTCCAGCCGGCCAGCGCCCGACGCAGGTGCGCCTCGGCCGCGAGGACCGCCGGCGATCCGGCGGGTGCCGTGGTCCGGCTCCGGTCGAGGACCACCGCCGCCACCCGGACCCGTGCGGCTGCGACCGCAGCAGCGAGGTCCTCGATCGGCACGATCGCTGCGCCTGATCCCTCGCCGAGGGCGGCCGCCGTCGACGTCGGGTCGTCGACGGCCACCACTTCCACCGAGGCGCGGGCCGGGATGGCCTGGCCGGGGTCGGGCTCGCTCGTCATCGGACCGTGGAGCTCCCGTCCTCAGGCGACGAGGTCCTCGAGGGCCTGTCGGATCTCGGTCTCGCCGAAGATGTAGTCGAGCCGGCGGCGGATCGTGCCGTCGGGGCGCACGGTGTACAGCACCGGCTCGAACGCGAGGCCGAGCTCGGCGACGACCGGCGCGAAGTCGTCCGGGCCGCGTGGGCCCTCGTTGCCCTCCGGGTCCGCGAACACCTCGGCGTGGAGGGCGGTGACCCCGGGCACCTCGGGCAGCACGCCGAGCAGGACGTCGAGCACCGGACCGCAGATGACGGTCTGGCAGAACGCCGGCGTGGCCACGAGCAGGGCCAGCGGCTCGCCCGCGGCCAGGACGTCGGCCGCGGTGCGGCCGTGGAGATCGCACGCCGGGTCGCGCGTGCAGATGGGCGTGACGCCACGGGGATCGTCGGTCGTGGGCGTCAGCAGCGGCGGCAGCAGGTCCCCGGGCCCCACCATCGCCGATGCGTCGGGGTCGTCCGCTCCGACGATCTGGACCTGGGTGATGACCTCGCCGTCGCCGGTGTCGAGGACGATGTCGTAGAAGCCGGCCGCCTCCGGGGTGAACTCGAACGCGTAGTACGGGCGGGGCAGTCCGTCGTCGTAGAGGGTGGCGGTGAGCCCGGCGGCGACCTCCTCTGCCTCGGGTCCCCGCACGGTCACGCCCAGCTCGTCCGGCGCCACGTCCACCGGGAGGAGGCCCTCGTCGTCGGACAGGCCGAAGGGCACCCGGGCCGGCTCGCCGGCGCGGTAGTACGGGCCGAAGAACGCCACGGCCGACAGCCCGCCCACGACCCCGCCGGCACCCGCACCGGCGGTGGCGTTCGGTCCGCCGTCGGCGACCGTGTCGGAGGCGCCGTCATCGTCGCCGCAGGCCGCGAGCAGGCCGGCGGCGGCGACCCCGGCGAGGAACCCCCGGCGGCTCAGCGCAGCCGGCACGATCAGGCGAGACGGGGGAACGACGAGGCGGTCGCGCATGGGGTCCGACCGTAGTGTGACCCCATGGCCGGCCACGATCAGCCACGACCGTCCGCCGAGCCCGTGGCGCTGCGCGTGGACGGCCACGACGTGGAGGTGGACGACCCGACCGCGTCGCTCCTCGACGTCCTGCGCGAGCAGTTGGGGGCGCGGGCACCGAAGGACGGGTGCTCCCCCCAGGGCCAGTGCGGGTGCTGCACGGTGCTGGTCGACGGCCAACCCCGCGTCGCGTGCGTCACGCCGGTGCGACGGGTTCGGGGCCGGGAGATCACCACGCCGGACCACGTCTCCGACGCCGCGACGTGGGCCGAGGCGCTGTGCGCCACCGGCGGATCGCAGTGCGGCTTCTGCACGCCGGGCATCGTCGCCCGACTGTCGGCGCTGCGGGCGAAGGAGCCCGATGCCCACCACACCAAGGTCGAGCAGGCGCTGCTGGCCCACCTGTGCCGGTGCACCGGGTGGCGCACGATCCTCGACGCGTGGGACGCCTACGGCGCCGTCCACCCGAGGCGGGACATGGACGCCGCTGCGGCGCGCGCGTCGATGGAGGGCCACGTGCCCCAGCGGCTCGACCCCGAGGTGGCGCTGGGCCGGGGCGGGTTCGCCGACGACACGGCCCCCGCCGGGAGCGTGGTGGCGGTGCTCGACCCCGACGGCCGCTGGACCCTTGGCCAGTCGGTGGCGGCGGCGCGGGCCGCGGCCGGCAAGGTGCAGGGACGCCACACCACCGCCGAGGGGGCACCGCCCATCCCCGTGCCCGCCGGCGAGTGGGTCCTGACCCTGCAGACGTCGTGGGTGGACCCGGCCTACCTCGAGACCGATGCCTCGTGGTGCGAGCCGGGTGGCGAGCCGGCGAGCGCAGCGGGCAACGGCGGCGCCTTCGGCGCCAAGGCCGGCTCGCCGGTCCCCGCCGAAGCCCGGCGGCTGGCCGACGAGCACGGCACGACCGTGCGAGCGCTGTACCGCCGCGAGGACACGGTGCGCCTCGGCGCGAAGCGGCCCCCGCTGGCCGCCGGCGTGCGGGCCGACGGCTCCGGGGTCGTGCACGTGGCCCGGACCGAGGGCATCGTCGACGCCATCCGTACGGTGGCGCCCGGGTTCGACGTGGTCGAGGTCGACGTCCCCGGGCCGCCCACCTCTGCATCGGTTCGGGCCGCGGGGTGGGCGGAAGCCGCCGTGCTGCTCGCCGCGCTGGCCGGTGGCGACGCCGACGGCTGGGTCGGTCCCGTGGCGCAGCCGGGCGGCGGCACCGCCCGGGCCCGAATCGGCGATGGCGGGGAGATCCACGTCGAGGTCGATGCGGGCGACCCCCTCGACGAGGTGGCACTGCGCTCCTACTGCGTCGGCGCTGCCCACCAGGCGGCGTCCTGGGTGACGTCGGAGTCGCTCACCGTCGACGCCGATGGCGGCGTGCAGGACCTCACCATCCGCTCCTTCGGCGTGCTGCGCGCCGTCGACACCCCACCGATCCGCGTCGCGCTCGCCGGCAGCGGTCCGGCCGTCCCCGCGTCCGACGCCGTCTTCGCCGCGGTGGCCGCCGCCGTGTGGCTGGCGCAGGGCCGGCCCCCGGCCTGGCCCACGGGGATACCGTTGCGCGCATGACGACCCCCGTCGGCCCGTACACCCCGGTGGTCCGCAGCGGGGACTGGATCATCTGCTCCGGCCAGGTCGGGCTGGCCGGCGGCCGCCTGGTCGAGGGTGGCGTGCGCGAGCAGCTGACCCAGGCGATGACCAACCTGCGGACGCTGCTCGAATCGGAGGGAGCCACCCTCGCCGACGTGGTGAAGACCACCGTCTTCCTCGTGGACATGGGCGACTACGCCGCCATGAACGAGGTGTACGTGGGGGCCTTCGACGAGCACGCCGGCGGCCACCGACCCGCCCGCTCCGCGGTCGCCGTCGCCGCGCTGCCCATCGGGGCGCAGGTGGAGATCGAGGCCTGGGCGAGGGTCTCGGGAGGCTGAGCGATCGTGGCGGGCGACCAGGAGTGGGCCGAGCCCGTCGAGATCCTCGGCGGCGACGAGGCGACCACCGAGATCCAGGGCGGCCGCCAGATCGACTGGCACAAGACGGTGCGCACCGGAGCTGCGGTGGTGGCTGCCATGGCCCTGCTCTGGATCGGCCGTTCGATGGCCGACGAGCGGGCCCAGGTGGCGGAGGAGCGTTGCATGAACGGCATCGACACCGTCCTGTGGCGCTACGAGAACGCATGGAACCGCACGGGACGTGGCGTCGGCGAACCGCCGGTCCCGTCCGACGTCGTCGAGGGCTTCATCGACCGGGCCCGGGAGTGCGGCAACGAGCTCCTCGCCGACGCGCTCGAGTTCGAGTACATCACCTCCTTCGAAGACGACGACTGATCTGGCGTCGGCGACGCGCACCTCGTGTGTCCCGCGGAACAGGTTTCCGGCCGGGGTTCGGTTGCCGGCCATGCGCGCCGTGCTCTGCAAGCAGTTCGGACCCGTCGAGTCGCTGGTGGTCGAGGAGGTGCCGGACCCGCTCGACCGGGCGGTGGACGCCATCAACGACCTCGCCGAGCGCCGGGCCACCGGCAAGGTGGTCGTCACGCGCTGAGCTCTGGCACGATGGCGCCATGCTCGGTGCCGCCATCATCGTCTTCGTGCTCGTGGTGTTCATCCCGGTGAGCGTGCTCATGTCGGGCAGCCTCGGCGCCGCCGCCATCGGGTTCTTCCTCCGCAACGAAGCCGACGTGAGGCACGAGGGCTCCGAGCTCATCGACCTCAACGGGTGATGAGCGAACCCGTCGGTCGCCAAGGCGACCTTCGGGGTTCGTCGCGAATGCTTTGCATTCGTCGGCGGGCTCGGCCGGGTCAGCCCATCCAGCGGGACTGGCCGAAGCGGTAGCCCACCGAGCGCACGGTCTGGATCAGGCCGGCGTGCTCCTCGCCGAGCTTGGCCCGCAGGCGCCGGACGTGGACGTCGACGGTGCGGGCGCCGCCGTAGTACTCGTAGCCCCACACCCGCGACAGCAGCGTCTCGCGGGTGAAGACCTTGCCCGGGTGCGAAGCGAGGAACTTGAGCAGCTCGTACTCCATGTACGTGAGGTCGAGCGGCTTGCCGGAGATGGCGGCCTGGTACGTCTCCAGGTTGAGGGCCAGCTCGCCGTACTCGACCAGCTCGGGACGGGCGCCCCGACCGGTCTTGTGGAAGAGGTGGCGCAGCCGAGCGTCGAGCTCCGCGGGCTGGAACGGCAGGACGCAGAAGTCGTCGAACAGGTCCTCGCGCATGTCGAGCTGGGGCAGCTGCTCGGCCGACGCGATGAGCATCACCGGCTCGAGCGGGATGTCACCCTTGCGCAGCGCCCGGCACATGGCGAAGGCGCCCTCGGGGTTCGTGACGGCCAGGACCACCGCACCCGGCCACCCGTCGGCGGGCTCGAGTCGGTCCACGTCGGCCTCGGTGCCCACCGCCGCCCACGGGTAGCCGGCCAGGTCCAGGCCCTGCGACAGCACCGGCGGCGGCGGGTCCGGGTACACGAGCAGGGGTTCCATCGCTACCAGCTCCCCAGGTAGCGGGTGAGCTCGAAGGGCGTGACCTGCGCCCGGTAGAGGTCCCACTCGGCCCGCTTGTTGCGCAGGAACCACTCGAAGATGTGCTCGCCGAGCGCCTCTCGCACCAGATCCGAGCGCTCCATCTCGTCGATCGCCTCGGCCAGCGACGTGGGCAGCGGCACGATGCCCTCTGCCGCCCGCTCGGCGTCCGTCATCGTCCACACGTTGGCCTCGGCCTCGGGTGGCAGCTCGTAGCCCTCGTCGATGCCCTTCAGTCCCGCGGCCAGCAGCACCGAGAAGGCGAGGTACGGGTTGCAGGCCGGGTCGGGCGCCCGGTACTCGAGCCGGGTGGAGGTGCTCTTGCCGGGCTTGGTCACCGGGACGCGCACGAGCGCCGAACGGTTGTTCCGGCCCCACGACACGTGCACCGGCGCCTCGAACTGGGTCTGGCTGCCGACCCCGGTGCCGTGCAGCAACCGCTTGTAGCTGTTGACCAGCTGGTTGGTGACCGCAGTCATCTCGCGGGCGTGGTGCAGCACGCCGGCCATGAACGCCTTGCCGACCGAAGACAGCTGGTACGGGTCCTCGGGGTCGTGGAAGGCGTTGGTGTCGCCCTCGAACAGCGAGATGTGGGTGTGCATGCCCGAGCCCTGGACGCCCTCCAGCGGCTTGGGCATGAACGTGGCGTGGACGCCGGCCTGCATGGCGATCTCGCGCACGATGAGCCGGCAGGCCATGACGTTGTCGGCCATCGACAGGGCGTCGGTGTACCGCAGGTCGATCTCGTGCTGGCTCGGGCTGTCCTCGTGGAAGGAGTACTCCACGGGGATGCCGAGCGCCTCCAGCATGTGGATGGTCTTCTTGCGCAGGTCGTTGGCGACGTCGGTGGTGGTGAGGTCGAAGTACGAACCCGAGTCGAGCGGCGTCGGTGGACGCCCGGCGGTGGTGGCGCCCGACTCGAAGTAGAAGAACTCCATCTCCGGCGCCACGTAGAAGGTGAAGCCCTTGTCCCGCGCCGCCGCCAGGTTGCGCTTCAGCACGTGGCGGGGGTCGCCGGCGAAGGGCGTGCCGTCGAGGTTCGAGATGTCGCAGAACATCGCGGCCGAGGAGTTCTTGTCCTCGGCCGAAGGCCCCCACGGCAGGATTTCGAACGTGGTGGGGTCGGGTAGCGCCAGCACGTCGGACTCCTGAATCCGACTGAACCCGTCGATGGCCGACCCGTCGAAGTGCATGCCCTCGGTGAAGGCCGCGTCGAGCTCGGCGGGCGAGATGGCGAAGGACTTCATCTGCCCCAGCACGTCGGTGAACCACAGCCGGATGAGGCGCACCCCTCGCTCCTCGACGGTCCGCAGGACGTACTCACGTTGCCGCTCCATGGCCGGGATGGTACGCAGGTCGTCTGCGCATCCACGCGGGCGCAGCCCCACCTCGGTGGCCGGTTCACAAAGCGTTCACACTCGAGAAAAGCTCGGAACACGTGGGGCGCCTTGACTGGCGCAGTACCCCGCACCCCGACTCTCCACGGAAGGCAACGACACCCGTGAGCATCAAGGCCGAATACATCTGGATCGACGGCACCAAGCCGACGCCCCTGCTCCGCTCCAAGACCAAGATCCTCGACGACGGCCAGGAGCCGCCGGTCTGGGGCTTCGACGGCTCGTCGACCAACCAGGCCGAGGGCCACTCCTCGGACTGCGTGCTCAACCCGGTGTTCGTGTGCCCGGACCCCATCCGTGGCGGCGACAGCATCCTCGTGCTCAACGAGGTGCTCGACATCGACATGAAGCCCCACGTCTCCAACACCCGGTCCGCCACCGCCGCCCTGGCCGAGAAGTACGCCGACCAGGACATGTGGTTCGGCATGGAGCAGGAGTACACGTTCCTCGAGGACGGCCATCCCCTCGGCTGGCCCCGCGGCGGCTTCCCCGGCCCGCAGGGCCCGTACTACTGCGGCGTCGGCGCCGACGAGGTGTACGGCCGCGACATCGTCGAGGCCCACATGGACGCCTGCCTGGATGCCGGCCTGAAGCTCTCCGGCATCAACGCCGAGGTGATGATGGGCCAGTGGGAGTTCCAGATCGGCCCCGCCGGCGTCGTCGAGGTCGGCGACCACATGTGGGTCGCCCGCTGGCTGCTCTACCGCATCGCCGAGGACTTCAACGTGTCCGCCACCATCGACCCCAAGCCCATGCCGGGCGATTGGAACGGCGCCGGCTGCCACACGAACTTCTCCACCAAGGAGATGCGCGAGGACTACGACGCCTGCATCCGGGCCGCCGAGGCCCTCGGCCGGCACCACGAGGAGCACATCCTCCAGTACGGCCCGGGCGTCGAGCGCCGCCTCACCGGCATGCACGAGACGGCTCCGTGGACCGAGTTCTCCTACGGGGTGTCGAACCGTGGCGCATCGGTGCGCATCCCGTGGCAGGTCGAGGTCGACAAGAAGGGCTACATCGAGGACCGCCGGCCCAACGCCAACATGGATCCCTACGTGGTCGCCAAGCTGATCACCGAGACCGTGTGCGCGGACGCAGCCAGCGCCTGATCTCCGGCTGACGAACCGAGTGCGAGGTGGTGCCCGGGCTCCGGCCCGGGCACCGTCGCGTCACGAGCCGGGTGCTGGCCGCCTCCACGCCGGTGTGCACCGAGGAGCGCTGGCGAGGGCGGCGTTCATCGCCCGGCCGGGATGGTCAGGCGCAGCGGGCGCACGGCGCGCTCGTCCCCCGGTCTTCGGTCACCCGCCGTTCCCCCCGGCGATGTCCGAAGGCAGCCGCCTGACCGGGAAGCGGCACGATGGCAAGCCGTTAGGAGCCCTTTACAACAGTGGGCAAGCCGTGCCAGCATGGGTGGCGTGACCACGACGTCGCCGTCCACCGTGGAGTCCTCTCCGGCCGACGAGCGGGCTCGCGCCGCGGCATCGGTGCAGGCACGGTTCGACCGCATCCTGTGGCAGCGCCTCGAGGAGCGCGACGGGGCGCTCACCGCCGTGGTGGCCGGCACCCGTCACCGCCGGCCGCACCAGGTCCGGGTGGGCGCCGCCGCCGCGCTCGGCCTCCTCGACGCCGGACTGCCCACAGTGGACCGTCGGGTACGGAGCGTGTCGTGATCGTCTGCCACTGCCATGCCGTGCGGGCCGAGGAGATCAGGACCGAGGTACGTCTCGGGGCCGAGACCGTCGAGCTCATCGGCGTCCGCTGCGGGGCGAGCACTGGCTGCGGCGGGTGCAGGCCGGCCGTCGAGGCCGTCCTGGCCGACGAGCAGGCTCGCATGCGGACCGCCGCTCCCGCGCGACACTGACGCACCAGTTTCCCGTCGCGACACCAGGAGGCACCCGTGCAGGGCGACCCGGAGATCATCGAGTTCCTGAACGAGGCGCTCACCGCCGAGCTGACGGCGATCAACCAGTACTTCATCCACGCCAAGATGTGCGAGAACTGGGGCTTCGAGCGCCTGGCCAAGCACAACTACGACGAGTCCATCGACGAGATGAAGGACGCCGAGAAGGTCATCGAGCGGATCCTCTACCTCGAGGGCGTCCCCAACCTGCAGCGCCTCGGCAGCGTGCTCGTGGGCGAGACGGTCCCCGAGCAGCACCGCCTCGACCTCCAGCTCGAGCAGGCCGCCGTGGAGCGGTACAACCGGGGAGTGGCCCTGGCGCGTGAGAAGGGCGACAACGGCACCGCCGAGCTGCTCGAGGACCTGCTCACGGGCGAGGAGCACCACGCCGACTGGATCGAGTCGCAGCTGTTCGTGATCGAGCAGGTCGGCATCGAGAACTACCTGACCCAACAGATCCGCGAGTAGCCCGCGGAGCCGGGCGGCCTGGCTAGGTTCCGGCCGTGCTCGACGACGAACTCCTCGCCACCGCACGCGCCGCCGGGGACCTGCTGGTCCAGCGGGGGGAGACGGTGGGCGTGGCCGAGGGCAGCTGCGGCGGGCTCGTGTCCGCCGCGCTGTTGGCCGTGCCCGGCGCATCCGCCTACTACCGCGGTGGTGCGGTGATCTACACGGCCGCCGCCGTGCGAGGACTCCTCGGTGACGCCGTTCCGCGGCCCGAGCCGCTGCGAGGGGCCAGCGAGCCCTTCGCCCGGTGGCTGGCCGAGGAGATCGCCGCCGACCTCGGCGCAACCTGGGGCATCGGGGAAGGCGGCGCCACCGGCCCGTCCGGCAACCCCTACGGCGACCCGCCCGGGCACTGCTGGAGCGCCGTGCACGGCCCTGCGCCGGCCACCCGCCACCTCCTCACCGGTGACGATGACCGTTTGGCCAACATGGGCGCCTTCGCCACATCGGCGCTGCAGCTGCTCGTCGACCAGCTGCGCTGATCACCCGCTCCGACGGCTCCGCGGGGGCGTCCGGGACCTAACGTCGGGAGCCGCGCGGACGAGGAGCGAGGACGTGGCCGGCAGCGACGACCAGACCAGGCAGGGCACGGCGACGGTCGGCGGGACCGCGCTCGGCACCGAGGCCATGTACCGCGCCATCGTGCAGACCGCGGTGAACCCCTACGTCGTGCTCGATGCCGGCGGCCACGTGGTCTGGTGCAGCGATCGGGTCGAGGTCCTCCTCGGCCTGGCCCCGGAAACGGTCATCGGGCGCCACTTCCTCGACATCGTCCACCCGTCGTCGCACGAAGCGGTGCTGGCCGAGTACGGCCGGTTCACGGAGGGTCACGAGAGGCGGGCGTGGATCGGCCCGCCCATGCTGGTCGACCTCGTGCACGCCGACGGCTCGCGCATCACCTGCGAGGTGTCCGCCGCCACCGCATCTGCCCTCGGCATCGAGGGCGTCATCGTGCAGGTCCGCCGGTGGCGGGGAACCGTGCTGCTCTACGCCGCCGTGGATGCACTGGCCGCCGGCGACCCGCTCGAGGACGTCCTCGCTCGCCTGGGCGCCATCGTCGAGCACGACGTGCCGGACGCGGTCGTCTTCGTCGCCGCCGGCTGGGACGGCCAGCGCTTCGACATGGTGGTACCGGGACCTGGCACCGACGAGACCCATCGCGGGTTGGCGGCGTCCATCGCCGAGCTGCCGGTCGAAGCGTGGGGAGGCGACGGCGGTGAACCGGCCCCGACGGTGGCGGTGGGAGCCGACGCCGGGCTGACCTCGTCGTGGGCCATCCCGGTGACGGTGCGAGGCGATCTGCGGCCGAGCGCGGCCCTCGTGGTCCTCGGCGCGGTGCCCATGGTGCCGGCCGGCCACAGCACCACGGTGGAGCGGGTGGCGACCCTCGTCGCGCTGGCCATCGAATCGGACAGGAACCGCCGGGCGTGGCGTCGGTCGGCGGTGACCGACCAGCTGACCGACCTGCCCAACCGCACGGGTCTCGAGGAGTGGCTCCGGGCCAAGCATGCCGAGCGGCGCGGCGAGGGCATCGCGCTCCTCTTCTGCGACGTCGACACCTTCAAGCAGGTGAACGACCAGCTCGGCCACGCCATGGGCGACCGAACCCTCCAGGTCATCGCCGAGCGCCTCCGACGCTCGGTGCGCGACGGAGACTTCGTGTGCCGGTGGGGCGGCGACGAGTTCGTGGTGGTCTGCACCGACCCGTCCGCCGCCGAGGCCCTGGCCGAGCGGCTCATCACCCACATGCAGGAGCCGATCGCGCTCGACCTGCACCGGGCCGAGGTCGGCCTCAGCGTCGGCATCGCCTACGGCACCACCCGGGCGCCGCTCGACGACCTGCTGCGCGAGAGCGACCGGGCGCTGCTCGAGGCCAAGGCCGCCGGTCGCAACCGCTACGTCGTGCGCGGCGCGATCACGTAGCGGAACACGGCGCGAACCGGACCGATCGGCAAGCTTCGCCGTCGGTGTGCGGACCCGGAGGCCGAACTCGCGCCGTGGGTGGCGCGTCGTGGGACGCCGGTGACACGACCCCGTCACATGGTGGTGGCAGCACCCGCCATGGACGAAGGAGCTCCACCATGCACGATCGCAGCGCTGCAGAGCAGACCCGGTCCCTCCTCCTGCAGGTCGCGCTCGTCGGGATGGTCGTGCTCGGTGCCCTGACCGTCTTCGACGCGGTGTCGTCGGCCACCGAGCCCATCGCGGACTCGATGGAAGAACCGGAGGCGCCGCGCTGAACCGGGGGCCGTCATCCCAGCCTGATGTCGTGCTCGGCTGCCCGCCGCCGCAGCGACCGGGCCCGGCCCACCCGCTCATCGGCCTCGGCCAGGCGCACTGCGCGCTCCCACAGGTCGAGGGCATCGGGCTGGAGCACGAGCGCGTGCTCGAGCTCGTCGAGGACGGGGCCCACCGCGCCGGTCGAAGCCAGTGCGTCGGCGCGCCGCACGTGAAGCGTGACGCACCGCTGGACGAGACGCTGGCGCTCACGTAGCGCCCAATCGTCGTAGGGCCAGGCCGGCAGCGGCTCCCCACGCCAGACCGCGAGCGCGCGCTCGGACCGGCCGAGCAGCTGATCCGCCGGTGCCCGGAGGGCGTCGTCCACCAATCTGTCGAAGCGGCGGGCGTCGACCTCCACGCCGGCGGCCAGCACCAGCCGCTCGCCGTCGCGCTCCACGACGGGGCCGACGGCGGCCCGGAGGCGGGCCAGCACGTTGCGCAGGCGGCCACGAGCCCGGGCCGGCTCCGCATCGGGCCACAGCACGTCGAGCACCCGGTCGATCGGTGCATCACCCTCTGCCGCCAGGAGCCCGAGCAGCGCGGCAGGGCGTCCGGGCGGCGGCACCAGCTGCTGCTCGCCGCGCTGGACCACCATGGGCCCGAGGATCCGCACGACGGCCGCCGACCGGGTGGGCGTGGAGCGGTCGAGCTGGAGGAACGCGGCCAGGTGCGAGACGTCGTCGATGCCGAGCAGCTCGAGCACGCGCTCGCGCACCACCTCGACCCGACGGCTCGTGAGGCGCAGCTGGGTGGCGACGTCCTCCGGCTCGGCGCCCTCGGCCAGGGCGAGCGCCACCCGCAGGTCCTCGACCGACAGGGCCGCCACCGATGGCACCGCCACCACATCCACACCGTGGCGTCGCTGCACCTCGCGGACGTGCTCGGCCGCGCCGGGCATACCGGCCGTCGATGCCTCGGCGACGAGGTGGTCGGCGAGCGCGGCGGCCTCCTCGCCCCGCGCGTCGGCGAGCATCCGCCGCAGGTGGTGCAGGCCGGCCCGCCACCGCAGCGTCGGGTACGACGCCAGCTCGTCACGCGCCCTCGTGAACCGGCTGTCGTAGGCACCGGCCGGGGCGAGCATCGCCTCGCACCACGACACCAGGCCGCGCTCGCGAGACGACGTCGCACCACCCGACCAGCGGATGAGGTCGCGCAGCACGGACTCGGCCGCCTCGGCCCGGCCGGTGCGCACGTAGGCCTCGACCAGGTTGTGGCGCCACGCCGTCCGCGCCGGTGACACCGTGACCGAGAACGCCTCCTGCACCGGCTCCAGCAGCTCGATGGCCCGTTCGGGCCGGTCCGCCAGCAGCTCGCCCACCGCCAGCGCCGAGACGGCACCGAGCTGGGCCGGCCCCGTCGGCACGGCACCGGGCGGGACCAGCGATGCGACGTGGCGGCGACAGTCGTCGAGTCGCCCGTGCAGCGCCTCCACGTGCGCGACCTCCACGGTCGCTCGACGGGCGTCGCCCGTCCAGCCGCACGCCTCGGCGAGTTCGATGGCCCGCGAGCCGTGCGTCAGGGCCAGCTCCAACCGTCCACGCCGGCGCGCCAGCCAGGCCGAGGTGGCGAGCGGATGGGCGAGCAGGACGAAGTGCCGCCGGGCGTCGAGCAGGTCGATGATGCGGTCGAGCAGCGAACGAGCCTCGCCGAGGCGGTCGTGCCAGCCGAGAGGGATGGCGGCGGCGGCCAGGACCTGCACGGCATCGGCGTCGATCCCTCCGGCCACCAACCGGGCGAGCGGCCGCTCGATGCCGGCGAGGAGCGTGTCGGCGTGGCCGGTCGTCACCAGGGTGACCATGCCCTCGACCACCCCTTGGAGCTCCCGGGCCACGCGCGCCGCCGGGCCCGCATCCGACGCGTCCGGCGCCCCGTGGTCCAGCATGGCAGCGGCGCCCTCGACGTCGCCCTGGGACAGGCGGACGCTGGCCTCCACGGCCCGCAGCCGGACGGCGAGCACGGGTTCGTCGTGCGCCGAGAGCGCGATGGCCTGCTCGGTCACCTCGCGGCGGTGTCGGTCGCTGGCCGTGCGCAGCGCCAGCCGAGCGGCCACGGCGGCGGCGGCTGCGCTCGGGGCCGCGGCGCGCAGCGATCGCCGGGCTCGGTCGGCGCAGCCACCGTCGAGCCACCACCGGGCTGCCCCGGCCCAGTCCCCCATGCTCTCTGCCGCGGCAGCTGCGTCGAGCATGGCACCAGCGTTCGCCGCCTCAGCGGCACGGCGAGCCATCGCGTCGATCTCCGCGGGTTCCACCGCGCGGGTCGCCACCTCGTCTCCGACCGCGACGTCTCCGAACACGTGCGCCGGGACCCGTCGGACGCCGCGCGCCGTGCGGTCCTGGGTGACCACGGCGCGGATGCCCTCCGGCTGCGCCGCGAGGGCGTGGCTGAGCACCCCGGCGCTGCTGAGGTCGGCGAGGTGGGCGTCGTGGACCAAGACCACGCAGCCGCCGTCCTCGGCGATCCGCGCCAGGTGGTTGCCGAGGTCGGCGGCCAGCCCGAGGTGGTCGCCGACGGCGCGACCCGTGGCCGCCGCCTCCAGCGCGGCCGGCGGGGCCAGGTGCGGCGCGTGGGTGCGGCAGGCGGCGAGAACGGCGGCCAGCCCGCCCCACGGCTCGGCCCCGACCGGCGGGCGCACCTCGACCACCGGCTGCTGGCCGGCCCGGGCCTCGTCCGCGGCGACGGCGCGGTGGACGGCGTCGCCGGCCACGACCAGAACCGGCTCCGACCGGACCGCGGCCCCGATGGCATCCCTGGCGGCCCCGTCCACCGCGCCCTCCCTCCCGGATTCGCGCCCACGGTAGACGGAGGTCCGGCACCCGGACGGGCGGAGCTCGAGCTAGATGCCGTAGCCGGTGAGGGTGTGGACCGCGCTGCGGATGACGGCAGCCACCGTCGGGTGATCGGACTCGAAGCGCACGGCCGACTCCTCGAGCTGCTCGGCCAGACCCTCGCGGTCGGCCTCGCCGGTGCCGAGGTCGCTGCGCACCTGCTCGAGCAGGACGCGCAGCTCCTCGCGCTCGGTGTCGTCCAGGTGGCCGTCGGCCCGGGCCTCGGCGATCTTGGCCTCGAGCTCGTCGAGGTGCGTGCGGAGCTTGTCGTCCATCGCTGCCGACACTACCGCCGGGCACCGGCTCACCCGCTCAGGCGGGGGCGGGACGGTCGGCACCGAGCTCGCTGCGCGTCGCCGCCGTGCTGCCGGCCCGCGACAGCAGGACCACCCCCACGGCGCAGAGCACCGCGCCGACGGCGTACGAGAGCTCGTAGCTCGCGGCGTCGTGCAGTGCGCCGAGGAGGAAGGGCCCGAGCGCCACCCCGGCCACCACGATCAGCTGGTTGAGGGCGAAGATCCGCGCGTAGTCCCTGGCGCCCATGGCGTCGGCGAACAGGAGCGGCTGCAGCATGAGGATGTTGCCGATGGTGGCGCCGAAGAGCACCGCGCACAGGACCAGCAGCAGGCTGCTGTCGACCTGCGACAGCAGCGCCAGCGCCAGCGCCTGGATGGCCGCGAACCCGACGGCGAGGCGCACGAGCGGACGACGGTCGGCGACCACGCCCCCGATGAGCCGGGCCACCACGCTGGCGATCGTCAGACCGGCGATGAGACGTCCGCCCGTGCCGTCTCCTGCCCGCTCGTTGCCCAGCTTCACCAGGTGCGTGATGCCACCCACCTGCATGCCGAGCACGAGCACGTAGCCCACCGTGACCATGCGGAAGAACCGGGAGCGCACGGCCACGTCATAGGGCACGCCGAGGGGCACCGATCCGGCCACGGCGCCGGAGGCCAACATGCCCCGGTGCTCGGGGGTCGGCCAGAGCAGCGGCACGACCGGCAACGTGCACCCAGCCCAGACCACGACGAGCCACGGCGTGGCCAGCTCGATGCCGTCGCGGTCGATCCACCAGGCGACGAGCTGGGTGAACGTGAGGCCGCCGACCGACAGTCCGGTGGACGCGACGGCCAGGGCGACCGAGCGGCGGGTCTCGAACCAGCGCGTGACCACCGTGGTGGCCGGCACCAGGCCGGCAGCGCTGAACCCCACGCCGACCAGGACGTTGACAGCGTACAGCTGCCAGAGCTCCTGGACCCGGCCGAGGAACAGCACCGCGACCCACGACGTGACGAGCCCGCCGACGACGACCAGGCGCACGTCCCGGTCGGTGATCAGCTTGCCGATGCGAGGACCGACGAGCCCGCCGACCACGAAGACGAGCGACTGCCCGAGCGAGGCCTCGCCGGTGGAGAAGCCGCGCTCGTCGGTGAGGGCGTCCAGGTACACCGCTTGGCCGTAGAAGATGAAGCCGGAGTTGGCCATGAGCAGCACGAATGCCGCCCCCACCACGATCCAGCCCGCGAAGAAGCGGGCCTCGCGCGGCTCGACCGAGGTGGGCATCACGAGGCCAGCCAGCTGCGGATGCGGTCGCGGAGCACCTCGATGTTCACGCCGTTGTGCGCCGACACCCACAGCACGTCGCCCTTGTCGACGCCGCAACCCTCGGCCAGGTCGCGCTTGCGGCGCTCCCGCGCCTTGGACTTCACCTTGTCGTGCTTGGTGGCGATGACCGCGTGGGGCACGTCGTGGTGACGGAGCCACTCCAGGAGCTGCACGTCGAGCTTGGTGGGCCCGATCTCGCCGTCGACCAGCACGGCGACCATGCGCAGCCCGTCGCGGCCGAGGAGGTAGCCCTCGATCATCGGCTGGAAGCCGTCGCGCACCGACCTCGGCGTCTTGGCGTAGCCGTACCCGGGGCAGTCCACGAACGTGCCGGTCGCGGTGTCGTGCGGCTCGAGCTCGAAGCAGTTGAGCAGCTGGGTCCGCCCGGGCGTCTTCGACGTCTTGGCCAGGTCGCGGCGGTTGGCCAGCGCGTTCAGCAGCGAGGACTTGCCCACGTTCGAGCGGCCCACCACGGTCACCTCCGCCGACGTCGGGGGAAGCCGGTCGAGGCGATCCGCGGACGTGACGAACCGAAGCGCCAGGGGCTTGCTCACCGACGCAGGGTGCCACAGCCGGCCCTGCCGGCCGGCGGCTCCCAGGCGCGCGAGGCTCTGTCGGTGCCCGCAGCCCCACCTCCGTGCCGAGCCAGGCGGGCGTGGGTGGCCGTCGCCGTGTCGGTCCTCTTCGCGGTCGGTGCATCGCCGCCGGTCGCCGCACAGAGCGAGCCGGTGCAGCCGGGCTCGCTCGGCCCGTCGGCCACCCACGCCTACGTGCGACACGTGCATGATCTGTTCCTCGGACGGTCACCGGAGGTCACCGAGCTGGCCGACCTCTCCCACGTCGTCCACGCCGCCGGGCCCGCCGGGCTCACGTCGAGGCTGGCGCTGTCGCCGGAGTGGGCTGGCGTGCGCATCGACGACCTCTACCACCGGATCCTGGGCCGGGCGGCGGAGCCGGGGGGTCAGGCGTACTGGCTCGACCAGCTCAGCCGTGGCCGCACCCTGGAGTCCGTGGCCGCCGGCTTCTACGGCTCCGAGGAGTTCTACGGGATCGTCGGCCGGACCGACGGCGCCTTCGTCGACGAGCTCTACGAGAGGCTGCTCGGGCGGAGCGCCGATGCCGGCGGCCGGTCCCACTGGCTCGACGAGCTGCGGCAAGGAGCGACGCGCACGGAGGTCGCCGACGCCTTCTACGGCTCGATCGAGTCGCGCCGTCAGCGGGTCGACGCCCTCTACCCGGAGATCCTCGGGCGGCCACCGGACGGCCCCGGCCGTGCGTTCTGGGTGGAGCGCCTTCCCTCGCTGGGAGATGTCGCCCTCGCGTCCCACCTCGCCGCCAGCGACGAGCTGCACCGCCGCGTCACCGGCCTGGCCCTGGCCGACGTGCGCGTCGACGCAGTGGGCCCGGGCACGGCTCACCCGCTGGCCCGGTCCTGGCGCCCGGGCTGCCCGGTCGCTCCGGCCGATCTGCGCGCCGTCACGTTCCCCCACCACCGCCCGGACGGGACCACGACCCGCGGCGTGCTCGTCGTGCACCGCGACGCCGTGCAGGACGTGGCCACGCTGGTCCGTGCCGCGTGGGGCGCTCGCTTCCCGATCACCCAGGCCCGGCCGGTCGACGACTTCGGCGGCGACGACGACGCTTCGATGGCGGCGGACAACACCTCCGGGTTCAACTGCCGGGTGGTCGCCGGCACCACGACCTGGTCCGAGCACGCGTACGGACGGGCCGTCGACGTCAACCCCGTCCGCAACCCCTACGTCCGGGACGGCCGAGTCGATCCGCCGGGCGGCGCGGCCTACGCCGACCGCAGCGACGTGCGGCCCGGGATGCTGGTGGAGGCAGGTGCCGTCATCGACGCCGTCGACCGGATCGCGTGGGGCTGGGGCGGGCGGTGGTCGTCGGGGCGCGACCACCAGCACGTGTCGCGCACCGGACGCTGAGCGTCCGCAGGTGTCCCGGCGGACGCTGGTCCGTCGGCACGGAACCGCAGCGGAAGCGGCCACACGTCGACACGGACGTGTGGGACACTGACCTGCAGGACGCCAACGGGGAGGTGTGACGTGCAGGTCGACCGCATCCTGGAAGACAAGGGCCGAGAGGTCGCCACGGTGGCACCGGACGCCACCGTCGCCGATGCCGTGGCCGCGCTCGCCGAGCACAACATCGGTGCGCTGGTCGTGTCGAGCGACGGGCACACGGTGGAGGGGATCCTGTCCGAGCGCGACATCGTGCGCGGCCTCGCCGACGGTGCCGGGGTGCTGGAACGGCTGGTCCGGGACCTCATGGCCACCGACGTCTCGACGTGCCACCGCCGCTCGGACATCGAGGAGCTGATGGGCACGATGACGACGGGCCGCTTCCGCCACCTGCCCGTGGTCGACGACGGCGCCCTCGCCGGCATCATCAGCATCGGCGACGTGGTCAAGGCCCGCATCGACGAGCTCGCCACCGAGACGCAGCAGCTGGTCGGCTACATCCGCGACGGACGCTGACGGCGGTCAGGGCCGCTGGACGGACCCGTCGGGGCCGAGGCAGCCGGCCTCCGGCGTGGTCTCGTCCGGTCCGTCGGGCGGGCAGGCGCCAAGCGTGTCGGACGTGCGATCGGTCCCTCGGCCGCCGGACGTGTCGAGGCCGGGGTCCTGGTCGGACTCGCAGCCGGCGAGCACCAGGACCACCAGCGCGGCAGCCAGCGCGCGACCCAGCCGGCGGGTCGGGTCCGGACCGGCGATCACTTCGTGGGCCATGCGGGCATCATCGCGCGGGGTTCGGGTCGGCTCGGGCGCTGGGCTCCAGCCAGCGGCGCGACGCCAGCACGGCGACGGCTCCGCCCACCAGCGCGGCGGCCGAGGTGGCCCACGCCGCGGAGTAGGACGCGGCGGACGCGATCGCCCCGAACGCCGCCGGTCCCGCCGCGCCGCCGACCGACAGCCCCATCAGCACGACACCGGCGGCGGCGGCCGGCCGATCCCGCCCGACCCGCACGGCGGTCTGGTACGCGATGCCGGTCCACCCCCAGCCGGCACCGATCACGGTCACGGCGCCGATGACCGCCGCCGCGCCGGTGGAGGCGGAGGCGAGCAGGACGGCACCGGCCGCCCCGGCGGCGAGCAGGACGGCGATCATGGCCCAGGTGCTGCGGGGCCGCTGATCGCCGCGGCCGCCGGCGGCCAGACGCACAGCGATGCTGGCCGCGCTGGCCAGCGCCAGCAGGAGCCCGGCGTCGGCCTCCCGCCAGCCCCGGTCCTCGAGGGCGGGCACGAGCAGCGTCGACGCGGCCGTCGCCGCACCACAGCCGAGCGCCACGCCGGCGGCGAACAGGAGCAGGGGACCGCGCCGCTCCGGCCCGTCCCCGGGGTCGGCGGCTCCGGGTGGGTCGGCGGAGAGGCCGGGCACCAGCACGAGCACGACGGGGGCGAGCAGGGCGCCGGCGACGAACGCAGCCCGCCACCCGAGCTGGTCGGCGAGCACCGGGATGGAGAGCCCGGCCACCAGCGACGCCGCCGGGACGCTGGCCTCCTTGGCACCGAAGGCGATGCCGTGGCGCGTGGACGGCACCGCGTCGCCGAAGGCCCGAGCCGCACCGGTGTCGACCAGCCCCACCGCCGAGCCGGCCACGAAGAGCACCGCCGCCAGCTGCCACCACGCCGAGACGACGCCGGCGATCGCCAGCGCGCACGCGGCGCTGATCACGGTCCCGGCCCGGATCGCCCTCGTCGGTCCGATGCGCTCGGTGACCCGGCCCATGGGCACGGCGAACACCCCCGCACCGACGAAGAGAGCGGCCACCGCGACGCCGGCCGCACCCGAACCGAACCCGAGGTCGTCGCCGATGCGGCTCGAGAGGGCCCCGGTGAGGAACGCCGGCACGACGGTCCCGGTGAGGGCCAGGCTGCCGGCGACCACGACTCGCAGCGGGTTGGGCTCGACGTCGGTGATCCGGGGAGGCTACGGGCCACCCGCCGGATCTCCGTCGTGGCCGGCGCGTGGCCGACGATGCGGCGCCCGCTCAGGGGCGGGGGTGGGACGAGTGCGTCTCGGTCACGATGCCGCCGCGGACGTGCTGGGTCACCACCACGTCGACCGATCGGGGCCGGACCGTGTGCCAGACCTCGTCGGCGATCTCGACGGCCAGCGCCTCGGCGAACACGTGGCGGTCCCGGAAGCCCCACAGGAAGAGCTTGAGCGACTTGGACTCGATGCAGCGCTCGTCGGGGACGTAGTCGATGCGCACCGAGGAGATGTCGGGTTGACGGGTGACGGGGCACAGCGACGCGACCTCGTCGGTGCGGAACACGACGCGGGTGCAGCCCTCGGGGGCGGGGAAGGTCTCGACGTGGGCGACGGGGCCGCGCGTCGGCTGGCCGAGCAGGGTCAACTCGTCGGTGGGTGCGTCGCTCATCGCAGGAAGGCTACGACGCGCCCCGGTACGTGCAGCCCGAGGTGCAGGTCTCCCGCACCTCGACGGCACAGAGCCCGGGCAGCGCGGGGGCGACCCGGTCCCAGATCCACATGGCGAGCACCTCGCTGGTGGGGTTCTCGAGACCGTCGATGTCGTTGAGCAGCCGGTGATCGAGCGCATCGATGGTCGGCTGCACCGCCGCCTTGAGCTCCGCGAAGTCCATCACCCAGCCGGTGTCGTCGCCGACCGGGCCCTCGACCGCCACCCGGACCCGGAAGCTGTGGCCGTGGAGCCGGGCGCACTTGTGCCCGTCGGGGACGTTCGGCAGCGAGTGCGCCGACTCGAACCCGAACTCCTTGAACAGCTCCATCGTCAGATGAGCGGCTCGGGGTCGTGGGTGAAGCGCGGCGTCAGGTGGCTGGTGTCGTTCCAGGTCCGGATGATCCAGCGGTCGGGGGCGACGACCACGTGCGTGATGCCGCAGTTGTCCGATCCCGTGAACGCGAAGCCCGTGGCCCCGCTGGCCTCGACCATGACCTGACCGATGACGCCGCCGTGGGTGAAGACGGCGACGGTCTGGTCGGGGTGGGTGCGGGCGATGCCGTCGAGGGCGCGTCGGACCCGGCCGGCGAAGGCCTCGCTGGACTCGGCACCCGGGATGACGTCCCAGCGCTGCTCGAGGTACATCTGCTGGGCCATCGGGTCACCCTCGGCGACCTTCTTGCGGAACAGGCCGCCCTCCCACGCACCGAGGTGCACCTCGCGCAGGTCGGGCTCGACGATGGGCTCCACGCCGAGTCGCTCGCACAGCACCTGCGCGGTCTGGCGGGTGCGCTGCAACGTGGTGACGTAGACGGCGGCGAACTCCTCGCCCGACGCCAGCAGGCGCTCGCAGGCGAGGCGGGCCTGCTCCACGCCGTCGGGCTCGTGGAGGGGCGGGTCGCCCTGGCCGTCGACGAGCGGGAACGGCTGATCGGGGTCGGCGGGCTGGGACTCGCCATGGCGCACGAGGATGATCTCGCACGCCCCAGGGGGGCGCACGAAGCGGCTCTGGCGGTACGTGCGGGTCGATGGTGCCACGGTCGCCACGGTACGCACCGGGGCCCGGACGCGACGACGCCCCGCCCCCGGCTCTCGAGGGGTGCGGGGCGTTCGCCGCTGTTGGGAGAGCGTCCCGGTGCCCCCCGACCAGCGCAGTCGGGGGCACCGGGGTCCCTACGTCGTCACAGGCCAGCCAACCGGACGTCGTAGTGGGACAGGAGCGCCTCGCGGTCGTCGCCGGCCGGCTCGAAGTGCGGCGGGACCTTGGGGGCGCTGGCGATCTGATCCTTGGTGAGCGGGACGCGGAACGCGCCGTCTCGCTCCTCGAGGCCGGCGTCGGGCACCAGGCGGGTGCTGCGCCAGCTGAGCTTCACGGCGAGCCAGCCGAGGTCGTCGGCACCGCCGTAGAGGCCGAGCACGTCGACGATCTCGCCGACCTTGTGGCCGTCGGCGTCGTACAAGGTGTTGCCGGTCATCGTGTGCATGTCGTGGCTCCTCCGTGCAGGCGTGCCTCGGCCATGACCATAACAGAACGGTTTCAGAATGTCACGCGTTCGCAATATTGACTCAGGGGATGCCCAGCACCTTGTGGGTCTGGAGGCTGAGCCGCCAGCGAGGCCGTGCCAGGCAGCGCTCGACCGTCGCCGCGGTGGCCGCGGCACGGTCGGGACCGTCCATCGGGGACAGCAGCAGGTGGTCGAAGTCGAGCGACTCGAACGCGTCGAGGTCGATGCCGTCCTGCGGCCACACCACCTTCAGCTCGTCGCCGGAGGTCACCACCAGCTCGGTGCCGGCCTTGGGGCTCACGCACACCCAGTCGAGGCCGGCCGGCAGCGCCAGGGTGCCGTTGGTCTCCACCGCGACCTCGAAGCCCTCGGCGTGGAGGGCGTCCACCAGCGCCTCGTCCAGCTGCAGGGCCGGCTCGCCACCCGTGCACACGACGAAGCGGTGGTCCGGCCCGGGCCCCCACGTGCCGGCCACGTGGGCGGCGAGCGGGGCGGCACCGCGGAACAGGCCCCCGCCCGGCCCATCGGTGCCGACGAAGTCGGTGTCGCAGAACCGGCACACCGCCGAGGCCCGGTCACGCTCGTGGCCGGACCACAGGTTGCAGCGGGAGAACCGCAGGAACACCGCGGCCCGCCCCGCCTGGCGCCCCTCGCCCTGGAGGGTCCGGAACACCTCCTTCACGGCGTAGGTGCGCTGGCGAGGAGCGCTCATCGGTAGGCGGTGGGGTCGGGCACCCCGGCCTCGTCGAAGCCGCGGCGGCGCAGCACGCAGGCGTCGCACTCGCCGCACGCACCCTGGTCGGTGGCGTCGTAGCAGGTGACGGTCATCCCGTAGTCCACGCCGAGGCTGGTCCCGAGTCGGATGATCTCGCCCTTGGTGCGATCGATCAGCGGGGCTCGGATGCAGTAGCCGTCACCTTCGGTCCCGGCCCGGGTGCCGGCGTTGGCCGCGGCTTCGAAGGCGGCGATGAACTCCGGCCGGCAGTCCGGGTAGCCCGAGTAGTCGAGGGCGTTGACCCCGATGAAGATGTCGCCGGCACCCAGGACCTCGGCCCAGGCCAGGGCGTAGGCCAGGAAGACGGTGTTGCGGGCCGGCACGTAGGTCGACGGGATGCCCTCGCCGATCTCGGCCTCGCGGCCCTTCGGGATCTCGCCGGCGCCCAGCAGCGACGAGCCGCCGAACGCCGCCAGGTCGATGTCGACGATGCGGTGCTCGACGGCGCCGAGCGCCGACGCGACCCGGCGGGCCGCGTCGAGCTCGGCGGTGTGGACCTGCCCGTACCGGAAGCTCATGGCGTGGGGCGCCAGGCCCTCGTCCGCCGCGATCGCCAGGCAGGTGGCGGAGTCGAGGCCCCCGGAGAGCAGGACGACTGCAGGTCGGGTCACCCCTCCAACCTACGGGCGGCGCGCTCGGTCAGCTGGGGCGGCACCGGCACGACCTACGGGACGACACGAGCCGCAGTCCTGACGTTCACACGGACGAAACACACGGGAAGCCAACGGGACACACCCTTTCGCCAACGTGGCCGCCATCTGTGCTGCGGCTGTCGCGGCACGCCGATCGAGGAGTGCTCCGATGGATGGTGGCGACGCCTGGGTGTTGATGTCCACGGCCCTGGTCCTGTTCATGGTGCCGGGCCTGGCCCTGTTCTACGGCGGCATGGGCCGATCGAAGAACGTGCTCAACATGCTGCTGATGAACCTCTACTGCCTGGCCGTGATCCCGCTGTTGTGGGTCACCGTCGGCGCCTCGCTCAGCAGCTCGGGATCCAACGGGATCATCGGCGGCTTCGACAGCGTAGGCCTGAAGGGGCTCGACGGCGACGGGCTGCTCGCCACCGCCTTCCTGATGACCTTCGCCGCCATCACCCCTGCGCTCATCAGCGGTGCGGTCGCCGATCGGCTGAAGTTCTCGGCCTGGGCCGTGTTCGTCCCGGTCTGGAGCCTCATCGTCTACGTCCCGGTCGTGTTCTGGATCTACGGCCTCGACGCCGAGACCGGCGAGCTCATCGGCTGGCTCGGCGCCCGAGGCTCCCTCGACTTCGCCGGGGGCACGGCCATCCACATCAACGCCGGGGCCGCCGCCCTGGCCATGGTGCTGGTGCTCGGCAAGCGGATCGGCTGGCCCGGCGAGCCGATGCTGCCCCACAACCTCCCGCTGGTCCTGCTCGGCACGGGGATCCTGTGGTTCGGCTGGTTCGGCTTCAACGCCGGCGGCACCGGCCTGGGCGACGGCAACAGCGCCCTCGGCGCCACCGCCCTGATGAACACCTTCCTCGCCGCCTCGGCCGGCATGTTCGCCTGGCTCCTGGTGGAGCGGATCAAGGACGGGCACTTCACCGTCCTCGGGGCCTGCTCCGGCATCGTCGCCGGTCTCGTGGCCATCACGCCCGCAGCCGCCTACGTCGGCGGTCTGGCCGGCATCGTCTTCGGTGCCGTCGCCGGCATCTGCTGCTACGGCGCCATCCAGCTCAAGTACCGCCTCGGCTACGACGACAGCCTCGACGTGGTCGGCGTCCACATGGTGGGCGGCATCGTGGGCGGCGTGCTCATCGGCTTCCTCGCCGACAGCGGCATCGTCGGCGGCGGCTCCGAGCACGAAGGGCTGTTCTTCGGCGGCGGTGCCGACCTGCTCCTCGAGCAGGTGATCTCCATCGTCGCCGTCCTGGCGTTCTCCTTCGTGGTCACCTCCGTCCTGGCCCGCATCCTCGACGCCGCCATCGGCCTCCGTGCCGACGAGGCGTCGGAGACCACCGGCCTCGACCGCACCGAGCACGCCGAGAGCGCCTACGGAGACGTCCTCAGCGCCTGAAGCACCCCCTCCCTCACCGGCGAACTCCGACAGCTGGTCAGCACCGTGCTGACCAGCTGTCGGTCGTTTTCGGATCCGATGGCTGTCCCCCCCTTGACCAGCCCCGCAGGTGACGTAGGGTGGGATAGCGATCGTTATCGCACCGGGCCGAGTCACAGGGGGATCATTGGCCGATTCGAAGAAGCCGAGGGCACCGTTCGCACCATGGGACCGCCGGGAGCTGCCCGGCGCGTTCAGCGTGGAGGAGACGGCGGCCCGGGTGGGCCAGTACAAGTGGATCGAGATGAAGCTGTTCGAGGCGCTGGGCGGCTGGGTCGCCACCGTGCCCGAGCTCGACATCAAGATGCGCCTGGGCACCCACTGCTACCACCACGCCTGGCACGCCGAGCTGTGGCACAAGCGGCTCCCCGAGCTGCGCGAGATGAACCCCGACCGGCTGACGCTGCCGGCCAACGACGAGGTCGTCACGTTCATGGAGGCCGTCGCCGAGCCCGGCGAGCACCACCAGACCATCGAGAAGCTGGTCGGGGTGTATCGGGTGCTGATCCCGCACAAGGTGGCGGCGTACACCTACCACCTGAACAACACGTCGACGATCACCGACGCACCCACCATCCGCTCCCTGAGGTTCGCCCTCCAGGACGAGATGGACGACTGGCGCGACGGCACCCTCATGCTGACCTCGCTCATCCAGAGCGACGACGAGGTCCAGCGGGCCGCCGACCACCAGGCCAAGCTCGAGAAGCTGCTCGTCGCCGCCGGTGGCATCTGCGGCCCCGGCACCATCGGCGACGCCTACGACCTGTCCGGCGACCCGGCTCGCGCCACCGTCGCGTAACCCACATCCCGAAGACCCCAGGGGGAAGAACCATGAAGAAGCTGATCTCACCCGACGATCTGGCCCGTGACGACCGCTTCGAGCGGGCCGACATGATGGACCGCATCCAGGACCCGCGGAACGGGTCCGAGGCCGCGAACCGTGGGACGGGCCGGATGCGCCCCGACCGCGCCGATGGGCCCGACGCGGCCCGCACGCTCATGCACGGCATCTTCGTGGGCGAGATCCAGGCCCTCGAGGGCGCCGGCCGCACCTGCTACGACTTCGAGGTCGGCAAGGGCGACGACGACGTGCCCTTCGAGCTCAAGCTCGACATGGCCCGCCAGTGCTGGGACGAGGCCCGCCACTGCGAGATCTCGGTGAAGCTGTCCGAGTGGATGGGCACCGAGATCGGCGAGTTCGGTGAGAACGCCTTCCTCTTCCAGGCCGCCTGCAACCCCGACCCGGTCCTGCGCCTGACGGGCGTCAACCGCGCCCTCGAGGGCCTGGCCATCGACGTCTTCAACACCATGAAGGAGTTCGGTGACCTGGCCGGCGACCCGGTGCTGGAGTTCTGCGAGGACTGGATGCTGGCCGACGAGGTCACCCACGTGAAGATGGGCTCCGACTGGCTCCGCAAGCTCACGGTGAACGACAAGGAGCGCCAGAAGCGCGCCCTCGAGTTCCAGCGCGTCGTGGACAAGCTGTTCTCCTTCGGCGGCCTCCGTGGTGACGAGGAGGACAACCCGATCCACCTGGCCCGCCGCTTCCGCGAGCTCGCCGGCTTCGACGACGCCGAGATGGAGGAGATCGCCGAGCTGTCCCGCGAGGCGAAGGCCGAGACCGAGGAGCAGTCCCGCCTGGCCCGCGAGGCGACCGCCGCGGCGAGCGCCTGATGCCCACGACGGTCCAGCCGTCGACCTTCGAGGTCGTCGACTTCGACGCCGGTCGCATCGCCGCCCTCACCGACGAGCTCGCCCGCAAGGTGGGCCTCGGTGAGGGTGTCGAGATCACGATCGAGGTCGACGAGTCGACCCCGCTCGGCCACACCGAGCTCGTGTCGGTCGACCCGGTCCACATCCGGACCGAGTCGGGTTCGTTGGAGGACCCGAGGAAGATCAGGAAGTTCAGCGAGGACTCGGCCAACGACGTGCTCGGCCGCTACCTGCTCCGGGCCGCGGACCGCCGGAGTGCCACGTTCGCCGACGCACCGGACGACAGCGAGCTCACCGTGCCGCAGCGCACGGCGTGGGACGTCTACGCCGTCGGTCGCCTGGCCCGCATGGGCTACTCCGTGCGTCGGCAGCGTTGGCTGTACGCCTTTCGGAACCGCCACGGGTTCACCGACGACGCCGACGGCGCCTTCGAGGAGCTCTGGGGCGCCGAGGATCTGGCATGGTCCGACATCGACCGGCTCAGCCAGGCCACGGCGGCCTCCAACCCGGGCCCGCTCCGCCGCTGACCCCGACCAGGACGGTCCGGTGACCGTCCTGCAGACCGAACGGCTCATCCTGCGCCCGTGGCGCGAGAGCGATCGCGCCCCGTGGCGGGCCCTCAACGCCGACCCCGAGGTCATGGCCCACTTCCCGGCGCCTCTCACGGCCGAGGAGTCCGACCACTGGTTCGAGGTGAACCGCGATCGCGTCGACGAGCACGGCTGGGGCCTGTGGGCCGTCGAGGTCGGGGGCGGTGCCCCCTTCATCGGCTTCGTCGGCCTCGCCGTCCCGGGGTTCGAGGCATCGTTCACGCCGTGCGTCGAGGTCGGCTGGCGGCTCGCCCGCGACCACTGGGGGCGGGGGTACGCGCCCGAGGCGGCCCGGGCCGCGCTGGCCTACGGCTTCGACGAGCTCGGACTGGACGAGATCGTGTCCTTCACCGCGGTCGGCAACACCAGCTCGCGACGGGTGATGGACAAGCTCGGCATGGTCGAGGCCTTCGAGTTCGACCACCCGACGCTGCCCGACCACCCGCTGGAGCGCCACGTGCTCTACGGGCTCGGGCGAGACCGGGTGCGGCCCCTCCAGCGCTAGGCCAGCGCTAGGCCAGGTCGTGGGCGCTGATGCCCTCGAGCAGGTCGATGGCCGGCGGTGAGGCGAGCAGCCCGGTGCAGGCGCGGGCCATCTCGACCATCTCCGGCGAGTCGAAGTGACGGCGCTGGTCGTCGGGGTGCTCCCACTTCTGCACGATCACGAAGCGCTCCGGCGTGGTGACCGACATGCACAGGTCGACGTTGCGGCAGCCGTCCTGGCCCCGCGTCAGCACGACGTACTTGGCGAGCACGCCCAGCAGCGCGTCGGGCTCGGTGGCGTCGAAGGTCATCGTGACGATCGCGGTCTCGGCTTCACGTTCTTCGGCCATGGGCCCCCCCTGTTCCGGTCGGCGGCACAGTAGTACCGTTTCCTCACCGCACCTCCCGGGGACAGGAGCCGACGTGGCCGAGCGCGCAGGAGACGACGAAGACCTCGTCCGCCTCTACCTGCGCGACATCGGCCGGCACCCGCTCCTCACCAAGGACGACGAGGTCCACCTGGCCAAGCTCATCGAGGCCGGCGCGGCGGCCCGGGCGGCCCTCGACGCACCCGGGGTGCTGGCTCCGGGGCAGCGGGCGGCGCTGCGACGGACCGCCCGGCGAGGCGCGGCGGCCCGCCGCCGGTTCATCGAGTCGAACCTCCGCCTGGTGGTCTCCATCGCGAAGCGCCACCAGGGCTCGGGACTGCCCCTGCTCGACCTCGTGCAGGAGGGCAACCTCGGCCTCATGCACGCGGTCGACAAGTTCGACTGGCGCAAGGGGTTCAAGTTCTCCACCTACGCCACCTGGTGGATCCGCCAGGCCATCAGCCGGGGCATCGCCAACACCGGACGCACCATCCGCCTCCCCGTGCACGCCGGCGACCTCCTGATCCGGGTCCAGCGGGCGCGGGTGCGGCTGGAGAACGACCTCGGCCGCCCGGCCACCGAGTCGGAGCTGGCCGCGGAGACCGACCTGCCGCTCGACAGGGTCCGCGAGGCGCTCCGCTTCGCCAGCGAGCCGGCCTCGCTGTCCGAGCCGCTCCGCGACGACGGGGAGACCGAGCTGGGCGACCTGGTCGAGGACAGCGGAGCCTGCTCGCCCTTCGACCACGTGGCTGCGGCACTGCTGCCCATCGAGGTGTCGCGCCTGCTGCGCGACCTCGCACCCCGCGAGCGTGACGTGCTGCGGTTGCGGTACGGGCTCGACCGCGGCGAACCGCGCACGCTCGACGAGGTGGGCGCGGCGTTCGGGCTGACGCGGGAGCGCATCCGCCAGATCGAGGGCCGGGCGCTGTCCAAGCTGCGGGACCCGAGCATCGAGACGGCAGCCCGCGACCTCCTCGCCGGCTGAGCGACCCCGGCGGCGGAGCCTCGTGAGGCCCCGCCGCACCGATGGCGGAGGTGGACGGGAATCGAACCCGCCGCACGGGGGACGCCCGTGCCAACCGCTTTGAAGGCGGCGGAGCCCACCAGGTGCTCGGACACCTCCACGCCGCAACCTACTGGGCACCGATCGGGCCTACGCTCGGCGCTCCATGAAGAAGCTCCTGCTCATCGCCGCACTCGTGTACCTGGCCAGGCTGGCCGCCAAGAAGGCGCAGCACGTGTAGCGCGGCGTCCGGGGATGCCGTCGGCCAGCTGCGCCACCGTGGCCGCCACCCGCCGCCCGGCCCGCACGTGGGTGGGCGCCGGCGGGCGCATCCGCTCGTTCCACAGCCACCAGCCCAGCGCGGCCCCCCCGGCCACCACCGAGGCGGCCACCGTCCCGACCCCGATCGTGGTCGGCGACGGGAACACCACCCGTTCCCGGAGCTGCACCCGGTGGGAGAAGCGCACGACCTCCCAACCGGCGGTCCGGGCCAGCCGCAGCAGCTCGCGGTCGGGGTTGACGGCGATGGCGTGGCCCACAGCGGCCAGCATCGGGGCGTCGGTGGCCGAGTCCGAGTAGGCGTAGGACGCGTCGAGGTCGATGCCGTCGCGCTCGGCCAGCTCGCGGAGCACCCGCACCTTCTCCGGCCCGTAGCAGTACCGCTCGACGTCGCCCGTGTAGCAGCCGTTCTCGTCGAGCAGCGCGCGGGTGGCCACCGCCTCGTCGGCACCCAGGTACTGGGCAAGGGGAGCCACGATCTCCTCGGGTGACGCCGACACGATGAAGACCTTCCGGCCCGCCTCCCGGTGCATGGCCATGAGCTCGAGCGCCTCGGCGTAGACGATCGGCTCGATCACCTCGGTGATCGTCTCCCGCACGATGGCCGAGATCCGGCGTTGCTCCCACCCCTTGGAGACCCGCAGGGCGGCGTCACGCACCCGCTCGAGGCGGACCTCGTCGGCACCGAGCGTGAGGTAGATCAGCTGGGCCCACAGCGCGCGCAGCAGGAGGCGGCGTGAGACGAGGCCCTCCCGGCGCAGCGGTGCACCGAACGCGACCATCGACGGACGGGCGATCACCGTCTTGTCCAGATCGAAGAACGCGGCCTCCACGCCCGCGAGCCTACGGAACTCGGCCAGGACGGCCGGTTGCGCCCTCTCGGTGCTGTTGGTACGTTCTCGACCACTCTCCATCCGGCACGACCGGACGGAGGGCACCGGCTTCCCCCGCCACCACGCGCTGACCGCAGCGCACAGGGGGATTCCCGTGCTCACCGCCTACTGGGCTGCCAAGGGTGGCGCCGGCGCCACCGTGCTCGCCGCCGCCCACGCCCTCGTCTCGTCGGGCCACCGCGCCACCATCGTGGTCGACCTCGACGGCGATCTCCCCGCCGCGCTCGGGGTCGACGCGGCCGGCCGCCCGGGCGTGGCCGACTGGCTGCGTGCCGGCGCCGACGTCCCGGCCGATGCGCTCGACCGCCTGCTCGTCCCCGTGGCCGACGACCTCACGCTCCTCCCCCGGGGCGACGGGCCGCTCGACCCGGCTCGCAGCGCGGTGCTCGGCCGCCTGCTCGCCGGCACGCCGCGGGAGGTCGTCGTCGACGCCGGCACCCGCCCCGACGTCGCCGCCCAGGCCGTCGTGCGCGAGGCGGACCGCAGCGTGCTGGTGACCCGGGCCTGCTACCTCGCCCTGCGCCGACTGCCGCAGCTCGCCCTCGCCCCCACCGAGGTGGCCCTGGTGCGCGAGGCGTCCCGGGCCCTGCGGGCCAGCGACGTCGCGGCCGCCGTCGGCGTGCCGGTGCGCACCACCGTCCCGCACGAGCCCGGGATCGCCCGCGCCGTCGATGCCGGCCTCCTCGCGGCGCGCCTGCCGCGCTGCCTGGCCCGAGCCGCCGCCGCCACCGGCGGGGGGCGGCGATGAGCGCGTCGGCCGACCTCGACCGCCTGGTCCACGACGAGGCGCTGGCCGAGGGCCGGCCGGTCAGCGCCGTCGAGCTGGGTGAGCTGGTGCACCGCCACGCACCGCTGCTCGACGCCGCCGAGGCCGACGCCGCCGTCCGTCGGGTGCAGGCCCGGATGCAGGGGCTCGGCGTGCTCGACGGGCTGCTCGGCGACCACACCGTCTCCGACGTCCTCGTCAACGGCCCCGGGCCGGTCTGGGTCGAGCGCCACGGGCGCATCGAGCCCACCGACGTCGTCCTGGACGAGGCCGAGGTCCGCCGCCTGGTCGAGCGGGTCGTCACCCCCCTCGGGCTGCGGGCCGATCGGCGGACGCCCCTGGTCGACGCCCGGCTCCCCGACGGGTCCCGGGTCCACGTGGCCATGCCGCCGCTCGCGGTGGACGGCCCGTACCTCACCGTGCGGCGCTTCGCCGCCCGCACCCTGCCCGTCCAGGAGTTCGCCGCCGACCCGCACGTCGCCGCCCTGCTGGTCGATGCGGTCCGGCGACGCGCCAACGTGATC
Organism: Acidimicrobiia bacterium; assembly: GCA_046570205.1. Taxonomy (GTDB): domain Bacteria; phylum Actinomycetota; class Acidimicrobiia; order Acidimicrobiales; family Salinilacustritrichaceae; genus Salinilacustrithrix. The sequence continues at coordinate 43,096 of JBKHVG010000021.1, forward strand.
GTCGTCGGCGGCACCGGCGCAGGGAAGACCACGCTGCTCAACGCCCTGTGCCAGCACCTCGATCCCGGCGAGCGGGTGGTCACGGTGGAGGACGCCGCCGAACTGCGCCTCCCCGGCGAGCACGTGGTCCGGCTCGAGAGCCGGCCTGCCTCCCCCGACGGGCTGCCGGCGGTCACCATCCGAGAGCTCGTGCGCAGCGCGCTCCGGATGCGCCCCGACCGCATCGTCGTGGGCGAGGTCCGTGGAGGCGAGGCCCTCGACATGCTCCAGGCCATGAACACCGGCCACGACGGCTCNCTGTCCACCTGCCACGCCAACGGGACCGTGCAGGCGCTCCGCCGCCTGGAGACCATGGCGCTCACCGCCGGCGTCGAGCTGCCGCTGCGTGCCGTACGCGACCAGCTGGCCTCGGCGGTGGACCTGCTCGTCCACGTCGCCCGCGCCGCCGACGGCTCCCGCCGGGTGCTGGCCGTCGACCGGGTCGTCGACGACCCCGACGCGCCGACCCGCACCACACCCCTGGTCGCCGGCGGACGGCTCGTGGGGGCGGCGTGATCGTCGTCGCCACCGCCACGGCCAGCGCCGTGCTGGCCGCCGCCTGCGCCCTCGACGGGTCCCTGCGATGGCGGGACGCGGCCCGTACCCGCCGCCGCCTGTCGACACCTGCTCCGGCGCGCCCGCTACCCCTACCCGGCCGGGTCCGCCAGGCCTTCGGGCGGGCTGGTCTCGCCGACGACGCCGATCGGCTCCTGACCACCTGGGCGCTGGCCCTGACGCTCGCGCTGGCGGTGTCGGTCGTGGTGCCGAGCGGGCGCATCCTCTTCGCCGTCGGCCTGGTGGCCGGACCGGTCGCCTTGGCGCTGGCCGGCGGGCGGAGCGAGCGTCGCCGCACGGCCCAGCTGCCCGAGGCCCTCGACGCCGTCGCCGCCGGGCTCCGGGGCGGGCTGGCCCTGCCCGTCGCCATCGCCGGCGCGGCGTCCGTCGGCGCCCCGCTCGGCGACGAGGTCACGGCGATCGCCCGTGAGGTCGACGCCGGCCGACCGCTCATCGAGGCCCTGGCCCGGTGGCAGGCCGCGGCCAGCGACGCCCACACCGGCCTCGCTGCCGCCGCACTCACCGTCGCCGCCACCGTCGGCGGACCCGGCGCCCGGGCCGTCGACGGCGCCGCCTCCAGCCTCCGGGACCGCATCGGCAGCGAGGCCGAGACCGCTGCCCTGGCGACCCAGGGCCGGGCATCGGCCGCCGTCCTCACCCTGGCCCCGCTCACCTTCGCCCTGCTGCTGTCCTCCCTCGACCCCGCCGCCGGCCGCTTCCTCCTCGGGACGCCGGTGGGGTGGCTCTGCATCGCGGTCGGGCTCACCCTCGACGCCCTCGGCGCCTGGTGGATGGCCCGCCTCGTCCGGAGCGCCCGATGATGACGCTGCTGGCAGCGGCCTGCGCCGGCGGCGCGGTGTTCGCCCTCGCCCACCGACCCGCTCCGCCGGAGCGGGTCCGGGAAGCGTCCGCCAGCCCCACGCCGCAGCGGGCCGGAGCCGTGATCGACTCCATCGGGCGCCGGTGCCGCCGGGCGGTCGGCCTCCGCAGCCGACCGGACCTGGACCGCCGGGTGGGAGCGGGCGTCCTGGTCGTCGTCGTGGCGCTGGCCGCCGGACCCGAGCTCGCGGTGGCGGTCGCCATCGGTGCCGCCGTCCGGGCACGTTGGGCGCGGGCCCGTGCCGGTCGCGGTCCGGACCTGGCCCAGGTCGAGCGAGACCTGCCCGACCTCGTCGACCTGCTCGCGCTGGCCGTCGGCGCCGGCCTGTCCGTCCCGGCCGCACTGCCGGTCGTGGCCCCCGTGGCCCCGACCGGACTGCGCGCCGAGCTCCGCGCCGCGGTCGACGCCATCGCCGGCGGCCGTCCGTCCGACGAGGCCGTCGTCGGGCTGGCGGCGTGCTGGGGGCCGCCGGGCCGGCCCCTGGCACACGCCCTCGCGGACCACCTCCGCTACGGCACGCCGGTACTGCCTGCACTCGAGCGGGTCGCGGCCGAGGCCCGTACCCGCCGCCGTCGGGGCGCGGAGACGCGGGCCCGGAAGCTGCCGGTCCTGCTCCTGTTCCCGCTGGTGCTGTGCACCCTGCCCGCCTTCGGCCTGCTCACCGTCGCCCCGCTCGTCGCGGGCACGTTCGACTCCCTCAGCGGGGGTCAGCTCGAGGCTCCGGCCTCCCTCGGTCCCTGAACCCCAGGAGTCCTCCATGCATCCCACCCTGCTCGTCCTCCAGCTGCACGTCTGCGGCGCGCTGCGCGCCGTCACCACCCGAGCCGGCGGCCTGGTCCACCGGGCCACCACCGGCCGTGAACGCGGCCAGTCCACCGCCGAGTACGCCCTCGTGCTGCTCGGAGCGGCCACGGTCGCCATCGTCTTCCTCGCCTGGGCGGGCAAGACGAACCGCATCGGCAAGCTCTTCGACGCCGTGCTCGACACGGTGATCGGGAAGGTGTGAGCGAGGCGAACCGCTCGACCCGGCCCGGCCACGGTGCTCGCCACCGTGGCCAGGCCACCGTCGAGCTGGCGCTCGGGCTTCCCATCGTCTGCATCGGCGTGCTGCTGGTGCTCCAGCTCGCGCTCGTCGGCCGCGACGCCGTGCTCGTCACCCACGCCGCCCGTGAGGCGGCCCGGTCCGCCGCCGTGGAGGCCACCGGACCCGCCGCCCGGGCCGGGGCGCTGGCCTCCACCACCGCGCTCGATCCCCACCGCCTCGACGTCCGGCTCCGCCGCAGCGCCGGGCGGGTGACCGCCGAGGTCCGCTACCGCTCGATCACCGGGCTGCCGATGGTCGGTGCCCTGATCCCCGACCCCGAGCTGCGTTCCGAGGTGACCATGCTGGAAGAGGGCTGACCGCCCGACGCCGGGTCGCCGCCCCCCGGGCGCTTCGTGCAGACTGGCCAGGTTCCTCAAGGCAGGAGTTCTTGTCGCGCGGAGCGAACACGAGTGCGGGGATCCGAGCCCGGACCCGCAGCAAGGAAGATGACGCGCGTGCCGCGTCCGGTGTGGAGGTCGTGATGAACGTTCGACGGATGATGGGGGTCGCCGCCCTCGGCGCCGCCGCCACCAGCCTGGCCTTCGTGCCCGGTGCCGGGGCGCAGTCGCCGCCGGAGTACGCCGGCACGTCAACCGGTGAGGCCCTGCGCCTCTCCGTGCTCGGCCAGGAGCTCACCGTCGGCTCCACCCTCACCGAGATCGACTCCACCCCGAAGGCATCCGCCTCCGGCACCGGCGTCGCCACCCCGATCTTCTCGGCCGGGGCCACCACCGCCGCCGTCCAGGGCACGGGCCAGCAGGGCTCCACCGAGCCGACCTGCGAGGCCCCGATCGACCAGATCCCGGGCATCAGCATCGGCCTGGCGTGCGGCTCCTCCTTCGCCACCGTGGGCGCCGACGGTCCCAGCGCCTCGGCCACCGGCACCGTCGGCGAGATCGTCATCAACCCGGTCGAGCAGCTCCTCGCCACCCCGCTCTCCGAGGTCCTCGGCCCGGTCGAGGGCGGCCTGGACCAGCTCCTCGGTGCCCTGGCCCCGGTCCTCGGACCCATCGACGACGCCAGCGGCCTCGGCCTCGACGACACGCTGCAAGAGCTGGTCGACAACCTCTTCAGCGGTGCCGACCTGGTGAGCATCACCCTCGGCGACAACAAGTCGTCCACGTCCGCCGCCGGCGGCGTCGTGACCTCCGAGTGCTCCTCCGACGGCATCCAGATCGACGTCCTCGGCGCCGAGGCCCTGGGCGTGCCGCCGGTCATCTCGATCGTCCTCGGCGAGGCCTCGACCTCCGTCACCGCTGACCGCAACGGCGGCGAGCCCACCGCCGTGGCCAACCCGTCGCTCGCCACCATTCGCTCCCCGCTGGTACCGAACGGCGAGCTTCCCCTCTCGATCGGCCAGACCATCGAGCTGCCGCTCCCCGAGCCCCTCGGGACCACGGTCATCAGCGCCGCCGCCGGCACCCGGGGCGTCGACGAGAACGGGCTGACCTTCGCCACGGCCGGTTCCTTCACCCTCGAGCTGCTGAACGGCGAGGCGCTCCAGGGCGGCGTCCAGCTCGACATCGCCGGCTGCTCCTCGGCCGCCGGCGCCGTCGTCCCCGCAGTCGCCGGTCCCCAGGCGCCGGCCACCGCGGCCCCGACGCTGCCCACCACGGGCTCCGACGACACCAACACCCTCGCCCTCGCCGGTGTGGTCGGCCTCGCCGGGCTCGGCTTGGCGCTCCTGCGCCGCTCCGGCACCTCGGCCTGAGCACGTCCGCACGCCCCGACGCCGGCGCCGCACCACGCGGCGCCGGCCCGGGATCCCCTGGATAGCGCTTCCCGCCCACCATGCTCACCCTCGCAGCTCTCGCCCTGATCCTGGTCGTCGGTACCGGCAGCGTCTCGCTGACGAAGCGAATCCAGCGGGCCGACCAGGCCGCCATGCCGGCGCCGGCGCCCGGGCCGGAAGCGGTGGCCTCCGGCGGACGTCCGCCCGAGAACATGGTCGAGCGGCTGGTCCTCGTCCTGAAGCGCCGCAGGGCGGCCCGGGCCCTGCTGTCGCTGCTCTCGGTCGCCCTGCTCCTCGGTGCCGCCGGGATGATGGGCTACCCGTTCTACACGAACATGTACCAGGACCGGCTGCAGTCCCAGCTGGACCGCCAGCTCGCCAGCCCGACGCTGCGCGACGCGTACATGAACCGTGAGGTGGCGGTCGGCGACAGCCTCACCCGCATCAAGATCCCTCGGATCGACGTCGACACCGTGGTCGTCGAGGGCACCACGGCCAGCGCCCTGCGCGCCGGCGCCGGCCACTACCCGAGCACGCCGCTGCCGTGCGAGGTCGGCAACGTGGCCATCGCCGGGCACCGCACCACCTACGGGAGGCCGTTCCACAACCTCGACGTGCTGGAACCGGGCGACCGCATCACGCTCGAGACGCCCATCGGCTCCTGCACCTACGAGGTGGAGCGCAGCTTCATCACCGTGCCGACCGACGTCGGCGTGGTCGACGACACGCCGGAGGAAGCCCGCCTCACCCTCACGACCTGCCACCCGAAGGGCTCGGCCCGCCAGCGGCTCATCCTGACCGCCACCATGGTCAGCGCCGAGGCCTTCGATGCCTGAGCGTCCCCGGACCGCCCGTGCGGCCGCTGCCCTGGCCGGGGGCCTGCTCGCCACGCTGCTCGTGGCCCCCGTCGCGCTCGCCCAGACCGGCGAGGTCCCGCCCACCGACGAGCTCGATCCCGGCCAGCAGCAGCCGCCCGAGCAGCAGCCACCGGGGTCGTGGGAGGCGTCGAGCTTCGAGGAGCCCTTCGATGCCGACGGCGTCATCGTGCCTCGCGAGACCTTCGACATCGAGGGCACGCTCCGCTACCAGAAGACCGGCCCGTCCGATTTCATCGAAGAGGTCGAGGTCCGCGTCGTCGACGATTCGGGCGACTCCTTCACCCCTGGCGACGGGTGCTCGCTGCCCTCCCCCACCACCATCTCCGGCGACGGCCCCCGCCCCGGCCTGACCGCCGAGCAGAGCTTCGAGGTGCACGACGTGTCCGTGCCCTGCAACGGCCGCTACCTGGTCGAGGCGCAGGGCCGGCTCGCGGACCCCGACGCCGAGTCGTTCACGCTGCGCAGGTCGTTCGTGTTGGCGGCGATGCCAGCCTCGGTGACCGGGCTCGGCGTCACCTACGACGGATCGGGCCGGTCGGTCACCGCGACCTTCCAGCCGTTGGCCGACGACCAGCTGGCACCCGACGCCACCGGCTACGTCCTCGAGCGCAGCGGACCCGACGGCGACACCTTCGTCGACGTCGCCACCATCGGCCTGGACGACGAGCCCCGCGTCGTCGACCCCCTCGACGACGCCCCTGCTGGCACCTACACGTACCGGGTCCGGGCCGTGCGGGCCGGGGCCGACGGCGACGTGCGGTCCAGCCTCGTCGACACGGAGACCGACACGGTGGAGGTCGAGGGCGAGCCGCCGTCGAGCTCGACGTCCTCACCCGGTGCCGCGGCCGGGCGCCGGGGCGTCGGTGCACGATCCGCCGGCGGCCGGATCAGCGCCGGGCGCACCGGCTCAGACCCGCGCCTCACCACGCCGACCACGCTCGACACCGGTTTCGAGGACACCCTCGACTACGGCGAGCGCAGCGACGACGAGCTGGCCGGTGACGAGCCCGTGGCCGGCCAGTCCATCGTGCGGGACGAGGCGGAGGGGATGGGCCTCGCCGTGCCGGCCGCGGGTGCGCTGGTGATGCTCGGCTGGGCCGGGCACCTGCTCTACCTCAACCGGCTCGCCAAGCAGCTGTAGCGCTCCGGCCGGCGTCGAGGCCGCTGAGCGCGGCCAGCAGGCGCAGCGCCCCGTCCTTGTCGAGAGGCTCGTTGCCGTTCCCGCACTTGGGCGACTGGACGCACGACGGGCATCCCGCCCGACACCCGCAGGCGGCGATGACCTGGGCGGTGGCGGCCAGGTGCCGCTCGGCGACCTCGAAGCCGAGCTCGGCGATGCCGGCGCCACCCGGGTACCCGTCGTAGATGACGATGGTGGGCCCGCCCGTGTCGGCGTGGCGGGCGGTGGACACGCCGCCCACGTCCCAGCGGTCGCAGATGGCGAAGAGCGGGAGCACCCCGATGGCGGCGTGCTCGGCGGCGTGCAGCACGCCCGGCCAGGCGTCGGGGACCAGGCCGAGTCCGGCCAGCACCTCCTCCGGGACCACCTGCCACACCCCACGGGTCTCCAGCGTGCTCGGCGGCAGGTCGACGCCCACCCGCTCGAGCCGCTCACCACTGGCCACGTCCTTGCGCTCGTACCCGGTGACCCGGGTGGTGACGCAGATGGGGCCCAGGCCCAGGTGGGCCGGGCCGACCTGGCGCGACCGCTCCTCTCGGAGGATCCGCAGGTCCATGCGGGTGATGGCCGTGGTCCACGTGGTGCCGTCGTCGGGGACCACCACGGCCCTGCCCCGCTCCAGGTCGAGCTCGACCACGCGGTGGTGTCGGCCGGCGTGGACGTAGACCGCGCCCTCGTGCACCACCTCACCCGCCCGGCTGCGATCCACCGTGCCGACCGGCGTGCCGTCGGGCTGGACGATCTTCACCTGCCCCGGCGACCCGGAGCGCAGGCCCACCGCGTCGACCGGCCAGCCGCCGCCCGTCCACACCGCCACGGGGGAGTCGGCCGAGACGCGACGCCGGCGACCCCGGCCTCCTGCGGTGCCGGCCCCTGGCGGGCGGACCAGGAGCTCGCCGGTGGACGCCAGGCGGCAGACGCCCTCGTCGAGCAGGCCGGGCCAGTACCGGGCGTCGTCGTGGGTCAGGGGCAGCTCGAAGGCGGCACAGCGCAGGTGCGGGTCGGCCACGAACGGGTTGGCCGGGTTGATGACGGCGGGCTCCGGCGGACGCTCGAACAGCTCGGTGGGATGGGCCGCGATCCACTGGTCGAGCTGGTCGGCACCGCAGACCAGAACGGCGAGGGACTGCTGCTGGCGACGCCCGGCCCGTCCCACTCGCTGCCACAGGGATGCCACCGTGCCCGGGAACCCGTCGAGGACGCAGGCATCAAGGCCCTCGAGGTCGATGCCGAGCTCGAGGGCCGAGGTGGTGACGACCGCATCCAGCTGCCCCTCGGACAGCGCCGCCTCGATCTGGTGGCGCTCATCGGCGAGGAAGCCGCCGCGGTAGGCCGCGACCCGATCCCGTCTCGATGGGGGCACCTGGCGGCGGACCCGGTCGGCCACCAGCTCGGTGGATCGCCGGCTGGGGCAGAAGCCGATGGTGCGGCGCCCGTCCCGGACCAGGTCGGCGACCAGACCGGCGGCCTCGCCGTGGGTGGAGGCCCGCACGCCGGTGTCGGCGTCGAGGACGGGCGGGTTCCAGATGGCGACGATCCGTTCGCCGGACGGCGAGCCGTCGTCGGTGACCGCGGTGACGTCGACACCCGTGAGGGCGGAGGCAAGCGTCGCCGGCTGGCCGATGGTGGCCGAGGAGCAGATGAAGACCGGGTCGGCGCCGTAGTGGGCGGCGAGGCGGCGAAGGCGGCGGAGCACGTGGGCGACGTGAGAACCGAAGATCCCCCGGAACAGGTGCACCTCGTCGACGACGACGTAGCGCAGGCGGGACAAGAACCGCGCCCAGCCGGCGTGGTGGGGGAGGATCCCGCAGTGGAGCATCTCGGGGTTGGTGAGCAGGACCGAGGCGCGGCGCCGGGCCTCGCCGCGCTCCTGGCGGCCGGTGTCGCCGTCGTAGGTGACCGCCTGCACGCCGGGGAGGTCGAGCGCCGCCAGGCTGCGCAGCTGGTCCTGGGCCAGGGCCTTCGTGGGGAACAGGCACAGGGCGGTGGCCGGCCGCACCGGTGCCAGCGCCGCCTCGCCGATGGCGGCCTGGTAGATCAGCGACTTGCCCGATGACGTGCTGGTGGCGGTCACCACCGAGCGGCCGTCGCGCACCAGGTCGAGGGCCGCGGCCTGGTGCGTGTAGAGCCGGTCGACCCCGAGCCGCTCGCCGACGACCGCCGGCAGCGGCCGGGCCAGCTCGGCGTGACGAGCACCCACGGCCGGGATCCGTTCCACGTGCACCAGCCGGTCGGCATCACGCAGGTGGGCCCCGTCGCGGTCGAGCAGCTGCTCGGCCCGGCGCCGCACGAGCGACTCGAGGTCGCTGGGATCCCTGCGATCGCCGGCCACGGCGGCGATCGTACGCCCCGCCACCAACACGATGACAGGCCTGTAGTTCCACCGTTGTGGTACGCCGGCCTGCAGTGGCTGCCGTGCCGGGCGGTAGCGTGCTCGACTGCATGGAGCTGGAGATCCCCGACCTCGACGTCGACGGCTGGACCGTCGTCGCCGCGTCCGGCGAGATCGACGTGGCCACCGCACCGGCGCTGCGCGACCGGCTCACCGAGCTGGTCGAGGACGGCACGACGCGCCTGGTCATCGACCTCGAGGATGTCGACTTCATCGACTCCACGGGGCTCGGTGTGCTGGTCGGCGGCCTCCGCCGGGCCGGCAGCGTGGGCGGTGACCTGCGCCTGGTGTGCACGAACCCCCGGATCCTGAAGGTGTTCGAGGCCACGGGTCTCCACGACGTCTTCACCATCGAGGCGACGGTCGACGACGCCGTCGCGGACCGGGCCGAGTAGGCGGTGGCGGTGGCCGAGATCGTCCTCGAGATCCCGCCCCGGCTCGACTACCTCGCCGTCGTGCGGCTCGTGGTCGCCACCGCCGCCACCCTGGACCCGCCCCTCCCCGACTCCCGCCTCGACGACCTGCGGCTCGCCGTCACCGAGGCGTGCAGCAACGCCATCAAGGCCCACCGCCCCGAGGCCGCGGACCAGCCGGTCGTCATCTCGTGCCACCTCGAGGACGACCGCTTCCGCGTCGACATCCGCGACCGGGGCCCGGGGTTCGACCCCGACGCCCTCGCCAGCCTGCCCGACCCCTCCGACCCGAACCGGCTCCACCACGAGTCCGGGCTCGGCATCCCCCTGATCAAGGTCCTCACCGACGACGTCACCTTCGAGCCAGCCGGCGACGGGACCATCGTCTCGATGACCCTCAAGCGTCCCCCCGCCCCGCCGATCTGAGCAGCTCGCCGCTTGCCCGATCCCCTGGGCACCAGTGCCCCCAGAGGAAGACCCATGGCCGAACGCCGCCCGACCACCATGCGCCGCCCCACGTGGAGCGAGCAGGACACCTTCGTACCTCGCACGTTCGTGCGCCCGTTCCAGCGCTTCATGCACGCCGAGGCCGGCGGTGCCGTCTTCATGCTGGTCGCCGCCGTGGCTGCGCTGGTGTGGGCGAACTCGCCGTGGTACCACGCCCAGGAGGCGCTGTGGGAGACCGACCTGTCGGTCCACCTCGGCGGCCTGGCCCACCTCGACCTGACCCTGGTCGAGTGGGTGAACGACGCCCTGATGGCCATCTTCTTCTTCGTCGTCGGGCTCGAGATCAAGCGCGAGCTGGTGCACGGCGAGCTCCGGGACCCGAAGAAGGCGGCGCTGCCCGCCATCGCCGCCCTGGGGGGAATGCTGTTCCCGGCCGGCATCTTCATGCTGATCAACGCCGGCGGCGCCGGGTTCGACGGCTGGGGCGTGCCGATGGCCACCGACATCGCGTTCGCCGTCGCCGTCGTCAGCCTGGTCGGCTCGCGGGTGCCGCCGGCGGCCAAGGTCTTCCTGCTCACGCTGGCCATCGCCGACGACATCGGGGCCATCGTGGTGATCGCCGTCTTCTACACGTCGAACCTCAGCCTGGGCTGGCTGGCCATCGCCGCCGCCACGCTGCTCGCGGTGGAGGTCTGCAAGCGCCACCACGTGCGAGCCCTGCCCGTCTACGTCGCCCTGGCCCTGTTCGCCTGGTTCGCCTTCCACGAGACCGGCGTGCACGCCACCCTGGCCGGCGTGATCCTCGGCCTGCTCACGCCGGCGTGGCCGTTCTACAACCCGGACAACTTCAGCGAGGACATGTCCTCGCTGATCGCCCACGGGACGGCGCTCGACGCCATCGAGTCCGACCTCGAGCTGGCACAGAGCCGCCCCGAGTACGACGAGTACTACGACGAGGCGACGTCGCGGCTGTCGGAGATGGAGCGCCTGGTGGCCGAGACCCAGTCACCGCTCGACCGGCTGGAGGGCAAGCTCCACCTCTGGGTCGCGTTCGGCATCGTGCCCCTGTTCGCCTTCGCCAACGCCGGTGTCCGCCTCTCCGACGAGGCCCTCGACGGCCTGGCCTCCAACCGTGTGGTCCTCGGCATCGTCGCCGGCCTCGTCGTCGGCAAGACCGTGGGCGTCTTCAGCTTCACGCTGCTCGGCCAGAAGCTGGGGCTCGGCACGCTGCCCGCCGGCGTCACCCGGCGCACCGTGTTCGGCCTCGCCATGACCGCCGGCGTGGGGTTCACCGTGGCGCTGTTCATCGCCGGCCTCGCCTACGACCCGGGCAGCCTCACGACGGATTCGGCCAAGATCGGCATCCTCGCCGGGAGCCTGATCGCCGGCATCCTCGGCTACGGGTTCCTGCGGGCCGGGCCGGACCTGGATGATCGGGCCACGCCGGCCGCGGTCGTCGCACCGCCGGCGGCGCTCGTCGAGTGACCGACGCGTCACCGATCTGACACGGAGAGCGTCTTTTTCGGAATCATTTCGGACAAACCTTGCCATGGGAACGTCACCGTTGTAACGTGACCGCAACGTCATGGCGGCGCAGGGCTTCGGCCCGACCGCCACGGCACATGACCTCCCCGGGCATCGGGTGCTGGGCGGTTCGCACCGCCCGCCCGCCTCCGTCCAGTGTCCGATGCCCGGGTTGGAGCTCTCCCCCCTGGCGGCCCGGTCCCGACCGGGCCGCCGGCGCGTCCGGGGCCTAGGCCTCGACGTCGCGCCGACCCTCGAGGGCCCGGCCCAGCGTGAGCTCGTCGGCGTACTCGAGGTCTCCGCCCACGGGGAGACCGCTGGCGATGCGGGTGACCCGGACCCCGAGCGGCTTGAGCAGCCGGGCCAGGTACATGGCCGTGGTGTCACCCTCGAGGTTCGGGTTGGTGCACAAGATGACCTCGGCGACGTGGTCCACGTCGATGCGGGCCAGCAGCTCGCGGACCTTCAGCTGGTCTGGTCCCACGCCCTCCATCGGGTTGATGGCCCCGCCGAGCACGTGGTATCGGCCACGAAAGCCGCCGGTGCGCTCCACCGAGACGATGTCCCGGGGCTCCTCCACCACGCACACCACCGTCACGTCCCGACGGGGGTCGGCGCAGATCTGGCACCGCGGCGCCTCCGACAGGTTGTGGCACACCTCGCAGAACCGCACCCGCTCCTTGGCCGTGGCCACCGCGGACGCCAGCGCCAGCGCGTCCTCCTTGGGCACCTTCAGCAGGTGGTAGGCGATGCGCTGGGCCGACTTGGGACCGATCCCGGGCAACCGGCCCAGCTGGTCGATGAGGTTCTGGACGGCGTCAGCGTGCACTCAGACCTCGTCGTCGGGCTCGTCGGCACCACCGCCGCCGAGCAGACCGCCGAGCATGGCCGACGGATCGAAGCCGCCCATCGCCTCGGCGTGCACCCGAGCAGCCTGGACCTGGACGTCACGCAAGGCGGCCAGCACCAGGTCCTCGAGGCCGTCGACGTCGTCGGGGTCGACGGCCGCCGGGTCGATGTGCACGGCCACCGGATCGCCGCCGGCCGTGGCCTCGATGCGGACGACGCCACCGCCGGCGCTGCCCTCGACCACCTGCGACGACGCCGCCTGGGTGGCGCCCATGGCGGCCTGGGCCTGCGCGAACAGATCGCCGATGCCGCCGCCGCCCCCACCGAGACCGCCGAGGAGACCGCCGAGGTCGGGCAGCCCGCCGCCGGAGACGTCGTGGTTCTGGTCGTCGCTCATCGGTCCTCCAAGAGCTCGGCGCCGGGGAAGGCGTCCTTCAGCTGGGCGAGACCGCCCGTGTCCGGGTCGGGGGCGTCGGTCAGCTCGTCGAGGTCGACGTCCTCGTCGGCGTCGCCGGCGTGGGCCGAGCCCGCCGCCACGTCGGGCCGGGGGGCGGTGGCAGCCTCACCGTCCACGACGAGGTCGAGGGGAACCGGCCGGCCGAAGCGGGCCGCCAGCGCCTCGAGGACCTCGTCGAGCTTCTCCGAGCAGTTCTTCAGGCTCGGCTCGTTCGGGACGGCGAAGCGTGCGGTGCGCTCGTCTCCCTCGACGAGGCGGCCCATCTTGTACAGCGCCTTGGCCCGCCCGCGGAGGGCACCCAGCACGTCATCCCAGGCCGCCGTCAGCTCGGCCAGGGTGGGGACACCGGCGCCACCGCCTGGCGCGGGGGCGGTCGCGGACGCAGCGGGGTGGGTGGCGGCGGGTGGCGGCGGGTCGGCGGGCGGCGGGGGTGCGCTCGGTGCGGCCTGGGACTCCCGGCTCGGCGCGGCGGCCTCCCGCTCGCGTGCCCGCTTCACGCCGCCGAGGGTGGGCCGCGACGCAGGCGGCGCGGGGGCCGCCGGCTCGGGGGCCTCCTGCACCGTGGCGTCGTGCTGGGCCAGCCGGGCTCGGGCTGCCTCGGCACCGCGGGGCGTGGTGCCAGGCGATGCCGGCGCGGCGGCGACGGTGGCCTGGACGCGCACGGCCGCCGCCGCTGCGCCGACGTGCGGATCACCCGGCGCCACCTCGCCCGACGCCGGCCGCGGTGATGGCGGGACGGCCGTGGGCATCGGGGCGCCGCCGGCCACGACCCGCTCGAGCTGCTCGACCCGGCGGAGCAGGGCATCGAGGTCGCCGGCGACATCCGGGCGGGCGATCTGCACCAGCGCCACCTCGAGCGGGATGCGGGGGTCGGGGGCGTGGCGCATCTCGACCACGCAGGACCCCACGGCCTCGAGCGCTCTGGTGAGGGATGCCGGACCCAGCGCTTGACTCACCTCTCGGGCCCGGGCCACCGCCCGGTCGGTGAGGCCGCCGGCCGGCGCGCCCATGGCGACGAGGAACGCATGGCGCAGCACGTCGATGAGCTGCTCGGCCAGGACCCGCGGGTCGCGCCCGGAGCGCACGGCGGCGTCGACGGCGACCAGTGCGCCGCCAGCGTCGCGCCGTCCGAGAGCGTCGACGAGGTCGTCGACGGAGGTGTCGGTGGTCGCCACGCCGCCGGCCGCCGCCACCTGGTCGAGGGCGGAGAGGGTGTCGCGCGCCGATCCCCGACCCGCTTGCACGACGTGCTCGACGGCCTCGTCGTCCAGCTCGAGCCCGGCGTCGGCGATGACGTGGCGGACGTGGGCGGCCAGGACGTCGGCCGGCAGCAGGTTGAACTCGAAGTGCTGGGTGCGGGACCGGATGGTCGGCAGCACCTTCTCGGGCTCGGTGGTGGCGAGCACGAACACGACGTGCTCCGGCGGCTCCTCCAGCGTCTTCAGCAGCGCGTTCGATGCCGCCGTCGAGAGCATGTGGACCTCGTCGAGCACGTACACCTTGCGGTTCCCGCTCGTGCCCATCGACACCCGGCCGAGCAGGTCGCGCATGGCGTCCACGCCGTTGTTCGAGGCAGCGTCGAGCTCCTGGAGCCAGTCGACGTGACGGCCCTCCTCGACCGCCTTGCAGTTGGCACAGGTGGCGTCGGGCTCACCCTCGACCGGGTGCTCGCAGTTGAGGACCTTGGCCAGGATGCGCGCCGTGGACGTCTTGCCGGTGCCACGCGGGCCGGAGAACAGGTACCCCTGGGCGACGCGCCCGTCCCGCACCGCGTTGCGCAGCGCCCGGGTGACGTGCTCCTGGCCCAGCACCTGCTCGAAGGTCTGCGACCGGTAGCGGCGGTAGAGGGACTGGTACGCCATGCGACGTCCGACCCTACCGGGCGCGAAGTCGCCTGCTCCGAGGGTGACGGCCAGGCGATCTGCGGCGCATCGCGGGCACCGCTGAGAGCTGCTGCCTTCCGGCCCTGACTCGGTTCACGGGTCGCAATCGCACAGGACCCGGCCGCCACCTTCGGAGCAGGCGCCGGGACACTGTATCGTCTCTGGTCCCGATGGAGGGGTGCGAGAGCGGCCGAATCGGCACGATTGGAAATCGTGTGTGGGGAAACTCACCGAGGGTTCGAATCCCTCTCCCTCCGCCGCAGCGGTGGTGGCCCGGCATGTGCACCGGGCCACCGTCGCGCTGCGACCTCGCACCACGAGGTCCGGACGGTCCCAGCACCGGCCGAGCCGACGTCGTGGCCGCTCGAGGGAACCTTCGACGGCCGGCGCCGCGCTTCCTCCGATCGCGATCGATGTCGCCGGTGCGGCCGTGGAGCGCGTCGTCCTGTGCCGGTACCTTCGCCGCCGTGCCCGAGCCTGCCGCCGCCACCGACGACGAGCTGATGGGCCTGGCCCTCGCCGAGGCCCGGCAGGCCGGCGACGAGGGCGAGGTGCCGGTCGGCGCGGTGGTGGTCGTCGACGGCCGGGTCGTCGCCCGTGGCCGCAACCGGCGCCAGGCCGACCACGACCCCAGCGCCCACGCCGAGCTGCTGGCGATCCGGGATGCGTGCGCCGACGCCGGGTCGTGGCGCCTACCCGGGGCCCAGGTCGTGGTCACCCTCGAGCCCTGCCCGATGTGCGCAGGTGCGCTCGTCGCGGCCCGGGTGGGCCGGGTGGTGTTCGGCGCCCCCGACCCCAAGGCCGGCGCCCTCGGCTCGCTCTACAACCTGGGGGCCGACCCCCGCCTGCCCCACGAGCTCGAGATCCGCGCCGGGGTGCGCGCCGAGGAGTGCGGGGCGCTGCTGGCGACGTTCTTCGCCGATCGCCGCTGACCTCTTGGGAAGCCCGCTGGCCGGTTCGCTACCCTCCGAGATCCCTGGAGGGATGCCAGAGCGGACGAATGGGACGGTCTCGAAAACCGTTGAGGCTTTCGGGTCTCCGAGGGTTCGAATCCCTCTCCCTCCGCCAACGAACTAGCTGGTCAGGTGGGTTTTCCGGAAGGAAGCCCACCGGCCAGCCGATTTCCAGCCGTTGTGGGACGGGTCGAAGGCCACGGCGACGAAGCCGCGCTTGGCCATGGCCTGGGCGTAGACGCCGGGACCCTGCTCCTTGACGCCGCCGTGCGGCGGGCCGATGACCAGCGCAGGGTAGGTGGTGGACTCGTCGAGGTCGTCGGTGCGGTACGGGTCAGCGGCGATCTCGACGCCGAAGCGGTTGCGGTAGCGGACCGGGGTCCGGGTGACGTCGTGATCGAGCTCGAACGTGTAGCCATCGGTTTGTCGCGGCATGCTTCCTCCTGGAACTCCTCTGGTCGGTGAGTCCGAGTACACCGGGGCTCACCGCGCTTCGGGAGTCCCTGTCGAGACAGGTACTGGCAGGGCCTTTCTGACGAGGCCGGGTCGCTCGTAGCGTTGGACCCATGGACCCGAGGAACGAGACACCGGGTCCGCGCTCGTCGTCTCCGACGACTGGAACGGCCCGTGGGTCCAGCTGTGGGGGCGCCTCGAAGTCCTCGATCTCCCAGACGCTCTCGAGCCCCTCGTCGAGTGCTACCGGGCCATCGCCGGGGAGCACCCGAACTGGGACGAGTACCGCCAGGCGATGCTCGACCAAGGGAAGAGCCTGATACGACTCGAGATCGACCGGTGGGGCCCCATCGCCACCGGCGGGTTCCCAGCGAACCTCGACGAATGAGCTCCGACGACGCTCTCTTCGGCGCTCACACGACGACTTGATCAACGAACGCTCGGCGTGACCGCCGTTCCCGATCGAGGCGACGACTACTGCTACCTGACGACGACAGGGCGACGAAGCCGCCGGCCGCACCGCATCGAGATCTGGTACGCGGCGCACGGCGACACCCTCTACCTGCTCTCCGGTGGCGGCCGAGCATCCGACTGGGTGCAGAACATCGGCGCCGACCCAGCGGTGCTGGTGGAACTGGACGGCCACACCCGCCCGGCCCGAGCCCGCGTCGTCGACGCAGACGACGTGGGAATCAGAGCGCCAGATGAAGTCGCAACGCTTCGTCGAGGGCGGCGAGTTGCGGAGCGGTCAACTGCCCGACCCTCGCTCCGATCCGGTCGATCGCGACTGAACGCACCTGTTCCGCCTGCGCCTTGGAGTCGCGGGGCAGTCCGCTGCCATCGGCATCGAGCAACACCTGGAACGGATACACACGCGTCGTGTTCGAGGTGACCGGTACGACGGTGATGACTCCTCGGCCGAGCCGACTCGCCGTCGTGTTCGCCCCGTCGTTGCTGACGATGACGGCGGGCCGCCGCTTGCCCGACTCAGAACCAACGACAGGGTCGAGGTCGACCCAGCGGACCTCACCCCGCCGCATCAGGCCAGACCGTCATCGACGACCGCTGCCCAGAGCTGGTCGTCTTCGCCTTCGGCCCACTCCGTCCAGGCATCCTCATACGCGCGTCCCAGCTCCGACGCACGGAGGAGCCGGACGGCCTTGTGGAGTGCGGCTGATCGGGACCCGAGCCGCTGGGCCCGCGCGTACTCGTCCAGGTACTCGACATCGTCCACCGGGAGGCTCACGCTCAGCTTCATACCGCGATGCTACCCATGGTCATACCCCGTTGTGCTACCGCACATGGACAGAGGAGTACGTACGATTCCCGTTGGTGTCCAGGACGACTCGCATCGTCATCGAGCTGGCCTGCGGGCTACTTCTGTTGCCCGCTTGCGGCTCGGGGTCATCCGGCACGCCTGCACCGGAAGCGCCCGAGACGGAGACGTCGACAAACGATCCACTCGTCGACCGGATTGCAGCCGTGATGGACTGCGCGTTGCGTCCCACGGGTGTCTCGTTCCAGTTCGGCGGTGAGTCAACCCAGCTGATGTGCGAACGGAACGGCAGAGACCTTGCGTTGGTCCATTCCTTCCGACCCGAACGGCGAGCCGACGTCGCTTCGTATCTCGGTCAGCGCACGGCACGAGAGGTACTGAATCCGTGCCCAGACGGAAGTCGTCCACAGGGAGGCCCGTGGATCCTGGTGGGACCGACGTGGGCAGTGAGCTCGTACCGGGAAGACGTTGTCCGAACGGTTGCCTCGGAGCTCGACGGGGACTTCGTCGGTGGCGGTGCATCCGGGGAGGACCCGCCCGTTGGGCCGCCCGCGAGTTACCTGGTGCCGGGTTTCAGCTGCCCGGACGTCTGACGCCGATTGCGGCCGACGACGGCGTGCGTCGCCCTGCTGCTCAGCGGCTACGCCGGGTGGATGACCCCCCGGGCCGACCGCCACGCCCAAGCGATCGCATGGTGGAACAGCAGTACGGGGATCACGCCGGCTCCGGCCTGCCCCGACCAGGAGCACGGCGCCGTCGGTCACGGACGTGAGCCCGGCGAGGGAGACGGAGCTGCCGACCACCGCCCAGAGCGAGGCTCCTACCGTCGTCAGCGTCGTTCGATTCGGCACGATGGCCACGGGTGAACGGTACCGAGCGAGGGAGCTTCATCTCGGGTGTCGGCGAGCGCCGACTGCCGCGCCGAGTATTGCCGCGCCGGCGAGACCCACGACTCGGCATCTGTGACCACGACGCTTCCGTATGGCTCTCGGCGGCCGTTGGGTATCGCAGTCGTCATGGCTGATTCCAAGACACGAGAGACCCGAGACCATGACGAGATCCGCCGCTGGGTGGAGGAGCACGACGGCATCCCGGCCAGCGTCCGGGGCACGGAGGACGGCGACGAAGCGGGCGTGCTGCGGATCGACTTCCCCGGTGGCGCTGGCGAGGACCAGCTGGAGCACATCGAGTGGGACCAGTGGTTCGAGAAGTTCGACGACGAGGGCCTGACCTTCCTGTACCAGGAGCAGAAGGCCTCCGGCGAGGACAGTACCTTCTTCAAGCTCACCCGCTCCTGAGGCTGCGCCTGGTCGGACGCAGACCTCGTCCCGCGCTGCGATCGTCGACGCTGACGATCCAGGCGATAGCGTCGACGTCGCTGTGACGAGATTGGATCCGACCAGGTGGTCGGACCGTTGTCCCCCAGACCACGGGGCTCTTCGCAAGTCGCGCCCGCGGCCGATGCCGAGGACGCTTCCCGGCACTTCGCCCAGCAGCACCACCACTGCCAGAGCGAGGCCCCATGAGCGACCAACAAGCACTGTCCCGTGTGCTGCGCCAGTTCGCGCGCACCATGGCCGGCAGCTACGACATCACCCGGGTCCTCTACGACCTCTCCGACAGCGTCGTCGACGTCCTCGGCGCGACCGCGGCCGGCGTGGCCCTGCTCGAGGGCGACGATCTGCGGTTCATCACCGCCACCGACGAGCGTGCCGCCGAGGCGGAGCGGCTGCAGGAGGGGCTGCAGAGCGGTCCGTGCCTGGCGTCCATCCACGAGAACCGGCCCGTGCCCGTCGCCGACGTGGCCGACGCCCATGACCGCTGGCCCGAGTACGCCCCGCAGATCGAGGACATGGGGTTCCGCGCCGTCCTCGGCTTCCCCTTGGTCCTGGACGACCGCCGGGTCGGCTCACTCGACGTCTACAGCGCCGAGCCCCGGGACTGGAATGACGACGTGATCGAGGCGGGCCTAGCCCTCGCCGACATCGGCGCCGCGTACGTCCTCAACGCCAGCGCCCACGACGAGGTGAAGCGCACGGCCGACCAGCTGCAGACCGCCCTCGACACCCGGGTCGTCATCGAGCAGGCCAAGGGCGTCCTGGCCGAGCGGACCGGCATCTCCACCACCGAGGCGTTCAACCGGATCCGCGCCGCTGCTCGGCGCGAGAGCACCAAGATCGGCGAGGTGTGCCGGCGGGTCATCGACACGGGGTACGTGCCGGACTGACCCAGGGGTGGCCCCTCCGAGGAGGGCCGGTGGGATGCAGCAGGCGCTGCGGGGTCTGGGCAGCGCCCGCACGGTGGCTCCGAGTTGGCCACCTCACAGACTCCGCTTGCATCCACGGACGACCGTATCCACGTCCGCCGGGATGCCCCCCGCCGCACCACAAACGTCGCTGAGCCGCCACAAGGTGGCGGCGTGCCCAGGGTCAGGACCAGCCCAGGGTCAGGACCAGCCCCGGCCGTACCCGGCCAGCTGCAGGACCCGTGCTTGCAGTGCATCGTCCACGGAGGAGAACACCGCCAGCAGGTCGGCGACGCCCGACCGGGCCAGGGTCCGCCGGCAGCGCTCGCAGCGGCTCACCAGGCACACCCGCTTGGGCGAATCCCCGATCGGGTCGCGGTCGCGCCCGGACGTGTGGAGCAGCGTGCCGAGAGAGGCGACGTCGCGCACCACCGCTTCGTCGAGGTCGACGACCACCACGTCGTCGGGCTTGGCGAGCAGTCGTTCGATCTTGCGGAACCCGTCGGGCTGCAGCAGACCCACGGGCGTGGCGATGAGGACGTCGTAGGACCTCGACACGCGCACGGTGGGGCGCCGCTCGATCCGCCCGTGGACGAGCGCGTCGGAGGGCGCGCCGTCGTGGCCGTCCGGGCCGACGACGGGCGACGGCTCGACGAGCACCACCGGTACCTCGGTGGGGGGTGGGATGACCTCCACACCCCGGTGGTGGTCCTGCACGGGAACGCGATGGCCTTGCGGCCGGACGGTGGCGGTCATGGCTGCCTCTCGTCGGTCGCCAGGTTCAGGGGCGAGCACGGTTGGGGTCGTGTGGGGGCCGTCCACATACCGCGGCCGCCGCGGACCCATGCCGGTTCCGGGGGATTCCTCCGGTTCAGGCCGCGAGGCCGAGCTGCTCCGCCTCTTCACGGAGCTGCTCCATCGCCCGCTTCACCAGGCGGCGGGCCGCCTCGGCGGTGATGCCCAGCTCGTCGCCGACCTCGCGGAAGCTGCGCTCCCGACCGTCGTCGATACCGAGGCGCAGGCGCACCGCATCCTGCGCACGGGGGCCGAGCTCGTCGAGCAGCGTGAGCACCAGCTGCTGGTGGAGCTGCTGGACCGCAGCGGCCTCGGGTCCGGCGTCGCCGTGGGCCACCAGGTCACCAAACTCGGCGTCGCCGTCGCCGACGGGCTTGTCGAGGCTCGTCGGCGATGTCAGCCGCTGGAGCTCGGCCAGGTCGGCGTCGAGCTCCTCGTTGTTGGCCTCAGCGGCACGGACGGCGGCACGGAGCTGTGCGCTCCGGTCGCCGGGGAGCCGGATGAGGCTGGCCTTCTGGTCCAGCGCCCGCCCGATGGACTGGCGGATCCAGAAGGTGGCGTAGGTGGAGAACTTGAAGCCCTTGCGCCAGTCGAACTTGTCGACCGCGTGCTCGAGCCCGAGGTT
>JBKHVG010000022.1:0-61822 GCA_046570205.1 Acidimicrobiia bacterium
AAGGCGTCGAGACCTGCCCCACCGAGAACAACCCCGACACCTGCGACGACGAGACCACCGAAGGCGTCGAGACCTGCCCCACCGAGAACAACCCCGACACCTGCGACGACGAGACCACCGAAGGCGTCGAGACCTGCCCCACCGAGAACAACCCCGACACCTGCGACGACGAGACCACCGAAGGCGTCGAGACCTGCGAGGGTGTCACTGAGGACCCGGCTGCACACCCGGAGAACCACGGCAAGTACGTCTCCGAGGCCGCGAAGGGCGGCGGCGAGTGCGCCGGCATGACCGGCAAGGCCAAGGGTCAGTGCGTGTCCGGGGTCGCCCGCTCCGACGCCGGCAAGAAGGGCGCCGAGGCCCCGGTGGAGGCCCCGGTAGAGGCCCCGGTGGAGGCCCCCGCAGCACCCGTGGTCACCGACGCCCCCATCGCTGATGCGCCCGCCGCCGATTCACCCGCCGATGGGTCGGTCGACTCCATGACCGCTCCGGAGAAGCCCGGCAAGGGCAACGGCAACGCCGGCGGCAAGGGCAAGAAGGGCTGACAGGCACCGACCGGCTGCGGCCGGTCATCCGCCTCACCGTCAGGTGAAGGCAGGCGGCATCGGCAGGTTCAGCGCATCGCTGAGCCTGCCGATGTAGTCGTTCCGGGGCACGTCGATCGCCCCGAGGGAGCGCAGGTGGTCGGTGGTCCACTGGACGTCGAGGAGGCGGTCGGCGCCGTCGGCGGTGAGGATGTCCACCAGGCCGACGAGGGCGACCTTGGACGCGTCCCGGCGACGGTGGAACATCGACTCGCCGGCGAACAGGCCGCCGATCGACACGCCGTAGAGGCCACCGGCGAGCGAGCCGTCGTCGAGCGTCCACGCCTCGACGCTGTGGGCCCACCCCAGCTGGTGGAGGCGCCGGTACGCCTGGCGGATCTCGGTGGTGATCCAGCCGTGGGGGCGCTTCGGGTCGGCGCAGCGTTCGACGACCTCGTCGAACGCGGTGTCGACGCGGATCTCGTAGTCGGCGCAGGACCGGCGGAGGGAGCGGCTGACCCGCAGCCCGTCGAGCGGGATGATGCCCCGCGGATCGGGCGACCACCACGCCAGCGTGCGGCCCCGGTCGACGTGCATGGGGAACAAGCCGCTGCGGTAGGCGTGGAGCAGCGTGCCGGGCGAGAGATCGCCCCCGATGCCCACGACCCCGGACTCGTCAGCGGTCCTCGCCGCGGGGAACGACCAGGCGCAGGGCGGCGGTTCCGCGGGCATGGGCTCCGATTCTCCCCGACGCCAGCTGCCGGGACCGATTCTGGACCGCTGCCACGGCGATCGATCAGCGAATCGGTTCTGAGCGCTCCCGGCGGCGGGAATGGTGGCCGGCAGTTGTGGCGAACAGCCCACCAGCAGGCGCCACGACGACCGAAGGCCCCGGCAGCTGCCGGGGCCTTCTTGGTTCTCCCGGCAGCGGGCGGACCCGCCGGGGATCAGTAGTCGTAGAAGCCGGTGCCGGACTTGCGACCGAGGTGCCCGGCGCTGACCATGCGGCGCAGCATCGGCGAGGCGGCGTAGTTGGGGTCGCGGAACTCGTCGTAGAGGGCGTCGAGGATCGACAGCGAGGTGTCGAGGCCCACCAGGTCGAGGAGGGCGAAGGGGCCCATCGGGAAGTTGGCCCCACCCTTCATGGCCGAGTCGATGTCGTCCCGGCTGGCAGTGCCGTTCTCCAGCATGCGCACCGCGTTGTTCAGGTACGGGAAGAGGAGGTGGTTCACGATGAAGCCGGCGCGGTCCTTGACCTCGACCGGGGACTTGCCGCAGGCCTCGGCGAAGGCACGAACCTCGGCGATGGTCTCGTCCGAGGTGACGATGGTCTGGATCAGCTCGACCAGCGACATCATCGGCGCCGGGTTGAAGAAGTGGACGCCGCAGACCCGCTCGGGCCGGCTGGTGCGCACCGCCATGTCGGTCACCGACAGCGTGGAGGTGTTGGTCGCCAGGATCGCCCCGTCCTTGCACACCTTGTCGAGCTCGTCGAACAGCTCGAGCTTGGTGGGCAGGTCCTCGACGACCGACTCGATCACGAGGTCGCAGTCGGCCAGGTCGGCGACGGCCGAGGTGGCCCGGACCCGGGCGACGGCGGCGTCGGCATCGTCCTGGCTCATCCGCTCCTTGGCGACCAGCTTCTCGAGCGACTTCTGCATGGCAGCCACCGTCTGGTCGGCCGACTCCTGCTTGCGGGACCGCAGCACCACGTCGAAGCCCTTGGTCGCCGCGACCTGTGCGATGCCGGACCCCATGATCCCCGAACCGATGATGCCCACGCTCTTGATCGTCATGCGTCACACCGTACCGAGCAGTAA
The DNA here is from genome assembly GCA_046570205.1 of Acidimicrobiia bacterium. GTDB lineage: Bacteria > Actinomycetota > Acidimicrobiia > Acidimicrobiales > Salinilacustritrichaceae > Salinilacustrithrix. The sequence goes on from JBKHVG010000022.1 coordinate 2,345, forward strand.
CCAGAGGCCGGAAAAGCCGCCGGGCCCCGCCCCGGGCCCTCGGTGGGGCCCGACGCCATCTGGGAGACTGGCCGCATCCCGGACCACGGCATCATCCCCACCGGCTACGAGCGGACCCTCCCCCCGGAGGCGCAGCTGCTCGTGCGCGCCCGGCGCCGGGCGCTGACCCGCACGGCGGCAGGCCGAGTGCTCGACCTCGGCGGGGCGGACACCCACCGCAGCCTGTGGACCGACGCCCACGGCATCGACGACGTGACCGTGCTCGACGGCGTGGCCGACCCCCGGCTGGACCGGCTGGCCGCCGACGGCGAGCGCTTCGACACCGTCGTCTCGGTGTTCCAGCTGGCGTCGGCGCCGCAGCTCGACCGCACCCTCCGGGCCGTTCGAGCGGTGCTCGCCGACGACGGCCGGGTGCTCTTCGTGGAGCCCGCCGCCCAGGTCGGGTTCGCCGGCCGGCTGCAGCGGCTGGTGGCCCCGCCGCTCGGCGGTGTCACCGGATGGCGACCCGACCGCGACCTGCCCATGGAGCTCCGGGCGGCCGAGCTCTCTGTCATCGACATCCGCCGCCACCGGGTCCCCACGCTGCAGCCGTGGCTGCGCCAGGTGCTGGAGGGAGTCGCCCACCACCGCCTCGCGCCGGGCGGCAGAGCCGAGACCGCCCCGGCTGCCGATCCCGCCTGACCGTCCCGATCGCCCCATTCGCCCCGAAGATGGCCCGAATGGGTCATGGCGGCGTCGGGGGACGAACGCGCACACTCTCCTCGTGACCGGCCCCGCCGGCGCGTGCCCAGAGAGGACCAGATGGCGACCAGGCTCCCCGATCCGCACCCACGAGGCGCGCTCGTCCAGGGCGCAGCGGCCGTGCTCGCCGCCGCGACCGCGGCCGTCGCGGTGGCGCAGGACTCCCTGGTGGCAGCTGCGCTGGCCGCCGGGGTGACGGTGCTCGTGGTGCTCGACGTCCGCCGGCGCGGCCACGTGACGCTCACCGGATCGGAGCTGGACCGGCTGCGGGAGGCCGAGCTGGCGCTGTCACGGGCGACCGACACCCACGAGGCGGCCCGCGAGCTGGCCGAGCACGCCATCGCCCTGCTCGGCGCCCGCAGCGCCGTCGTGCTGATCGAGGGCATCGGCGACACCGTGCGGGTCGCAGCCGGCCCCACCGCCACCGAGGACGTCTACGGCTCCGGGTCTCGCATGCGCCTGCTCGACGACGCCGGCCTGCCCTGCGGGTCCATCGCGGTGTCGGCCCGGGCCGACGGCCGCCCCTACGTGGCCCGCGACGAGCGCATCCTCGACGCGCTGGCCGAACGGGTGTCCACCACCCTCCACCAGCTGTCCCTGCTGACCGACGTCAGCACCGAGCGCCGGACGCTGGCCGACCTGGTCGGGTCGTCCTCCGACGGCATCTTCTCCGTGGGCTCGGACCTGCGGATCCGGGCCTGGAACCCGGCCATGGAGTCGATCACGGGCGTGTCGGCCGACGACGCCGTGGGCGAGCACGTCAGCCAGTCCTTCCGCCCCACCGGCGAGGACGGCCGGCCCCTCACCGGGTCGGCCGACCCGGGCCGGGTGGGTCACCCCGTGCCCGGCGTGGTCCTGCGCATCGAGTCCGGCGGCGAGGAGCGCTGGCTCACCTGCTCCTACGCCCCGCTCTCCGACGGCGGCTACGTGGCCGTGGTCAGGGACGAGACGGCGCGCAAGAAGCTCCAGGACGACAAGGACGGCTGGATCGCCCAGGTGTCCCACGAGCTGCGCACCCCGCTCACCCCGATCAAGGGGTTCCTGCACACGCTCGCCCGCCGCGACGCCGAGCTCACCACCGAGGACCGGTCGCGCATCTACGAGATCATGCTCCGCGAGGAGAAGCGCCTCGAGGCGCTCGTCGACTCGCTCCTGCGCTCCACTCAGCTCGACGCCGGCGCCATGACCGTCGAGCGACGGGAGGTCGCCTGGGCCGAGCGCGTGGAGGAGCAGGTCGACCTCATCCGGCGGCAGGACCCGGCCCGGTCCATCGTCCTCGACGTCGAGCCCGGCGTCGGAGCGGTCTCTGCCGACGAGTCGCTCGCCGTCGGCGTGTTCACCAACCTGTTGTCGAACGCCCTCAAGTACGCCGATGGCGGCGGACCGATCGAGGTCGTCGTGGAGGCCGACGGCGACGAGGTCATCACCAGCGTCATCGACCACGGTCCGGGGATCCCCCGGTCCGACCGCACCCGCATCTTCGACAAGTTCACGCGGCTGGGGAACCACCTGACCCGATCGCAGCAGGGGGTCGGGCTCGGGCTGCACATCGCCAAGCAGTCCATGGACCGCCTCGACGGCCGCATCTGGGTGGACGAGACCCCGGGCGGGGGTGCCACGTTCCGGTTCACGCTGCCGCGGGTGGCGCCCACCCGGCGGCGGCCCCAGCTCAGAGCTCCAGGATCTCCACGGACTCGATCGTGACCTCGCGGCTCGGCGCGCCGCCGAGGCCGCTGTCGTCGGCCTCGTGGAGGCCGATGATGGCCTTGAGCACGTCCAGGCCCTCGACCACGTCGCCGAAGAGCAGGTAGGTCCCCTGGCTGTCGAGCAGCTCGACGTTCGGGCCGGTGCTGAAGAAGAACTGGGCTGAGGACGAGTCGGGACCGGCGGATCGGGCCATGATCAGCTGGCCCTCCTGGTAGGAGAACGGGCCGGAGTACTGGCCGGTGGCCGCGTCGGCCTCGAACGTGCCGCCCTCGTCGGGGATGTTGTAGCCGGGGCCGGGGTCGCTGTTGTCCTGGGTGTGCGGGGAGCCGCCCTGGATGATGTCGATCGAGGGGTCGGTGCGGAACAGCAGCGTGTCGTCGTAGTAGCCGTACCGGGCGAGGGCGACGAAGTTGTTCACCGTGTTGGGCATCTCGTCCTCGCGCAGGTCGACGAGCACCTCGCCCTCGGTGGTCGTGAAGCGGGCCTGGTAGTCGACGCCCTCCTCGAGGCAGTCGGCGAAGGGCCCGTCGAAGTCGATCGTCCGCTCGGCGCCGTCGGCGGGTGGGCACTCGGTGTCGCCGGGCTGGACCTCGGCGATCGTGGTGTCCGTGGTCTCCGTGGTCGGGTCGGTGGAGTCGGTGGTGTCGCCGTACTCGGTGGTGTCGCCGTCCTCGGTGGTGGTCTCGGCGTCGGTGGGCTCCTCATCCGAGGTGTCCTGCGTGGCCACCTGGTCGTCGTCGTCACCGGCGGTCAGCACCGAGTAGCCGATGGCGAAGGCGAGGAACGCCGCCACGCCGAGGCCGATCAGCAGGCCACGACGGCGCTTCGCCTGGCGCTGCTCGTTGCGGCGCAGCTCTTCGATCTTCTCGTGTCGCGCCTGCTTCTGGCGCTCGCGCTTGGAGGTACCCACGGCGGCGGACCGTACCCGCCGTGCCCGCCGGGGCGCGAGTCACCGGGCGGGCCGACGCCGGTGCACCCCGTGGCGGCGGGGAGACGAGTTGCGCCATGTGCCCGCCGGGCATCACGTTCGCCACTCGCTTTCGCTACGCTCCGTGCCACGAGAGAGCCGGTCCGTATGCCGGCGCCAGGCGAAGTGCGGAGGGTGCGAGTGGCCAGTGACGACGACGACGGGCTGTCCTCGTTCTCCGTCGAGGTCGGCCAGCGCCTCCGGGCGGTACGCCGGCTGCGCAAGCTGTCGCTCGACGACGTCGAGCGGGAGAGCGGCGGCCAGTGGAGCGCGTCGGCCATCGGCGCCTACGAGCGCGGCTTCCGCAACCTCAGCCTGCCCCGCCTGCGGGAGCTGGCCGAGTTCTACGACGTCCCGATGTCGGTCCTGCTCGGCGAGAGCGACGACGCCGACGACGGCGACCGCCCCTCGAAGGTGATCCTCGACCTCGTCGCCCTGTCGGGCATCCCCGAGGCCGAGGCCGTCCACCGCTACGCGCGGTCGATCATCCTCGAGCGAGGCGACTTCAACGGCCGGGTCCTGTCGATCCGTCGCGACGACCTGCGCGCCATCTGCTCGCTCCTGCACTCCACCGAGACCCAGACCCTGCAGCAGCTGCGCGACTGGGACGCGCTCGTCGAGACGCTCTGAGTGTCGGCTCCGCCGACCTCGAGTCGCTCGGCTGCGCCTCACGACATCGCCGGGTTCCAGCCGTTCCCCGGCCACCGGTAGGTTCGAACGACGTGATCACGGTCCAGAAGTTCGGCGGCACGTCCGTGGCCGATCCGGAGCGCATCCGCGAGGTGGCCGAGCACGCCGTGCGCACCAAGCGCCGCGGCACCGACGTCGTGCTGGTGGTCTCGGCCATGGGCAAGGAGACCGACGCGCTGCTGCGGCTGGCCGACGACGTCTCGACCAGCCAGCCCGGGCGTGAGATGGACATGCTGATCACGGCCGGTGAGCGCAAGGCCATGGCGCTCGTCGCGATGGCCATCTGCGACCAGGGCGAGCCGGCCCAGTCCTTCACCGGCTCCCAGGCCGGGTTCATCACCGACACCAACCACAAGGACGCCAAGATCGTCGAGCTGCGCCCGGAGCGGATCGCCGACGCGCTGGCCGCCGGCGTCATCCCCGTCATCGGCGGCAGCCAGGGGGTGTCCATCGACCGCGACGTCACGTTCCTCGGTCGAGGCGGCTCCGACACCACCGCCGTCGCCATCGCCCACGCCCTCGACGCCGAGATGTGCGAGCTCTACACCGACGTGGCCGGCGTCTACTCCGCCGACCCCCGCATCGTGTCCAAGGCCCGGCGCATGGCCGAGATCAGCTTCGACGAGCTCCTCGAGATGACCGCCACGGGCTGCCCGAAGCCGGCGATGCGCTCGGTCGAGTTCGCCCGGCGCCACCAGGTGAAGCTCCACATCCGGTCCGCCTTCACGTGGGAGCCGGGCACCATCGTCACCGAGGAGACCCCCGACATGGAACAGGCCGTCGTCAACGCCGTCACCCACGACACGTCGGAGGCGAAGGTCACCGTGTCGGGCGTGTCCGACCAGCCAGGCGTCGCCGCCCAGATGTTCACTTCCCTCGCGGACGCCGGCGTGAACGTCGACATGATCGTGCAGAACGTCTCCGACCACGGCCGCACCGACATCTCCTTCACCGTCCCTCACCCCGACGCCGAGCGCGCCACCGAGCTCATCAGCTCCCTGTCGGGCCACGTCGGCAACGCCGGCTGCGGCTACGACCACGACATCGGCCGCGTCTCGGTGATCGGCGCCGGCATGAAGTCGAACCCGGGCGTCGCCGCCAAGATGTTCCAGGTCCTGGCCGACAACGACATCAACATCGAGATGATCTCGACCTCGGCGATCCGCATCTCCTGCGTGATCCAGCAGTCCCAGGTCGAGCACGCGGTCGAGCTGCTCCACACCGCCTTCGGCCTCGACGTCACCTGACCCGCCTGACCCGATCCCCACTGGAGGCACCCGTGCACTGGCGCGCCCTGCTCGCTCTCACCCTCGCCACGTCACTGATCGCCTCGTGCGGCGGTGACGACGACACCGGGGCGACCACGACCACGACGGCTGCCCCCACGACGACGGAGCAGGCGACCACGGCCACCACCGACGCCGACGAGGACGCAGCCACGGGCTACGTGGTGACCGTCGAGGATCCCGGCGCCGAACCCCGGCGCGAGCTCCGGCTGACGGCCGAGGTCGGCGACGTCGACCGGATCACGCAGCGCCAGGAGACCTCGATCCAGGTCCGAGCCGGCGGCGAGGTCCAGTCCGCCCCGTCATCGATCACCGAGATCGACATCGACCACGAGATCGTCGACGTGTCCGACGACGCCATCACGGCCCGCGGCACCTACACCGACGTCCGGGTCCTGGACGAGCCGGGGACCGATCCGGCGGCGAACGCCCAGGTCGCCGAGCTGCTCGAGGGCTTCCGCGACGCCACGGCGCAGACGACCTACACCACGTCCGGCGCCCTGCGGTCGGCGGAGATCGAGGGCCTCGAGCTCCCCGGCGCCGCCGGCCCGATGGTCGAGCAGCTCGCCGGCAGCTTCACCGATGCCGCCGAGAGCCTCAGCATGCCGTTCCCCGACGAGCCCGTCGGCGTCGGTGCCCGCTGGCGGATCGAGACCCGGACCGAGATCGCCGGCCTGCCCGTCGAGATCACCACCGTGATCGTCCTGGACCAGCTCACCGACGACGCGGCGAGCGGAACCGTCGAGCAGGAGCTGCGCTTCGTCCCGGGCGAGGTGGAGGTGTTCGGGAACCCGGCCACGGTGGTGAGCGGCGGCCTGACCGGCGGCGGCGCGATCCGCTGGGACCTCGCCGGCGGGGTCGTGCCCCGATCGGACCTGACCACCTCCGGCACCACGGTGATCGAGGTCCAGGGGACCCCGGTCGAGCAGACCCAGACCCAGCGCATCTCGATCGCCTCCCGCTGAGCAACGGAGTTCCTCCGTGCGGGCCGGGCCCGTACCCTTGACGCCATGCGCGTAGGGATCCTCGGAGCAACGGGCCAGGTCGGCGGCGTCATGCGGCGCCTCCTGGCCGAGCGGAACTTCCCCGTCGACGAGCTGCGGTACTTCGCCTCGGCCCGCTCGGCCGGGCGCACCCTGCCGTGGGGCGACACCGAGATCACCGTCGAGGAGTCCACCGAGGCCGACTACTCCGGCCTCGACGTCGTCCTCGCGTCCGCCGGCGCCACCGCGTCCAAGGCGCTGGCCGAGCGCATCGCCGCGTCGGGCCCGGTCGTCATCGACAACTCGTCGGCGTTCCGGATGGACGACCGGGTGCCGCTCGTCGTTCCCGAGGTCAACGCCGACGACCTCGACCACCTGCCCATCGGCATCGTCGCCAACCCCAACTGCACGACCATGGTGGCCATGCCGGTGCTCAAGCCGCTGGCTGACGAGGCCGGACTCGAGGCCATCGTGGTGTCGACGTACCAGGCCGTGTCCGGCGCCGGCCTGTCCGGCGTCGAGGAGCTCGACACCCAGGTCCGCAAGGTCGGCGACAACGCCCCGGCGCTGACCCACGACGGGCGGGCGGCCGACTTCGGCGAGCCCGACAACTTCGTGAAGCCCATCGCGTTCAACGTGCTGCCCTTCGCCGGCACCCTCGTCGACGACGGCCTCGAGGAGACCAACGAGGAGCAGAAGCTGCGCAACGAGGCCCGCAAGATCCTGGGCCTGCCCGAGCTGCTGGTGTCCGGCACCTGCGTGCGGGTGCCGGTGTTCACCGGCCACTCCCTGTCGATCAACGCCCGGTTCTCCCGCCCCATCTCACCCGACCGGGCCCGCACCCTCCTGTCGGAGGCGGCCGGCGTGCAGCTGGTCGACGTGCCCACCCCGCTCGACGCCGCCGGCATCGACGACACCCTCGTCGGGCGCATCCGGGTCGACCCCACCGTCGAGCACGGCCTGGCCCTGTTCCTCGCCGGCGACAACCTCCGCAAGGGCGCGGCGCTGAACACGATCCAGATCGCCGAGGAGCTGCTCCGCCGCCGGAGCTGACCGGGGCGGCGCGGTCAACAGTCGCAGGGCAGGGCCCCGCAGACGGGGCACCCGGCCGCGTAGCGCTGCGCCGCGTCGTCGAGGCTCAGGCCCAGCTGGTGGGCCAGCGACGCCACCCACGCCAGCACGTCGCCGAGCTCGTGGAGCTGTTGCGCTGGCGTGCCCTTGCGGGCGGCCTGGGCCAGCTCGCCCACCTCCTCGCAGAGCCACGCCACCGTCGGGGCCGTGCCCCGGCCGGCGTCGCGCTCGCCGTACGTGGCGGCGATGGTGGCCTGGAACGAGGCGATGTCCACGGGGTCGGAGCGTACCGGCGGACCATCCACCCGCTGCCCGGTCGCCGGGTCCACACTGGCTCGCAGATGCGGTTCCGCCTCGGGGGATGGGCCGTCGCAGCGGTGCTGGTGCTGACCGGTTGCGGCGTGGACGGTCGGTCCCACAGCGCGTCGGATGCCAGTGCCGAGCCGCCCACCGAGCTGGCGAGCCCGGAGCTGGTGAGCGCCCGAGACACCCTGCCGCCGGCGCCACCGTCGACCACCGCCCTCACCGTCCTGCTCACCCACCCCGGTGACGCGTCCGAGCCGGGCCTCGACGCTGCGGCCGGCGCCCTCGCCGAACGGCCGGACATCCGGGTCGTGATCGCGGCCGGGGGGACGGCGGACCACACGATGAGCGGCTTCCCCGTCATCACGGTGCCGGCCCCCGCCGGCGGCATCGGCTCGGTAGTCGACGCCGCCGGCGTCGTGCCCGACCTGGTCGTCGTCGGCATCACCCGCACATCCGAGCGTGGCAGCGACGAGCCACTGGCTGATGCAGCTGCCGCCGCTGGCATCCCCGCCCTCGTGGTCGACGTCGAGGACGGCGACGTCCCTGACCACGCCGCCGCCGCCATGGAGCTGCTCGCGGTGCTCGACCTCGAGCTCGACGGGCTGCTCGACGAGCCCGCCGCCGTCCACCGCCTCACCGTGCCCAGCTGCCGGGCCGGGTCCATCCGTGGCCGCCTCGACGTCCGACCCACCCCGTCCTCCACCGGACAGCTGACGTCGGATTGCACCAGCACCGACCGGACCTGCGCCTCGGTCGTCAGCGAGCCCAGCGATCCCAGGGCGGCGTCGACATCGATGCGGATCTGGATGGCGGGCGGTGGTGGCGGCGCCGCCCGCTCCCGGCGGAGCTTGTCGCGGATCCACGTCATCTCGTCCCGGCGGGCGTCGAGGTCGGCGATCGGGCGGCCGGCGCCGGGGAGCCCGTCGAAGTCGCCGCGCTCGATGGCCTCGCTGATCTGGCGCTCGATCCAGCGCTCCCACGAGAGGCCGGGGGGCTTGCGGGCCGGCGTCGACTCCTCGTCCACGGCTGTCACGGTAGGAGAATCATTTGACAGTGCTACTCCCAGATGTTCGGGTGGTCGGGTGACCCTCACCGTGACGCTGCTCGGCACCGGAAGCCCCCTCCCCGACACGAACCGGGCGGGCCCGTCGACCCTCGTCCAGGCCGGTGACCAGAACCTGCTGGTGGATGCCGGGCGGGGGTGCGTCATGCGCCTCACCGGCGCGGGGTTGTTCCCCAGCATGGTCAGCGCCGTGCTCCTCACCCACCTGCACAGCGACCACATCTGCGCGTTGAACGACGTGATCACCTCGCATTGGATCACGAGCCCGACGGCTGTCCCCCTGCCGATCCACGGCCCGGTCGGCACGGCGGCCGTGATCGCGGGGATCGAGCAGATGCTGAGCCCCGACGTCGGCTACCGGCTCGAGCACCACCACGACCTCACCGCCGGACCAGACGTCGTCGTCGTGGAGCACGGGCCGGGCGAGGCCTTCGCCGTCGGGGACTGCCGCGTCACCACCCACGCCACGGACCACCGGCCCGTCGAGCCGACCCTCGGGTACCGCATCGAGCACGACGGCACCGTCGCCGCCGTCGCCGGCGACACCGTCCCCTGCCCGGGCCTCGACGAGCTGTGCGCCGGCGCCGACCTCTACGTGCAGACGGTCATCCGGGAGGACCTGGTCGCATCGGTGCCGAACGCCCGGCTGCAGGACATCCTCGACTACCACTCGACCGTCGCCCAGGCCGCGCAGACCGCCGCCCGAGCCGGGGTCGGCACGCTCGTCCTGACCCACTACGTCCCGCCGCTGCAACCGGGTCAGGAGGAGCAGTGGCGAGCCATCGCCGCCGAGCACTTCTCGGGCGAGGTCGTCCTCGGCGACGACCTGACCCGGGCCAGCGCGGGCTGACCCGGCGCGCCAAGTCGACAACGACAGCGTCAGCAGGACCGTCGGCCCGCACGACCCGAGATCAGTGGTAGCGGGCGTGGTCCTCGGTCTCGTCGCCATCCGCCTCTGGCACCGGGGGCGTCCTCCTCTCCGACGCCACCGGCACGCCGCCGAACCGGCCCGAGCTTTCCGGCGACTGATCTGACCGGCGTCTCCGTGCACGGGGTCGACGGTGAAGTCGACACGTGTGCCTGGAGCCTGACCGAGTCGGCGGCCGTGCTCGGTGGCCCCAACCAGGGCGGCGACGCCTCGCTGGAGGGGACCCGATCCCGGCGAGTTCGCCTCGTTCGAGGCGAGCGACCAAGCAGGCATCGACCTCGTGACCGTGGACGACCTGGGCGACGAGGCATACCTCGTCCGCGGGACGGCCTGCCGCCGAGCACGCTGTTCGTGCTGGACGGTGATCGTGCCCGGGAGCTCGCCCTCGCCAACCTGTTCGACGGCGACCACGCCACCGAGCACGTGCTCCCCGATCTGGCGAGGGAGATCCTGCGAGCGTCCTGACGACGGTGTCAGGCTCCGGCCATGACGTCGGTCGAGATCACAAGCTCATGGAGCCAGCTCGGGTTCGTCGTGCTGTCCGCAGCAGCGATGCTCGCCGGCATCATCTTCTACGTCCGGGTCATCGGGCTCCGGAGCTTTTCCAAGATGTCGTCGTTCGACTTCGCGGTCACCGTCGCGATGGGTTCGCTCCTCGCCGCCGTCACCCTTTCTGGGTCGTCGCTCACCGAGGGCCTGGTCGCCGTCGGTGCCCTCCTGCTCGTGCAGGCTGCCGTCGCGTTCGGGCGGGTCCGGTTCGGGGCCGGCTCGCTCGTCGACAACGAGGCCCTGCTGCTCATGGCGGGGTCGACGATGCTGGAGGAGAACATGCGCCGAGCTCGGGTGACGGGCGACGACGTTCGGGCGAAGCTGCGACAGGCGAACGTCCTTCGCTACGACCAGGTGCGCTACGTCGTGCTCGAGTCGACGGGCGACGTCACCGTCGTGCGGGGAGATGGTGCGCTCGACCGGGACATCCTCACCGACGTCATCGACGCGGATCTGCTGTTCGACGACTGATACCGTCACCGCGGCGTGTGACCGCCAGCGGTCGGCTTCGTCCGTGACGTACCTGCGTCAACGGGTCGTGAAGTCGTTGAACAGCTCGAGCTGGATGGCGATGTTCACTGCCCCCAAGAGGAGCGCCACCACGCCGAGCGCGGCGCCGACCCGTGCGTAGCGGTGACCCGGCGCGTCCCGACCGGTACGGATCGCCGGGAGAGCGATCATCAGGGTGGCCGCCGCGAGCACGATGGCGATGACACCCAACCGCGGGACGATGCCGGCCACGATGCCGATGCCGCCCAAGACGATCGAGGTCACTCCCGCGACGGCGGAGCGTGCGCCGTCACCGTCGTACTGGGTGTGCCCCTTCGGCCCGTGCTCTGCGGCGAGTTGGGTGTGGGTCGTCTGATCGGTCCTGGAACGAGCCATCTCCTACCTCCTACCCGGTCCACGTGCTGCCCACCCGTAGCCACGGTTCGCGCCGCGCGCCCCGCGCGTCACGACAGGTCCGGGGACCGATCGTCGTCGTCTGGGCGGTGGATGGTCACGTCCTGCGTCGTCGAGGCCACCGTGATGCCGTGCTCGGCCAGACGGACCATCACGCTGCGGACGAGATCGTCCTTGGTCGAGCGGGCGGTGCGGACCGGCACGACGAAGCGGGCGGAGAGCTCGAGGTAGTTGTCGGTCGCTCCGGCGAACACCCGCGGCTCCACCTCGGCCCGTGGGACCGGATACCGCCGGGCCATGTGACGGATCGCCTCCTGTGCACCGCTGCTGGCCGACACCCGCTGCGCCTCCTCGGTCAGGATGCGCTCTGCCATCTCCCAGTCATCGTCGTAGGCGACCGGCACGGTCATCTCCTCCCAGATGTACTCGAACGCCCCGCTGTAGTTGAACACCGGCTCGGTGAAGGTGGCCTTGTTCGAGATGGCGACGATCCGGCCGGTGTACTGGCGCCCCTTCACCGGCGTGTCCGTGCTGGTGGGAGACCCGATCTCCATCACCTTGGTTCGCAGCGGCGTGAGGTCGATCACATCACCACGAACACCGCCCATCTCGATCCGATCACCGACACGGAAGATCCGACCCGAGACGATGTTGAACCACCCGGCGATCGCACCGATCACCTCCTGCATGGCGAAGGCGACCCCGGCCGTGGCCAGGCCGAGCACCACGCCAGCCCGCCCGGCGAAGGCGCGCCACACGATCAACAGAACGATGACGGTGACGACGGCGAAGACGTAGCGGACGCCCTTCCGGACGTAGTACCGGGCGTAGGGATCATCGGCTCTCCGTCCCGCGATGCGGCCGACGAGCCACGACAGCAGTCCTGCAGCGAGCACGATCACCACCGTGGTCACCAGACGACCACCGACTGTCTGGTTGTCCACGATGAGGTCCCACACACGCCCGCCGTCCATCCAGCATCCATACCGCTCGCCGGGCACTCGTGGAACACGTGTCGTTTGCCGAGACGGCGGGACCGACGCCGAAGGAGGGTCCCGGTCGCCGGCTGTGCTCATCCAACTCGCCGGTGTCCGCCGAAGAGCGCCCAGTCAGCAAGTCGCAGCAGTGAGAGCGATCGCACAGCGGTCGCCGATCGCGAGAAGGTGAACCGCCACCTATCGCGCAGACATCTTCGCCTGAGGTCACGCCCGCAACGTGCCGCGAGGTGACGCAGGCGGCGGGCGCCACCAAACGACGGTGACGGATGTCGAGTTCAGCGCGGCGCCTTGATCCGGAGCCCGCGAACCTTGTCGAAGTCGGAGAGATTTCGCGTCGACAGCTGCAGCCCCTTCTCGAGAGCGGTTGCTGCGATCAACGCATCCGGAAGACGGAGACCTGACTCACGCGCCACTCGTCCCGCCCGCTCGGCGATCGAGCGATCGACTGCGACCTCCCGAAACGGCGCAAGTAGTTGGCTGGCGAGCGCAGTCGCCGTGTTGCCCGCGAACAGTTCTGCTCGCGTGATGACCGAGTAGTGCAGCCGGTTCCGCCCGGGACTGAGCTGAGCGGATCCACGCAGATGATCGATGAACACATCGGTGTCGACGAGGACATCAGCCACGCTGCCAGCCGTCCCTGCTCGGTACGTCTGCCGAAGGCGCCGCTCCGAACGTTGCTGCGAGCGCAGCCGCCGGGTCATGGTCATGGACCAGGTATTCGTCGATCGCTCGGCGGATCACCTCGGCCATCGTCACGCCCTCTGCCTCAGCGGCCCGGTCGATCCGAGCGCGCTGCTCTTCGGTCAGGTACACCTGTGTGCGCGTGGCGGACATACAGCAACTCTATACAGCATCAGCAGGTTCCTCAGCGTCCCCGAATCCCAACCATCGGCGTTCTGCCACATGTCACCGAGGTGCATCGGACGGGGCGACGGCGGGCGGCCTGTCCCAGAACGTCGTCCTCAACGCTGAGGCGGTCCACGCCAGGAACACTCGTCCCGTCGGTGACTGGCAAAGGTGCTGAGACAAGAGCGTCGTCGGCGAGGAGGACGCTCAACAGCAAACGGCGACGTCGAACAGGACCTCGTCACCACGCTGCCCGGCTGAACTGCGGTCGCATGCGCCGTTCCGTCCTTGCCATCGGTCGCCGGATCTTCCACCTCGACCACCTGCCCCGCTCGCCACTCAGTTCGGCACGGAGCGGTGCAAGCGCCTCCTCGACTCGCTCCCTGACGAGGGACTCGGGATCTACGAAGTCACCCGCATCGCCATGGTGGCAGGGCCGTCGACCAGTCAGTCGGCTGCCGAACCGCCGATGCCCGGTCCGCTGGCCCTATGGCGGGCGATGCGATCAGCGTGCTGCGGGAGGCGTTGGCCCTGCCCGACGACGATCGCGCCACCATCGCGGCGGAGCTCCTCTACAGCCTTCCCGAGCCACCCGGAGCAGCCGTCACGGATTCCGACGGCTGGATCGCCGAGATCGAGGGCCGGGCCCGCGACGTGCTCGCGGGAACCGTCGACACCGAGGCCTGGGACGACGTCGAGCGTCGCGTGCTCGACGAGCTCGCGGACGGGTGAGCGGAACCGTCCGCACCGATCCGAGAGCCGCGCTCGAGCTCGAACAAGCTGCCCGGCGCTCTCGATCGAGCATGGCTGCTGGGCCGGCGCGAGAAGGGGCGTTCTGGGCCGCGTCACACGCATTGGATGCGGGTGACGCGGCCCGGTTCTAGGACTGCGGGATTCCGGGCCGCGGTGCACGCTTCTTGTCCGTGGCCGGGGTTCCGGTCGCCGGCGGCTGTCGCAGCTATGTGGCGCTGTCCGCTACTGGCGACCGAGACAGCGACGCACCTGTCACCGAGGATCAAGGTGCCGAGCGCACGGAGATCGGCGTCGCGCGGGCTACTCCCGTGCCGGCATGACGTCGAGCAGCTGCGGCAAGCCCTCGGTGATCGTGACCCAAAGGATGTCGAGATCGATGTCGAAGTGATAGTGGACGAGACGAGCTCGCATCCTTGCAGCGTCGGACCACGGGACCTCGGGGTGTTCGATCCGGGTCGCCGCGCTGACCTGCTTCCGCCCACGATCTCGACGAGCTTGGTCATTGCGAGGCGGAGCAGTTCGTTGCCCTCGAGGTCCTGGCGGCCCTTTCCGTCGGCGAAATGCAAGGCCTCTTCAGCCGTGTCACGAAGATGGCGAAGCCGAACCAGATCGTCAGGCGGCCCCATAGAGCGTGCGTGCCTCCGCTGCCACGTCATCTCGGAAGCAGCGGCAGCCCAGAGAGTTGACGGTCCACGAGGGCACGGTCGGGAGCGGGATTCGTGATGTGCCCACTGTGTGCCCACGGGAGTCAGCTCAAGTCGAGGGCATCCTCCCGGATGCCCTCTGACCAGGTCTTTCGTAGTCGGGTGGGGGAGATTTGAACTCCCGACCTCTGCGTCCCGAACGCAGCGCTCTGCCAAGCTGAGCCACCACCCGGATCCGTCCCCGGCCCGAGGGCCAGGGGCCGTCCACCATACCGGAGGGGTCAGGCGGCGGCCGAAGCCGGACGCCGCGTGCCCCCGGCGCGTCCCACCGGTCAGGCGGGGGTGGGCTCCACCGGCGGGACCGACTCGATGCCCGTCGCCTCGTGGTGGTCGCCGCCGGCCAGAAGCGCGTTGGCGGCCCGGCGCAGCCGGAACGAGTCGAGCGGCTTGAACAGCCAGCCGTCGGCGTCGGACCGCTTGGCGAGGAAGATGTCGGCGGCACGATCCAGCAGCATCAGGATGGCGACGTCGTCGAGGCGCTCCATGGCGATCTCCGCCCGCAGGTGCGAGGCCACGGCCATGCCGCCCATGTTCCCGATCTGGAGGTCGAGCACCACCAGGTCGGGGCCGTGCTCGGCCACCGCCGCCGGCACCTCGACGCCGGTGCGGACCCGCAGCACGGTGGTCTGGTCGTCCTCGACGGCGGCCGCCACCTCGTCGGCGACGGCGTCGTTGTCGGTGGCGATGAGGACCGTGGGCACGGCCGGGAACGGTAGCGTGCCCCGCGATGGACATCGAGATCGAGCAGACGCCCGACTACACGCTCTGCCGCCCGAGCGGTGAGCTCGACGCCTACACGGTCGACGAGTTCCGCAACGCCCTCGGCGGCGTGGCCGATGCCGACGCCCTCCTCATCGACCTGTCGGACGTGCCGTTCATGGATTCGGCCGGCCTCGGTGCCCTCATCGGCGGCATCCGACGCACCCGCGAGGCCGGCGGCGAGGTCGCCGTGGCCTGCTCCCGCGCCTCGCTCACCCGGCTGCTGCACACGACCGGCTTCGACCGCATCGTGCCCGTGGCCGAGTCGGTCGACGAGGCTGCCGCCGCCCTCGCCGACGCCCAGCGGGCCTGAGGGTTCAGGCGAACAGCTCGGCCTCGATGCGGCGCAGGCCGTCGAGGTCGTGCACGTCGGAGCGCAGGAACGGGACCCGTACCACGGGCGCCGGTGCGACCTTCTCGGCCAGGCCGGCGAGATTGGCCTCCTCGCGCGACGCCACCAGCTGGAAGTCGGCCAGGTTCCGGTAGAGGGAGCCGATGTCGGTGCCGGCGAGGGAATCGGCCCGCGCGTGGGTCGCCTCGGCCAGGCCGTCGTCGAAGCGGGGGTGCATGCGGTTGACGATGAGGGACCGCACGGCGATGCCGCCTTCGGTGAGCTTCTCGGCGAAGTAGGTGGCCTCGGCGATGGTGTCCCGGCGAGGTGACGCGACCAGCACGAAGGCGGTGTCGTCGTCGCACAGGCGCTCCTGCACCCGCGTCGCCCGTCGCTTGAAGCCCTCCTCCATGCCGTCGAAGGCCTGGAAGAA
Organism: Acidimicrobiia bacterium; assembly: GCA_046570205.1. Lineage (GTDB taxonomy): Bacteria > Actinomycetota > Acidimicrobiia > Acidimicrobiales > Salinilacustritrichaceae > Salinilacustrithrix. The sequence continues at coordinate 18,363 of JBKHVG010000022.1, forward strand.
GGCGACGGCGTCGTCGATGACGTCGGCCCCGACCACCCGGGCCACGGTGCGCAGGAAGGTCTGGGTCGCCATGTTCACCGCACGGAGCACCCCCCGGTTCGGGGCGGTCAACAGCCGGTAGAGCCGGTGGTCGAGGAACCGGCTCAGCCGGGCCGGGGCGTCGAGGAAGTCGAGTGCGTTGCGGGTGGGGGGCGTGTCGACGACGATCAGGTCGAAGTTGGTCTCCTCGGCCAGCTCGTAGAGCTTCTCCATCGCCATGTACTCCTGCGTGCCGGATAGCGCACCGGAGATGTTCTTGTAGAAGCGGTTGGCCAGGATGCGCTGGAGCTGGGCGTCGTCGGCGGCATGCTTGCCCACCAGGGCGTCGAAGGTGGACTTGGTGTCGAGCATCATCGCCCACAGCTCGCCGGGCCACGGCCCGGCCACCCGGCTGGGGTCGTCGGTCAGGCCGTCGAGACCGAGGGCGTCGGCCAGGCGCTTGGCCGGATCGATGGTGACCACCACGGCACGCCGGCCCTCCTCGGCGGCCCGCATGGCGAGGACGGCGGCGGTCGTGGTCTTGCCGACACCGCCGGAGCCACCGCACACGATGATGCGGCGATCGCGGACGAGCTGGTCGAGGCCGGGCACGTTCACGTCGAGGACCCCAGCTGCAGCTCGGCGTCGAGGCCCTCGATCGCCGCCAGCACGCACTCGGCCAGCGCATCGATCTCGGCCGGGCCGATCTCGGACTCGAAGAGGAAGGGCAGCCGGACCTGGGGCAGCGGCAGCAGGTCGGACAGGCGCTGCACCTGGTCGCGCTGCAGTTCGGTCCGGTGACGGCGGAAGTCGGCGGCGGCACCGAGCACCTCGGCCTCGCCGGGGCGGAGGGTGACGCCGGCGGCCGCCGCGGCCGCGGTGGGGTCGGCGTCGATGCCGTCGAGGTGCTCGTAGATGCCGTTGACCACGACCGGCCCGAGACCCACGCCGACCTGGTCCTCGAGGGAGAACGCCGTCTCGACCAGCTCGTTCACCGGGGTCTCCTCCGGCAGCGTGACGAGGATGACCTGGCAGCGCTCGTGATCCTCCAGCAGCTCCAGCACGTCGCGTGCCTGGGCCTGGATGGGCCCGACCTTCACCGCGTCGAGCAGGCCCTTGGCCGATCGGAGGAAGGTGATGGCGTGGCCGGCGGCCGGCGTGTCGAGCACCACCACGTCGGCGACGCCGGCCCGCTGGAGCTGCTTGACCTTGCCCAGCACGAGGATGTCGCGGATGCCCGGCGCCGCGGTGGCCACGACGTCGAGCGCGCCGCTGGCGACGAGGCGGCGCGAGATGCGCGACAGGCCGTGATCCTCGAGGTACTCCAGCAGGGCGCCGTCGGGCGTGATCGTGCGGGCGGTGATGTCAGCCGAGCCGTCGGGCCCGCCGCCACGGCGCAGGAGCTGCTCGTCATAGCCGAGTCCGGCGTGGTCCGGCGTACTCTGTCCGAACATCCGTGGCAGGCCCGACTTGCCCTCGACCTCCACCACCAGCGAGGAGCGACCGGCCATCGACGCCGCCCTGGCCAGGGCTGCGGTGACGACCGTCTTGCCCACGCCACCCTTGCCCGCAACGATGAGCAGCCGGGATGCAGCGAAGTACTCCGTCGGATTCACCGAAACACCACGTCCATCCTCCTCGCCACCGAGCGCGGCCCACCCTACCGAGGGTCCTGGCGGGCATCGCGCTCTGCGTGCTCACCCTCACGTCCCTGACCGGTGCCGCCGGCGCCCAGTCCGAGGACGGTGACGCCGCCGACGAGACCGTGCGCATCCTGAAGGTCTCCGGGCTCATCGACCCCGTCATGGCGTCCTTCATCGAGGACGAGGTGGCCGCGGCCGAGGGCAGCGGCGTCGTCGCCCTGGTGCTGCAGGTGAACAGCGAGGGCGCGGTGGTGAGCGACGAGCGCCTCGACGAGGTCGTGGCCGCCATCGAGGCGTCACCCGTCCCGATCGCCACCTGGATCGGTCCCTCCGGCTCCCAGGCCGAGGGCGACGCCGTCCGCCTGGTCGCCGCGTCCGCCGTCAGCGGCCTGTCCCCGGGCAGCCGCATCGAGGTCACGCCGGAGCTGGCCGAAGGCGTCGACCTCGGGGGCCGGACCTCGGTGGGCGAGCGGATCGGCAGCGAGCGGGCCGCCGAGCTGGGCCTGGTCGACAACGACGCCCCGGTGCTGGGCGAGTTCATCGTCGCCCTCCCCGGCGTGGAGACCAACCAGGTCGACGACCGCATCGAGCCGGTCACGCCGGTCCGCTTCGGGCAGCTCGGCCTCGTCGACCAGCTCTTCCACACCGTCGCCAGCCCGCCCGTCGCCTACCTGCTCCTGCTGATCGGCGCGAGCCTGCTCGTCTTCGAGCTGTTCACCGCCGGCGTCGGCGTCGCCGGCATGGTGGGCGCCGGCTCACTGGTGCTCGCCGCCTACGGCCTGGCCGTCCTGCCCACCCGGACGTGGGCGCTGGCCCTGCTCTGCCTGGCGTTCCCCGCCTTCGCCGTCGACGTCCAGACGGGGGTCCCCCGCTTCTGGACCGCGGTCGCCACGGTGGCGCTGGTCGTGGGCTCGATCGCCGTCTTCGAGGACGGCCCGCCATCCTGGATCACCCTCATCGCCGGCATCATCGGTGTCCTGCTGGCCATGCTCGGCGGCATGCCGGCCATGGTGCGCACCCGGTTCTCCACCCCCACCATCGGGCGGGACTGGATGATCGGCGAGACCGGCGTGGCCGTGGCCGACGTCGCCCCCGACGGGGTCGTCACCGTGCGGGACGCCCCGTGGCGGGCGCACACGAACCGGGCCACGCCCATCACCGCGGGCGCCGAGGTCCGGGTCACCGCCATCGACGGCCTGACCCTCGAGGTCGAGCCGATCGAGGGCGGCGCCCGGGACTACCGCGAGGCCCGTTCGCACTGATCGAGGAGGCTGCTCGCGCCCGCGAGCGGAGCGCTTGCAATCATTCACCACTTGTGCAGATGGATCGACCGCCATAGGTTCGGCGCCACGTCGACACCGGGGGGTTTCGGATGACGCTGGCGATCCGTACGGAGACCGAGCAGTGGCAGCTCAAGGCTGCCTGTCGGGGGCCGCAGTCACGGGTGTTCTTCCCGCCTGCGCACTTCGAGCGCAAGGACGAAAAGCTCGAGCGGGAAGGCCGGGCCAAGGCGATCTGCACCACGTGCGCCGTGCGCACCGAGTGCTTGGACTACGCCCTGCGCATCCGTGAGCAGCACGGCATCTGGGGCGGGCTGAGCGAGAACGAGCGCAAGTCGCTCCTCGGCTCCTAGCCCGCACCTCCCTCCGCCACCACCAAGCGAGGCCCGGCGATCCGCAGGTCGCCGCGCCGGCGCGTCCGCCCCGTGGCGTCCAGATGGGCCAGCAGCGGCAGTACGTACTTGCGGCTGGTGCCCAGACCGTCGCGGATCTGGGCCACCGTGACGCCGTCGGGCTGCTCGGCCAGCAGGCGGCGCACCACCTCGCAGGCCTGCTCGATGGCGTCGGCGCCGAAGGCGACCCCGTCCACCTCCACCACCGCGCCACGTCGCACCAGCTCGCGGATCTCGTTGCGGGTCAGGTCGGGCGGCGGGCCCGGAGGCATGAACGGTTCGGCGGCCAGCTGGTCGAGCCACGGGTGCCCGTCGAGCGGGTCGACGGCGTCGGCGGCGACGACCCGGCCCTGCTCGACCACCACGTCGTCGAGGTGCTCGGCCACGACCCGGTCGATGACCGCCCGCAGCACGTCGGACACGAGCCCCTCGTCGAGCTCGTGCTCGGCGGCGAGCCGCCGGACCTTGGCGTCGATCTGGGCCTCCCGGATGGAGTCCTGGGCCGGCAGGCCCCGCTCCGACTTGATGCGGCCGACCCGACGGGTGATGCGGAACCGCTCGGCCAGGAGCTCGACGAAGCGCTCGTCGACGGCGTCGATCTGGCGGCGGAGCACGTCGAGCTCGTCTTGCATGGCCCCATCGTGGCCGACGCGCCGGCGCAGAGACGACCCGTTCTCGACGAGCCGGGAATTGTCCGGATTCGTGGTCAAGGTTGGCCGGCCGTGTGCCGACGACTGGGTCAGAAGGACTAGCCGTGACGATCTCTCCCCTCCCGCTCATCGACGTCTCCGACGTGCCTGCGACCTGGCCCGACGACGTGGTCGACCTGACCGACCGCCGCCGCCTGCTCGTGCTCGCCGTCCTCGGCGTCGACGTGCGGGGTCCGATGGTCGACGGGGTGTTCCACCCGGCAGGGGTTCAGCTCTCGTCGTCCTCGTCGACCACCAGGCGCTCGGACGGGCGGGCTCCGAGCACGGACGCCACGTAGTCGGCCAGCGCCTCGTCGTTGCCGACGTGCTCCCCCCGCTGCTCCGAGAGGAACCATCGGTGCTCGAGCAGCTCGTGGAACAGCTCGGCCGGCTCCAGCCGGTCCGACAGCTCCTCGGGCACCACGGTGTGGGGCCCGTACACCTCCTCGAGCCAGCGGGCTGCGGCCACCCCCCTCGGCACGTCACGGCCCTCGATCTCGCTCAGGTACGCCTGCCACGACGTGATGTCGGCCAGGAAGCGCCGGGCCTGGTTCTCCTGCACCCGGAGCCCCGTGAGGCCCTCGAGCTCGCGAGCGTGGTGGCCCTCCTCGAGCAGCACCGGTCGCATCTGGATGCGTGATCCGCCCTCTGTCGGGCGCAGCACCACCTCGGCGACGTCGAAGCCCAGGTCCTCGAGCCTCCGGATCCTGCTCTCGATGCGGTGGCGCTGCGATGCGGGGAACTCCTCGACGTGGGTCAGCTCCTCCCACAGGGCCCGGTAGCGGGCCACCACGTCGTCGACGGCCGCCGTGACGTCGATCTCGGGGATCCGTCCCGAGGCGATCAGATCGGTGAGGTCGCCGGCGATGTTGGTCCGGGCGATCTCGAGGTCGTGCTCGCGCATGCTGTCCGAGAGCGACGGCCGGTGCTCACCGGTCTCCGCGTCGACCAGGTACGCCATGAGGGCTCCGGCATCGCGCCGGAACAGGATGTTGTTGAGCGAGCAGTCGCCCCAGAAGAACCCCTCGAGGTGCAGTCGGGCCAGCAGCACGACGCCGGCGTCGACGAGCCGGGGGCGCAGGTCCATCCCGGTCGGGTTGCCGAAGAGGTAGCGGTAGGGGAGCGCGAAGTCGAGGTACCGGGTGATCAGCACGGCGCCGAGGGGCTCCCCGTCGGCAGCGATCCGGCCGGTGACCATGCCGACCGCCTCCACCACCGGGAGCCGGGCGTCGGCCAGGCTGCGCAGCAGGTCGTACTCGCGGCGGGCGAGGGCCTCCTCGGTGGACTTCAGTGCGTAGACCCGTCCCTCGTACTGCACGAAGCGCACGACGTGGCGCGACACGCCGTGCGCCATGCGCACCAGGCGACCGCCCGTGTTGCCCGTGTCCCAGTCGACGAGCTTCAGGTGCCAGGGCAGGTCGAGCAGGTCGGGGTGCCCGCGCCGAGCACGGATCTCCATCTCCGGCATGGACCCGCTCAGGGCCTCGGCCCCCGTCACCGGGCCGACGGTACCGGTCCCGGACGCGACGAGGGGCCGCCACCCGGAGGTGACGGCCCCGTCGAGGCGGTGGTGGCCGGTCAGGCCGTCTCGGCGGCCTCGCGGTCCTTGGCGACCTCGTCGAGCATCTCGTACTCCTCGCCGGTGTCGACCCAGTCCTCGAACTGGGTGACGCCGAGGGTGTCGAAGCGCTTGCGCAGCCAGCCGTCGTTGGCGTCGAGCAGGCCGAGCTTCTTGCAGTTCGGCACGATCTTCGAGAAGAGCAGCTGCTGGAACGGGTCCTGGTTCTTCAGCTCGGGGTCGTCCTGCTTGAAGATGGAGATGGCCTCCTTGACCGGGATGCCCATGTGCTCCCACACCTCCTGCTGCAGGAAGCGGTCGCGCATGCGGACGGCGGCCTCGAAGGCGAACTCCTGGCGGTCCATCATCTCGGCGTCGGAGAGGCCCTCGTAGTACTCGCGCAGCGAGAGCACGCCGAAGGCCACGTGGCGGGCCTCGTCGGACATGACGTAGCGGAGCAGCTGCTTGAGCAGCGGGTCGTCGGTGGTCTGCATCGCCATGCCGAACGCGGCGAGGGCCAGCCCCTCCACCATGATCTGCATGCCGAGGTAGGTCATGTCCCACCGGCTGTCGAGGATGATGTCGTCGAGCAGCATCTTCAGGTGGTGGTTGATCGGGTAGTGGCCCGACAGCTTGGTGTCGAGGTACTTGGCGAAGACCTCGACGTGGCGGGCCTCGTCCATCACCTGCGTGGCGGCGTAGTACTTGGCGTCGATCCACGGCACGGTCTCGACGATCTTGGCCGTGCAGATGAGGGCGCCCTGCTCGCCGTGCAGGAACTGCGACAGGCTCCAGTTCTGGCTCTCGATCTGGAACTGGCGCCACTCCTTGTTGGTCCAGCTCTGGAACGACGTGCCGCTGAAGTCGGCGCCCAGCGCCTCCCAGCCCTCGACCGTCGGGGTGATCGGGCTCTCGGCGACCAGCTTCTCCTGGTCGACCTCGATGGACCAGTCCAGGTCGGTCTCGCCGTTCCACTGCGAGTTCTTGGCCTTCTCGTACAGCTTGATGAGCGGCTGGCGCGAGCGCTCGTAGTCCCACGTGAACAGCGCGTCGGCGTTGTCCTGGACCGTGTGGATGACCTCGTCCTTCTCGGTGTTCGTGATGGCGAGGATCGCGTCGAGGTCGTTGACGTCGTCGCGGCCGATGATGTCGGCGTCGGTGCGGGCCATGTGCGGGTTCCCCTGGTTCGGCAGTGTGTTCGATAATAACGGTAGTTATCGACGCCGTTCGCAGGCAAGGCGCACCGTTCGCCTGCTCAGCGGCGGGCGAGCCTGCGGCCGCCCGAACGACGCCGCACCAGGTTGCGGACGGTGCGGAAGATCTGCTGACCGATCTTGAACTTGGCGTAGCCACGGAAGAGGCCCATGTCGTGCTCCTTGGTCGTCGGTGACCGGGCCACTACCCGCACGGGCGCCCGTACAGTCCGGGCGTGCACGACGACCGTGAGCTCGCCGAGACCCGGATCCGCCGCACGATCAGCGACCGGATCCGGCCGCACGTGCACGGCCGGGGTGTCGCTCTCGGCGTGACGGCCTGGGACGTGCCGGGCGAGCCGGTCCCGGTGTCGGTCGCCCGCGAGCGTCTGGCCGGCGGCGACTTCGCCCCGTTCGAGCCCGGCGGTCGGTGGGGCAGGCCGTGGGGCACCACCTGGTTCCGGCTGCAGGGCCGGGTGCCCGACGAGTGGGCCGGAGAGACGGTCGAGGCGCTGGTCGACTTCTCCACCGGCGTGGGTGCCGGCTTCCAGTCGGAGGGTCTCCTGTTCCGCACCGGTGGCGGGGGGCCCATCCGGGGCATCCACCCCATGCACCAGGCGGTGCCCATCCGGCTCGTGGCCGACGCCGACGGGGTGGTCGACGTGCTGGTCGAGGCGGCAGCGAACCCCGTGGTCGCCACCTCGTACCGCCCCACGCACCTGGGCGACCCGGCCACGGCCGGCGACGACCTGCTCTACCGGCTGAACCGGGCCGAGCTCGCCATCCGCCACGACGACGTGTGGCACCTCGACCTCGACCTCCAGGTGCTGGGTGGGCTGATGCGCGAGCTGGGCGTCGACGACCCGCGCCGGTGGGAGCTCCTGCGCGCCATCGACGCCGCCGTCGACGCCTTCGACCCCCGGCGCCCGGTCGAGACGGCCGGGGCGGCCCGCGACGTGCTGGGCCCGATGTGGGAGCGCCACGCCGCCGACCACGCCCACCGGGTCTCCGCCATCGGCCACGCCCACATCGACTCGGCCTGGCTGTGGCCGCTGCGGGAGACCGTGCGCAAGTGCACCCGCACCTTCGCATCGGCCGTCACGCTGATGGAGGAGTACCCCGAGTACCGCTTCGCCTGCTCCCAGGCCGCCCAGTACGCCTGGACCCTGGAGCACCAGCCGGAGCTGTTCGCCCGCATCGAGGACAAGGTCGCCGAGGGCCGCTTCCTGCCGGTCGGATCCATGTGGGTCGAGGCCGACGCCAACCTGCCGTCCGGTGAGTCGCTGGCCCGTCAGCTGGTCTGGGGCCGGCGCTGGTTCCTCGACCACTTCGGCGAGGGCGTGGAGCCCGGCAACCGCATCGTGTGGATCCCCGACGTGTTCGGCTACGCCGGCAACCTCCCCCAGCTCATGGCGCAGGCCGGGTGCGAGTTCTTCCTCACCCAGAAGCTGTCGTGGAACCAGACCAACCGGTTCCCCCACCACACGTTCTGGTGGGAGGGCATCGACGGCACGAGGATCTTCACGCACTTCCCGCCCGCCGACACCTACAACGGCGAGGTCGTCCCCTCCGAGCTGGCGTACTCGGTCCGCAACCTGAAGGACAAGGGCGCGGTCTCTGGCTCGATGTACCTGTTCGGCCACGGCGACGGCGGCGGGGGCCCCACCCGGGAGATGCTCGAGCGGGCCCGGCGCATCACCGCCGGCGGACGCGGTCTCGACGGGCTGCCCCGCTTGGAGATCGAGTCGCCGGCGGACTTCTTCGAGGCGGCGCGGGCCGAGCACCCGGACGCGCCGGTGTGGCGGGGCGAGCTCTACTTCGAGATGCACCGCGGCACGTACACGTCGCAGGCCAAGACGAAGGGGGGCAACCGCCGGGGCGAGCTGGCGCTGCGGGAGCTGGAGCTGTGGACAGCGCCCGGCGCTCCCGGCGGCGCAGCCCCGCCGCTCGGCGACCTCGAGCGCCTGTGGAAGGTGCTGCTGCTGCACCAGTTCCACGACATCATCCCGGGCAGCTCCATCGCCTGGGTGCACGACGACACCGAGGCGGCCCACGCCGCCCTCCTCGCCGAGGTCGAGGATCGCATCGCCGCCGCCCTCCAGATCCGTTCTGGCCTACCGATTCCCCCACATGCGAGGGAATCGGTAGGCCAGAACGGGGTGGTGGGGGCCAACGCCTCGCCGTTCGACCGCCTCGGCGTGGTCGACGGGCCCGACGGCCCTCTGTGGGCGGACGCGCCGGCGCACGGCATGGGACCGATCACCGCCGAGCTGCCCGACGGGATCGCCCCGATCCAGCTCCGTCGCGACGGCGAACGCATCGTGGTCGGCAACGGCGTCGTCACCGCCGTGATCGGGGCCGATGGGACGCTCATCTCGCTGGTCGACCACCGGCTCGACCGGGAGCTGCTGGCCGGCCCCGCCAACGTGCTGCAGCTGTTCCCCGACCACCCCAACACCTACGACGCCTGGGACGTCGACGCCCACACCCTGCGTCTCGACCCGCTCCTGCTCACCGCAGTCGACGCCATCGACGTGGTGGAGGACGGCCCGATGCGGACCGCGGTGCGGGTGCATCGCACGTTCGGGTCGTCGTCGATCACCCAGACCTACGTCCTGCGCGCCGGGTCGGCCCGCCTCGACGTCGAGTGCGACGTCGAGTGGCACGAGGTCGAGCAGCTGTTGAAGGTCGCCTTCCCGCTCGACCTGCGGGCCGACGACGCCCGCTACGACGTGCAGTACGGCCACGTGCGCCGGCCCACCCACCGCAACACGTCCTGGGACGCCGCCCGCTTCGAGGTCTGCGGGCACTTCTGGGCCGACGTGTCCGAACCGGGCTGCGGGGTCGCGCTGCTCAACGACGGCAAGTACGGCCACGACTGCCTCGGCGACCCGACCACCACCACCATGCGCCTCACCCTGCTCCGGGCCACGCGCTACCCCGACCCCGACGCCGACCGCGGCAGCCACCGCTTCACCTATGCCCTCCTCCCGCACGGAGACGGGCTGGCCGACGTGCTGGCCGAGTCGTGGGCCCTCAACGTGCCGGTGCGCGTGGTGACGGGCGGGCCCCAGCCGTCGGTGGTCGGGGTCGACCATCCCGGGGTGGTGGTGACGGCGGTGAAGGCGGCCGACGACGGCTCGGGCGACCTGGTCGTCCGCCTGCACGAGGCCTTCGGCGGTCGGGCCCGCACGACGCTCCGCACGGCGGCGGCGATGGCGACGTGCACGGCGTGCGACCTGCTCGAGCGACCGGTGGCCGATCCCGTGCCGGTACGCGACGGCGTGGACGTCGAGCTGCGTCCCTTCGAGGTGCGGACCCTGCGGCTCGCCACCGGCTGACCCGTTCTGTCCCCGGGCGGCCGGGGCAAAGGACGGCCGATGACGAAGAACAGACTCACGACCCGTGCCCTCGGCGTCGGCTTCGCCGCCGCCCTCGTCCTCGGGGGCGCGGCCTGCGGGGACGACGACGTCGACACGGACGACACCGGCGCCGAGACCGACGACGGCATCGAGGCCGGTGACGGCATGGGCGGCACCCACGATGCCGGCGAGGACGAGGACTCCGGTGTGGTCGACGACCCGATCGAAGACCTGGGTGAGGAGACCGGCGACGACGCCGAGGACCTCGGCGAGGAGACCCAGGAGAGCGAAGGCGGTGAGGGCGACGACTCCGGCATGAACGACGACGCCCCGGGTGACGACGAGACCGGCGGCGTGGAGACCGACGGCGAGGGCGACGACGGCTGACGCCGACGGGGGGCGTGCTCCCCTGGCACCGGACCCGCCCGAACGCCCTCAGGGGTGCAGGGCCAACCCCTCCTCCACCGATCCGGGCCCGGGCACGACGTCGGTCGAGCTCCGTCGGGCGAGTCGGTGGGAGACGAAGGCGACGACGGCGGCAGCGCAGTTCCCGACCAGGAACGCCCTCGTCGCCCCGTCGATGCCGTCGTCGGGCACGAGCACCAACGCGGGCACGAGGATCGCGACCGTGAGCACACCGGTGATCGTCACGGTGGGGATGTGGCGGTGCATCACGCGTGCCTCGGTGAGGTACACCGAGGTGATGGCCCACGGGATCCCGGCCAGGACGAGCGCCGGCAGGATGCGGGCCGCGTCGCCGTAGTCCTCGCCGTAGACCACGGTCACCAGCTCGCGTCCGAGCGTGGCCGTCACCGCGGCGATCACCATGAGCACGCCGGTGCCGACCAGCACGACCCGCACCTGGCCCCGGAGCTCGGCACCGTCCTTGCCTCCCTCGGCGAGCAGCGCCTGACCGATGGCCATCGGCACGTAGAGCACGATGCTGGTGATGCCCCACGCCACGTAGAACGCGGCGTTGCGATCGGGGTCGACCGACAGCAGGACGATGACGGGCAGCACGAACTGCGGTGCCTGGTAGGCGAGCGTCGAGACGTAGTTGACCGCCGAGTAGCGGATGGCCGCCCGGCGGGACGTCGGCAGGGGGACGAGGCGGTGGGCGAGACCGCTGATGCGGGGCATGGCGAGCACGCCGCCCACGCCCGTGATGACCAGCGGAAGGGCGGCGACGGCGAACAGGTGCACGGTGTGGTGGTCGCCCGCCGGCACCAGGAACAGCAGCGGGAAGCGCAGCGCGCCCACCACCGTGATCCGAACCAGCACCAGCGCCCAGCGCCGCACCGTCATCCACCGCACGTCGACGATGAGGGTGAGGGCTGCGCCGATCGCGCCAGCGACGAACAGGATCGGTCCGAGCACCGGGTGCCAGTCGGTGAGCGCCCGGGTGGCCTCGGTGTCCACGGCCAGCAGGTAGCCGCAGGCCACCACGGTGCACGACGCCACGGTGGCGAGCACGGCCCAGGAGAACACGGCGTGGGACTCCTCGTCGCGGCCCGGTGCGAAGCGGGCGAGCGACACCTGCAGGCCGAGCCCGGCCAGGTAGGCGATGAAGAGGATCGACGTGAACAGCGCCGTGGCTCGACCGACGTCGTCGGTGGTGTCGATGCGGGCCGAGACGAGCCAGAAGAGCGCGCCGGTCAGCGCCTGCACGGCTGCGCCGACGACGAGGGCGGCCGACCCGGCGAGCAGGTGGCGATGCTTCCCGGCCCGGCCGGTCCTGCCAGGGTCGGCGACCATCGGCGGGCAGGGTACCGGCACCGACCTGTCGAATCGGTACGACGAATCCCCACCGGGATGTCGGCTGTGCCGCCGTCGCCACCCCGACATGGGTCACCTCACCCGTCGGCTCGGCTCCTAGAGTCCCCGCCCGTGACCAGCCCCGAGGAGACCCGCAGCCATCCGGGCGCCCGCCGGCCCGACCGCCACTGGCGCGTCAACACCACCGGTGTGAGCCTGGCGGTGCACGAGTGGGGTGACGAGTCCGCGCCGCCGGTGCTGCTGGCCCACGGCGGCTTCGACTTCGCCGGCACCTACGACGTGTTCGCCCCGCTCCTGGCCGACGCCGGCTGGCGGGTGGTCTCCTGGGACCAGCGTGGGCACGGCGACTCCGAGCACGCCCCGCTGTACCAGTGGGAGGCCGACATCCGCGACGCGCTGGGCGTCTTCGACTCGGTGACCACCGACCCGGTGCCGGTCATCGGCCACTCGAAGGGCGGCTCGCTGATGAGCCAGCTGGCGGCGTCGCTGCCCGGGCGCATCAGCTCGCTGGTGAACATCGACGGCGTGCCGAGCCGCCGGTCGATGCCCGACGTCCAGGACCGTGACCGCACCAAGATGCTGGCCGACGACCTGGCCGGTTGGCTCGACCACCGCCGCCGGTCGGCGACCAACACCCGCAAGCCGGGCACCATCGAGGAGCTGGCCCGGCGGCGTTCGCAGATGAACCGCCGCCTCTCGCTGGAGTGGCTCGAGTACCTCGTGACCGTCGGGGCCCGTCGGGACGAGGACGGGTGGCGCTGGAAGATCGATCCCAGCCTGCGCATGGGCGGCTTCGGGCCGTGGCGGCCGGAGTGGTCGCTGCACCGACTGCCCGACATCGCCATCCCGTTCCTCGTGGTGCTCGGCAGCGAGCCGGAGCCGATGGGCTGGGGCACCAAGATCGACGACGTGTGGCCGTTCCTGCCCCGCCAGGCCCGGGCCGTGGAGATCCCCGACGTCGGCCACTTCGTGCACATCGAGGCGCCGGCGGCGACGGCGGAGATCGTCCTGGAGCACCTGGCCTCGACGAAGGCGGCGGCGTGAAGCGCACCGACCTCCGGCACAACCACCTGCGGCTGGCGCTGTGGGAGCTCCGTCCCGGCACCGGCCGTCCGCTGCTGCTGCTGCACGGTCTCGGCGAGCGCACCACGCCTGGCGCGCTCGACGCGGTCGCCGACTGGCCCGGTCCGGTGCACGGCCTCGACCTCACCGGCCACGGCGACTCCGACGTGCCCAAGGGCGGGGGCTACTACTGCGAGATCCTGATGGCCGATGCCGATGCTGCACTGGCCGAGCTGGCGCCCGACGACGACGGGCCGGGCGTGACCGTGCTCGGCCGCGGTCTCGGCGGTTACGTCGCCCTGCTCATCGCCGGCGCCCGCCCCACCACCGTGCGGGGCGCGATCATCGCCGACGGCCCCGGCCTGCACGGCGGAGGCCCCGGCCCGACCTCGCCGATGCTGTTCCGGCCGGCTTCCGACGGCACCACGCCCGACCCCGTCGCCATGGTCGAGCTCGCCACCGACGTGCGGCCACCGGACTACGCCCGCAGCTTCGCCTGGCAGGCCAGCGCCCTGTCCGGGCTCGAGACCGCCATCGCCATCGCCGCCGTGAACCGGCCGCCGTGGCTGGCCGAGGTGGCGGCGCAGCCCGGTGTCGTGGAAGCCGACGTCCCCACCGCGCTGGGCCTGTTCGCACGCAGCTGAGGGGGCGTGCTCGCGACCGGGGGCGCCGGCGCGGCGGAAGTAGCGTCGACCGCACCCATGGACCGCTACCAGTACCTGCTCGTCATGGCGGCGTGCGTCGTCGTCACCCTGCCGCTGGAGTTCGTGTTCCGGGCCCGCGTGTACCGCCGACCCCGCCGATTGCTGCGCGCCGTGCTGCCTGCGGTGGCCGTGTACCTGGTGTGGGACCTCGTCGCCATCGCCCGCGGCCACTGGACCTTCGACGAACGCTGGGTCACCGGCTGGCGCATCCTCGGCGACATCCCGGTGGAGGAGGTCGCGTTCTTCGTGGTGATCCCGCTGTGCGCGCTGTTGACCTTCGAGGCCTCGCGGCACACGCTGAAGCGGTGACCGGTCGATGAGCTACGAGTACGCCATCCCCGCCGTCGTGTCGGCCGTGGCCGTGGTCGCCCTCGAGAAGCGGGTCCTCCGCACGGGGCTGTTCCGCAGCCCGTCGTACTGGTGCACGATGGGCATCAGCGCGTTCTTCATGGTGCCGGTGAACGGGTGGCTGACGAAGCTGTCGGCCCCCATCGTGCGCTACGACCCGGACGAGAAGACGCCGTGGAGGTTCCCGTGGGACATCCCGGTCGAGGACTACTTCTTCGGCTTCTCGCTGCTGACGTTGGTGCTGCTGCTCTGGGTCCGCCAGGACACCGACGACGACCCGGCACCGTGGCGGGACGGTCGGGCACCGTGAGCGCCGTCCTCGTGGCGCTCGTCGCCTTCCTCGCGATGGAGCCGCTCACCTACGCGGCCCACCGCTACGTGATGCACGGCCTCGGCCGCCGCCTGCACCGCTCGCACCACCGCCGGTGGGCGGGCCGTGCCCCGGGGGAGTCCTTCTTCGAGGCCAACGATGCGTTCCCCGCCGTGTTCGCCGGATCGGCCATGGTCGCCTTCGCGCTCGGCTTCAACGTCGACGTGCTCGGTCTGCTCGTGCCGATCACCGTGGGCGTCACGCTCTACGGGGTGGCCTACGCGCTCGTGCACGACGGCTACATCCACGGCCGTCTGCCGGCGCCGCCCCGCCGCCCGATCCTCGACCGACTGGCCGCCGCCCACGAGCTGCACCACCGCTTCGGCGGCGAGCCCTACGGGATGCTGGTGCCCATCGTCCCGGCGTCCGTGCGGGCTCGGGCCGCGGCGGCGCCGGAGGTCGAGCTCACACGCAGCGCCCGTCGCTGACGCCCCGGCGGCACAGGGGCGTGGCCTCGATCGTGCGGAGGCGGAACGATTCGCCGCCCTCCTCCTCGGCGAACAGGTGCAGCCGCTCCCCGAGCGCAGCATCGTCGCCCAGGCCCACGACGTCCACGGTGATCTCGCCGAGGTCGCCAACCGTGGGTCCGTCGACCACGACGACCTCCGGCTCAGGCTCGCCGGCCTGGTACCGCTGCGCCACCACCTGATCGACGAGCTGCACCAACGTCTCGGCGCGCGGCCGGTCGGCGACATCGGGGTACTGCTGGGCGGTGATGTCCTGCGCGTCGGCGAGGTGGGCGAGGAACGCGATGTTGGCCCACCCGGTCGTGCCGTCGGCGGTGATCTCGGCCCAGATCGATCCGTCGTCGACCTGGCGGTTGTGGCCCGACGGGATGATGCCCTCGGCCAGTGGATCGAGCTCGGCGACGACCTCGGCACCCGGGTCGGGCGCAGCACGCACGTTGAGCTGGTCGTCGGCGGCGACGCCGACCACGGCCAGGACGGTGCCCTCGTAGGGGAAGAGCTCGACGCGCTCGCCGGGCAGCTCGCCGGTCGTCGTCGCCGAGGGCGTGCTGGGCGCCGCCGTGGTGGACGTGGTGCCCTCGTCGGCAGCCGTGGTGGACGTCGACGAGTCGGCGGAGGCCTCCGTGTCGTCGTCGCCGCAACCGGCGAGCAACAGGGAGGCGGTGAGCAGGCAGGGCAGCAGCGTGCGCATGGGGCCACGGTAGGGGCGGCGCTGCTTCAGGACCGGGAGGTCGGCCCGAGCGGCTCCGTGCCGTCCCACGTGCCCGACCACGACGTCGGGGCGAACCGGGCGAAGAGCTCCTCGCCGTACCAGCCCTCGTCGCGGGTCCGACGGACGACGTCGAGGTGCTCGGCCGACCGGTAGGAGAAGCGCTGCATGGCGTCGACGTCGCGCCACAGGCTGAAGGTGGCCTGCCGGCCCACCGGGACCTCGCCGATGCCGGCGGCCTGGAGCAGGCCGTCGACCGAGCCGAGGTGGGCGTCGACCGGCGGCACCGCGCCCAGGAACGCCGGCAGCCGACGCCACCGCACCGTCGCCCGGGTGAGCACCGCGACCGGTCCGTCGTGCCGGTGCTCGGGCGTGGCCAGCCCGGCGAAGGGATCGATGCCGCTCCACGAGCCCCGGGCGGTGAGGGGACGCAGGACGACGTCGAAGCGCTCCTCGGCCCCGTCCCAGCGGCGGGACAGGCGGTGGCCGTCGCGGAAGCGGGCCACCGCATCGACGTCGTCCCAGACGGCGAACACCGCCCACCGGCGCAGGTCGGCCGACGTGGTCATGGTCCGACCGCTCCCGGTGCCGAGCAGGCGGCCGAAGCGCAGCCCGGGCACGTCCCGCAGGGCTCGTCGGTCCCACGGGACGCGTGCTGAGGCGGCGAGGGCGCCGGCGTGGCGCACGAGGTGGAAGGACGCGACGACCATGCCCCTCCGACGCTACGGGTGATGGATCACAGTGGTGCGGTGCTCGCCGCCACCGCCGTCGCCGTCGTGGCCGGCTACCTGCTCGGCGCGATCCCCGTGGCCGTGCTGGTCGGCCGGGCTCGCGGCTTCGACCCCCGTTCCGTCGGCGACCGCAACCCGGGCTACTGGAACGTGAAGGAGCAGGTGGGTGCCCGCGCCTCGCTGCCGGTCCTCCTCGGCGACGTCGCCAAGGGAGCGGCGGCCGGAGCGACCGGCGTCCTGCTCGACGGGACGGCGTGGGGGATGGACTACGTCGCGGTCGCCGCTGCCATGGTCGGTCACGCGTACCCAGTGTTCGCCGGGTTCCGTGGCGGCCGGTCGATCCTCGCCTTCGTCGGCGGGATGTGCGTCGTCGCGCCGGTGCCGGCCGCGGTGGCGGTTCTGGGCGTGCTCCTGGTGTGGGCGGTGACCCGGTCCTTCGCCTGGGCGGCACGAGTCGGCGTCTTCGGCTTCCCGCTGGTGCAGCTGGCCTTCGAATCGAAGGAACGGGTGGCGGCCACCGGTGCGCTGCTCTCGATCATCGGGCTGCGGTTCGCCCAGGCCGCGGTCGCCGGTCACCGCCGCGCCGGTGATCAGTAGGACCGGCCCCGCCAGCGCCGGTCGGGTCGCACCGTGCCGGCGGTGATGCGGGCGGCCACGGCCAGGTCGGCGAGCGGTGACAGCAGGTACGGGAGGCCCCGTCGGACGTACGCGCTGCGTGTGCCCGCCAGCGTCCCGGCCCGGACGAGGAGCGAAGCGACGTCCACGGCGTCGCCCCGCCCGGCGAGCAGCCGGGGAAGCGGGAGGGCCATGGTGGACCACACCACGGCGAGGTCGAGGAGCTGCGCCGGCAACGGCGTCACGGCGCGGAGGTCGAGGGAGCGGCCCCACCCCCGCCACGCCTCGGCGAGCGATCCGTAGCCGTCCACCCGCAACACGGCGGTGGCGTCGAGGAAGCGGACGTCGTGGCCACGCGCCGCCAGCGAGCGGGCCAGCGCCAGGTCCTCGAGCAGCGCGCCACGGACGGGTTCGAAGCCGCCGGCGTCCAGCAGCCGCTGGCGGTCGACGACCATGCACTGCCCGTTGGCCATCGTGCGGTCGGGTCGGCGGGCCACCACGCCGGGGGGGCCGAGGCGGTAGACGAGGCTGGCCAGCATCGCCGGGTGCAGCCAGCGCTCGCCGGCCGAGGGGGCGTCGACCTGGGCACCCGCGGTCACGAGCGTCGCCCCGGCGAGTGCGTCGACCGCGGCATCCAGGAAGCCGGGTTGCGCCCGCGTGTCGGCGTCGACGAACACCACCACCGGCGAATCGACGGCCCACAACCCCACGTGCAGGGCGTGCGCCTTTCCGGCCCAGCCGGCGGGCAGGGGCCCGGCGGGGTGGACCTCGGCGCCCGCCGCGATGGCGACCTCGGCCGTGCGATCCGTCGACCCGTCGTCGACGACGACAACCCGGGCGCCCTGCGTGACGAGCGATCGCACACACGGGCCGATCCGGTCGGCCTCGTCACGGGCCGGCACCACCACGACGGGGCGATCGTCAGGTGTGGGCGGGTGTGACGGCGGGGCCATCGGGCGCTCGGCCGCGGTGCCGCGGACGAACCGGGCGACGACGATGCCGAGGAGCGCAGCGCGCACGGCCGCGCCCGGGCGGGCCGCGGGTCGCAGAAGCGGGAGCAGCGGCACGAGCCACAAACTACGGTCGCCGCGATGGCGACCACCCCCGCCCCACACCGGGTGCCGCTCGACGCCTTCGGGCCGCGATCGTGGTGCCGGCCCGAGCAGGTCGCCGTCGGGCGACTCCCGATGCGGGCCACCGCCTACCCGTTCCCCGACGAGGACCTCGCCGCCGGCGGCGACCGGACGGCGTCGCCGTGGTTCCACTCCCTGGACGGGACCTGGGACTTCGTCCTGCGCGACCGACCCGAGGCGGTGACCCTCGGCGACGTCTCCGGCGACGTCTCCGGCGACGGCTCGACCGACGGTTGGCTGCCGTTCGAGGTCCCCGGCTGCTGGACGATGCACCCCGGCGTCGACGACCACCCGCACTACACGAACGTGCGGATGCCCTTCGTGGCCGAGCCGCCCGACGTGCCCGACGACAACCCCACCGGCGTCCACCGGCGCACGATCACGTTGCCCGATGGTTGGGCCGGACGCCGGACCGTGCTGCACGTCGGGGGCGCCGAGAGCTGCCTCTACGTGTTCTGCAACGGGGAGCCGGTCGGGATGGGCAAGGACTCCCGCCTGCCCCAGGAGTTCGACCTCACCCCGCACCTCGTCGACGGCGACAACGTGCTCGCGCTCGTGGTGGTGCGCTGGTCCGACGGCAGCTGGCTGGAGGACCAGGACCACTGGTGGATGGCCGGCCTGCACCGCGAGGTGTTCCTGTACTCCACCGCCGACGTGCACCTCGGCGACGTGGCCGTCACCGCCGAGCTCGACGAGGACCTCGCCACCGGCCTGCTGCAGGTCGACGTCCGGGTCGGTGGCGCGCTCGAGGCAGGTTGGTGCCTCGAAGCCACGGTGCTCGACGACTCGGGGACGTCGCTGCTCCGCCAGCCACTCGGCGCCCCGGTGCCGGTCTTCGACCGCAGCGACCCGACGGCCGAGTCGATCAGCGCGTACGTGCACCGGGGCACCGTGCGCATCCGGGAGCGCTTCGACGACGTCACGCCGTGGTCGTCGGAGAACCCCGTCCTGCACACCCTCGTGCTCACCCTCGTCGACCCCGACGGAACGGTGGTCGAGGCCACGTCGGTCCGCATCGGGTTCCGGCGCGTCGAGGTGGTCGACCGCGAGCTCCTTCTGAACGGCTACCCGGTGCTCATCCACGGTGTGAACCGCCACGACCACGACCCCGAACGGGGCAAGGCGGTCACCGAGGTCGGCATGTGGGACGACGTCGTGCTCATGAAGCAGCACAACGTGAACGCCGTGCGCACGGCCCACTACCCCAACGACCCCCGGTTCCTCGACGCCTGCGACGAGCTCGGCCTGTGGGTCGTGGACGAAGCCGACGTCGAGAGCCACGCCCGCCTCGCCAGCCTGTCGCTCGACCCGCGGTTCGGGCCGGCGATCATGGAACGGATCACCCGCACGGTGATCCGCGACCGCAACCACCCGTCGATCTTCGCCTTCTCGCTGGGCAACGAGTCCGGCGATGCGCCGGTGTTCGAGGCCGCCGCCGCCTGGATCCGCCGGGCCGACCCGAGCCGGGTCGTGCACTACGAGGGGGCGTGCCACCCCGCCTTCGCCGGCACCGACGAGCCGGGCGACCCGGGTCCGGCCACCGATCTCGTCTGCCCGATGTACCCGTCGATCGAGGCGATCCGGTCCTGGGCCGAGCGCACCGCGGAGACCGACGAGCAGCGCCCGCTCATCATGTGCGAGTTCAGCCACGCCATGGGCAACTCCAACGGCAGCCTGGCCGACTACTGGGCCGTGATCGAGACCACCGATGGGTTGCAGGGCGGGTTCATCTGGGACTGGGTCGACCAGGGCCTGCAGGCGGTGGACGAGCGAGGCACCGAGTTCTGGGCCTACGGCGGCCACTTCGGCGACGAGCCCAACGACGCCACGTTCTGCTGCAACGGCCTGGTCTGGCCGGACCGCACCCCGAAGCCGGCGCTGCTCGAGTACGCGTACCTCACCGCCCCGGTGCGGTTCCGGGCGAGCGACCTCAAGCGGGGGCGGATCGTCGTCATCAACATGCAGGACTGGCGCGACGTGTCCTGGCTCGGCGGTGAGTGGGACGTGCGGGTCGACGGCGAGGTCGTGGGCTCGGGCACGTTCGACCTGCCCGAGCTGCCCGGCGGGTTCGAGTCCACCCTCGAGCTCGCCCTGCCCACCGTCGACGTCCCCGCCGGCGCCGAGGCCCACCTCGACCTGCGCTGCGTCGTGATCGAAGAGCAGCCGTGGGCGGTCGTGGGGCACCGGGTCGCGTGGCAGCAGTTCGACCTGCCGTCGGCCAAGCAGCAGCCGGCATCGGGACCGTCGCGCACCGCCCCGACGGCCGACGTGGAGCTGGACGGCACGTCCGCCCTCGCCGGCGACGTGGTCGTCCGGTGGAACGAGGACGAGGCCGCGCTCGTCGATGTGGTCCTCGACGGCCGCTCCCTGCTCGCCGCCCCGGTCGCCGCCAGCCTGTGGCGGGCGCCGACCGAGAACGACGGTCGCCGCCTCGACGCCACCACGGTGCAGGGTGCCCTGCAGGGGTGGCTCGCCCTCGGCCTGGATCGCATCGAGCACGAGGGTCGGAAGGTCTCCACCCACCGCCAGGACGATGGGTCGCTGCGTGTCACGCTGCGCCGCCGCCTGCACCTGCCCGGCCTCGACGCGCCGATCGACCACCGCCAGCAGCTCCGCATACGCGGCGACGGCACCGTGCTGGTCGACGACGAGCTGGCCCTGCCCGACACCCTCGACGACCTGCCGCGCATCGGCGCCCGGTTCGAGGTGCCGGCGTCGTTCGACCTGTTGGAGTGGTACGGCCGGGGGCCGCTCGAGTGCTACGCCGACCGGGAGAGCAGCGAGCAGCTGGGGCGGTGGACGAGCCGGGTCGCCGACCAGTACGTGCCCTACGTGCTGCCCCAGGAGCACGGCCACCACACCGACGCCCGCTGGGTCCTGCTGGCCGACGGTGCGCCGGCCGACGGCGGCTCCGGTGTCCTGGTGTCGTCGACGGATCGCCTCGAGCCGTTCGGCTTCAGCGCCCGGCACCACCACGACGCCGACCTGTTCGCGGCGACGACCACCGCGGAGCTGGCGATGAGCCCGACCATCGAGGTCCACGTCGACCTGACGACCCGCGGTCTGGGCACCGGCGCCTGCGGGCCCGACACGCTCCCGCCCTACCAGGTCACCGGAGGGCCGGCGCGCTGGAGCTGGGCGCTGCGGCCGGTGCGACCGGGCGACGACGTGGCCGTCGTCGCCCGAGGCATCCGCACCGCCTGAAGGAGCCCCGGGTCCCGACCACGAGTGGTGGGGCCCAGGGCTCCTCGGCTGCCTACCCGCGCCCCGTGTTGTCCGGGGCCTCGGAGATGGTCTCCACCAGGCGGCCGACCTGCTGGTCGTTGGCCACCTTGGCGATGTCGGCCTGGGCGAGGATGCCGATCACCTTGTCGCCATCGATGACGGGCAGGCGGCGCACCGCGTGGTCCTTCATCGTGTCGATGGCGAGGTCGATGCTGTCGTCGGCCCCGATGGTGACGACCTCGCGGCCGTCGACGAGGTCGGACGCCTTGCAGGACTTGGCGTCCTTGCCCTGGGCGAGCACCTCGACGGCGAGGTCGCGGTCGGTGACCATGCCCTGCAGTCGCTGCTCGTCGTTGCAGATGATGACGGCGCCGATGTTCTCCTTGGCGAGCACCTGTGCGATGTCGTGAGCGGTGTCGTCCACCTGCATGATCCGGGGGTCCTTCGTCATGATGTCTCGTGCGGTCTGAGCCATGGGTGTCTCCTTGGTCGTGGTTCGGTCGGGCGGGTGTCAGGGCTTGAAGACGACCTTGAAGATGCCGTCGCGCTTCTTCTGGAAGTCGTCGTACATCTGCGGCGCGTCCTCCAACGGCACGCGGTCGGTCGCGAAGTCGTCGACGCCGAGCGGGTCCTCGTCGGTGAGCAGCGGCATGATGTCGTCGACCCAGCGCCGCACGTTCGCCTGGCCCATGCGCAGCTGGACCTGCTTGTCGAACATGTCCATCATCGGCATCGGGTCGGCGTTGCCGCCGTACACGCCGACGAGCGACACGGTGCCGCCGCGCCGCACCATCTCGAGCGCCGGGTAGAGCGCACCGAGGCGGTCGAGGCCGGCGGTCTCCATGAGCTTGCGACCCACGGCATCGGGCAGGAGCCCGAGCATCTGGTGGGCGAGCTTGGCGACCGGCGCACCGTGGGCTTCCATGCCGACGGCGTCGATGACCGCGTCGGCGCCCCGGCCGGCGGTCATGTCCTTGACCACGCCGGCCACGTCCTCGTGCTCGCGCAGGTCGACCGTCTCCACGCCACGGGCCGCGGCGCGGGCGAGACGCTCGGGGACGAGGTCGATGCCGATGACGCGCTCGACACCGAGGTGCGTGGCGATGCGACACGACATCTCGCCGATGGGGCCGAGCCCGAGCACGGCGAGGACGCCGTCCTTGGGCGTGTCGGCGTAGGCGACGGCCTGCCAGGCGGTGGGCAGCACGTCGGAGAGGTAGAGGAAGCGCTCGTCCGGGGGGCCGTCGGGGACGACGATCGGGCCGTAGTGGGCCTGGGGCACGCGCAGGTACTGGGCCTGGGCGCCGGGGACGCTGCCGTAGAGGTCGGTGTACCCGAACAGCGCCGCACCCTTGCCGTGCTCGGTGACCTGGGTGGTCTCGCACTGGGTCTGGAGGCCCTCGGTGCACATGAAGCAGGAGCCGCAGGCGATCTGGAACGGGACGACGACCCGGTCGCCCGGCTTGAGGTTCGTGACCTCGGAGCCGACCTCGCGGACGATGCCCATCGGCTCGTGGCCGAGGACGTCACCGGGGTGGAGGTAGGGGCCGAGGACCTCGTAGAGGTGGAGGTCCGAGCCGCACAGGCCCGAGGACGTGATCTCGATGATGGCGTCGGTCGGCTCCTCGATGGAGGGGTCGGGGACGTCCTCCACTCGGACGTCTCGCTTGCCGTGCCAGGTGAGTGCGCGCATGTCGTTCCTCCGTGGGGTCGGACTCGTTCGCTACCCGAGCGCCGGGGGGTGCCATGCCGATCTCGGGGAACTGGCAGTGCTCCTGACGCAGCACCCCCGCTCAGCGGCGCACGTCACCCACCTCCCGTGCCGGCCGCCCGGAGGTCGGTGGCGCACAGGCCGGCGGCGATGGCGCCGCTCATCGCCACGAGGGGGAGGCCGCCGCCCGGGTGGCTGCTGCCACCGCAGAGGTACAGCCCGTCCAGCGGTCCCCGGTTCCCGGGACGGAGGAACGCGGCCATCCGTCCGTTCGACGAGGTGCCGTAGATTGCGCCGCCCGGCGTGCGGAACCGGGATTCGATGTCGGCCGGGGTGATCTCGTCGCGGTGCACGATCCGGCCGGCCAGGTCCCAGCCGCGGCGGGCCAGCACGTCCAGCAGGTGGTCCCCGTAGCCGGCCATGTCCCCGCCGCCCTCGGGGGCGTTGACCAGCACGAACCAGGACTCGTGACCCGCCGGTGCCGTGGACGGGTCGGTGACGGAGGCTGCGCACACGTAGACGGTGGGGTCGGTCGCCGGCACCTTGCTTCGGAACAGCTGGTCGAACTCGGTCTCGTAGTCGGCGGAGAACGCCACGTTGTGGTGGGCGATCCCTCCCGTCTCACCTTCGACGCCGAGCAGCAGCACGAAGCCCGACGACGAGCGGGGCGCGGCCTCGGCCCGCCGACGGCGACGGGCGTGGGGGAGCAGGTCCCGGTACAGGTGGAGCGCGTCGACGTTGGCCACGACGGCGTCGGCGGCGACGTGCTCGCCGCCGACGAGTCGGACACCGGTGGCCGTGTCGGCTCGACGCTCGATGCGCTCGACGTCGACGCCGGTGCGGATCTCGACGCCGGCGCCGGTGACCAGCTCGACGAGCGCATCGGCCAGCCGGCCGAGCCCGCCGTCGACGTACCAGGCGCCGAGCGACTGCTCGATGTGGGCGATGCAGCTGAGCGTGGCCGGTGCCCGGAACGGTGAGGACCCGGAGTAGGTGGCGTAGCGGTCCACGTACTGCACGAGCCTGGGGTCGGTGAACGACGACGACGCCCGGGCGTGGAGGGAACGCAGGGGGTCGATGGCGAGCAGGTCGCGCGGCGACTGCATCCGGCCGAGGAGCTCGACCGGCGACGACATGGCCCCGGCGAAGAACGATCGCTCGGCGACCTCCCACACCCGCCGGGCGTGGGCCATGAACGCGCGCCACTCGGCGCCGCTGCCCGGTGCGAGCGCCTCGGCGGCGGCGGCACCGTCGTCGAGGTCGGCGCGGTGGTCGAAGGTGGTGCCGTCGGCGAACCGGTACCGGCAGACGGGGTCGAGCCGGCGCAGCGTCACCAGGTCGTCGAGGGAGCGGCCGGCCACCGCAGCCAGGTCGCGGAATACCTGGGGCAGGGTCAACAGCGACGGGCCGGTCTCCCACGTGAACCCGGCGGCCCGGTGCTCGGCGAGCTTGCCCCCGGCCCGGTCCAGCCGCTCGAGCACGACGACGTCGTGGCCGGCGGCCGCGAGGTGGATGGACGCAGCCAGACCGCCGACGCCGGCACCCACCACCACGACGGAGCCCATCAGCGCCCCCGGCGCCAGGCGGCCGCGGTGACGGCGCCCATGCCGATGCCCCCGACCAGCCCGACGCCGGGCTCCCCGAAGAACACGACGAACCCGATCGTGCTCATCACGGCCCACCACGTGTAGAGCCCGCGCAGCCCCGGCGACGGCGGCACGCGGGGTCGGATCTGCTCGACCACGGCGAGCACCACCAGCCCGGTGAGCAGCCAACCGCCGTAGTTCGACAGGGGGATCCCGTGGTAGGCGCCGTCGACCGCCCAGTCCCAGTACCCGGCGTCGACCATCTGCGGGTCCAGGAACAGGTCCCACGCCGTCAGCCCGAGCGCCCCGACCACGACGGCCACGACCCTGGAGGAGCTGACCTGGTGGCCGACCTCGAGTGCCGTGGCGCCCATGGCGAACCACGCCAGCGGAACGATGAGGGGCACGCCGACGACCGTGGGCTGCAGGGCGCCGGCGTAGTCGTAGTCACCGAAGGGGAAGCCGGTCGTGGTGCCCAGCTTCTCCACCGACAGCGTGGCGACGATGACGAAGGCCGCGGCCGCCAGGGCACGGACCGCACCCCAGCGGGCCACGAGCACGACCAGCGCCGTGAGGAAGAACGTGACGACGACCAGCGACGACAGCCACTCGAGCGTGGCGTCGTCGTCCGTGAGCGGGACGGCGATCTGCGACAGCGCCAGCAGGGCGAAGGGCGCCCAGGCCAGGCGGGCCGTCATCGATCGAGCAGCAGCGCCCGTCCTGCGGTCGTCACCTTCTGCCACGTCGGCACACTGGCACGTCCCGCGAACACGTCGAGGTCCTGGGCTTCGATCCGGTCGAGGATCCGGGCGTAGAGCGTGCGGGCGGCACGGATGCAGCGCCCCGACCGGCCGGGCAGCAGGCCGATGCCGGTGTCGGCCACGGCGTACAGCTGGCGGACCCGTGCGATCTCGAAGCGCATGAGCGCCTTGAACTCCGGCGTGGCGGTCCGGGTCTCGAAGGCCGACTCGGCACCGAAGCGCCGGATGTCCTGCTGGGGCACGTACGTCCGGTGGCGGTCGAGGTCCTCGTCGATGTCGCGGAGGAAGTTCGTGAGCTGGAACGCGTTGCCGAGCTCGCGGGCCGGCCCGAGTGCGGCGGGCTCGGTGGGCTCGAGGATGGGGAGCATCATCTCGCCGATGACGGCCGCCGAGCCGTCCATGTACACGAGCAGGTCCTCGTAGGTCTCGTAGGTCTCGACGGTGAGGTCCATGGCCATCGAGCGCAGGAACCGGTCGATGCACTCGGGGTCGATGCGGAACGCCCGGACGGTGTGGACCATGGCCTTGAGCACGAGGTCGTTGCTGTCGCCGGCCTCGAGGTCCTGGAAGAACCGGTCGCCGAAGTCGGCCAGCGCCTTGGCCCGCACGTCGATGGCCACGTCGCCGAGGTCGTCGACGATGTCGTCGGCGTGGCGGCAGAAGCCGTACAGCGCGTGGACGTGGTGGCGCTTCACCACCGGCAGCACCATGGTGGCCCAGTAGTAGGTGGTCCCGTTGCGCTTGTTGAGCGCCTTGCAGTGGACGTAGCTCTGCTCGAGCGTCACGGGGGGGACGAGGGTCACCGGGCGTCCAGCTGGTCGACGCGCTCGGCGGCGAGCTTCCCGGAGATGAGCACCATCGGGACGCCCACGCCGGGCAGGGTGCCGGACCCGGTGAACACCAGCCCGGGGGCGTGCTTGGTGACGTTGTTGGGCCGGAACGGTCCGGTCTGGCGGAACCGGTGCGACAGGGCGAAGGGCGTGCCCCGCTCCATGCCCTGGCGCTCCCAGTCGGTGGGGTCGAGGAACGCCTCGACCTCGATGTCGCCGGCGGTCACCGGGTAGCCCATGGCACCGAGCCGCTGCTGCAGCGAGTCGTGCAGGCGGTCCCGCTCGCGGGTCCAGTCGACCCGGCCGTCGAGGTTGGGCACGGGCTCGAGCGCGTAGAGCGAGTGGCGGGCGAGGCCGTCGCCCCGGTCGGGGACCAGCGTGGGCTCGTCGATGCTGTGCACGGTGACCAGGACGGACGGGTCGCCCATCAGGGTCCCCCGCTTCAGCAGGTCCTGGAAGGCGCCGTCCCACTCCTCCCCGAAGTGGATGTTGTGGTGCGCGGTGCCCTCGGGCAGGTCCCCGGTGACGCCGACGTGCCAGAGCGCGCAGCTGGGCGAGTAGTGCCCGTGGCGCACGTTGAACGGCTGCTTCAGCCCGGGCACGAGGGTGCGGTAGGCCACGGGGAGGTCGGGGTTGCAGACCACGGCGTCGGCCTCGAGCAGCTCGACCGTGCCGTCGGCGGCGACGTGCACGCCGCGGACCCGGCCGCTGGTGCCCTCGGCCAGCACGATGCGATCGACCTCGACGCCGTAGCGCAGCTCGGCACCGGACTTCTCCAGGGCGGCGGCGAGCCCGACGGGCACGGCGTGCATGCCGCCCTCGGGGAAGAACACGCCCTCGATGGAGTCCATGTAGGTGATGACGCAGTAGATGGCCAGGGCCTCGTACGGCGCGAGGCCGGCGTACATGGCCTGGAAGCCGAAGATCTTCTGGAGCCGGTGGTCGTCGAAGTACGAGGCGACCCGCGTGCCCAGCTTCCCGAAGCCGCCGAGTCGGACGAGGTCGAGGGCCGGCTTCAGCGGCCAGGCCAGGTCGAGGGGCGAGTCGAAGTTGGTGTCGATGAAGTGGTCCCGCTCGAGCAGGTACAGCTCGCGGAGCCAGTCGGCGAACCGGCCGAACTGCCGGGCCGCTTCGGGGCCGACGACCTCGCGGATCTCCTGGGTCATCCGCTCGCGACCGTGCCAGACCCGCAGCTCGGTGCCGTCGTGGTAGGTGGCCCGGTACATCGGGTCGACCGGCTTCAGGCTGACGTAGTCGTCCATCTCGGTGCCGAGCGCCTCGAACGCGGAGCGGAGGAGGTCGGGCATGGTGAAGACCGTGGGCCCGGTGTCGAAGCGGTAGCCGCCCAGCTCGAGGAGGCCGTTGCGGCCGCCGGGCACGGCGCCCTTTTCGAGCACCAACACGTCGTGGCCCCGCCCACGCAGATGCGCGGCGGCGGACAGCCCACCGAGACCGGCACCCACGACGATGACGCGCATGTCAGGTCTCCGGAGCCGAGCGGCGCCTGGACGGCCCGGCGACCCGTTCCCTTCGCGCCGATCGACGCCAGGTGGTCGATCTGCGCGTGAGGAACGGGATGGTCACGTCTCGCGCCAGGCGACGAAGTGGGCCAGGTCGACGAGCGCGGTGCGGGCCTCGGCGCTGACCGCGCTCTGCTCGATGGCGGCGATGGCGTCGGTGGTGAGGCGCTCGATCTGTCGCTCGGCCTGGTCGAGCGCGCCGGTCTCGCGGAGCGCGTCCTGGATGGCCACGACCTCGTCGTCGGCCAGGTCGGGCGCCCCGATGCGGGCCAGGACCTCCCGCTGCCCGGCGTCGGCGGCGCCGGTGGCGGCGGCGAGCAGGGGCGTGGGCTTGCCCTCGCGCAGATCGTCGCCGACCGGCTTGCCGGTGACGGCGCCCTCGCCGAAGGCGCCGAGGATGTCGTCACGGAGCTGGAAGGCCTCACCCAAGGGGTCGCCGTAGGCGGACAGCGCCGGGCCGAGCTCGTCGTAGCGGTCGACGAGGGCGGCGCCGACGTGCAGCGGCCGTTCGATGGTGTACTTGCCGGACTTGTAGCGGGCGATGCGGCGAGCGCCCTCCGGGTCGGTGTCGCCCCGCGCCGTACCCAGGATGTCGAGGTACTGGCCGACGTTGAGCTCGATGCGCAGCTCGTCCCACACCCCCAGCACGGCGCGGCCGGCGTCGCGGAGCAGCAGGTCGGCGTAGACGTGGGCCAGGTCGCCGATGAGGATGGCGACGCCCTCGCCGAAGCGGCGCCCCTCGCCCCGCCAGACCTCGAGCTGGTGGCGGTCGGCGAAGGCCAGGTGGGCGGTGCGGAAGCCCCGCCGGGTGGCCGAGCCGTCCATGACGTCGTCGTGCACGAGGGCGAACGCCTGCAGGAGCTCGAACGCGGCGCCGGCGTCCACGACGATCGAGTCGTCCGGATCGCCACCGGCGCCCACGAAGCCCCAGAAGCAGAAGGCGGGACGGAGCCGCTTGCCACCCGCCATCACGAGCGCGCGGAGGGCATCGAGCGGTTCGGTGAGGTCGTCGGTGAGCGCAGACCAGCGGGCGACCTCGTCGTCGAGCAGCGCGGTGAGGCGGGCTTCGACCAGGTCGGCCACCTGGAGGAGGCTCGGCGGCGTCGGCACGGCGCTGCGGGCGGTCGGTGTGGCCATGGAACGACGAGCCTACGGGCATGCCGGCGGGCGTTGCCGTCGCGCCGCGGCTGCCGGCAGCACGGCTGGCATGCTGGCCGCCATGGCCCGGGCCACCCGCATCCATCCGCTGGTGCCCGTGACGCTGGCGGTTGTGGTCGTCGGCGTGCTGGTGCTCGTGGTCGCCCGCGCCACGGGGGGTGACGACGCGGCGCCGGCCACGACCGTGCCGACCACGGCATCGTCGACCACGTCGTCGGCCACGACCACCGAGGCGCCGCCCGAACCGGTGGCGGTCGAGGACCTCGTGGCTGCCGGCCCGGCGTACGACGCCCCGCTCGCGTACCGCATCACCTACGACGTCGTGGAGAACGGCCTGCCCCGGGTCGAGGAGTGGACGGTGCGCCGCCCGTACGAGTCGCTGGTGCTCTCCCGTCGCGACGACACGCTGCTGTCGGGGACGTCCACGTCCCGCGCCGTGCTGCAGACGTACCTCTCCGACCGCGACGGGTGGCTGCCCCTCCAGCCCGAGCTGCACCGGGCGGCGCTCGACCAGCACCCGGCGGCGGCGGTGGCGGCCATGGAGGCGATCGGGCTGGTGGAGCGCCGGGGCACCGACGCCTACCTCGGCCGCAGCTGCACCGTCTACCGGACGGGCCAGCCGGCGAGCGCCGGGGAGCCGACGGCCCCGGGCGAGGGCGAGCACACCGACATCTGCGTCGACGACGCCGGCCTCGTGCTGCACGAGCGCTGGGAGATCGGCGGCAGCGTCGTGGTCGAGCGCACGGCCACCGCCCTGGAGCTCGAGCCCGAGATCGATCCCGCCGCGTTCGAGCCGGGACCCCGCGTCGAGGATGCCGATGCCCTCTCCCGCCTGTTCACCACCCTCGCGGTCCGCGCCGACGAGGAGACCCTGGCCCGGCTGCGGACGGCGGTGCCCGTGCCGGCGGGGTACACCCACGACGGCGCCGTGTTCCGGGCCTCGGACGAAGGCGGCGGTGCCGGCGGGGCGTCGGCGAGCAGCACCGAGATCGTCCGCTTCTACTCGTCGGGACCGTCGCTGCTCGAGGTGACCGAGGTGTTCGTCGACGGTGACGCCGCACTGGCCTCGTCGTCGGCGGTGCCGGTCGAGGTGGAGGGCTGGGACGAGGTCTGGTTCGAACCAGGCTTCCACAGCTCCTCGCTCCGGGCGCGCACCGACGAGACGTCCTACGTCGAGCTGCGCCACCACGACGTCGCCTTCCTGTTCGAGGTCCTCGGGTCCATCCAGCCCGTCGGCGGGTGAGGGGGCGTCTGGCGGAGCTCGCTGCCGGCGTTCAGCCCGGGTCGTCGACGAGGTCGGCGGTGGCGTCCTCGACCGCTTCCCGTGCGGCGAGGATCCGTCCACGGCACCAGTCGATGAGCTCGGCGGCGCGGCGGACCCGGTCGGCCAGGACGTCGACGTCGACCTCGACGTCCTCGATCTGCCGCAGGATCGACTCCAGCTCGGTGACCGCTTCGGCGTAGGCGGCGGGCTCGGCGGCGGACGGGTCGGCGTCGGTCATGGCCGGCCATCGTGGTCGACGCGCTCGACCCGGGTGTGGAGGGTGCCGTCACCGATGCGCACCTCGATGACGTCGCCCACCTCCACCTCGTGGACCGAGCGCAGCGTCCGGCCGTCGTGGGTCCGGGCGATGGACCACCCCCGGGCCAGTACGTGAGCGGGGTCGAGGAGATCGGCCCGGGTCGCGAGCAGGTCGACGCGGGAGGCGGCGTCGTCGAGGCGCCGGCGAGAGGTGGTGGTCAGCCGGACGGACAGCTCGTCGAGGCGGCGGTCGGCCCCGCCGAGCACCGCCGTGGCGCAGCGAGCCAGGCGGGCGGCGGCGTCATCGACCCGGCTCTGCTCCCGATGGGCCGCGGCGCGCGCCGCCACCACGGCCCGGGCCCGGGACCGGCCGAGGTGGAGCTCGGCCCCGTCGAGGACGTGCATGGCCCGAACGCTGATGCGCTGCCACGCATC
The DNA here is from genome assembly GCA_046570205.1 of Acidimicrobiia bacterium. Lineage (GTDB taxonomy): Bacteria > Actinomycetota > Acidimicrobiia > Acidimicrobiales > Salinilacustritrichaceae > Salinilacustrithrix. The sequence goes on from JBKHVG010000022.1 coordinate 49,161, forward strand.
CTCGGCCCGGTCGAGCGCGACGGCGACCAGCCCGACGACGTGCTGGGCTGCGGCCGTCGGCGTCTTCGCCGCGGTGTGGGCGACTTCGTCGGCGACGGACCGGTCGAGCTCGTGGCCGATGCCGGTGACCACGGGCCGCCCGGCGGCGGCGATGGCCCGGGCCACGAGCTCGGAGTCGAAGGCGGCCAGATCGGTGGTGGCTCCGCCGCCACGAGCGACCAGCACGACGTCGACCCGGGTCCGGGCCAGCCCGGTGATGGCGCCGGCGATGGCGCCCGGTGCCTCGGGCCCCTGCACCCGCACGTCGGCCCGGCTGATCTCGAAGCGGAACCCGGACCGCACCAGCTCGTCGACCACATCGGCCTCGGCGGCGCTGCCGGCGGAGGTGACCAGCCCGATGCGCAGGGGCGCCACGGGGATCTGGAGCCGGGCGTTGGCGTCCACGAGGTCCTCGGCCCGGAGCCGGTCGAGCAGCTCGGCACGGGCCGCAGCCAGCTGGCCGAGCGTGAACGCCGGGTCGATCGAGGTCATCTGCAGCTGGAGCTGACCACGGGGTTCGTACCAGTCGAGCCGGCCCCGGATCCGCACCTCGGTGCCGTCGGTCATGCGCACCCGACCGCCGCCCCGCAGGAGCAGCCGGTTCACCCGCACCTTGTTCGTGCTGGACAGCATTACGGGGAGCTGGGCGGTGACGTCGCGGTCGGCGTCACGCAGGGTGAAGTACACGTGGCCGGAGCGGGCCCGGGCCAGGTCGTGGATCTCGCCCCGCACCCACACCTCGGCGGGGAAGGAGGCCCGCAGGCGTTCGCCGATGGCCTGCGAGAGCTCGCCGACGGACCAGGTGGGCGCCGTCGCCGTCGGCGCTCCGAGTTCACCGTCCACGACTCCGACGGTACTGTCAGCGCTCGTTCCCGAGCCGTAGGAGGGCCCCATGCCCGAAGCAGTCATCGTCGCCACGTCCCGCACGCCCATCGGTCGAGCCAACAAGGGCTCCCTCGCCGAGGCCCGCCCCGACGACATGACGGCGTTCGTCCTCCGAGACGTGCTCTCCAAGGTGCCCGCCCTGGACCCGACCCTGGTCGAGGACGTCATGCTCGGCTCCGGCCAGCCCGCCGGTGAGGCCGGGTACAACCTGGCCCGCGTCGCCGCCCTGCTCGCCGGCCTCGACGACGTGCCCGGCGTGACCGTCAACCGCTACTGCTCGTCTTCGCTGCAGACGATCCGCATGGCCGCCCACGCCATCCGCGCCGGCGAGGGCGACGTGTTCATCGCCGCCGGCGTCGAGGCGGTGTCCCGCTACCTGCACGGCGCCTCCGACACCGGGCCGCACAACCCCGCCTTCGCCGAGGCCGAGGCCCGCACCGCCGAGCGCAGCCAGGGTGGTGCCGACACGTGGACGCCCCCGTCGCACCTCCCGGACATCTACATCGCCATGGGCCAGACAGCCGAGAACGTCGTCCAGTCCGAGGGCGTGTCCCGCCAGGAGATGGACGAGTGGGCGGCCCGGTCCCAGCAGCGTGCCGTCGAGAGCCAGGAGAACGGCTTCTTCGAGCGCGAGATCACGGCCTACACCCTCCCCGACGGCACGGTCGTCTCCAAGGACGACGGCCCCCGCGCCGGCACCACCGTGGAGAAGCTCGCCGAGCTGAAGCCGGTGTTCCGTCCCGACGGCTCGGTCACCGCCGGCAACGCGTGCCCGTTGAACGACGGCGCCGCCGCCGTCGTCGTGATGAGCGACACCAAGGCCAAGGAGCTGGGCATCACGCCGCTGGCCCGCATCGTGTCCTCGGGTGTGACCGGCCTGAACCCGGAGATCATGGGCATGGGGCCGGTCGGCGCGGTCCGCCAGGCCCTGGCCCGGGCCAACATGACCATCGGCGACATCGACCTCTACGAGATCAACGAGGCCTTCGCCGCCCAGGTCCTGCCCTCAGCGAAGCACCTCGGCATGGACCTCGACAAGCTCAACGTCAAGGGCGGCTCCATCGCCCTCGGCCATCCCTTCGGCATGACCGGCGCCCGCATCATGACAACGCTCCTCAACGCCCTCCAGGACGAGGACAAGGAGTTCGGCCTCGAGACCATGTGCGTGGGCGGCGGCCAGGGCATGGCCATGGTGGTCCAGCGCCTCAGCTGAGCCGGCCTTCCCCGCGGGAGGTCTGCCCAGAACAGCTTCTGGTTACGGAGGCGTGACGGTCTCGACTTGACCGTCACGTTTCCGTAATGGAAGCATCTCCCGATGCGCCAGCAGCCCTCGGCCCCCGCGCGGGCTGTCCGACGCCGTCCCCACGCGTTCGCCTCCGCCGCCGTGGCCGTCGTCGCCGCCGCAGCCGCCACCGTGGTGCTGCTCGGCCCGCCGGCCCGGGCCGACGTGGAGGCACCGCCCGCCGTGGCGTCCCTCGCCCCGCTGTTCGAGCCGGTGGGCAGCCTCGCCGGCGACGGGATCGACGTGGTGGCGGCGACGACCGCCCACATGATCACTGCCGCCACCCCGGCCCCGCCGCCCCCGCCACCCAGCCACGTGTGCCCCACCCCCGGGTCGCGGTTCATCGACTCGTGGGGCTTCGCCCGCTCCGGCGGCCGGCGCCACAAGGGGGTCGACATGATGGCGCCCCACGGCACACCCGTGTACGCCCCCACCGCCGGTGCGATCCGGACCTCCAACTCCGCCCTGGGCGGCCTCGGGTTCTGGCTCGAGGGCGCCGACGGCAACACCTACTTCGGCTCCCACCTCCAGACGCTCACCGCCCGCGACGGCTGGGTCGAGCCGGGCACGCCCATCGGCACCGTCGGTTCCTCGGGCAACGCCGGCGGCACCCCCCACCTCCACTTCGAGGTCATGGTGGCCGGTGCCAGCGTCAACCCGTACCCCTTCGCCCTCGAGTGGTGCGGCTCCGAGACCCCGACCGCCTGACCCGGGTGCCGGTCCCCGAGAGGCGCGACGCGAGGATGGTGCCGATGAGCGCCGCAGAGCTGTTCCGGATCGAGCCCCGGTACGACACCCCGTCGTACCTGTGGCCCCGTCCGAAGTACCGCGGGATGCTCCACGCCGCCGGCACCTTCGCCGTCGTGCCCCTCGGCGTGCTGCTGGTGCTCGATGCCGTCGGCTCCCGGGCTCGGGTCGCGGCCGCCATCTACGTGGTCGCCCAGCTGGTCGTGTTCGCCACCTCGGCCAGCTACCACCGCCTGGCCAAGTCGCCCACGGTCCGGCGCCGCATGCAGCTGGCCGACCACTCGATGATCTACCTGCTCATCGCCGGCACCTGGGTCCCGATCTGCGTGCTGGTCCTCCCGACGGGGACTGGTCGGGCGTTCCTCGTCGGGGTGGTGGCCGCGGCGGCGGTGGGGATCGCCCTCAAGTCCTTCGGCATCCACCGCTTCCCTCGTTCCAGCAACGCCATGTACGGCGTGATGGGTGGCGCCGGCCTGCTCGCGCTCCCCGGGATCATCGCCAACATCAGCTCCGGCGCCGTCGCGCTGCTGACCGCCGGCGGTGCCATCTACGCCGTAGGCGCCCTCATCTTGCTGTTCAAGCGTCCCGATCCACGGCCGTCGGTCTTCGGGTACCACGAGATCTGGCACGCCTGCACCGTGGCGGCGGCGGCCTGCCACTTCGCCATGGTCTGGATGATCGTCAGCTGAGCCCCGCTCCCGGGCTGATGGCCAGGACGGCGATGTCATCTCGGGCCACGCCACCCTGGAAGGCGAGGGCGGCCTGCTCGATCTCGCCGGCGACGTCGGGCGCACGTCGTCGGGCACACGAGGACAGGAGGGCCCGTAGGCGCTCCTCGCCCCACTCCTCGCGGCCGCGGCGGGCCTCGGTCACCCCGTCGGTGTAGAGGACGAGCACGTCGCCCGGTGCCAGGCGGGTCCCGCCGGTCGTGAACGTCGCCTCGGGAAAGACGCCGAGCAGCGGCCCCCGGCACGGCACCTCCTCCACGGTGCCGTCGGCCCGGCCGACCAGGGGTGGGGCGTGCCCACCGGACCCGGCGACCACGGCGATGCCGTCGTCGTCGCGGCGGAACCGGATGACGGCCGCCGTGGCGAAGCGGTGCTCCCCGCGCTGGTGGTCGAGGTCGTACTGGCGCACCAGCGCCGCGTTGAGCTCGGTCAGGTTCTGCTCGACCGAGCTGGTCCGTACGGTGGTGGCCCGCAGGCTGTAGCGGGTGAGGGCGGTGAGGCGGGCCGCGCCGGCGCCCTTGCCGCAGATGTCACCCATGACCGCGAACCACTCGTCCTCGCCGACCTGGAAGATGTCGTAGAAGTCGCCGCCGATCTCGGCACCGTCGCCGGCCGGGTGGAACCGGCTCCCGAGCTCCACCCCGGCGATCGCCGGCAGGTCCGGCGGCAGGAGGCTCTCCTGCAGCGTCCAGGCCAGCTCGGCGTAGCGCTTGGCCTCGGCTTCGGCGGTGCGCCGGGCCCGCTCGGCCGAGGCCAGGGCGTCGATGCGCTCGGACTCGTCGCGCAGGAGCACGAACACACCCAGGTCCCAGTGGTCCGGGTCGACGGGCGCCACGGTGATCTCGAGGTGCTGGGTGGCGCCGTCGGGACCGGTGCGGGTGAGGGTCGCCTCGCTGGGCCGGCCCGACGCCACCGCCTCCTGCAGCAGGCCATCCACGGCCCCGTGCTGGTCGCCGGCGAACATCGCCTCCAGCGAGGTGCCCACGGCGTGCCGGGGCTGCCACCCGAGGACCGTGGCGCTGCACGGGTTTGCGGCCCGCACCACGCCGTCGGGACCGACCAGCAGGATGCCGACCGGTGCGTGGTCGAACAGCTGGCCCAGGTACACCGACAGCGTCTCGGGGGCCGTGCCCTCGAAGGCGAGCACGTCCTGGCGGACGTGCTCGAGCGTCCGGCGGTGCTGGAGCCGCAGCTGCGCCCGCTCGACCTCGTCGGCGATGCGGTCCAGCGTGCCCGGCTGGTCCCACGTGACGCAGCTGACGTGGCGGCTGATGCCGGGAGTGACGGTGAGCGTGGCCCGCATCTCGTTGCCCCCGGCGACGTCGTCGGCCACCAGGACCACGGCCACCTCGGGCGCCAGGCGATGGACGGCCTGCGCCACCGCGACGCCTGAGGACGCCGCGGCGGCCACCACCACCAGCGTCTCGTCGTCGACGAGGTCGTCCAGGGGCTGGCTGGAGGCGATCGCCGTCGGGTTGCGCCCGGTGCGGGCCCCGATCTGTCGGATGGTGGCGTCGGGGAGGTCGACGACGACGACGTCGGTCATCGTGGTCGATCAGTCGGCGAGGATGTGCTCGTCGAGCACCGCTCGCCCGGTCCACAGTCGCAGCAGGTCGGTCGTGGGTGACATGACATGGGCGGCGCGCGCGTCGCGCAGCCGGCGGCCGAGGGCACCGTGCTCGCGGTAGCCGATCCCGCCGACCAGGGTCATGGCCCCGTTCACCACGTCGGTGGCGCACTCGGCGACCTCGGCCTTGGCCGAGGCGAGCGCCGCGAGGGCCCAGGGCTCACCCCGGTCGCCGCCGTCCGCCGCGTGGTGCACCAGCTGGCGGGTGCGCTCCACCGCCGCCCAGAGCTCGCCGACGCGGTGCTGGATGACCGGCTGCTCGGCGAGGCGGCTGCCGTCGTGGCTGTAGCGGCGCTGCGTCACGTGCATGCGCATGTCCTCGAAGGCACCGGAGGCGACACCGAGGTAGCTGCCGGCCATGGCCATGAGGAAGTACGGCGCGACGACGTTGAACACGTACCAGATCTGGTCACCCGGCTCGCCGAGCAGGGCGGCGTGCGGCAGCCGCACCTCCCGGAGCTCGACCGAGCGGCTGCTGTTGCCGCGCATGCCGAGGCCGTCCCACGGCGGACCCCACTCGAGGCCCGGGGCGTCGGCGTCCACCACCACGCAGGAGAACTCGCCGATGGGGGCGTCGGCCGCGGCGTCGACGGCCGACACGACGTAGGAGTCGGCGTGGCCACCGCTCGTGACGAAGGTCTTGGTGCCCGTCACGACGAGGCCGTCACCGGCCGGGCGCAGCTCGGTTCGCGGCAACCAGAAGTGGGCGCCGGTGCCGGGCTCGCTCAGCGTCAGGGTGGTGAGGTGGCGGCCGGAGGTGATGGGGTCGAGGTAGCGGTCCTGCTGCTCCTCGGTGGCCTTCGCCGCGATGACCGCTGAACCCACGCCGTGCATCCCGAAGCACATGGCGGTCGATGCGCAGGCCTGGCCGAGCACCTCGCAGACCTGGGCGAGCGCGAGCAGCCCGTGGCCCAGCCCGCCGGCCCGCTCGGGCACGACCAGCCCTCCGAGCCCGGCCTCCTGCAGGGCCCGCAGCGACTCCTCGGGCCAGCGGGCGGCGGCGTCCACCTCCTCGGCGTGCGGCGCGGCCACGTCGTGCGCGACAGCGGCAGCCCGGTCGAGCACCTTCTCGATCGTGAGAGTCGCCACCGTGAGCTCCGTCGTCCAAGGCCCGCCCGCCGTCGCCGGCGAGGCTACGCCACGCGGTGGATCGTGGCCCACACCGGGTCAGAACTCAGGTGGTGTAGTCGGCGTTGATCCGGACGTAGCCGTCGGTGAGGTCGCATCCGTAGACCGTGGCCCGGCCGCCGTCGTCGCCGGGCGCCACGCCGAGGGACACCTGTATCGAGACCTCGTCACCCCGGAGGTGCGCCACCATCTCGGCCAGATCGGCGTCACCGGCCGGCTTGGGGTAGAGCTCACGGCCACCGATGCGGATGGTGACGGCGCGCTGGTCGATGTCGGTGTCGTCGCTGCACTTGCCGATGGCCATGGCGATGCGCCCCCAGTTCGGGTCGGCGCCGTGCACGGCGGTCTTCACCAGCGGGGAGTTCACGATGGCCTTGGCGACCCGCTTGGCCTGCGCGTGATCCCGCGCCTCGTCGACGGTGACCACGATGAGCGTCGTGGCGCCCTCCCCATCGGCGGCGAGCTGGCGGGTGAGGTCCAGGCACACGGCGTCGAGGGCGGCCTCGAAGTCGGCCTCGTCGACCGGTCCCGCGGCGCCGCTCGCCAGCACGGCGGCGGTGTCCGACGTCGAGGTGTCGGTGTCGACGGACAGGGAGTTGAACGTGCGCTCCACCACGGCCCGGAACGTGCGGTCGAGGACGTCGGCATCGACGGCGGCATCGGTGAGCACGAAGGCCAGCATCGTGGCCATGTCGGGCTCGATCATCCCGACCCCCTTGGCGATGCCAACGACGCTGGCCTCACCCCCGCCCCCACCGGCGGGCAGGGTGGCTCGGGCCACCTTCGGGTGCGTGTCGGTGGTCATGATCGCCTCGGCGACGGCGAGGGCATCGGTGGAGGTGGGCGGCGGCATCGACGCGAGGTGCGTGCGGATGCGATCCATGGGGTAGCGCCGCCCGATGACGCCGGTCGATGCAACGAGGACGTCGACCGGCTCGCACCCGAGGGCGCGGGCCACGCCCTCGACCAGCTCCAGCGCATCGGCGTCGCCGTCGGCTCCGGTGGCGACGTTGGCGTTCTTGGACACGACGACCACCGCCTGGAGCGTCCCATCGCTCGCGTGCCCACGGGACAGCGTGACGCTGGGGCCGGCGAACCGGGACCGGGTGAAGACGGCTGCCGCAGCGCAGGGACGCTCAGCCGCGATGACGGCGAAGTCGGTGGTGTCGTCCTTGATGCCGATGTTGGCGGTGTGGGCCCGGAAGCCGCCAGGGAGCTGCACCGGTCGAGTCTGGCACCGGCCGACGGGTCACACGCCGCTGCTTACGAACGTGACGACGAGCGCCTCCCCCCGACCGGCTCGCTCGTTCACCGGGTGCTGCGGCGGTAGCCGATCACGCTCGGTGGGGGTGGCAGGTCGGGGGCGATGTCGTCGGCCTGCGGTTCGCCGAACGACAGCGTCGCGGGCACGATGCCGGCCCACACGTCCACGAGCCCGAGGTCGGCTTCGTCGTCGATGGGTCCACCGGTGCGGACCTTGGTGGAGGCCTCCTGGAGGGGCAGGCGCACCACGAGGGTGCCCCGGACCTCGTCGTCGCGCATCGGCCGCACCTCGCCGGTGCGCCCGGGGACGACGTGCTCGACGATCGCGTCGAGGGCGGCCGCCTTCTCGGCGTGGTCGATGATCGGCTCCGCGGTGCCGAACACGACCACCGACCGGTAGTTCATCGAGTGGTGGAAGGTGCTGCGGGCGAGCACCAGGCCGTCGAGCAGCGTGACGGTCACGCACACGGGCGTGCCCTTCCCCGTGGCGCGCAGCCACGAGGCGGCCGGCGATCCGTGGATGAGCAGCTCGTCGCCGCGGCGGGCGTACGTGGTCGGGATCACGACGGGACCGTGATCGGTGGCGAGGCCGACGTGGCAGAGCAGACCCTCGTCGAGGATCGCCTCGGCCACGGAGCGGTCGTGCGTGCCCCGCTCGGGGCTGCGGCCGATGGCGGTCCGCTCGGTGCGGGGGAAGGGTTCGCGCTCGGCGGTCACGGTCCGGCAGCCAAGGCGATGGGCGGCCGGACCCGCACGCCCGTTTCACCCGGCGAGCGCACGGACCCCACCGGTGACCGCCACCGCCACGGCGACCACGAGGAGGAACGGGGCCCGCACCCGCAGCGCCACGCCGGCGGCGACGACGCCGGCGAGGCGGGCGTCGAGCACCACCGACCGGTCCACGGCGATCGTGCTCACCACGACGAGGGAGGCGAGCAGGGCGGTCGGGAGCTGCTGCGCGGCACGCTCGACCCGGGCCGGCAGCGTCCGACCGCCGAGCAGCAGCGGGCCGGCGGCCTTGAGCGCGTAGGTGCCGAGGCCGAGCCCCACGATGACGACGGACGCGGCGCTCACGGCGTGGCTCGTCGGGGTCGAGCGGCCAGCACGCCCAGGCCGGCCACCAGGATCGGGATGCCGGGTGGCGTGAACGGGACGGCGGCGGCCGCGACGAGCCCGCCGGCGGTGGCGATGCGCCGGCCGTCGGCACCACCCGCGCCGACCAGCCGGGGCCAGAGCAGGGCGAGGAAGGCAGCGGGCGCGGCCACGTCGAGGCCGAGGTCGGTGATGAAGCCGTCGTCGACCGAGGCGAGCAGGACGCCGGCGATGGTGGTGAGGTTCCAGACCGTGAAGACCGCGAGCCCGCCGGCGATGAAGCCGTAGCGGCGCCACCGGTGCTCGTCTTGGACCGTGGCGACGGCCGTGGATTCGTCGATCACCAGCTGGGACAGCACGGCGCGGGTCCCGATGCCACCGGTGAGCGACGGTGCCAGCAGCACGCCGAACGCCAGCGACCGGATGTTCAACAGCAGGCCGGCGCTGATCGCCGCCACCACGCCGCCACCATCGCCCAGCACGCCGACCGCGGCGAACTGGGCCGACCCGGTGAAGACCACGGCGGAGAACCCGATGGCCTCGCCCAAGCCGAGGCCGGCGTCGACGCACGCCACGCCGAACACGATCCCGAAGGGGGACAGGGCCAGCGCGATCGACAGCGCCTGGCGATGGATCCGGCGGCGCCGGGTGCGGTCGTCCACGGTGGGGCATGGTGCCCGCCGGGTCGGCGAGCTGACCAACTGCCACTACCGTCGCCGCCATGACCGACCTGCTCCTCGGGAGCCACGTCGCCCCCGACGATCCCCTCGGCGTGGCGGCGGCCGAGGGCGCCGGGTGCGTGCAGATCTTCCTCGGCGACCCGCAGTCGTGGAAGAAGCCCGCACCCCGCGCCGACGCCGACCAGCTGCGCGCGGCGGAGATCCCCGTCTACGTCCACGCCCCGTACCTGATCAACGTCGCGTCGGCGAACAACAAGGTCCGGATCCCGAGCCGCAAGATCCTCCAGCAGACGTGTGACGCCGCCACCGACATCGGTGCGGCCGCGGTCATCGTCCACGGAGGCCACGTCGCCGAGGACGACGACGAGGCCGAGGGGTTCGTGCGCTGGCGCAAGGCGCTCGACAGCCTCGAGACCGACATGCCCGTGTACCTGGAGAACACCGCCGGCGGCGATCACGCCATGGCCCGGCACTTCGACACCATCGCCCGCCTGTGGGACCACATCGCCGACACCGGCATCGGGTTCTGCCTCGACACGTGCCACGCCTGGGCGGCGGGCGAGGAGCTCGTCGACGCGGTGGAACGCATCATCGGCATCACCGGTCGGGTCGACCTCGTCCACTGCAACGACTCCAAGGACGAGAGCGGCTCGGGCCGGGACCGCCACGAGAACCTCACCAAGGGCCAGATCGACCCCGAGGCCATCCTCCACGTCGTGCGCACCGCCGGTGCGCCGGTCATCTGCGAGACGGCCGAGGAGGGCCGCACGGACGACCTGGCCTGGTTGCGCGACAACCTCTAGGAACTGGCAGTGCTGGCGTTGCGCTCCTAGGCCGAGGGTGCCGGCTCGCCCCGCACGAGCGTGCGGTACAGGTCGGCATAGAGGCCGCCTGCCTCCAGCAGCTCGTCGTGGCGGCCCGACTCCACGATGCGACCGGCGTCGACCACCAGGATCTGGTCCGCCGTCGTGATGGTGGACAGGCGGTGGGCGATGACGAGCGACGTCCGTCCGACCAGCGCCTCCGCCAGCGCCGCCTGGACGGCCGCCTCGTTCTCGGAGTCGAGGTGGCTGGTGGCCTCGTCGAGGATGACGATGGCCGGGTCCTTGAGCAGCATGCGCGCGATGGAGAGCCGCTGCTTCTCGCCACCCGACATGCGGTAGCCGCGATCGCCGACGACGGTGTCGTAGCCCTCGGGCATCGCGGTGATCACCTCGTCGATGCGGGCTGCGGCGCACACCCGGCGCAGGTCGTCGAGCGTGGCCTCCGGCTGGGCGTACCGCAGGTTGCCGGCGATGGTGTCGTGGAACAGGTGCGGGTCCTGGCTGACCACGCCGATGGCCCGGCGCAGCGTGTCCTGGGTGAGGTCGCGCACGTCCCGGCCGTCGATGCGCACAACCCCGGAGTCCACGTCGTAGAGGCGCGGCAGGAGGGAGGTCAGCGTGGTCTTGCCGGCCCCGGAGGGTCCGACGATGGCGACCAGCTGGCCGGGTTCGATGTGCGCGTCGACGCCTCGGAGCACCGGTCCGGACGAGCGGTCGTGGTCGACGACGGCGCCGGCCAGCGACGGGAGCGAGACGTCGTCGGCGGTGGGGTAGGTGAACCAGACGTCGTCGAGGTCGACCTCGCCGCGGACGTCGACCAGGTCGACGGCACCGGGCCGGTCCTGGATGGCGTTGCGGATGTCGAGCACCTCGAAGACGCGCTCGAAGGAGACGAACGCGGTCATCACGTCGATGCGGGCGTTCGTGAGCGCGGTGAGGGGCTGGTAGATGCGCTGCACCAGCACCCCGAGGGCCACCAGCGTGCCGAGCTTGATGCCACCGTCGATGACCATCAGGCCGCCCCACCAGTAGACGAAGGCGATGCCGAGGGCCCCGACGAGCGACACCGCCGAGAAGAAGATGCGGCTGAGCACGGCGCTGCGCACGCCGGTGTCACGGACGCCGGCGGCGTCGTCGCTGAACCGGGCCGACTCGTCGTCGTGGCGGCCGAAGAGCTTGACGAGCATGGCGCCGGCGACGCCGAACCGCTCGGTCATGGTCGAGTTCATCCGAGCGTTGCGGTCCATCTGCTCCCGGCTGATGGCCTGGAGCTTGGTGCCGACCCGCCGGGCCGGGATGAGGAACGCCGGCAGGAGGGCGATGGCGAAGATCGTCAGCCGCCACTCGAGCGCGGCCATGGCGACGACGGTGGTGACGAGCACCACGACGTTGGACACCACCGAGCCGAGCGTGCCCGTGAGCGCCCGCTGGGCCCCGATGACGTCGTTGTTGAGCCGGGAGACGAGCGCACCGGTCTGGGCGCGGGTGAAGAACGCGACGGGCAGTCGCTGGACGTGGTCGAAGACCCGGACGCGCAGGTCGTAGATGAGCCCCTCACCGATGCGGGCCGACAGCCAGCGCTCGACCAGCGAGAGACCGGCGTCGGCGACGGCGGCGGCGATGGCGAAGCCGGCCAGCATCCCCAACTGGTCGCGGTCGCCGCGTGGGATGGCCTCGTCGATGATCCACTTCGTCACGAGCGGCGGCACCAGACCGAGCAGGGCGGCGGTGACGATGGCAGCCAGGAAGCCGAAAATCTGCGCTCGGTACGGACGAGCGAACTCCAGGACCCGCCGGACGATGGAGCGGTCGAGCGAGGCGCCGTCGATCGCCGACGCATCGCTCGGCATCATCGAGTGGGGGCCCTGTCGCACGGGAGAAGGCTATTGGCGCCGGCGGTCACCTCCTCGTGGCCCCGGGTGGCGCATTTCTCCGGCGGAAACCGTGGAATCCATGCCCGATGCGGAATGGCGTGGTGGTGCCCCGTGTTCCTACCTCCGAGGTGAAGAACATGAAGGATTCCATCGGTCAGTACCTGCACGAGATCGGCCAGGTGCCGCTCCTCGACGCCGCCCGGGAGCGAGAGCTCGCCCAGCGCATCGAGGCCGGCCAGGCCGCACAGACACGCCTCGACGCCGGCGAGACCGGCGTCGAGCTGAAGCGAGCCGTCCGGCAGGGCGCTCGCGCCAAGGACGAGTTCATCCGCGCCAACCTCCGGTTGGTGGTGAGCCTGGCGAAGCGGTACCCCCTGCCCGCCAGCATGGACCTGCTCGACCTCATCCAGGAGGGGAACCTCGGGCTCGAGCACGCGGTCGACAAGTTCGACTGGCGCAAGGGCTTCAAGTTCTCCACCTACGCCACCTTCTG
>JBKHVG010000023.1:0-26705 GCA_046570205.1 Acidimicrobiia bacterium
CCATGAACGACCGGCTGTGCTGCATGGTGTGGACGTTGTGGTGGTGGCGCAGCGACCGGTAGCCGGCCAGGCCCGTGGCCGTGGACTTCCAGCCCCCGTCCATGGAGACGAGGTTGATGTTCACGTAGACGATGAGGTCCGACGTGGCGGCGCGCTTGTTGATCTCGACCAGCTCGCCCTTGTCGGTGGTGCCGATCTCCAGCATGCCGTCGGGGTCTTCGGCGTCGTGGTTGTACAGCCGGCCGCTGGGGGCGAAGGCGTCGTACACCCGGTCGCCCACGGCGTGGCGCAGCTCGTCCTCGGTCATCCGGCGGTGCAGGGCCAGGGCGGCGATGATCTCGACGTCGTCGACGCCGTTGGCGGCTGCCGTGTCGAGGACGGCCTCGATGATCCGCTGGCGCACGTCGGGCTTGCGCATCGGCGGCAGGGGCAGCGAGATGTCGTCGAAGCAGATGGTCAGCTTCATGCCCGAGAACAGCAGCGAGGACAGGGGCTGGCTGTCACCGAGCGGATGCTCCAGCGCGTGTCGGATCGCAGCGTCGGTGTCCTTGAGGCCGGCGACGGGTTCGGGCGGGTAGATGACCCGGCTGCGGCCGGCGGGCAGCTTCTCGAGCGCGAAGCCCTCGCCGTGGTGGAACACGATCGGCGGGGTCGACGAGTCGACGTCGAGGACGAGTCCGGGGCGAGGCATCAGCTTCTCGAGTCTGTCTGTCGGGCGGAAGTTCGGAGATCGAATGCGATCTTGACGGCGCCGCGGCGGCCGGCGTCGGCGGCATGCACGATGGCGTCCTCGTAGCGGGACAGGGGGTAGGTGGCGCTGACGAGGCGTCCGAGATCCCCGTGGGGTCCAGCCCGGGTCACCAGCTGGAGGGCCGTGTCGAAGTCCTCGCGGCGGTAGGCGTAGACCCCGCGGAGCGCCACCTCGCGGTGCCACAGGCCGGTGAGGTCGAGCGAGACGGTGGACGGCATGCCGACGACGAGGATGGTGCCGCCGGGGGCGACGACCTCGAGGGCCTGGGTGAGCGACGCCTCGCTGCCCACGCAGTCGACGACGACCGGTGCGCCGCCGGCCAGCTGGCCGGAACCGTGGTCCTTGCCGAGCTTCATCGAACGGGTGGCGAGGCGCACGGCGCCGTTCAGCTCGTCGGGCGACACGACGGTGGTGGCGCCGAGCTCGGCGGCGAGGCGCTTCTGGTGCGGGTAGCGGGCGCCGGTGATGACCGGTGTGCCGTCGGGCAGGGCGGCGATGGTCAGCAACCCGAGGGTGCCGGCGCCGATGACCACGACCGGGCCGCCGTCCGCGCTGCCGATGAGGGACCGCACCGCCTCCGCGGCGTGGACCGCGCAGGCGGCGGGTTCCACCATGACGGCGGCCTCGTCGACGCCGTCGGGCACGGGGACGAGCTGGGCCGGGTGGGCCACCATGGCCTCGGACCAGCCGCCGCCGGTGTCCTCGCAGAAGCCGGACTGCAGCCCGGGCTCGAGGTGGCCGAAGGCGATGCGCTCGCAGCGGTTCACGTCACCCGACGCGCACCCGGGGCAGGGCGGCGTGATGCCCCGCACCTCGCAGTGCAGCACCGGGACGAGCACGGCCCGCGTGCCGTCGTCCAGGTCACCGACCACCTCGTGGCCGGGCACGAACGGGAAGCTCACGATGGGCTCGAAGTAGCGCGACGAGTGCCCGTCGATGGTGGACAGGTCGGACCCGCAGATGCCGGCCAGGCGGGGTCGCAGCGTGACCCAGCCATCGGCGGGCGTGGCGGGGGGGTCGAGGTCGCGCAGGCGCAGCGGGCCCACGGCCGCGCCGGCGCCGGGGCGGAGGGCGCCGGCGATCATGGCCGCCGCGTAGCGGGCCGGCTTGCGGGAGAACTCGAGCGCCTTCACCGCGTGCCCCCCGTCGTGGCCGATCGGGCGACGGTGCGCCAGGCCGGCCCGATCGGGAGCAACGGATGGCTGCCGCCCTCGGCCTTGTCGAAGTGCTCGACGAGCCAGCCCCGCTTGCGGGCCAGCGCAGAGAGACGGGCCTCGGGGTTCACCGCCACCGGGAAGCCGGCCGCCTCGAGCAGGGGCAGGTCGGAGGTGGAGTCGGCGTAGGCGACCGACTCGGCGGCGTCGAGGCCGTGGGCGTCGCAGTAGTCGAACAGCGCCTGGGCCCGGGCCTCGCCCGTGGGCGGCACGTCGGTGAGCTCGCCGGTGTACGTGCCGTCGGGGGCCACGGTCATCTCGGCGCAGATCACGTCATCGAAGAGCGGCATGATCGGCCTGATCGCGATGTCGAGGGCTCCCGTGATGAGCAGCGTCCGGTGCCCGAGCGCCCGGTGCTCGCGCACGCGGCGCACGGCGGCGGGGAACGACTTCGTCAGCAGCAGGTGGCTGAACATGTCGACGGTGTCCTGCTCGAGCTGCTCGACCGGCGCCCCCTCGTAGCGCCGGTAGAACTGGCGCAGGAAGTCGCTCCGGTCGCGGCGATCGGCGGCGAGGAGCGACGGTGCCTCGGCCAGGGTCCGCAGCACGAACCGCAGCCGGTCCTCGGCGGGCAGGCGGCGGGTGGCGAGCCACGAGTACGACGCCACCACGTTGCTGGCGATGATGGTGTTCTCGAGGTCGAAGGCGGCGACGTGGCGGTCGGGGGAGAGGACCTGGCGGCGCAGCCGGGACGACCGGGACTCGCGGTCGGAGCTGCCCGGCGTGGTCTTCACCCGGGCGTGCTGGACCACCGACGGCAGGTGGATCGTCTGGATGTAGCGGTCCCAGTCCACGACCCGGGGGTCGAGGCCGAACGCTTCCCGACTGGCCTCGTCCATCCGCTGGTGGAGGGCCAGCAGGTTCTCGACCCCGTAGACCGCCTCGCACTCGGCGTACGCGCCGTACAGCTCGACGTAGGTGAGCGCCCGCTCCACGTCTTCGCGGGTCGACTCCAAGCCGGCAGCCCACTCGGCCTGGCGACCGCGGAGCGGGAGCGCCTGCAGGGTCGACTCCGCCTTGTCGATGACCGACTTCGCCCGCTCCAGCTGGGCCTGCACGCGACCGCGGCCGGGGAAGTTCCACTCGGGGACGACGATGGGTTGGCCGTCGACGTCGTAGATCGGGTGCTCGGTGAACCAGCTGCGGACGTTGTCGACCAGGCGCCGGTAGCGCAGCGGGTTCGCCGACCCCGAGGCCGACTGCACGATGCGGGGCGGGGCCAGGGTGCCGTCGTCGTTGCGGGCCGGGCCGTCGGCGGCGACGGCGCAGATCGCGCCGCACACCAGGTCGACGGGGATGACGTCGATGATGCCCTCGGGGACGCCCGGGAACTCCTTCAGGAGCCCACGGGCGTAGGAGATGATCACCGGCTCGGCCATGCGGAAGCCGCGGATCCAGCCCGGGGTCGGCTCGGCCAGGGACGACTCGATGATGGCGGGGCGGACCACGGACACGGGCAGGTCGCCGCGCTGCTCGAACAGCGCCTTCTCGCCGAGGGCCTTGGTGTAGGCGTAGGCGTCGGGCCAGCCGAGCGACGCCGCCCGGGACCGCCCGGCCTCGACCAGCTGGTCGCTGACCCAGGCCGCCCGGCGCTGCTCCGTCTTCGCCGCCAGCAGGGGTGTGCCGGCGGCGCCCAGCTCGCGTCGGGCCTCCTTGCGGAACTGCGCCAGCATGTCGGGCATGCGGGACGCAGCCTCGGCGTCGGCCCGGGTCCGCCGGGACGCGGCCACCTCGTCGCGCCAGTTCACGCCGAACCAGAACTTGTTCTCGTCGACCGGCTCCTCGTTGGCCGCGCCCTTGCGGTTGCCGGCGACGTAGCAGGTGGACACGGCGACCAGGTGGGGTGGTGGTGCGGTCCGCTCGGCGTCGGCGCAGATCTCGTTGAGGACGGCGGCGATGCGGGACGGGCCGAGGAGGTTGACCTCGACGGCGAGGTCGAGCGGGGAGTCGAAGCTCACCGTGGCGGCCGAGTGGATGACCGTGTCGCAGGTGGCCAGGACGGCGCGACCGGACTCGTCCAGGCCGAGCCCGTCGGAGGCGACGTCGCCCCCGATGACCTGGATGCGCCGGTCGATCATGGCGTCGAAGGTCTCACCACCGTCGGCGGCGGTTGGGTCGAGCTGAGCCCGTAGGACATCGAACGCGTCGTTCTTGAAGATCTCGCGGCGGGCCCGCTGCTCGACGCTGCGGCGCTGGCTGGGGCGGATGAGCAGGACCAGCTCGCAGCCGGGCGCCCGGCGCAGGAGGCGCTCGATCAGCGCGGTGCCGAGGAACCCGGTGCCGCCGGTGATGGCGATGCGCTGGCCGTCGAGCGCGTCCGCGATCGACAGGGGGGAGAGATCCGGCACGGCCCCGTGTTTACCATCTGGTAAGTGGGCACGTCCGACCGCATCCTCGCTGCCGCGCTGCACAGCTTCGGCACGACCGGCATCGATGCCACGTCGCTCGACGCCCTGGCCCGGCACCTCGGAGTGACCAAGCAGGCCATCCTGTACTGGTACCCGTCGAAGGACGCGCTGCTCGACGCGGTCATCGACTTCAGCGCGGTCGAGCTGCAGCGGCGGTTCGCTCGGGCGATCGAGACCGGCGAGGGGTTCGAGCGCGTGGAGGCCGTCGTGCGCGCCGCCTTCCGGCTCGCGGCGCGCCACCCGGCGATGCTCGGCCTGATGCGGGAGGTGAACCGCATGGGCCCGCCCACCTCCACCCGGCTGACCGCGGAGGTGGCGCCGCTGCTCACCGCGGCGGCCGGCTGGCTGGAGGTGGAGATGGACGCCGGCCGGCTCCGACGCCACGACCCCAAGCTGCTGGTGCTCATGGCGTACTCGTCGGTGACCGGCCTGGCGACGGAGGTCGAGGTCCTGCGGGCGCTGGGGGAGGAGCCGACGCTCGCGTCGCTGGTCCGCCGGCGCGACCAGCTGGTCGACCTCCTGCGAGCGGCGCTCGTCCCCTGACGGGAACCAGCGGTCGGGCTCCCGACGTCAGACCCGCATGCGCCTCCACCGGACATTCGCTGCCCTCGTCGCCCTCGTCGCCGTCGTGCTCCTCGGCGTCGGGTGCTCCCGCGACGACGACGCCACGTCCACCGCCTCCGACGAGTCCGCCGAGTCCGCCGAGTCCGCCGGCGGCGCCGACGCCGTTGCGACCGGGGCTGGCGGCGGCGCGTTGGCCGAGGGCTCCACGGTGGCCGACGTGGCCCCGGTCGACCTCGACGCCGTCCCCATCGCCGCGGTCGACCGCAAGATCATCTACACCGGCACGACCAGCGCGGTGGTGGACGACGTGGCGGCAGCGGTGCGTGCGGTCCGGGACGCAGCGACCGTCGAGGGCGGGTACGTGTTCGCACAAGACCTGGGCCCGGGTCAGGGCCGGGTGGTCCTGAAGGTGCCGGTCGACCGCTTCGACGCCGTGTTCGACGCGATCGTCGGCATCGGCGAGATCGAGGACCAGCACATCGAGGCCGAGGACGTCAGCGAGCGCTTCGTCGACCTCGAGAGCCGCCAGGCGACCCTGGCCACCAGCATCGAGCGGATCCGAGGGTTCCTGGCCCAGACCACCAACGTCGACGAGATCAGCCGGCTGGAGGGCGAGCTCACGAACCGGGAGGCCGAGCACGAGGTCATCGCCGGCCAGCTCCGGGTCCTGCGGGACCGCACCAGCTACGGGACCATCACCGCCGAGCTCCGCCTGCAGGACCCGGAGGCGGCGCTCGTGACGCCGGGGGACTCGGGTCCTCCCGGGTTCGGCGACGGTCTGTCCACCGGTTGGGACGCACTCGTGACCGGTGCGGCGGTGGCGGCGACCGTCATCGGCTTCGCCCTGCCGTTCGCCCCGCTCCTGCTCGGCGCGGCGGCGCTGACCTGGTGGATCCGACGGCGGCGCCCCGTCAGCGCGGCTTGACCCGCCCGACCACGACCCCGCGGATGGCCTCGGTCGGCACCCGGCCGTGGTGGCGGCTGTCGGTGGACAGCGTGCGCTGATCGCCGACGGCCACCCAGCCCGGTCCGGCCGCCACCGAGTCCTCGCCGTCCTGCCACGGCTCGCCGGGCTCGGCGACCAGGCGCTTCACGCCGATGAGGTCGTGCTCCCACGGCAGGGCGATGACGGCGATGCGGCTCCGGCGCGGCCGTCGGAACCGGCCGAGCACCGAGTCGGCCCGCACCGAGATCACGGTGTCCCGTGGCCGCAGCGCCGGCACCATCGACTCCCCGCGGACCAGGTGGCGCTCGAGCGACGTGGACACCGCGACGCCGACCGCGACCCCCGTGGCGGCGCCGATGAGCGCCGCTAGGGTCCGGGCACGAGTGTCCATCCTCACCAATGACCCCCAAGGAGCTCCCATGAGCATTGTGTCCCGACTGCTCTCCGTGGCCGACCTCGACGATGCTGCCACGGCCGACGCCCACTGCGACCTCATGTGCGGCGTGTACAACCCGGCCCAGGCCCGCATCGAGGCCGAGTCCGTCCTCGAGACGATGAAGAAGTACAACGCCTCCGACGACGACTACTTCAAGACCCGCTGCATCATCATCAAGGAGCAGCGGGCCCAGCTGGCCAAGGAGCACCTGTGGGTGCTGTGGACCGACTACTTCAAGCCCCCGCACGTCGAGCAGTTCCCGCAGCTGCACGACCTGTTCTGGCGGGCCACGAAGGCCGCTGGCGACGCCAAGAAGAGCAACGACGAGGCCGACGCCCAGAAGCTGCTCGACCTCATCGACGAGATCGCCGAGATCTTCGCCGAGACCAAGAAGTAGGAACGGGCCGGGGCGCTCAGCGTTCCGTCTCGAAGCTCGAGCGACGCTCGTGGCGCTCCAGTGCGAGTGCCACGAGCTCGTCGAGCAGGCGGCCGTAGGGCAGGCCGCTGGCCTCCCAGAGCTTGGGGTACTGGGAGATGGGGGTGAAGCCGGGGATCGTGTTGACCTCGTTCACGAGCGGGCCGCGGCCGTCCTCCTCCCAGAAGAAGTCGACCCGGGCCATGCCCTCGCAGCGCAGGGCGGCGAACGTGCGCAGCGCGATCTCCCGCAGCTCGTCGCTCATGGGCTGGGAGATGGGCGCCGGGATGAGCAGCTCGGCGCCGTCCTCGTACTTGTCGTCGTAGTCGTAGAAGTCGGCGCCCGGGCGGATCTCGCCGACCACCGAGGCCCGGGGCGTCAGGTTGCCGAGGATCCCGCACTCGAGCTCGCGGCCGACGATGTTCTCCTCGAACAGGATCCACTCGTCGAAGCGCGACGCCTCCGCCACCGCGGTCGCCAGGTGCTCGACCTCGTGCACCTTCGAGATGCCGATGGAGGAGCCCATGTTCGCCGGCTTCACGAACATGGGGAACCCGAGCCGGTCGGCGGCCCGCTCGAGCAGCTCGTCGTCGATCTCGTGCCGACGGGCCGACAGCCACGCGCCCTGCGGGATGCCGTGGGCGGACAACAGCTCCTTGGCCGCCACCTTGTCCATCGAGACCGACGAGCTCAGCACGCCGCTGCCCACGTAGGGAACACCGGCCAGCTCGAGCAGGCCCTGCACGGTGCCGTCCTCGCCGAAGGGACCGTGCAGCAGGGGCAGCACCACCACCGGCACGTCGGCCGCCGTGGGTTGCACCGTCGGCAGGGGCTCGACTGCGGTGCCCGTCGCCTCCAGCCGGCCCGGCAGCGCCGCGGCGCCCTCCCGGAGTGCGGCGATGGCGTCGTCGGCCCGCAGCCACGATCCGTCCCGGCCGATGCCGACCGGCACGGGCTCGTACCGGTCGAGGTCGAGCGCCCGGAGCACGTGCGCAGCCGTCGTGCAGCTGACCTCGTGCTCGGCCGAGCGTCCACCGAAGAGCACGACGAGCCGGATCCGGTCGGGGAGGGCCATGGCGCCGGAGTGTAGGTGCGCCTCCGGGTGGTGCCAGGCGGACCGGCTGCCAGACTCCGGCCCGTGGAGCTCACCGTCGCCGAGGTCGCCGCCGCCACCCGGGGTGAGGTCGTCGGTCCGCCCGTCACCGTCTCGGGCGCCTGCACCGACTCCCGCTCGGCCCGGCCCGGGCAGCTGTTCGTGCCGCTCGTCGCCGAGCGCGACGGCCACGACTTCATCGATGCCGCCCTCCGCGCCGGGGCCGTGGCCTACCTCACCGAGCGCTCACCTCACGACGCCGGCACGGCGGTCCGGGTCGACGACACCATGCGGGCCCTGACCCGCCTCGGGGCCGTGGCCCGCGACCGGCTGCCGGAGGCTGTCACCGGGATCACCGGGTCGGTCGGCAAGACCTCCGTGAAGGACCTGCTCGCGGCGGCGCTGGCGACGACGTTCCGCACCGCGGCCAGCGAGAAGAGCTTCAACAACGAGATCGGCGTGCCCCTCACCCTGGTCAACGCCCCCGACGGCACCGAGCGGGTGGTCCTGGAGATGGGGGCCCGGGGCATCGGGCACATCCGGTCGCTGTGCGACGTCGCCCGCCCCACCGTCGGCATCGTCACCATGGTCGCCGAGGTCCACAGCTCGGAGTACGCCGACGGCATCGAGGGCATCGCCCGGGCGAAGTCGGAGCTGGTCGAGGCCATCCCCGTCGACGGCCACGTCGTGCTGAACGGCAGCGACGCGCGGGTCCGGGCCATGGCGTCGAGGACCGACGCGCAGGTGCTGACCTACGGGGTGAGCGGCGACGTCGTCGCCCAGCGGGTCGACGTCGACGAGGACCTCCGCGCCCGCTTCCGTCTGGCGTCGCCGTGGGGCACGGTGGACGTGCAGCTCGGCGTGCACGGCGTGCACCAGGTCGGCAACGCACTGGCAGCCGCCGCTGCCGCGCTGGTGCAGGGTGTGCCGCTGGAGGCGGTCGCATCCGGCCTCGCCGGCGCGGCGCTGTCGCCGTGGCGCATGGAGCTCGGTCGGACGGGTGCGGGCGCGACGGTGCTGAACGACGCCTACAACTCCAACCCGACCGCGCTCGCCGCCGCCCTCCACTCGCTGGCCGCGCTGGAGGCCGATCGCCGCATCGCCGTCCTCGGTGTGATGGCCGAGCTCGGCGCCAGCAGCGACGAGCGCCACGCCGCGATGGGTCGGCTGGCCCAGGAGCTCGATGTCGAGGTGGTCACCGTCGACTGCCCCAGCTACGGCGTGGGCATCGACGTGGCCTCGCCCGAGGCGGCGGTCGAGGTGCTGGGTCCGCTCGGCCCCGGCGACGCGGTGCTGGTGAAGGCGAGCCGGGCTGCGGGGCTCGAGCGCGTGGCGGATCTGCTCCTGCGCTGAAACCGGAGCCAGCTGGGTCAGTGGGCGTAGGGCCGGTCGGTGCGGGTGTCGGCCCACCAGCCGAGCGCGATGGCGGCGAGCGCGCCGGGGAGCACCACGGTCGTCACGGACGTGGCCTCGATGAGCGGGCCGGCGATGAGGTTGCCGACGGGCACGGTGCCGCCGAAGGCCATCATCCACAGTGCCATGACCCGCCCCCGCTCGTTCCCGGCCAGGTGGAGCTGGAGCACCGTCGAGAGGGCCGTGACGCTGGCGAAGTAGAAGAAGCCGACGACGACGATGAGCACGAACGCCGGCATCGGCGCCCGCAGCCACGCGAAGACGGCCAGCGAGACGCCGAAGGCCGACATGCAGGCCCGGACCAAGGTCTCCATCTGCACCTGGGCGAACACCGTGCCCACGGAGAGCGCGCCGAGCATGGCCCCGAGCCCGAAGCAGGCGTAGAGCCAGCCGTAGGCGGTCGAGCGCGCATCGATGCCGAGGTTGCTGTCGGCCAGCACCGGCATCTGGCCGATGAAGGGCAGGCACACGAGCGAGAACAGCACCATCGTCAGCAGGCACCGCCCGACGGGGAAGCGGTTACGGGCGATGCGGAACCCGAGCGCCAGGCGCTGCAGGCGGGACTCGCCGGGGTCCCCGCCCTCCACGTCGGGCAGCGTCACGGTCAGCAGGGCGCCGATCACGAACAGGTAGGTGGCCGCGTTGAGCGAGAAGACCCATGGCGCGCCGAACTGCGCGAAGAGCAGGCCGCCGATGGCGGGGCCGATGACCCGGGAGCCGTTCATCTGCGCCGAGTTCAGGGAGATGGCGCCCGCCAGGTTGCCGGGGCCCACGAGGTCGGGGAGCAGGGCGGAGTACGTCGGCCCGAACACGGACTGCCCCACACCCATGAGGAACACGACGCCGACGATGGCCCACCGGTGGATCTCGTCGCCGCTGACCACCATGGCGAGGGCGATGGAGAGGGCCGCCTGCGTGGCCGAGACGACGACGAGCAGCCGGCGCCGATCGAAGGTGTCGGCCAGCATCCCGCCCACCACCGAGAAGAACAGCATGGGGCCGAGCTGGGCGAACAGGACGATGGAGAGGAACGACGGGGAGCTCGTCTGGTCGTAGACGTAGGCGCCCAGGACCACGTTCTGCATCCACGTGCCGATGTTCGACAGGAACGCGCCGGTGTAGACCCGGCGGAACACGTCTTGGCGGAGCACGGCCATGGCCGTGCCCTCCCGCACCGGGCGTCCGCCCTCCTCGTCGGGTCCGTCGTCGTCGCTGGTCTCGTCGACGGCGGTCATGGGTCCAGTGTGCCGTCCGGCCCGGGAACTGACCAACGGGTCAAGATCTACTGGCGCACGCGTCGTGGCCGCGAGGATGAGGTCCATGGCTCCTCGTCCTCGCATCCTCGTCCTGCCCGCCGGAGGCCGGCCGTGGCTGGCCGACGCGGTCCGAGCCGGTGGTGGTGACCCGGTCACCGAGGGCGAGGCCCAGGCCGTGGTCTGGACCGACCCCCGGGACGCGGCCGGCCTGCGACGGCTCCTCGACGAGCGACCCGGCGTGGACTGGGTCCAGCTGCCGTGGGCCGGCATCGAGCCGTACGTCGACGTGCTCGACCACGACCGGCGCTGGACGTGCGGCAAGGGCGTGTACGCCGACCCGGTGGCCGAGCATGCGCTGATGCTGGGCCTCGCCGGACTGCGCGGGATGGGCACCTACACCTGCGCCAGCACCTGGGAGGCTCCGACGGGCCGGAACCTCATCGGCGCCAAGGTCGTCATCGTCGGTGGTGGCGGCATCACCGAGTCCTTCCTCGGGTTCCTGGCCCCGTTCGGTTGCGAGGTGGTCGTGGTCCGCCGCCGCGCCACGCCGTTCCCGGGCGCGACCCGCACCGTGACGCTCGACGAGCTCGACGTCGAGCTGGCCGACGCCGACCTCGTCGTCCTCGCGTTGGCCCTGACGCCCGAGACCGAGGGCCTGTTCGACGAGCGACGCCTCCGCCTGCTGCCGGGCCACGCGTGGTTGGTGAACGTGGCGCGGGGCCGTCACGTGGTGACCGACGACCTGGTCCGGGTGTTGCAGGAGCGGGCCATCGGAGGTGCCGGCCTCGACGTGGTCGACCCCGAGCCGCTGCCCGACGGCCACCCGCTGTGGACGCTGCCGAACTGCTTCCTCACTCCCCATGTCGCGAACACGCCCGAGATGGCGGAGCCGCTCCTCTCGGCCCGGGTCCGCGAGAACGTCCGCCGCTACATCGCCGGGGAGCACCTGCTCGGGCCGGTGGACGTCGACGCCGGCTACTGACGCGACCCCACCTGAGTGCTACGGTCTCCCGCTCACACGGGCGTATAGCTCAGCTGGCTAGAGCGCACGCTTCACACGCGTGAGGTCACAGGTTCAAGTCCTGTTACGCCCACTTCTGTTTGCCCAGGTCACAGCCCTGCCGAGCCCCGAAATGGGGCCGGCTGGTCACGAAATGGTCACGAACGGATCAGCACCGGCCGGCATCTGAGGGCCCGAACCAGCACGATCCGGCACCGCCGGGGGTGCGATCAGCGCCCGCCGTCGGGCTCGCTGACGTGCAGGCTGATGCCGAGATCGTCGGCGATCTCGGCCAGCCGCTTCCCTACGTTGCGTGCGGTTCCGAACCAGAGCCGGCGCTCGTGGACGAGGCTGGCGGCGCCCACCAGCTGCGACAGCTGGCCGGTGCCAGGGGAGTGGATCCGCAGCGACTGGGCAAACTCTCAGGCTTGGTCGTCAGTGTCGTGACCACCGAGGACCGGGTCGGCTTCGACATCGGCGTCCAGCGCGGCTGAAAGTCGTCCATGAGGTCGCCGGTCGTCAGGCGCAGCAAGATCTCGCGGCCTTCCGGGGTGATGCCCGGATCGCCGGCGCGCCGACGTTCCTCGAGCAGATCCTCACCAGTAGTCACGCAATCCATTGTGCCTCCGAACGGCGAGGCTCCGACAGGGGGACGATCGGTTATCCGTCGGAGCCGTCGAGCAGGCGTGCGTAGCGGGTTGCCGCCTCGGCCTGCGCTCCAGGCAGCACCTTCTGGTAGCGGGCCAGCGTGAACGCGACCGTGGAGTGACCGAGGCGCTCCTGGACGACACGAGCCTGCTCCCCGGAGGCGAGCATGATCGACGCAGCCGTGTGACGCAGGTCGTGGAGCCGAAGCATCGGGACCCCGGCCCGTTCCACGCGTACCTTGAACCGCGCTGACACGCGCTTGGGGTGGTGTGGCGAACCGTCGGCCTTGGCGAAGACGAGGCCGAGCTCGTCGGGGTCGTAGGACTCTCCGAGCGCCAGCTTGTGCTCGGCTTGCTGGACTCGGTGGCGGCGCAGGGAGTCGATCGTGGCTGGGTCCAGATCGACAACACGTCGCGAGCGGTCCGACTTCACCGAA
Source organism: Acidimicrobiia bacterium (assembly GCA_046570205.1). GTDB lineage: Bacteria > Actinomycetota > Acidimicrobiia > Acidimicrobiales > Salinilacustritrichaceae > Salinilacustrithrix. The sequence goes on from JBKHVG010000023.1 coordinate 12,581, forward strand.
AGCATCGTCGGGACGGCACCCACCATCGTGTACTGCTGGGCGATGGAGATCCGCCCTGCGTCGAGGTCGACGTCGGACCAGCGCAGTCCGAGCGCCTCACCGCGTCGACATCCGGTCGCCAGGTAGAAGCGCCACAGCAGGGCGTCCGGATCCTCGGCGACCGAAGCGAGGAACTGGCGAGCCTGCGCGGGCGTCCACACCTTCGTCTCCGGTGCCTGGCTCGCCTTCTCCGACGGCGGGTCAGCGTTGAGAGCGACGTTCGTTCGCACGAGCCCCTTGCGAGCAGCGTCCTTGAGCGCTTTGCCGAGGACTGAGGCCAGGAAGCGAACGCTGCGTCGAGACAGGCCGCCTTCCTTCCCGTCCCGGCGCCCGGCAGTGAGGAGGCCGGCGTAGAGGTCGTCGAGCTGACGTGCCGTGAGTAGGTCCAGGCGGGTGCGGGCGATCGTGGGCCAGTGCCTGGGATCGGGTGCGTCGCCGAGCTTCTGGGTCAGTAGGTGGTTGGTCACGACCCGTCGATATGCGATGACGGTCGTCGCCTTGTGGGCACGCAGCTCGAGGGCGTCGAGCCAGCCGAGCATGTACTGCCCGAACGTCAGCTCGCTGGGAGCGACGTAGGAGTTGTCCCGCACCTCGCCGAGCAGCGCATCCACCTGCGCGGACACCTCGGCCTTCGTGCGTCCCGTGAGCCGGCGCTGCTCCCGCACCGACGACCCGGGCGGAGCAACGTCGACGATGGCGCTCCATCGCTCGCCTCGCTTGGTGATGGTCGGCCTTCGCCTCATCTGTCTCCTTTCTCGGGTGCCGCAGGACCAGGCGGGACCGTGGCACGGATGGCGGTGGCGCAGTTCGTTACGCGCCCGGTGGTTCCCGCTGGGTCTCTTGGTGATCAGTCCTCGTCGCTGCGGCGGGGGCTCCGGGTTGTCTTCTGTCGGGGTGTGTCGTCGTGTATCGGTTCCGGTTGGTCCAGGATGTCGAGGACGTCGCCCAGGGTGGTGAGGGCGTGTCGGGCGGCGTCGAGGTCGCCGAAGTGCTTGCGAAGGAGCATCCGGGCTCGGAGGGTGGTGAGGGCGGCGAGTCGGGGGTGGACGTCGTCTTGGACGCGACCGAGGTTCTCGGTGGTGCCGTCGTCGTGGATGCGGACGCGGTGGCCGGGGTGGGGCCAGGAGAGCAGGTACTGCTCCCAGGCGCCGAGGTTGTCGGGGGTGCCGATGACGACGTCGAACAACTCGATCGGCTCGAGCCCGTCGGGGCTGGCGTCGGGGACCGAGACGACGTGGCCGTCCCAGGCCGAGGGTGGGGTGAGGAAGAACCCGATGGGCAGGTCGAAGGCGCGGGCGAAGGCAATGAGCTCATCGGCGTCGATCTGGCGGATGCGGGTGCCGTCGACGGAGCGTTCGAGAGCGGACCAGCTGGCGGTGGAGAGCCGGCTGCCGAGGTAGGGCTCGCAGGCCTCGGCGGCTTGGTCCTGGGTCCAGCCGCGCAACAGGCGGGCTTTGGCGATGTTGTGGGCGACGATCTGGTTCGGGGTCCAGACCGGGGTGGCGGGCTTCCTCTTGCGGGGCACGCGCACCATCCTGCCATCACCCCCGTGACATCAACCGACAGATCGAGTGTTCAACATCAGGGTTGCCAAGCTAGTTACACGTGTGTAGTCTGTCAACCCGCTCATCATTCCACGGGTGAGTTGATTCAGAGTTGGGGGTGGCAGTGATGCCGCAGCGGACCGAGTTCCTCACTGTTCCCGAGGTGATGGCCTACCTGCGCCTGGGCCGCACGACCGTGTACGCCCAGGCGCGTCTGTATCTGGCGTCGGGTGGGGCGGAGGGGATCCCGTGCCGGCGGTTCGGCCGGTCGTTGCGGTTCCCGGCCGACGAGCTCGCCCACTTCGCCGGACACGGCCAGCCGCGCGCCGACGCTCTGCCGCCGACCCAGCCGGACCCGACGTCGGCCCGGGCGACGCGCCCGTCGAAGCGTTCCTCGAAGCGGACCCGTCCCTCGAGTACACCGCAGTCCCAGTCCCGCCGGACGGCAAGCGCCCCCTCCGACGACAATGTCGTCCAGGCCGCGCTCCCGTTCACCGACTGAACCCCAGAGCGATGACCCACCATCCCGCCAACCAACGAACCCAGCAACACGACAGACAGGTGCCCGCGGAGCGGGAGGGGAGCATCCCGTGCTGGATGTGAACACGATCTACGCCTGCTCGGCAGGAACGTCGGCCGCGTACTACACCCAGTACCTGACCCCCGACGGCACCGGCGAGCGCCCCGGCATCTGGGCCGGACGAGGCGCTGAACAGCTCGGGTTGTCCGGGGAGGTGACGACCGAGGACCTCGAAGCCCTCCTGTCGGGCCATGACCCGCACACCGGCGCGCTGCTCGGCTCCCGGTTCGTCGACCGGGTCACGAAGCACGGGAAGCTCATCCACGCCGTGGCCGGGTTCGACGGCACGTTCTCGGCACCGAAGTCGGTGTCGGTGCTGTGGGCGCTCACCGGCGACGACGGCTGGCGCGAAGCGCATGACCTGGCCGTCCAGGCCGTGGTCGACCACGTCGAGCGCTATGGGGCCACCACCCGGGTGCGGGTCAAGGGCCCCCGGTCCTACCCCGACGCCATCGGGTTGACCATGGCTGTGTTTCCGCAGTCGACGTCGCGGGAGGACGACCCCCAGCTCCACACCCACTGGATCACCAGCTCCAAGGTGCAGCTGCCCGATGGCCGTTGGTATGCGCTCGACGCCTCGTACCTCAAGGACAACCAGCGGGCCCTGGGCGGCCTCTACCAGTCGGTCCTGCGCACCGAGCTGACCGCCCGGTACGGGGTGGTGTGGGAACCGATCGTCAAGGGCCAGGCCGAGATCGCCGGCATCCCCGACGGGGTCCTCGAGGTGTTCTCCAAGCGCACCCGCCAGGTCGAAGACCTCCGCGACATGCTCCTCGGCGCCTTCGGCGAACGCGAGGGCCGGGACCCGACCAAGCGCGAGTACGCCGTCATCTCCCGCGAGGCCGCCACCGACTCGCGCCGGGACAAGACCGGCATTCCCCTCGCTGAGCTCATGCCCCGCTGGCGCGCCGAAGCCGAAGGGATCGGCTGGACCCCCGACCGGGTCCTGACCGCAGCCCGGCGGGCGGCACGGACCAACCCCCAGCAACCCTTGCCGACACTCGACGCCGTGCTCGATCAGGTGTCGGTCAAGGCATCCACGTGGAAGCGCATCGACGTCCTCCGAGCGATCTGTGACCTCACCCCGGTCCAGGCCGGCTTCGACGGCACCCGCTGGGCCCGCACCCTGGAAGCCACCACCGACCAGGTCATCGCCGACCACCTGCACCTCGACCCACCCGCCGACGGCCCGGTGCGGGCATCCGATGGCCGGTCGATCTGGCTCGACCCCAACACCTCTCACCTGACCCACCCCACGGTGCTGGCCCAGGAGGAACGGATCATCACCTTCGCCCTCGACGCCCACGACACGACCCCCACGGCATCCCGCACCGTGGACACCGATGGGCTCGACGTCCTCCAGGCCGACGCCGCCCGGGCCGTGGCCGGCCACGACCGCCTCGTCCTCGTCGTCGGCCCCGCCGGCACCGGCAAGACCACCACCCTGACCGCCGCCCACACCGACCTCGCCCACCACCACCGGCCCGTGTTCGGCGTCGCCCCCACCGCCAAAGCCGCACGAGTCCTCGAAGCCGAGACCGGCATCCGAGCCGAGACGCTCGCCAAGCTCCTCCACGAATGGGACCGCCCCGACGGCCCCCACCCCAGCCTGCGGCTGATGGCAGGAACCACCCTGGTCGTCGACGAGACCGGCATGGTCGGCACCGCCAGCCTCGACCGCCTCGTCGGCCTCGCCCGCACCCAGCACTGGCGACTGGTCCTGGTCGGCGACCCGGCCCAGCTCCAAGCCGTCGGCCGGGGCGGCATGTTCTCCGAGCTCTGCCGCACCGGGCGCACCCATGAGCTGGCCGCCATCCACCGCTTCACGCAGCGCTGGGAGCAGGCCGCCACCCTCCAACTTCGCGCCGCCCGCCCGGAAGCCCTCGCCGCCTACCTCGACCACGACCGCATCAGCGCCGGCGGCGTCGAGGACCATCTCGACGCCATCGCCCACGCCTGGACAACCCACCACGCCCAGGGGCGCACCGTGGCCGTCACCGCCGAGACCAACGCCCACGTCGACCTGCTCAACGACGCGATCCAGACCCAGCGACACCTCGCCGGCGACCTCGACCCCCGGCGCGCCGCACCCATCGCCGGAGACGAGACCGCCGGGCCAGGCGATCTCATCGTCACCCGCCGCAACGACCGCGCCCTCCAGGACGACCACGGCGAACCTGTCCGCAACCGCGAACGCTGGCACGTCGAGGCCATCCACGCCGACGGGAGTCTCACCGCCACCCGCACCAGCGGCCCCGGCACCGTGACACTGCCCGCCGACTACGTCGCCGCCCACGTCCGCCTCGGCTACGCCGCCACCGCCCACGGCCACCAAGGCGACACCCTCGACGTCAGCTACACCCTCGTCTCCACCGCCACCAGCCACCGGGGCCTCTACGTCGGCGCCACCCGAGGACGCCACGACAACCAGCTCCACGTCATCACCGACACCCCCGACCTCGGCGAAGCCGCCGACGTCCTGACATGGGTCCTCACCAACGACCGCGCCGACATCCCCGCCACCGTGCAGCGCCGGCGGCTGACCGAAGCGGCCCACGTGCCTCTATCGCTCGAAGAACATCTCGCCGTGGCCAACCAAGCCGTCACCGCCGCCCAACAGCGAGCCGCACCCTTCGAGACCGCCGTTCGCGACGCCCGGGACCGCCTCACTACCGCCACCGCCGAGCTCCGCGGCCTACAACACCAAGCTGATCAAGCCCGCGGTCCCTGGCGACGCCGCCGGTACCGGGATCCCCTGCAGGCCGCACAAGAACGCGTCGACACCGCGACGGCCCACCATCAGAGCGCTCTCGACATCGCCCAGCCGACCCGAGCCGCCCTGGCTGACGCCACCACCGCACGCGACCGCATCGACCAACAGCTTGCCACCCAACGCCTCTGCCAGCGCCTCGACGACCTCACCCACCGACCCGCTTTCGAACAGGAGCCGCCAGGGCTCAGTTTGTAGCCACTGCAGACCAGCCGCGCAACGGTACTCGGCCAGGAACGAGTCCACCGCCCCGCCCCTGCGCCGAGCGCTTCACCTCCCTACACAGGACCCTCGTCGTGCCAGACGCCCTGGTCCACCATTTCGGACCCCGGCAGACGACAGATCTACGAGTATCCAGGTCCGTCCCGGCCGTCCAAGGCACAGGGGCGAGGGCCAGTTCGGTGCCGCGCTGGCGGCACCCGACACAAGGTGGTCGGCGCCAGGCATGGTGAGCGCAAACCGACACGAACGACGCAGCGCAACGGGCACCGCCTGAAGCTGTTGTCGACCCCGGCGGGTGACATCGAGGTCGGCATCCCGAAGCTGCGCACCGGGTCGTTCTTCCCCGAGCTGCTCGAGCCACGCTGGCGGATCGACAAGGCGTTGTGGACGGTGATCATGACCGCCTACAACACCGGCACCAGCAGCCGGAAGGTACGACCTGGTCAAGGCCCTGGGCTGCGACACTGCGTCTCGAAGTCATCGGTGTCGAGGATCTGCAAGGGGTCCGGACCGCACAGTGCGGCCCGGACCCATGCAGCCGGAACATCTGAGTGCCAGAACGCCGTCGCCTGGATGCGACTCAGTAGTGGCTCGCCTCAGCCCGCAGTCGCGGTGTCCGTGGGGGTGGAGATGCGGTCTCGAGACGGAGACGCGATCGCGACGTCGTCGGGCAGATAGGCGGTCAGTGCATCCAGATCGATGGGGCCGGTGACGGCGTTCGTACCGCCTGTCAGCACGCTGAACCCGTCGCCGCCGCCGGCGAGGAAGCTGTTGACGGTGATCCGATACACCGCGCCATCGACCACCTGCACGCCGCCGATCTTGACTGTGTCGTCGAGGACCCGGGTGCCGGTGCAGGGATCGGCGGCCGGGGACGAGCCGGTTGCCGGCGCAGCGGTCGTGCCGGCGGGGTCGACCGTGTAGGAGACCGCGGAGGAGGGTGAGAGCACCCGGTTGACCTGGAACTGCTGCTCGAGGAGGCACTGGAGCTGTGCTCCGGTGAGGTCGAGCGTCACGAGGTTGTTGGCGAAGGGCTGCACGGTGAAGGCCTCCTCGTAGGTCACGGGTCCGGGGTCGAGGTCGGCCCGGACGCCGCCCGGGTTCATGAACGCTGCGACTGCACCGGCCTCGTCGTCGGTGGCGGCGAGCTGGGCGTCAGCGATGAGGTTGCCCAGCGCCGATTCGCCGACGACGTTGCCGAAGAGGGGGGCCTGGGCCCTCGTGATGTCCTCCGCCGTCTCCCCGACCACCTGGTTGGCGACGGGTCCGAGCGCCGTCTTGTAGCGCTCGATGAGCGACGTCTGGACGGGATCCTTGGGCAGGTCGCGGGTGACGATGGTGTTGTCGGCCGTCTTGGAGATGATGTCGCCGGTGCGGCGATCGATCGAGAGGTCGATGTCGGTGACGAGCCGACCGTTCGATGCCGCGCTCGTGACGAGCTTGCCGTCGATCAGGCAGTTGTACGCCTGGTGCGTGTGCCCGGTGACCACGACGTCGACGGCGTCGCTCATGCGTTCGGTGATGTCCACCACAGGACCGGTGAAGCCGGTGCAGCCATTCACGTCGAAGGCGCCCCGCTCCTGGGTGCCGCCTTCGTGGAGGAGGACGACGATGGCTTCGACGCCTTGGGCTTGGAGCTCGGCCACGTAGCGGTTGGCGGTGTCGGCTTCGTCGGCGAAGTCGAGTCCGGCGACGCCTTGCTGGCTGACGATCTGCTTGGTGCCCTCGAGGGTCATGCCGATGAAGCCGATCTCGACGCCCTGCACCTTGTGGATGGCATAGGGGTCGAGCAGCGGTTCGCCGGTGTCGGTGACGAACGCGTTGGCGGAGAGGTACTTGAAGTCTGCTCCTTCGTAGGGCGTGCCGTCGGCGCAGCCGTCCGCGGGGTGGCACCCGCCGTGCTGGATGCGCAGCAGCTCGTCGGCGCCCTCGTCGAACTCGTGGTTGCCGACGCTGGCGTAGTCGAGGCCGGCGAGGCTGAGGGACTCGATCGTCGGCTCGTCGTGGAACGCTGCCGACAGCAACGGCGACGCACCGATCAGGTCGCCTGCCGCGACGGTGATGGTGTTCTTCTTCTTCTGCGCCGCGGCGAGCTGCTGCAGCTGGGTTGCCAGGAACTCGGCGCCGCCGGCGTCGACCGTCGGCGCGGTCAGTGGGCCGGCGCCGTCGGGGTCAGCGCCGGTCTGGATGCGGCCGCCAGATCCGCCTGGCTCCTCCAGCGCACCGTGGAAGTCGTTGAGGGCCAGGAGCTGGACCTCGACCGGCTTGGGGCCCTTGGCGGCGCCGGGTGCGGCGCCGGTACCGGGCGCGGCCGCGATCATCATCGATGCAGCAGCTGCTGCGGCGAGGCCGCCGGCGAGCAGCCTCTTGGCATGGGGACGGGACATGGTGGGTCTCCTTGTCAGGGGTTGTCGGGGTGGTGGCGCGTCGCGAGGTCAGGGTGTGGGACCGTTCGGCTGCGCCGGTGCTCAGCGATGGGCCTTGCGCAGGTCGCCGTGCTGGCCGGCGACGCCGACGAGGACGGGGTCGTGATCGGAGGACCGGTAGGCGTCGGGGGCGTAGAAGCCGGTCGGGTTGAACTCGGTGTTGTAGTCCTGGAACAGGGCCTCGTCGGCGTTGATGTGCCAGATGTCCACGCCGGTGATCCGCCGCGCGAGGCGAGGCGACACGAGGGTGTGGTCGAGGTAGCCCGCCTGGCCCTGGAAGACGTAGGTGTACTGGTCGGCCTCTGCCAGCCGCTCGTCGATCAGGTCGACGTAGCCAGCCGCTTCGAAGACGTCGATGGGATCCTCTTCGCCGTAGGCGTTGAGGTCACCGATGACCAGGACGTCCTTGTCGTTCAGGGTGTCGATCAGATCCAGCAGGGCGTGGGCTTGCTCGACCCGGTCGGGGTTGAAGCACCCTTGGCCGTCGCCCTGGTCAGCGTTGTCGCCGGTCGCAGCCGACGCCCCCGAACCGCAGCTCTTCGACTTGAAGTGGTTGACCACGACGGTGAATGGCTGGCCGCCACGGACGGGGCGGAAGCGCTGGAGGAGGGGCAGGCGCGCGTTGTCGAAGGCATCGCTGTCGGTCGTGACCGCCGGGCCGAGCGGGGTCACGGCATCGGGCTGGTAGATCATGGCCACCTTGATGGCGTCGGTGCCGAACAGGCCGCCACCGGTGTCCGGCTCCTGAATGGCTGCGTAGCGCTCCTCACCGGCGGCGGCGTTGAGTGCCGCCACCAGGTCATGGAGGGCTTCGTCGTCGGTGTCGTTCTCGATCTCCATGAGCCCGACGATCTCGGCGTCGAGCTCGACGATGGCTGCGACGATCTTGGCCCGCTGGCGCTCGAGCTCGAGGTCCGTGTCGGCGCCACGGGGGTCGTCACCGGTGTCCGTGACGGCGCCGGGCCGGTCGATGGTGGTGAAGTAGTTGAGGACGTTGAAGCTGGCGACCTGGACGTCGCCGCCGACGTCGTCCGGGGCGGCCGGACGGGGGTTGGTGCGCTCGACCGTCGGCTCACCGGTCGGCTGGAGGCGCCAGGCGTCGAAGCCGTAGCTCAGGACACCGGTCACGCCCGTCAAGGTGTCACCGAGGCGGATGACCTCGCCGTCGACGCCCGTGTAGGGGACGACGGCGGGGTTCTGGACCGTGCTCCCATCGTCGATGGTGAGGCGGCGGGCCTCGTTGGCGGCCTGCTCGAACACGTCGTCGTCGGCGCCGCCGTTCGTGGGCTGGTACAGGCGACCGTCGACGGAGACGACCAGCTCGCCGTACCGAGCCAGCGTGTACGTCTCGGTCGCAGTGACCGGTTCGGCGAGCGTGACGAGCATGCTCTCGAACCGCTCGCGCACACCGTCACCTGCGGGGAGATCCAAGACGGTGGGCGCCGGGACGGGTGCGTCGCCGCAGTCGCCGATGAGGCTGACTCGGGTGATCTCGGTGAGGCCGTTGAACTCGTCCACGGTCCCGGTGACCCGGACGACGTCGCCCTCCGCGAGTGTCAGGGCATCAGGGTCGTACACGAAGATGCCATCCGAAGTCATCGGGTCGCCGTCGCCGTCGACGTCCTGCAGGAACAGGCCGCCGAGCTGACCAGGGTCCTGGAAGTCACCGACGACCACGCCTTCGACCGTCACGATCTGCGCGTCGAGCGGGCTCTCGGCACCGGCACCCTGGACGGCACCGATCTCGTGGGTCACGGGCACCGCACAGGGTTCCGGGTCGGGGTCGGGTTCGGTGCCGCCGCCTTCGCCGAAGCTCTGGCCGGTGTTCGGGGATCCGAACGTCTCGGTGCCGGCCGGAGTCCAGGTGAAGTCGCCGTAGCTTCGGCCCGTGCCGGCGAGCTGGATCGAGTGGGCCACCGGTGTGGAGCTGCCTTCGGCGACGCCGATGTCGGTGCTGGTGAGGCCGGCTGCCGGCCCACCCACTGCGGTGATGGTGCCCTCGTAGGAGAGGAACTGCACCACCGTGCCGGCGTCATCGACGAGTGCGATCCCGTCTGGTGAGCCGTTCTGGATGCCGTTCGAGGGGTAGGTCACCACCGCCGTCCCGAACCCGTCGGCCTGATCGATCAGTGCGGTGTCGAGCACGACTGGGACGCCGTACGTGGCGCCCCCGTTGCCGTTGTAGAGGACGATGCTCCAGCCGGCGAGATCGGATCCCGCCGGTCCTGCGATCTCGATCGCTTCGCCGGTGTCGGTGCCCTCGTTGTCGTAGTGGATCTCGTTGATGAACACCGTGCCGTCGGCCGGCGCCACGGCCCCGGCTGGTGCCACGGGGGCCATGGTCAGCACCGCCGCAACTGATCCCGCCGCCAGGGCCGACGCGGCCATCCTCATGCGTTGCATGTCGCTCCTCGTGTCGTCGCTCAGGGGTTGAGTCGGACCGTAGAGAGGGCAGATGAACGGAGATCGTCCAGGCCGGGTCGCGGCGCTTGCGGGCTCCTGGAATCTCGGTGCGAGCGGTCAGCTCCCAGCCCATCGAGGATGGTGGAGGACGAACAGGAACGAGCCTGCGCCGGTGGTTCTCTCCAACGGGCGGTCCGGCCCCGAACGCTCGATCTCCGTACCGGCGAGTTCGACCAGGGCGTCGACGAGGGACTCTTTGCTGTCGACGTGGTTGTAGAGCGGTCTACGCGCTTCTGAACGTGGTGGGCCGGCGACGTCCGCGACTCTTCCGCCCAGGTCGTCGAGGACGCTGCTCCACGGTTCGCTTCGTGGCATCCCGGTCACCGCGTCGCTGCACGGCGACATGGCCCAAGGACTCAGATGCCTGTTGTTCTGGGGTTGGAGCTCCTCACGCTCGTCGCCATCGGTGCACTCGCCTGGCGGTAGGGGCCCCTCGCACGCGGTGACCTCCTCAGCTCAGAGTCGGACGGCCCAACGCGGTACGCGAGTCCGCCAGCTCTTGCGCCCGGGGCTGCCCGGTGAACGTTCCGCGAACACTTCATCCTCGACCGTGCGCTTACGAGCATCAACCGTAATGTATGTGCATGACCATTGATGTTGCGCGGAACGCCCCGCCGGTTGCGGTGCTGAAGGCCCTCGCCGAACCGAACCGCTGGCGGATCGTGGAGCTGCTCTCGTGTGAGGAGCTGTGCGTGTGCCACCTCGCGGACGAGATCGAGATCGCGCAGCCGCTGGTCTCGCACCACCTCAAGGTGCTGCGGGAGGCCGGTCTGGTCGAGTCCGAGAAGCACCGGCAGTGGACCTACTACCGGCTCCGCACCGGCGTCCTCGACGAGCTCGCCGGTGCGATCGGTTCGATCACGTCCTGCTGTCCCACCCCGGGCGAGCGACGGAGGCCGTGCGAATGACCGTCGTCACGAGGGTCCAGCCCGAGGACACACCGGTCATCGAGAGGCTGTCGACGCTGGACCGGTTCCTGCCGGTGTGGATCGGCGTGGCGATGGCGGTCGGCGTCGGGTTGGGTCGGCTGTTCCCCGGGCTCGACGACACCCTCGACCGGGTCAAGATCGACACCGTCTCGCTGCCCATCGCGCTCGGCCTGCTGCTGATGATGTACCCGGTGCTGGCCAAGGTCCGGTACTCGCGGCTCGGTGAGGTGACCGCGGATCGGCGCATGCTCGGGCTCTCGCTCGCCTTGAACTGGGTGATCGGCCCGGCGCTCATGTTCGCCCTCGCCTGGCTGATGCTGCCCGACCTGCCCGAGTACCGCACCGGGCTGATCATCGTCGGCCTGGCCCGCTGCATCGCCATGGTCCTGATCTGGAACGACCTGGCCCGCGGCAACCGGGAAGCGGCCACGTTCCTCGTCGCGGTCAACTCCCTGTTCCAGATCGCGGCGTACTCGCTGCTCGGGTACTTCTACCTCGAGCTGCTCCCGCAGTGGCTCGGCCTCGACCGGGCGGCACTCGACGTCTCGATCTGGCAGATCGCCAAATCGGTGCTCATCTTCCTCGGCGTACCCCTTCTCGCCGGGTACCTGACCCGCCGCCTCGGCGAAGGGCGTCGTGGCACCGACTGGTACGAGAACACCTTCCTGCCCCGCATCGGGCCCGTCGCCCTCTACGGCCTGCTGTTCACGATCCTCGTGCTGTTCGCCCTCCAGGGCGAGGCGATCACCTCCGAGCCCTTCGACGTCGCCCGCATCGCCCTGCCGCTGCTCGTCTACTTCGCGCTCACGTGGGGAGCGTCGTTCGCCATCGGGCTGAAGATGGGCCTGCCCTACGACCGGAACACGACCGTGGCGTTCACCGCTGCTGGCAACAACTTCGAGCTCGCCATCGCCGTCGCCATCGCCGTGTTCGGCGTCACCTCCGGCCAAGCGCTCGCCGGCGTCGTCGGCCCGCTCATCGAAGTGCCCGTCCTCATCGGCCTCGTCTACGTCGCCCTCTGGGCGCGTCGGCGCTACTACCCGGAGACCACCACCCCATGAGCTACGACCATGACCTCACCATCCTCAGCCGCAGCGCGGCCACGCTCGCCGCCCGCTTCGACGGCATGTTCGGTGTCGAGACTGTCGAGCGGCTCCTGCACGAGTCCTACGACCTGCTCGCCTCCACCTCCAAGGTCAACCAGTACCTGCCGCTGCTCGCCGAGCGCTTCGCCGCCGACCGCCTCCGATCCCTCGCGAAGACCCAAGGAGCTCCCGTGACCGCCACCCCCGAGATCCTCGTCGTGTGCACCCACAACGCCGGCCGCTCCGTCGCCGCTCGAGTGCTGCTCGACCACTACGGGCAAGGCCGCGTCACCGTTCGCTCCGCCGGTTCCGCACCCGGCGACGACATCAACCCCGCGGTGGCCGAGATCCTCACCGAACGAGGTCTCGACGTCACCAAGGAGTTCCCCAAGCCCCTCACCGACGAAGCGGCCCGCAGCGCGGACGTGATCATCACGATGGGCTGCGGCGATGCGTGCCCGATCTTCCCCGGCAAGCGGTACCTCGACTGGGACCTCACCGACCCCGCCGGCAAGTCCATCGACGAGGTCCGCCCGATCGTCGAGGACATCGCCCGCCGCGCTCAGGCACTCCTGGCCGAGCTGCTGCTCCAAGAACCAGCTGGCACAGCGAAATCCGAGTAGGGCGCAGCGCGAACACGACGGTTCTGCTTGGGGCAGCCGCAATCGCGTTCGTCGCAGCGACGAGTGCAGAGCCTCACCTGGACAACTGCACGTCACGAGATCATCTCGTGCGGCTCGGCATCTTCGGATTATGACCCTTGTCGTGACCCTTGCCCTTGCCCTTCTCGTGACCCTTGCCCGTGCCGTTGCCGGGCCAACTGTCGTGGCGACCGGTCTGGTCGACGGTGAAGGTGGACGCCGGGGACAGGCCGATGCCGCCGTACGGGTCGCTCGTCACGACGTACCAGGAGTGCTCCCCGTCAGCCAGGTCGTTCCAGGTCGTTGACACCGTGCTGCCGCTGGGAACGTCCGTGAAGGCGGCGATCGTCCGGTCGGTGAGCACCTCGACGGTCACGGCGTCGGTGGCCAGCACCTTGGTCCTCGGGGTGATGCCGAGGTCGGCGTAGCTCATCTCGAACTGCTGGTGCTCGAGGTCGAGCGCCGGGTCGTCGGAGTTGTAGGTGTGGAGGTAGGGCGAGTACGTCCGCACCAGCACCTGGCCGCCCTCGCTGTCGAAGTGCAACAGCCGCAGAAACGCCTGGCCACCCTCCGGGAGTCCCTGGTAGTCGAACAGCAGCTGGTAGACGGTCCGGTCGGGTGTGCCGTCGCCGTCGTCGTCGAACTGGTCGGTCCGGGTGAAGGCGTCGTGGTAGTGCCCCCCGGTCACCATCATCACGTTGGGGTTGGTCGCGACGACCTCATCCTGGATTCGCTGGGGGATCGGGCCGAGTCCGCCGTTGGTGAGCATGTACTCGTGCAGGTTGATGATCGCCGTGCGCTCGGGGTAGCGGGCCAGGACCTCGTTCATCCAGGCGATCTCCTCGTCGCCCGGGCCCCAGCCCTGGTACAGCATCACGAAGTCGATGCCGCCGGCGGTGATCAGGTCGTAGTGGCCGCGGTTGTCCTGGTAGTCACCACCCCACCAGGGGTTGTCGGCGTACCGGTCGGCGCCGAACCACTGCGAGTAGGCGGAGTAGTCCTCCAGCGCGCCACCCACGTCGTGGTTGCCGGCCAGCACGCCGTAGGGCAGGCCGGCCTCGTCGAGCATGTCGTAGGCGGGGTCGGCGTTGAGCCACTGGTACTCCTGGTCGAAGTCGTCGACGATGTCGCCGGTGTGCAGGACGTACTGCAGGTTCAGCTCGTCGCGGCGGTCCAGGAAGTAGCGGTGGATGTCGAGCTGCCGCTCCGGGAAGCTCTCGTTGTAGTACTGGGTGTCCGACTCCCAGCCGAAGGTGAAGTCGTACTGGTCGCGTGGGACGTCGTCCGGGTGGTGCGGCTCAACGGTGCTGCTGCGCGAGCTGAGGTCCTCGCCGGCGAAGCCCTCGGAGTGCTGGACGAGCAGGGTCATGGTCCCGTCGGCGACGCGGTCGGTGACCGGCACCAGGGCGTCGAGGGTGATGTCGGT
>JBKHVG010000023.1:26724-54279 GCA_046570205.1 Acidimicrobiia bacterium
ACCTCCTCCCACTGGCCGGTGGTGGTGTTAAGCACGTAGAGCAGCACCTTGGCGTCGGCGTTGGCCCGGCCGTCCCAGCCGACGCGCACCAAGGCGCCGTCACCGGTGTCGGCGACGTCGACCTCGAACATCTGGTACGGGAAGGCCTCGTCCGAGGTGACCGCTACGTCGATGCCGTCGTCGCCGGTCATCACCTCCAGGTCGCTGCCGCTGAGCAGCGTCCTGCCGGTGCGGTCGGTGCCGGAGGCGACCCGTGTGGTGCCGCTGTAGGACCGGACTTCGGCGTCCGTCGGGTCGTGGCGCATCCCCTCGCGGAACTCCACGTCGATCACGTCGCCGGTGGGGTCCTCGACGCGTGCCTCGAGCAGCACGTCGTCGTCGGACACCGTGGCGCCGTCTTGCGGGCTGAGCAGGGTGGCGTCGGGTTGCTCCACGGGCGTCGTGAAGGTCACCTGCCGGGTGCTGGTGTTGCCGAGCTCGTCGGCGGCGGTGAAGATCACCGTGTGCTCACCGGCCGGTAGGTCGAGTGACGACGTCGTGTGCGGAAGGGCGATGGGGCCGCCGTCGAGGGTCGCGCTGAGCGTGGCGAGGCCTGAGCCGCCGTCGGTCGCCGTTGCGTCGATGGTGAACGCACCCTGGTACCGGCGCCCGTCCTCCAGGTCCGTCGTGATCTCGGGCGCGGTGTTGTCGACCTGGACGGTCCGCTCCACCGCCGTGGTCCCGTCGGTGGCGGAGACGGTGTGCGGACCGTCGGCCACCGTCGTGGTGTCCCACTCGTATGCGACGGCGCTGAACGCGTCGTCTGGCAGGGTGAACCGTGCGTCGTAGAAGTCGTACTTGCCGGCGCTGTCACCCATGGCCAGCCACTGCGTCGGATCGTCGTAGCCGACCGGCCGCAGCGTGCGACCATCGGGGAGCACGAGGCGCATGTTCCGGATCTGGAAGTCGTCGTTGTTCTCGTTCTCGTCGATCATGGGCCAGGCTTTGGTGCCGGCGTAGACGCTGACGACGAGCTCCTCGCCCTGCTGGACGTAGTGCACCGGCACCGGCGTGGCGACGGTGACCTCCTCGGCGTAGAAGCCCTCGTCGAAGATGTGCAGCACGTCGTCACCGACGAGCACGCCGTTTTGGAAGAAGGCGTCGGTGGCCGTCGCCTCGAAGGCGAAGGAGGGGGCGGCCTCGAGCGACTCCGTCGTCGGCACCTGCTGCCCGCCGATCCGCAGCTCGATCGGCGACGGGTGGGTGTCGCCGGCGGCGGCGATGATCGTCGTGCCGGCGACGTACTGCCCGTCTGCCACGTTCAGCCGGACGGGGCTCTGGTCAACGCCGGCCACCGGGACCCGCCGCACCTCGGTCGTGGTGGTGCGCTCGCCGTCGCTGCCCACCACCCAGTACTCCAGCCAGCGCTTGCCCGTGAGGTCGACCTGGTCCACGACGTACCGGTAGCGGTCCTCGCCGTCGCTCTCCAGGTTGAAGGTCGTGGCTGCATCGTCGGAGCTGCTGCGCAGGTGCATCGTGACCGTGCGGACCTGCACGTCGTCGGTGACGCCGAGGTCGATCGTGAAGTTCTGCGTCGCGTCGATCTGGTCGGCGGTGTGGTCCGTGACCAGGGGAGCCGCCGTGTCGGCCGGCGGCTCGACCGGCGTCGAGCTGACCTGCTCGGGGCTCAACGAACCCGGTGAGGCGGGGGCCAGCCCCAGCTTCGTCTGGACGTCGGGGTCATCGGATGCGGCGTACTGGATGCCCTGGTTGGCCGTCGTGTCGTCGACGCCGCCGACGTTGTAGTACGCCTTGTTGACGCTGAAGCCGGAGTTCGTGACGATCTCGAGCCCGCGCAGGCTGCCGTTCGCCATGCCGCCGATGAAGACCTCGACCAGGTCGACGCCCATCGTCAGGTCGGTCCCGAACTGGATGTTGAAGTCCGCGTCGGTGAGGTGGTCGTTCTGGCCGTTCTTGACCCAGAACACGAGCGTCTCGCCGGCGGGGATCACGACCGACTCGGGGACGCTCGGCCACTCGACCACGTTGTTGTTCGTGGCCAGGTCGGCCGCCGGATACAGGTAGTCGAGCTTGTAGTGGCCGAAGTCGATCGCCTCCGTCGTGGCGTTGTAGACCTCGATGAACTCGTAGCCGTCCGCGCTGCCCACGTTGGTGCTGTCCGGCAGCAGCTCGGTGATCTGCAGTGGCGCCCCCGTCGGGGCCCCGGGAACGGGCGGGTCCGGCTCGGGCTCCGGCTCCGGCTCGGGCTCGGGCTCGGGCTCGGGCTCGGGGTTGATGAATGCCGCAGGGTCGACCGAACCGGGCGTCGCAGTGGCGAGGTCTGCGAGGAGCGCGGTACCGGCGTCCCCGTCGTCGTCCACCCGGAAGTGTGCCGTGCGGTCTGGCGTCGGTGTCCGGGGCGGGTAGTGCGACCAGCTGATGGCAGCACCGTCTGGGCCGATGATCCGGATGCCGCGGTCGCCGCCGTTGGCCATGCCGGGCTGGCCGGTGACCCGTACGACCGTGTAGTCGGTGGCGGGCTCGCCGACCGAGGCCCAGTGGTTGCGGAACTCCTGCTCCGTGCGCACGAAGCTGTCGACCGTCGTGGAGCTGTACGACAGCCAGAGGACCATGGTTCCACCGGCCGGCACGACGGTCCCGTCGGGCACGTGCAACGGCACGTCGCGGGTCCGGTCGTCGGAGTCGACGTAGGTGTACGCGAGCTGAACGCCCGCCGCCGACAGGTCGATCGCTGCGTCGGTGGTGTTCGCGATCTCCACGTACTCGAAGTCGTCGTAACTGGAGTTGTCAGGAGCGATCTCGGTGACGAGCAGCGCAGGCAGCGTCCCTGCAGCATGCGCCGGCGAGGCCAGTGCGCCCACTCCTGCAGCGAGCACGAGCAGCGCGACGGACGCAGCAGACCATCGGGCGTGGCGGGGGGAGCGGGAGCGCATGGGTCGACCTCGGACGATCGGGGGGAGGGGCGGTGCCGATCCAAGCGGAGGCACGTGACCGAGAGATGAACGCGAGCGGGCCTCCTCGTAGAAGGATGCTGAATCCTGTGGCGAGCGTGGTGTGCCGTTGGACGCCTCCCGGTGCAGCGGCTCCAGCAGCCAACGTCAGCGCACGGCCGGGCTGGCGCTCGCCTCTCGTGGAGACGCAGCGGCGTCTGTGCCCAGCTGGGCCCGCGTCAGCTCGTAGCTCTCCACGATGAGCTGGGACGTCTTCGAGAAGTCCCGGATGTCGAGCCCCGCGGTGGATGCGCCCCGGAGCACGATCACCTGCTGGCCGGGGTGGGCCAGCGCAGTGAACTCTGGCAGGCGGGTGTACCGGCTGATCGCGAAGCTGCGCAGCAACACCTGCAGGGCGCTGAGCCGCCCAGGAGGCGGCGCGGCCAGGTCGCCCTCGCCCAGGACGTAGATCGTCGTGGCGTCGAGCTCCACGGCCCGCTGCACCGGGACCGGTTCGAGGACTCCGCCGTCCACGTGGCGGTGCCCGTCCAGCACCTCCGGAGGCAGGAGCCCGGGAAGGCACGCCGACGCGTAGAGGAGCTGCGCGCATGGACCGCGGCTCCACCATCGGGCGACCCCGTCATCGAGGTCGGTGGTGACGACGTGGACGGGGATCACCGTGTCGGCGAGGTCGACGAGTGTGCAGAACCGGCTGATCAGGGTGCGCAGCGGCACGTCGTCATAGACGTGCCCCTGCTGCAGCGCCACGCGCAGCAGCATCCGCGACCGGCCGGAGCCGAAGATGTCAGCTCGCGTGATGCTCAACCAGATGGACCGCAGCTCGGCCACGCGTCGGGCGGTGGGCTCACTGGCGACGAACGTGGCGTTGAGCGCCCCGACGGAGCAACCCACGAGCAGGTCGGGCCTGATGCCGGCCTCGAACAGCGCCTGGAGCATTCCGACCTGCGCGGCGCCGGCGGAGCCACCGGCTGGTAACACGAACGCCACTCGCATCTGCTGCGGATCGTACGGAACCTCCGTGGTGTGGCGGCATACGGGACGCAACCGGAAGGCGAACGCCTTGCGACATCTCGACGCTGGAGGACAGGTCGCCGTCGCCGAGCGGCGAGCCGTCGCTACCGGGTCGACTCGACGCCGGGAGCGGCATCCATGCCGACGAGCGTCCCCTGCGTGGCGAGGGAGGCGTTCGAGTAGCGGTCGTCGCCGCTGACCTCGGCGCCGAACCAGGTCGGCGGCACGAACGCCGCCATGGCCTCGTCGGAGTCGAACTCCACCTCCACCAGCACCAACCCGGCGAGGTCGCCGGCGAACACGTCGAGCTCGGCCTCTGCACCATCGACCGGGACGACGAAGCGGGTCTTGTCGATCCGGCGGCGCCGGACCAGGGCCCGACCAGGCGGGCGACGATCCGCTCGACCCCGTCGCCGTACACCTGCTCGCCGAGGTGCATCGCAGCCACCCGCAGCGTCGACAGGCGGGCACGGGCCAGCTCGATGAGCCCATCGACGTCGACGTCGCCCAGCGCCTCGCTCCCTGCCGCTCGCTCCAGGTGCTCGACCAGCACCGTGAGGTCGTGCTCGTCGCCGAGCAGGTCGGACAGGTCGTCGAGCTGCTCCACGAGAGCCCCGATCCCGTCGGGGTCGCCGGCCTCGAGCAGGCGGGCCTGGTACCAGAGGTACTTCACGCCCTTGCGCCACACGTGCATCTCTTCATCCGTCGGATCTTTGCGAACTGCCTTCCAGGCCGAGCGCCCGCGCTTTGCCGTCTTGGCCACGCCGCCGGCCAAGGTGCCCACCTCGATCTCGGCGCTCCAGGTGTCCACCATCGCCCGTGCCGTCTCCATGCGGCTGCGGGCCACGGCGAGGCGGGGATCGTCGCCCCCGATGCCGTGGGTGGCGGCCGAAGCGGCGACCCGGAGATGACCAGCCACCACCTCGAGCTCGTCGGTGCCGTTCCCGTCGATAGAAGAGGCGAGGTCCTCGACGGTCCCGAGCAGGGCGTGGGCGTCGCGCAGGCTCGACAGCTCCCGAGCACCGTCACGCACCTCGGCATTGATGGCGGCGTACGCAGCTCCCAGCGCGGGACGCACCAGCCGGATCAGGCCGCGGGTCTCCTTGCCACGCTTGCGCGCCTGGTGCACGTCCTGCTCGACGTCACCGTCGTTCTCGGCGAGCCGTCGGAGGCGCCCGATCGCGTCATCCAGGCACTCGAGGGCGACGCGGCGCACCTCCTCGGAGAGCGGGCGGTCAGCTTCGAGCTGGTAGGTCACCGCCGCTCTCTTCCCGACGACGCCCCTGAGTGGACCCGAACACCGGAGATCTGCACCGGCCTCGCGTCCCCCGGCGACCCGTGCGCCGTGCCGTTCGAGGGTGCCCCGAACGGTGGAGGTCGGTCCGCCGCGAGGCGATGTCGATTACGTCCTCCGGGTGAACTCCAGCGGATGCGTGGCGTAGCGACAGGAGGTCCGACGCCGCGACGGCGCCGGACCACCTGTCGGTCAGGTTCAGCGGACCGCTTCTGCTCCCCGGTCGGGGTGGTCGGTGAAGAAGCCGTCCATGCCGGCGCTCACGAACTCGCGGACCTCGCCCTCCATGTCTCCCATGGCGTTCGGATCTGCGCTCGAGCGGTACTCCACCGGCAGGAACTGGTTCTCCGCTCGGAACGTCCACCCGTGGACCACGAGGCCACGCGCGTGGGCGTCGTCGATCACCGGCGTCGGCTCACCGAGGGTGCCGTCGGCGCTTCTCGGGATCAGCACGTTCTTGCACGCACCGATGCCGTCGGCGTAGTTCGCGACGAAGTCGAGCCCGGCGGGCGTCACCAGGTCGGCGTAGGTTCGGCTGTCACCGCTGGCCGCGAAGTCGTACGGTGCTCCGCTGCAGTTGATGAGCTGGGCGAGGGGGACCTTGGTCATCTCGTTCAGGTCCTGCAGGTTCGACACCTCGAAGCTCTGGATGATCACCGGCGCGCCAGCGCCGTGGTACCGGTGCTCCTCCAACAGATCGACCAGCGGCTCCTCCATCGACAGGCCGATGGAGTCGAAGTAGGTCGGGTGCTTCGTCTCCGGGTAGATGCCGAGCCGCTCGCCGTCACATGTCCGCGATGACTGCGCCAGCTGGATGACCTCCTCCAACGTCGGCACCTCGTAGCGGCCGTCGTAGGCGGTGTTCTGTGGGCGGGTGGCCGGGATCCGCTCCTCGGCTCGCAGCGTCTTCAGCTCAGCGAGGGTGAAGTCCTCGGTGAACCAGCCGCTCACCGCCTGACCGTCGATGATCTTGGTCGTCTCGCGATCTGCGAATTCCGGGCGCTCGTCGACGTCGGTGGTGCCGCCGATCTCGTTCTCGTGGCGGGCGACCAGCACGCCGTCCTTGGTCATGACCAGGTCCGGCTCGATGTAGTCGGCGCACTGCTCGATCGCCAGCTGGTAGGCGGCCAGGGTGTGCTCGGGCCGGTAGCCACTCGCACCCCGGTGGCCGACCACCAACGCGGCCAGCGGCTTGCCCGGCCGCTCACCGTGTTCCTCGTCGGTGACCGGCACACGCTCCCAGGTGAACAGCTCCGCGGCACGGGGGTCGATGGTCAAGCGAAGGTACTCGAAGGGCAGATCTTCGCCGTGGACGACGATGCGCTGGAAGTTGTCGAGGCCGAGTGGGTTGTCGGCCACGTATTCATGGCTGTCGCCCTGCAGGACGAGGACCTCCCCGTCGAAGGCGGCGGTGCGCTCCGCGATCCGGTCGACGATTTCCTGCTGTGCCGGGCTCGGCGCGGGCTCCCAGGTGTCGGCCTGCATCGCGAACACGACGCCACGGTCACCGGACGCCTCTGCCTGGTCGAACGCCGCGTCGATCCAGCGCAGGGCAGCGGCGGTGCGGGCTTCGACCTCGGCCGCCTGCTCCGGGGTCGGAGCGGTCTGGCCGGTGCGGGGAGCCATGCCGTTGTCGCTGCCCACGACGTGCACGGTGGCGAACACGACCCGGGACTCGGCCCAACGCACGTTCTCGGGGTAGCCGACCTGTGCGTCCACCGTCATGGGACGCCGACCTGCGGTCGTGCCCGGTGCGGGAAAGAACAGGCTGCGGATCGCGTCGAGGCGCTCGAGGGGGTCGTAGCCGCCGTTGTTGGGGCGATGGCAGTCGGTCCATTCGTTGTCGCCGGGGGTGTAGACGAGCGGGTCGTGGAAGGTGGTGAAGTCGGCGGCGACCTCGGCGAAGCGCTCATCGCTGCAGAGCGTGCTCCCGCTCTTGATGTCACCGACATGGGCGGCGACGCGGACCTTCGGATCGGCGTTGATCGCCTCGATCAGCTGGTGCCAGGACTCCTCCTGGGCGGCGCCGTAGGGCACGTCGCCGATGACGGCGAGCGTCATCGGCTTCGCTGAGCGGTCGGCTGTCGTGCCGCCGGCTCCGGCGACTGCGGGGAAGGCCGCGCTGGCGAGCAGCGCCGCAGCGAGTGAGATGGTTGCGGTGGTGGGTCTCATGGTCCCGAATCCAAGCCGTCCGACATGTCCGTTCCGTGAGGTGGAGGCGAGCGGTCAGGGAACTCTTCGTGGCAGATCGGAACCTGATCGGTTTCGCCCGGGACGCAGCTCAGAGCGACGTGCGCACCTGGGTGCGATGGGCCAGCTCGGCGATGAGGTGCGCATCGGCGGTGGCCAACCCGTGACGCGTGGCGCTGGCTGCACCCGCCGCACACCCGAGCGCCAGCAGCGTCAGGCCGGTGAGGTCGCACGTGAGGCCGACGGCAAGGGCACCGGTCATCGCGTCACCCGAGCCGCGATGGTCCGCCGGCGCCACCGGCGGCGGCGTCGCCACCATGCGGGCGCCGTCGATGATGGCCATCGTCGGCTCGGCCCCGCGGGACAACACGACGGCCTCGACACCGGTCGCGGACGACGTTTCGGGGGCTCCCTGACGCCCTTGCCACCAGCTGCACCTACGCAATGCCAAGTCGTTGTATGGGAGCGCTGTGGCGCGGTCGGCGCCGGCGGTACTCGGCGTCGGTGCCGCTATCGCGGAGGACGACCAAGGTTTGGTCTCCCCTTCAGCTCTGGACCGGGTGGTGTTCGGTGCGGCCCGTGCCGTGGGATGTCCGTGACGTGATGGCCCCGGGCGAGGTGCGGAAGGGACCGGTGATCAGCCAGGTCCGTCCCTGTTGCAACTCGGTCTGCTTCCCAGGTCGAGGACCGTCCACCGCGACGGCCTCGTGAGTGAGGGAGCCCAACGCCAGGCACTGCACGGCAGCGGCGCGCCCCGTCAGGTCGCACTCCCACACCAGTCCCTCGACCGTCTCCTCGCAGGACAGCCACGTCCCCAACGGCGCGGTACCCCCGGCGCAGTTGTGACGGGTGCCGTCGAGCATCGTGACGGCACCCACCCACGTGGGTGCGCACGTCGAACTCGAGCGCACGCGCGCCACCGCCGGTCTGCACGCCAGGGATGTACTCGTTCGCGTCGAGCTCGGAGTTGGAGGAGCAGTACCAGCGGCCGTTGGTGCGCCGAGATCGCCCGTAGGAGTTATGCGGGGCGGTCACCAAGGTGCTGGCCTCGGCTGACAAAGACAGGAAGTCTCGAAAGACGACCGTGGTGGTGGCGGCGGCGCCGGTGGTACGGAGGAACGAGCGGCGGTCCACGGGCGGTTGACTGACCGTGGCCCGTTCGCCATCCCGTGCGCGGACCCCCACCGACCCCCCGTTCTTCGCTCACCCGACGCCGCAGGTTCAACGACCCGGCTGCGGGGACGGGCAGGCGGTGCCCGGCGCCGGCCTGCACCCGGACCAGCGGGCGGCGTGTTCCCCGCCGGCCGACCCGTCAGACCCGCGAGGCGGCTGTCCGACGGAGCCCTCGCTGGTCGAGCCGATGGACCGGACCGAGACCGGCACCCGGAAGCCGCGGATCGCGATCGGATCCCGCGGCTGCAGCGGGAGGGAGTGGCCAGCCAGTTCTCGTCGGCGATCGCGACGAGGAGCTCTCCGGGTCGTGCCTCGTCGCACAGGCGCGCCCGCGAGGTTCACGGTGCATCCGATGTAGTCGTCGCCTTCGAACACGAGCACCTCGCCGAACGCGAACCCAGCCCGGATGCGAGGACGCTCCGGGTCAGGATCGTCGACGATCTCCCACACGCCCCTCGCCAGCCGTTCGGGCTCGACGCCCACCACCATCGCCCCGTCCCCGAGCCACTTGGCGACCCGCACTCCGTGGCGACCGCACGCATCGCGCACGCGCCGCCGGAACTCGGCGAGCGTGCCCACGGCGGCGGCGTCACCCGACGCGTCGATGATGCTGGTGAAGCCGCAGACATCGAGGAACGCGAAGCCTCGCAGGACCCGGGCATCCGTCGCTTCGGTCACGATCTCCATGCCCCCAGTGTGCGCGCCCGGTCGAACAGCAGTGTGAACGGATGGTGCAAGCGCTATGAAGCCTCCGAGTCGGCGACGCCAGCGCACCGGCGGCCGTGCTCGCTGCGACGCTCCCGTCTACGGCCCCGCGGCGCGCCGGAAGCTCTCCGTGATCGTGTCGGCAGACACGGCACGCCCCAACAGGTAGCCCTGCACCAGGTCACACGACATCTCCTCAAGCAGCCGGAGCTCCTCGGCTCGCTCGACCCCCTCCGCGACGACCTCGTACCCGAGTGAGTGGGCGATCTCGATAATCCCCCTCAGGATCACGGCAGCCTCCGGTGTCGCATCACAACCGGCGATGAAGGACCGATCGATCTTGACCACGTCGAGGGGCAGGTGGCTGACTGAGCTCAGCGAGGAGTAGCCGGTGCCGAAGTCGTCGAGCGCGATCCGCAGCCCCAGCCGGCGGAGCTCGGCGAGCCTGCTGAGCCGACTCGGCACTGCGACCGCGATCGCGGTCTCGGTCAGTTCCAGGTGCAGGTGCCCCGGTTCGAGCCCGTGATCGGCGAGACTCTTCGCGACGAAGTCTGCGAACTCCGGGTCGTCGAGCTGGTGGGCCGAGACGTTCACGGCGACCCATCGCGGGCCGGTGCCGGCGGCGCGCCAGCGCGCCATGGTCCGGCAGGCGTCGCTGATGACCCACCGACCCAGCCTGGTAATGAGTCCGTCCGACTCCGCGAGCGGGATGAACTCGGTCGGCGAGATCGCGCCGAGCGACGGATGGCTCCAGCGCAGCAACGCCTCGGCCCCGACCATCCCACCCTGGCAGAGCGCGAAGATCGGTTGGTACACGAGCTCCAGCTCAGCCCGTGCGATGGCCACCCGCAGGTCCCCGGACAACCGTCGGGAGCGCACGGCCTCATCGGTGGAAGCAGCCGAGAACTGTGACGTCTGGTTCCGACCGGCGAGCTTCGCGGCGTACATCGCCATGTCGGCTCGCTTCACGAGTGACGACGCGGCAGCGGGAGCATCGCTGGACACGAACCCGACGCTCGCGGTGAGCACGATCTGCGTGCCGTCGATGTCCAGCGGTTCCGAGAACGCACCCACGAGCCGATCGGCCAGGGCACACGCATCCGAGGGAGGGCAGCCCTCGGCGAGCACCACGAACTCGTCCCCACCGAAGCGAGCCAAGGTGTCCCCTCGACGGGTCGCCCCCGAGAGCCGCCTGGCCGCTTCGACGAGCACCCGGTCACCGAGGTCGTGGCCGAGGCTGTCGTTGATCTGCTTGAACCCGTCGAGGTCGCAGTAGAGCACGGACACGTGGCCCGGCACCCGGGAGAGCCGGTCGAGGCTGTACGAGGCCCGCTCGAAGAGCAAGGTCCGATTCGCCAGACCGGTGAGCGGGTCATGGAGCGCATGGCGGCGGAGCTGGTCCTCCAAGGTGCGCCGCTCCGTGATGTCGCGGTAGTTCACGACGATGCCACCGACCGCCGGGTCATCCAGCAGGTTCGTGGCGTCGTACTGGAAGAGAGTGACGGTCCCTGTGTCGTTGCGCACGCGAAACTCCCCGCGCAGGCGCTGCTCGCCATGACGCAGGATCCGCTGGAAGGCGACGGCGACCTCTGCCGTGTCGTCGTCGATGACGTTCACGAACCCTGGGTCCCCGACCTCCGTCGGTAGCAGCCCGGAGGTGTGCCGGCTGTGGTAGAGCACCCGGGCGTCGCGGTCGAGGACGAGGATGACATCGAGCGAGTTCTCGACCAGCGCCCGGAACCGGGCCTCGCGCTGCTCGAGCTGGGCCGCTCGCGCTTGGACCTGCGCCGCCAGGTGGTGGTGCAGCGCGGCGGCCGGAACGGTCCCCCACCCGTCAGGGAACGCAACCAGCACGTCTTCACCCGTGCGGCCGAGGTGGCGCGCTGCCTCGAGCGCTGCGTCTTCGAGCGGCATCTCCGCATGCAATCGGAGGGGCTGCGGCTCCACGACCTCATCGACCGGACGTCGGTAGTGCAGCGTCCGTCCGTAGCCGAGCCGCCCGCTCATCGCCTGGAAGAACGCGCGGCGGCCCACCAGCAGAGCATCGGTATCCGTGGCGATGACGACGCTGTTCAGACGGCGGTGCGCATGGAAGACCGAGTCCACCACGTCGCTGCTGGTGCCCTTCGGCAGCAGGTCCACGCGGACGGCGATGTCGGCGACGGTGGCCGGTCCTGTACTCACGGAGGTCTATCGCCCCCGGCATGGAGCGGCTTGAGCCGGGGCGTCATGTGTTCACCTCCCGGCCACCTTCCCCGCCCCTGACCGGCACCGACCACGACTCTCCGGCTTGCGTTCACCGGGGCATCACAGCGCTGGGGGTCGACGGCCAACTCGCTTCCATACGGTCGGCTCGACATCCCTCGAACCCCAGGAGATCCCGTGTCCATCCGCAAGCCTCGGTACCGGCGCCAGGCGCGCATCGCGCTTGCCGTCCTGCCCCTCGCACTCGGCGCCGCGACCCTCACCGCCACCGACGTGGCGGCCAGCCGACCGGTCGGAGCCCAGACCGCCGATCGCGGCTCGCTCGACCTGCTGACCGATCCGTTCCTCCAGCAGCCCGGCCACAACACGGTCGAGGTCGCATGGTTCACCGAGGTGCACGGGGGTTCCCACCACGTGCTCGTCGGCGACCGCGTCGCCGAGCTGTCCGATGCCGAGCTGCGCCGGGCCGTCACGACGGGCCGAGCACCCGGCATCAAGGTGCACCGAGCCGCGACCACCCAACTGAGCCGCACCGCAGAGGACCCGCAGTCCCAGCTGCCGGCGGGAGAGGAGCCGGCGCCGGCATCGCCGGTCGTGACGTGTTCCGCCACTCGGCCACGGTCACGAACATCCCCCGCAACGGTGCCCGTCAGCCGTACCGTGTCGTGAGCGTCGCCGGCGACCAGCTGGCCGCGTCGGACGCCTACGGCCTGCGTGGGGCCCTGAAGTCGGGCAAGGGCGCGGTGATCATGCTGACCTCGGCCCACCAGGCGATGGTGAACACGCCGGCGAACATGGAGCTGGCCGCGCGGACCATCACCGACGAGCTTGGCGCCATCGACGCCGTGTTCTTCCCCGGCGACCTGGTCAACATCCCGGACCGCGCCTCGGAGTGGTCCTCCCAGCCCGGGCCGTGGCGTTCGAGGTTGCGGTGCTCAAGGTCGACCCGGGTGCGTGTCGGTGTCTACGCGGTGAAGCGGACCTCGACCTCGCTGGCGTTGGCCTCGTCGTCCTCGAGCTGCCAGGTCGGATCGATGTCCCAGCTGAACACGACCCGCACAGGTGGCTCGTAGGCAAGTACCCGCGCCCACCGGCATTCGCTTCCGTCGGCGGCGCGGTCGTAGATGTGACCACCGACTTCTGGCTCGAAGCGGGTCTCGACGACCTCGGCACCGAGGAGGTTGTGCCTCTTTGGGCTTGAAGTCCCCGAATCGCACGATGAACACCTCGAAGGCCCGGACGATCGGTGCGTCGACGGGCACGTTGCGGTGCACGGCCGTCTCAGTGCTGGTCATCGTTCGTCCTCCGGTGGGGTGTCGGTCAGGTCCCGGAAGCTGCTCAGCGCCCGGTCCCAGAAGGTGTCGAGCTGGTCGCGGAGTGCGAGGAGCCCTGCCTCGTTGAGGTGGTAGACGCGCCGGGTCCCGGCGGCTTCTTCCGCGACGAGACCGGCGTCCTTGAGGATCTTGAGGTGCTGGGACACGGCTGGTCGGCTGATGGGCAGCGCCTCGGCGAGGTCACGAACGGCGTGTGGCCGTTCGGCGAGCAGCAGAACAATGCTTCGCCGGCTGTTGTCGCTCACCGTTGCCCACGCCTGTTCCCTAGCGTTCGTCGCCACGAACCGTAAGTTATGACTTACGACGTGCGCGGTCAATCAGCGCTCTGCTCCCGATGCGCCGGACGACCTGCGCGCGGGCCACCTGAGAACCGAGCACTACCTGGCGATAGCAGAGCCGCCGACTGAGTCCTATCGCTCGAGACCGCAGCGTCTCAAGGTGCCGGTCAGGACCCAGAGCGTCGCGGATGCCGAGCGGCTGCGCTCAGTACGGCGGCTCGCCGGCGTGCAAGGCCGGCGAGCCGCTCTTCTGAATCCGATGTCCCGATCTCTCCGGTGGTCAGGAGCCGATCTTGCCGCCGTCGATGCGGCGGATCACGATCGTCGAGGGGCGCGGCCGGCCCGCCGTCGGGTCGGGCCAGCTGCTGACGGCGTCGGGGTCGCTGGTCGTCGGCGTACCCCAGTACGTCGTCGACTCACCCGGGTGCTGGATGTTGACGAACATCGCCGTCTGGTCCGGGGTGGTGATGACGCCGGTGACCTCGCACCCACGCGGTCCGGTGAGGAACCGCTTGACCTCGCCCGATGCGGGGTCGGCGACGAGCATCTGGTTGTTGCCGATGCGGTCGTAGCCCCGGCTGGCGAGGTTCTGGCTGCTGTTCGAGATGTCGGTCTGGATCCAGACCAGCCCGTCGGGGTCGACCCAGATGCCGTCGGGCGATCCGAAGATGGGCTGGCCGTCGGGGACCTTGTCGCCTTCCAGCGCCGGGTACTCGGGGTCGCCGGCGAAGAGGAAGACGTCCCACGTGAAGCTCGTGGGGTGGTTGGCGTTGCCCGTCTCGCGGAAGCGCACGATGTGCCCGTACGGATTCTGGTTGCGGCCGCTGTTCACCGCGGCGGCGTTGTTGGTGCTGCCGTTGGTGAGGGTCACGAACAGGTCGCCGGTCCGCTGGTTCGCAGCAACCCACTCGGGACGGTGGAGCCGCGTGGCGCCGAGGGCGTCGGCGGCCACCCGAGTCCGGATGAGCACGTCGGCCTGATCGGTCCAGCCGTTGGCCGTGGTCAGCGGGCCCTGGCCGTGGACGAGGGGGAGCCAGGTGCCGGAGCCGTCCTCGGCGAAACGAGCCACGTAGAGCGTGCCCTCGTCGAGGGGGCTGCGGCCTTGTGCCCGGGCCTGCCTCCACGGGCGGGCGCTGACGAACTTGTAGAGGTAGTCGCCGTTCTCGTCGTCGCCGGAGTAGACGACGGCCCGTCCGTTCTGCTCGACCACGGTGGCGCCTTCGTGCTTGATCCGGCCCAGGGCCGTGCGCTTGACGGGCGTGGACGTGGGGTCGAACGGGTCGATCTCGACGACCCAGCCGAACCGGTTGAGCTCGTTCCCGTTGGCGGCCACATCGAAGCGGGGATCGGCCGTGTGCCAGTTGTAGCCGAAGCCGTTGGCGCTCACGCCGTAGCGAGCCTCGAGGGCGTCGGGAGTCCACCCGGCGTCGCCGGTGCCGAAGTAGCCGTTCCAGTTCTCCTCGGCGGCGAGGTAGGTGCCCCAAGGGGTGTAGCCGTGGGCGCAGTTGTTGAGCGTGCCCATTGGATCGTTGTTCGAGCGGAGCATCGGGTGGTCGACGGCGACGGGTCCGGAGAACGCCATCGGTGTGGTGCCGGTGATGCGGCGGTTGTAGCGGGAACCCTTGACGTGCTCCCAGCTGCCGTCGGCTGCCTGGCGGACCTCGACGACGGTGACGCCGTGCCCGGCGAGCGCCTTGGCGACCTTCTCCCGGCCGGCCGCGTCGTCGGTGATCGCTGATCCTTGGGCGGCCGTGTAGATCTGGGTGTCGTCGGTGTACTCGTGGTTGATCACCAGCAGACCGCGTCGGCTGGCGTCCTTGCCGGTACCGATCGGGAAGAAGTGCATGCCGTCGTGGTTGAAGCCGACCTGGCGGGCCTGGTCCGCTGCAGTGTTCGAGGCATCGGGGGCCCATGCCGGGCTGTTGGCGAAGAGCGGGGTGCCCCAGGGCACCAGCACCTCGGCGATGTAGCCCTCGGGGACGACGACGAGGTCATCGGTGCTCGTCGGCACGGCGGTGAAGCCGAGACGGGTCCGGGGCCTACCGGCACCGGGCGGGGCCTTGGGCCCGCTTCCTGCTGCGCCAGCGGGCGCGGCGTCGATGAGGCCTCGGCCGAAGAACCCGACGGCGGCGGTTGCGAGGCCGCCGCCGAGGAGCTGTCGTCGGTTGATGCGGCTGGCGATGAGGTCGTCGAGGTGGACGTTGTTCGTCGGGTTGGAGCCGATGTCGTCGGTGTCGCGCACGTGGGTGCCGTTCCTTCTTCTGCTGGTTCGGTGGGACGCCGCGGACCGTAGGGAGGACACCTTGCCGGCGGTCTGCTCCCGGGTGAACACATGCCGACCAGGGTGCGGTCGTTGGAAGAACATCCACGGGCGAGGCGTCGGCTGCTCGTAACGCCGGGACCACGACGGTCCGACCGCCGGCACGAAGGCGACGCAAGGGGTCGGCGGCTGCCCGCGCCACCGACCCCTCGCACCGGTCATCTGGTCACTCGACGAGTGCGTCACTCCACTTGCCGAGGCTCAGGAACACGGTCTCCCCGGTGGCGCCGTCGACGCCGTCGTTGTCGGTCGCAACGAAGGTGCGGCCGTTGGCCGTCACGGCGAGGCCCTCGACCTTCTCCGGCGTCCAGATGCTGCTGGCGGCGAGGTCGGGAACGAGGTCTCGGAGCAGGACCTTGTCCAGCGTCGGAAGCTCCTGCCCGTACGGCTGGAAGTCGGCGCCGGCGAGGTCGATGCCGTAGACCGCCTTCAGCTCCGCGTCGAGACCGGTGCTCGGACCCCAGCCCTTGTCACGCTCGACGACTGCGAAGGTTCCGTCGGGCAGCGAGGTGAGCTCTGAGAGGCCGATCCAGCCTCCGCCAGCTACGGGCTCGAGCGGGTAGTGGACGAAGGTCCACTCACTGGTGTCACGGTCGAGTCGACCGATCTTGGTGTTGACACCGTCGAGGTCCCCTGCGTCTGGCCATGCCCGCTGGATGGCCACGTAGACGTACCGATCGGTGACCGCGATGCCTTCGATCCCGTTGCTCCGTGCCTGCTCGGCGAGCTCGACCGGCAGCTCGTACTCATCGAGCACGGCACCGGTCGTCGGGTCGACGGACAGGACGAGGTTCGGGATCTGGTCCCCGTCGCCCTCGCTGCCGAGCCAGAGCGTGCCGTCACCGTCGACCGCGATGCCTTCGAGATCGAGCGGGACAGACGCGTCGGTGACCTGCAGTCGCTCCGTGATCCGGGCGGGGGTGCGTCCGACGTCGACGGTGTAGACGAACCCCTCACCGAAGAACGAGTCGCTCACCGCGTGCACGGTGCGCGGGTCACGCGGGTCGCCGGCGAGACCCGACAGCGCCGCCCATGGGATCGGCAGACCGGCACCGTCATCAGCGGACTCGATCATCGGGTACGTCGAGGCGCCCGGAGACAGGCGGTAGACGTTCACCATCGTCGGGATGCCGTCGCCAGCCTCGTCGGTCTCCGTGGACGCGATGAGCAGCTCTCGATGCGGCACGGCCTTCACACCCTCCGGCCCGATGCCCGTCGGTAGGACCTGGAGCAGCTTCGGCGGACCGCCGCTCACCTGGTAGACGGCGATCGCGTTCGACCGCTCGGAGGCGACGAACAGCAGCACCCGGCCGCCGTACACGCCGACCTCGACCGCTTCGGGTTCGACGCCCTTGTTCTCCGATCGGCCCTCGTTGTAGTGACCGGCCCGAACCAGCAGGTGCTCGAACGCCTCGGCGGACTCGTGGATGACTGCGCCGTCCTGGGCGAAGATGGTGAAGCCACGACTGCCGCCCCCCTCGCCTTGGGCATCCTCGTAGTCACCCTCGTTGGCGGTGGCGAAGGAGTCGTCGTCGATCCAGGCGACCGCGTCGGGCTCGCGGCGCTTGGTGATCGTCGAGTCCAGCGTGATGAGGTCGTCTTCGACGGTGTCGACGTCGCGCAGGACCGCTGATCCAGCGGGGAACTGCTGGAGCACCGTCCGCTCGACGACGTCGATGACAGCCAGGTGGTTGTTCTCCTGGAAGGTGACGACCGCCTCGTTCTGGCCGTTGATGTCCACGTACTCGGGTTCGAGGTCGCTCCCCTCGAACGCGTCCTCGGCCACCTCGGCGAGGTCAACGTCGTGGACGACGAAGTCCGCGGGGTCGCCGGTGAGCTCGACGATGTTGATCCCGCCGGACGGTGACTGCGGGAGGAGGCCGTCGCCCAGGTCCTCGTCACGCTCGTTCTCGATGACGATCGCGGCTCGGAGGCCGTCGGGGGCAACGGCGACCGAGTCGGGTTGCCCGCCGAGCTCCAGACGTACGAGCTGATCGCGCGATGCGGCGTCGAGGACGACGAGCTCGCCGGAGGGCTCGACGTAGCTGTCCGAGGTGTTCACCGCGACGAGGATGAGCTCACCCGCCACGACGGCGCTGGTGGGCTCGCCGCCCACGGACACCGTCCCGTCCGGGAGCGGGTTCGCCGGGTCGGTGAGGTCGACGAATCCGATTGCCTCCGAGGGGCTGTCGGTGTAGACGAGTTCGTTGCCGTCGGCGGAGACGTCGATGATCTCGGCGACCTCGGAGCCGTTCCCGGCCATGACGTCGAAGGTGGAGAGGTGGGTGAAGAGGTTGCCCGCCTTGGGTGTGGCGGTCTGCTCGGGTCGCGTGGCGGAGGCAGTGCCGCCGAGGCTTGCGAGCACCAGACCGGTCGCGGCGAGGGCGGCGACCGCGACGCTCGAGCGCCGTGGGATATGGGTGTTCAAGGGTCCTCCAGAGAGGGTGTGGGGGTGGGTCCGGCCATCTCCTAGTGCTGGCGCATGTCGCTGGGAGGACCATCGGCTGGAGCGTCGGTGTCCAGAACGTGAACATCACCAACGGGTACGTGCGTTCCGCTCAGTG
Organism: Acidimicrobiia bacterium; assembly: GCA_046570205.1. Lineage (GTDB taxonomy): Bacteria > Actinomycetota > Acidimicrobiia > Acidimicrobiales > Salinilacustritrichaceae > Salinilacustrithrix. Next base: position 44,750 of record JBKHVG010000023.1, read on the forward strand.
AGCACGCGTCGTGCGCCTGGACCGCTCTCCGTCGGCCGCTGCGCGCGAGCAGGGGCTGATGCGCGGCCTTGCTGCCACGACGTCACGAGCCGGGTCGACGCGACCTCGGTGGCGGGGCGCTCGGCCGGCCGCTGCCGCGCCCTCGGCCGCGTCCTGGTGACGGACCTTCGGGGTCGGCATCACCGGCGCTGGTGAAGGGCCCGGTGATCTCGTAGGTGATGCCCTGTCCGGTCGGTCCTCCGCGCTGGGAGCTGAAGTACAGCCTCGTACCGCTCGGATCGAAGCACGGGCCGGTCAGCTCGGAGCCCTGGTGCTGCGCGGCGTCCAGCTGCAAGAACGGGGTGATGACGCGCTGGCCCGCATCGTCTGGCTGGGCGATGAGGGAGATGCGGAGGTCGCCTGCGTCCTCGGAGACGTAGATCTCGCCCGCAGGGGAGACGGTGAGGTTGTCGGGGTCCCAGAGCGGGGCCTCGGCAGCGGATTGGGGCCACTTGGAGGCGTCGCGGCCGTGGTAGAGCGTCTCGAGGACGTCGGGGGCGCCGTCACGACCGAGGGTCAGCGACCAGATGCGCTCGTCGCCGGTGGTGGCGAAGTAGACGACGCCCGAGTCGATCCACATGCCCTCGCCGCGCTGGAATCGTGCCGCCTCGGGAACCTGCGAGCGAACGGATCCGGTCACCGCCGACGGATCAGGTACCGGCACCCACGATACGGCGATCGGACCGTCTGCCCGCTCGTGGGCCGTGGCGTCAGCCGGGTCCGCCACCAATGCGTGCAGTGAGCCGGTAGAGAGGTCGCCGGGAACGTCGGGGTCGAAGGCATAGATCCGGCTGTCGCCCTGATCCTCGGTGAGGAACACGCGACCCGAAGGCGCATCGACTGCCGCCGCCTCGTGGCTGAACCGGCCCATCGCAGGGCGCGGCACGCCCTGTCCCGAGCGGCTCGGATCGCACTCCCACACCATCCCGGCGACCAGTGCTCCGGGGTCGACCGGGAGGACGAGCGGGACGTCACCGGCGAAATCGAACTCCTCGCACGACAACCAGGTGCCCCAGGGCGTAGGTCCGCCCGCGCAGTTGGCGTTGGTACCGGCGAGGATCCGGTAGGCATCGACCACGGAACCATCAGCAGCGAAGTGGACGGCGCCAACCCCGCCGTTGCCGACCGTCTCGCTGTTGCAGACGTAGTACCAGCCGCCGTCCGGCGCACTGAACGTCGCCGCGCCATCCGGGGCGACGTGCCAGACGTAATCGGTGTCACCGACGGGCAGCCCCGCGGTCGCGATCACTCGGCTCTGGAATGCGGCAGGCAGGCGGATGCCGCTGGCGTCGAATGCTCCGAGCGGTCCGTACGGCCCCGGGCCGGCAACGGTCGCATCAGCGAAGACGGATCGCCAGAACCCGCTGCCGAGAGCGAGGGTGGCGCCGGCTGAGGCGGACAGGAAGGTTCTACGGTGCACGGTTACTCCTTGGGGCGGTGGGTCGCGGGATGTCCTTCGCCACCTCCATCGCAGCTCCTTGCGGAGCAAGGAGTGTTCAGGCGACGTTCGCCGGGGGTTCAGCGGGCACGGGTCGGTCAGCGACTTCGCTGTCAACCACGTGCACGGCGCCAGCTTGCGCTCGATCCTGGAGCACCTGCGATGAGTTCACCCGATGGATCCGGCCTCGACGACCCCGACGAGGATCGATGGCTACCCCAGCGCCTCGAGGCCGCCGTGCGATCGGGTCGGCCGTTGGCGTACGCCGTCGCCACTGCGGCGGCCGCCATCGTCATCATCCTGGCAACCGCCATCATCAGCGGGGCCGACGGGGATCGAAGCGAGGTAGGGGAGGACTCGAGCTGGGATATCGAGCTGCGTGACGTGGCCGGAGGCGCGCCTTCCGCACGCAGTGTCCCCCGCATGGCTCCTCCAACGGTGAGCGAACGGCAGGAGGAGGCCGAGAGCAGGGCCGGCGAGCACAGTGAGCAGGCGGCGAAGCAAGACCGGCAGAACCGGGCGGAGGCGAGACGGCGCGCCCAAGCGGCTGCTGCGGGCCACCTGGAGGCCGACACCGCGGCGTCCGGAGGTGTGTCCGGGCCGGTCATGTACTGGCGGCGGGACGACGGCTGGGAGTACGAAGAGTCGGGGATCGAGGGGGTCCTCGAGCACGACGATGGATGTCTCTACCTGCGCAGCAGCGCCGAGCCGACGCTCCGGCACCAGGTGCTCTGGCAGTTCGGCACCCGTTGGCTGCCCGACCTCGGTGCGGTCGTGTTGCCCGACGGGACTGTCGTGCTCGTGGGAGATGAGATCTCTGGCGGCGGCGGGTTCCGCTACCCCGACAGGCTCGAGTACTTCACGACCGACGCCGCAGTGCGAGCCCAGGTCGCTCGGTGCGCTTCATTCGCCGAAGGAGAGGTCGGGGTGCTCCAGGGCCCCGCGCCGTCGGTGACGCCGCAATGAGGTGCTGCTCAATCCAGGGGGCCGGGCCGCGAGCGCTCCCGTGCAGCCGCCTGCAGCGCGAGGTGCGTGTCGATTCCGCCGTCGGCGGAGCCGGGAACACGGCTCCAGCTGCCGTCGGATCGGAGGGTCCAGGCGAGCTGGTCGTCGGCGAGGTTGACCTCCAGGATCTCGTCGAGTCGTGCCTGCAGCTCCGGCTTCTCGACCGGGGCCAGGGCTTCGACCCGCCGGTTGATGTTGCGGGTCATGAGGTCGGCGGAGCCGATGAGGTGCAGCGGCCGCCCTGCCCCTGCGCCGTTGGCGAAGCGGTAGATGCGGCTGTGCTCGAGGTAGCGACCGACGATCGACCGGACGCGGATGGTCTCGGACAGCCCGGGGACACCTGGCCGGAGGCAGCAGATGCCCCGTACGACGAGGTCGATCTCCACGCCCTCGGCGGACGCCTCGTAGAGGGCATCGATCATCGCCGGGTCCGAGAGGCTGTTCATCTTGGCCGCGATCCGGCCGGAGCTCCCGTGTTCCGCCTCCCCGGCGATCAGCTCCTCGAACCGACGCCGGAGGTGATCGGGCGCCACGACGAGCTTCTCGTAGTCCACCGCGCTGCTGAACCCGGTGAGGTAGTTGAACAGCTGGGACAGGTCGGTGCCGATGGCGGGGTCGGTGGTGAAGAGACCGAGGTCCTCGTAGATCGTCGCCGTCTTCGGGTTGTAGTTGCCCGTCCCCACATGGCAGTAGCGGCGGAGGCCGTCAGCGTCCTCGCGCACGACGAGGAGGGTCTTGGTGTGGGTCTTGAGCCCGACGATCCCGTAGACGACGTGGACGCCGACCTCCTCCAGGGCCTTGGCCCACTCGATGTTGCGGGCCTCGTCGAAGCGGGCCTTCAGCTCGACCAGGACGGCGACCTGCTTGCCGGACTCGGCCGCCCGGACGAGCGATCGGATGATCGAGCTCTCGCCCGACGTGCGGTACAGGGTCATCTTGATCGCGACGACGCCAGGATCCCTGGACGCCTGTCGGAGGAAGGCCTCGACCGTGTCGTGGAAGCTGGTGTACGGGTGGTGGACGAGGACGTCACCTCGACGGATCTCCGCGAAGAGATCCGCCTGCCCGTCGAGACCGCCGGCGGTCTGCCACGGCGTGGTGCCGTGCCAGTGTCGATCCTTCAGATCGGGGCGGTCGAGCGCATGGATCGACCAGAGCGCCGTCAGGTCCAGCAGGGTTTCGACGGGGTAGACGTCGTCGGCGGTGAGGTCCAGCTCCCGGACGAGCAGGTCCCGTAGCCCCGGCCCCATGCGGGTGCTGACCTCCAGGCGCACGGCCCGACCGAACCGTCGGCGCCGCAGCTCCATCTCCACCGCTTCGAGCAGATCGTCGGCCTCGTTGTCCTCGACCGTCAGATCTGCGTTGCGGGTGACCCGGAACGCGGACCATTCGAGGACATCCATGCTCGGGAACAGCTCCCCGAGGCGGCTGGCGATCAGCTCCTCGAGTGCGATGAGGGAACTGGTGCCCGGCGCGCGGAGGAAGCGATCGAGGTTCGATGGAACCTTCACTCGGGCGAACCGCTGATCCCCGCCTTCGGGGTCGGCGATCAGGACCGCCAGGTTGAGCGAGAGGTTCGAGATGTAGGGGAACGGGTGACCGGGGTCCACGGCGAGCGGCGTGAGCACCGGGAAGATGTGCTCGTCGAAGAAGCGATCCAGCGCCTCGCGTTCCTCCGGCGGTAGCTGTGCCAGGCCCGTGAGCACGATGCCCTCCTGCCGGAGCCGTGGCAGGAGCATGCGCTCGAAGGCACGGTCATGTTGTCGGCACAGCTCGAGCACGTCCTTGCGGATGGAGGTGAGCTGCTCGGCCGGCGTACGTCCGTCGTGGGAGGGGCGGGTGACACCTGCGAACATCTGGTCCTTCAGACCGGCGACACGCACCTGGAAGAACTCATCCAGGTTGGACGAGAAGATCGCCAGGAACTTCGCACGCTCGAGCAGTGGCACGCGGTCGTCGGCCGCGAGAGCGAGCACACGGGCGTTGAACTGCAGCCACGACAGCTCGCGGTTGAAGAACCGCTCCGGACTCCCATGGAGATCGGCTTCGGTCGTCGCGTCGACCGGGTCGAGGCGCGCCGCGGGGCGTGGAGCTGGGCGCGACCGGCGGCCCCTCCCGGCGAGCCACCGAAGGAGGCGCCGCCACGGGCTCAGAAGCTGACCGCTGGCGGTCGAGTGCGAATCGGGTTCGGGGACCGGCGGTGACACAGCCGCACCACGCTGGCATCTGGCGTTCCGTCGATCGGCGCCGGGCGACCGAGGTTTCGGCGCGCGCCACCGATTGTTCAGCCAGGCAGTGTCGCGGCGCAATCTCGCGGACATCTGGCGGCCACGACGGGGCTCTACCTTCGGGGACATCGGGCGAGGAGCAGTGGCGTTGCACCCCCCGTCCGGCTCGGTGCACCTCTCCCATCGGTGCACCGGGCCGCCTCCTCTCAGTACCGTGCCGAACATGAGGGACGAGTCCTACGACCGCCCGCTCGTCGAGCCGGACAACATGCTCACCGGCGGCTTCCAGACGGGGCGGTTCGACGCCGGACCGAACCCGATGACGGGACGATCCGCCGCACGGTGGGCTCTGTTCCTGGCCGTGCTGTGGCTCGGGGGAATCGGGTCACTCGTCGCGCTGGGGCTCGGTGCGTTGTCCCTGTCGTCCGGTGACGTGGGCAGCCGCCACAAGGCGATGGCGATCGCAGCCCTGGTCCTGGCGGTCGTCGGACTGATCGCGACCTTCGCGCTCTTCCTCTCGTCCTGACGCGGGGCGAGGGTTTCACGCGCCGTACATGCGTCGTGCGCCGCCCGTATCCCGGTTGGAGAGGTTGAGGTGGTCTCCTGCGGTCGTGACCGCACCGGAGCACACTGCACGTGGAACCCGGGACCTGCCTGAGGTGATCGGCCGAGCCGCGGTGTTCGACCTCGATCGGACCTTGCTGGCGGGCTCCAGCCTGGTCGCGCTGGCTCGGGTCATGGCCAGGAGCGGTCTCCTGTCGGGCCAACAGCTGCTCACGGGCCTGGCCATGGACCAGGTGTTCCGCCGTCGGGGCGCCACCGATGAGGACGTCGACCGCCTCCGGACGATCGCGCTCCGTCAGGTCGCCGGGACCGAGGTGGCCCCGCTCCGGGCCCTGACCGACGAGGTCGGGCGCAGGCTCAGCGGGCAGGTCCTCCCCGGTGCTCGGATGCTCCTGCGACGTCACCGGGAGGCCGGGGACTTCATCGTCATCCTCTCCGCGAGCCCCCAAGAGCTCGTGGAGGCGATCGCGACCCGACTCGGGGCGCAGCGCGCGGTCGGGACCCGCGCCCAGATCGACGGGACGAGGTACACCGGCCAACTCGACGGCGCGTTCTGCTACGGCAGCGGCAAGGTGGAGCGCCTGGAGCAGGACCTCGGTCCCGGCTCGCTCGACGCAGCCACGGCGTACGCCGACTCGGTCTCGGACCTGCCCGTGCTGGAGGCATGCCGCGAGCCGGTCGCGGTCAACCCGGACCGCCAGCTGCACCGGGTCGCGAAGGCGAGGCACTGGCCCGTGGTGCGGTTCGGATGAGCAGCCCGCCGGCCCCCTGACAGACCGGCGGGCCGCTCGACCGAGCTCAGCTGGCGTACTTGTAGCCGAGCCCTCGGATCGTGACGATGCGCTCGGGGTTGGCCGGGTCGGTCTCGACCTTGGCCCGCAGGCGCTTCACGTGCACATCCAGCGTCTTGGTGTCGCCGACGTAGTCGAAGCCCCACACGAGGTCGATGAGGTCGCCCCGGGTCATGACCCGGTCGGCGTTGGCGAGGAGCGCGTGGAGCAGCTCGAACTCCTTGAGGGGCATGGGCGTGACCGACCCCCGGATACGGACCTCGTGGCGCTCGGGGTCGAGCTCGACGTCGCCGACCTGCACGGCATCGGCGGGCAGCACCCGGTCGGTGCCGGTCTGGCGTCGCATGACGGCGCGCATGCGAGCGATGAGCTCGCGGATGCGGTACGGCTTGGTGACGTAGTCGTCGGCCCCGACCTCGAGCCCCACGACGGCGTCGATCTCTGCGCCCTTGGCCGTGACCATGATGATGGGCACCCGAGACCGCTTCCGCAGCTCGCGGCACACGTCGATCCCCGAGACCTTGGGCAGCAGCACGTCGAGGAGCACCACGTCGGGCTGGATCGCATCGAACATCGTCTGGGCGGTGACGCCGTCGCGGGCGACCTGCACCCGGAACCCCTCGCGAGCGAGCCCGATGCTCAAGGCCTCGATGAAGGACTCCTCGTCCTCCACCACGAGCACCGTGGGTTGGAGCATGGGTGCTTGGACCTTCCGGGCCGCGGGAGCGACATGGACGTGACGGGTCAGCTGAACGCTCGCCGATGTGCTCGATGCATCGGCACCGACGGGGGTCGGAGACGGGAGCGATGCGCTGATCTGCTCGGCGGTCGCACCGGACGTACCTGGCTGCTCGGCAGACGTCATCGAACCTCCGCAGTGAGGTGATCGGGATCGCCGGTGAGCATGTAGCGCAGGCGAGCTCCGATGATCGCCGAGTGGTCCGCGATGCGCTCCAGCGACCGTCCGGCGATGAGCGTGGACGTCGCGATCGGCACGGCGTGAGGGCCATCCAGTCGGAGCAGCTCGGCCATCAGGTGCTCGTAGTGCATGTCCATCACCCGGACCCTGGTGGCGAGATCGGTGGCGAGGTGGAGGTCCTGGGCCGACCAGGCCCGCAGCGCGTCCCGGTAGGCGTCGACGGCGGTCTCCCCCATCGAGACGAGGATGTCGAAGGTCGGGGCATGACCGGCCCACAGATCCCGCTCGGGGTTCAGCTTGACGACCCGCAGGGCGAGGTCGCCGATCCGCTCCAGCTCGGAGAGGATCCGCAGCACGGACACGACGAAGCGGAGGTCGGAGGCCACTGGGTTCTCGCGGGCGAGCAGGTCGTAGCAGCGCTCGGTGAGGCTCACGTTCATCGCGTCGATCTCGTCGTCGCACGCGACCGCTGCGGCGGCGGCATCGGGGTCGCCGTCGAGCAGCACACGGCGCGTGCGCTCCAGGTTGTGGTCGACCTTGACGCCCATGAGCTCGACCTGCAGCCGCAGCTGGTCCAGCTCGTCGTGGAAGGACTTGCGCAACCGTTGACCCCCTTGCCCGTCCCCCGTGTCCGGTGGTCCCCCTGTCGCCTGCATCAGCCGAAGCGACCCGTCACGTAGTTCTCGGTGCGCTCGTCGTCGGGTGTGGTGAAGATCTTGTCGGTGTCGGCGTACTCGACGAGCAGGCCGGTGCGCCGGTCGCTCTCCTCGCTCACCTCGGTGGTGAAGAACGCCGTCCGATCCGACACCCGAGCCGCCTGCTGCATGTTGTGGGTCACGATGATGATCGTGTAGCGCTCCTTGATCTCCACCATCAGGTCTTCGATCCGACCGGTGGCGATGGGATCGAGCGCCGAGCACGGCTCGTCCATGAGCAGCACCTCCGGATCGGTCGCGATCGCCCGGGCGATGCAGAGCCGCTGCTGCTGCCCACCCGACAGGCTCATCCCCGACTCCTTCAGCCGGTCCTTCACCTCGTCCCACAGCGCCGCACCCTGCAACGCCTCCTCCACCACATCGTCCAGGTTGCCCTTGGCCCCCGCGACCTTGGGGCCGTAGGCGACGTTGTCGTAGATCGACTTCGGGAACGGGTTCGGCTTCTGGAACACCATCCCGATCCGACGCCGCACCTCCACCGGGTTCACCGCCGGGTCGTACAGATCCACCCCGTGGTAGCTGATGTCACCATCCACCCGAGCCGTGTCGATCAGATCGTTCATCCGGTTGAAGCACCGCAGCATCGTCGACTTCCCACACCCCGACGGCCCGATGAACGCCGTGATCTCGTGCTGGCGCACGTCGAGGGAGACGTCGCGCACGGCGCGGAAGTCCCCGTAGTGCACCGAGACGCCGTCGACGTCGAAGACCGTCTCGCCATGCCGGTCCCGTTGCGGGGTCGGATCGGGTGTCCGCAGGGGCGATCCGTTCTCGGTCATGAGGCGGACCTCTCTGGTCACGTTGTCGGGCATGTCAGCCCCTCTTCTTCTCGTAGCGGTTGCGCAGGAGGATGGCGACGGCGTTGGCGAGCAGGACCACGGCGAGCAGCACGACGATGGCCGCGGCCGTCGCCTGCTCCCAGTCGGCGCCCGGTCGGCCGGCCCAGGTGGTGATCACGATGGGCATGGCCGTGAATCGATCGTCGAGGCTGCCGACGGACATCTCGGTGCCACCGGACAGGAACCCGGTGACCGCGCCGACCAGGATGAGCGGCGCCGCTTCGCCGAGCGCCCGGGCCAGCGCCAGGACGGTGCCGGTGAGGATCCCCGGTGCGGCGTAGGGGATCACGTGGTGCTTGGTGACCTCCCACGTGGTGGCGCCCACCCCGTAGGCAGCCTCCCGAAGCGACGCCGGCACCGCTCGCAGCGCCTCGGCGCTGGTGATGATCACGATCGGCAGCACCAGGACTGCCAGTGTCAGACCAGCGGAGATCACGGATCGTCCCTGGGACTCAGGTCCGGTGAAGCTGCCCAACGCCTTCACGAAGATCGCCAGGCCGAGAATGCCGTAGACCACCGACGGCACACCCGCCAGGTTGCGGATGCTCAGGTCGATGAACCGGGTGAACCGGTTCGACTGGGCGTACTCCTCGAGGTAGATCGCCGACGCGATCCCGACCGGGAAGGCGACCACGACGGTGAACACGCCGATGAAGAAGGTGCCCCGAAGGCCCTGCAGGATCCCGGAGGTCTCGGGCTGGGACGCCAGGCTCCCGGTGAGGAAGTCGGCGAGACGCCCGGTGAGCGTCCCGCTGCCGGTCACCGCCATGTCGTACACGAGCACGACGAGCGTGACGAGCGAGATCGCCAGGGCGACGATCAACAGGGCCTGGAACGTCCGGCCGGCGACGTCGGTGCGGCTACCGGTGAGCTGGCGTCGGACCTGCTCGGCAGCCACCCCGCGTCCGAGGCTCGCTGGGGTCGTGAGTGCCATCGTCGAGCTCCTAGTAGGCCTGGCGCACGCGGCGGACGAACCGGCTGGCGAGCACGT
>JBKHVG010000024.1:0-53128 GCA_046570205.1 Acidimicrobiia bacterium
ACCGCTGGACCGGGCGCTCCGGCCGGTCGTCAGGCCGTGCGACCCGAGAAGAAGGTCATCGCCCGCATCGACGTCGAGGCGCTGAACCGGGGGCGGGTCGAGGGCGAGGACCTGGGCTGGCTCTGCTGGCACTGCCACGACCTCAAGACCCGCCACGACCTCAAGTTCGCCGGCCCACCAGGCAACCGCTGGCTGGTCGACCGCGAGACCGGCGAGCCCTGGCGCGGACCCAGCGGCACCGGCCCACCGGACGATCAGCGGGCGCGGCGAGGCCCGACGGACCCCGACCCGCCACGCACGTCACCTCCGCCACCCGAGCAGGGCGGACTGTTCACCCTCGCCGACTGACCGCACGGCAGCGGCCTGGCGACAAACGCAACGCCCACTGGCGCACCCGGGACTTCGACGTCTCGGGTGCGCAGCGGCGCGCCCGGACGCCGGGACCGTGCCAAAAGGGATGAAACCGGCACCGGTCGGCAAGAGACCTGCCCGGTGCCGGCCGTCCGGCGACCGGGTCCGTGGTGGGACGGCCCCGGTCGCAGCGTCGGCTCAGTCCTGGGCGCCGCCGGCGGAGTCCTTGACCGACTGCTTGCCGGCGGAGATGAACGGCATCATGCCGCGCAGGCGCTGGCCGACCTCCTCGATCGGGTGGGCCTCGCCCTCCTTGCGGAGGCGGTCGTAGTTGGCCCGGTCGCCGTTGGCCTCGGCGACCCACTCCTGCGCGAAGCGGCCGTCCTGGATCTCGTCGAGCACCTTGCGCATCTCGGCCTTCACGGCCGGGGTGATGATGCGCGGGCCACGGGTCAGGTCGCCGTACTCGGCGGTGTCGGAGATCGAGTAGCGCATGCCGGCGATCCCCTCCTCGTACATGAGGTCCACGATCAGCTTCAGCTCGTGCAGGCACTCGAAGTAGGCGGACTCCGGGGCGTAGCCGGCCTCGGTGAGGGTCTCGAACCCGGCCCGCACCAGCTCGGTGAGCCCACCGCACAGCACGACCTGCTCGCCGAAGAGGTCGGTCTCGGTCTCCTCGGTGAAGGTGGTCTCGAGGATGCCGGCCCGACCGCCGCCGATGGCATCCGCGTAGGACAGGGCCAGGTCACGGGCCGACCCGGAGGCGTCCTGCTCGACGGCGATGAGGCACGGCACGCCGCCGCCCTCGGTGTAGGTGCGCCGCACCAGGTGGCCGGGGCCCTTGGGGGCGATCATGATCACGTCGACGTTCGCCGGCGGCTTGATCAGGTCGTAGCGGATGTTGAACCCGTGGGTGAAGCACAAGACGTCGCCCTCGGACAGGTTGGGGGCGATCTCGGCCTCGTAGATGGCGGCCTGCTTGGTGTCGGGCAGGGTCATCACGATCAGGTCGGCCTCGGCGCAGGCGTCGGCGACGGACAGCACCTTCAGGCCGGCGGTCTCGGCCTTGGCCCGGGACGACGAGCCCTGCTTGAGGGCGACGACGACCTCGACTCCCGAGTCGCGGAGGTTCTGGGCGTGGGCGTGGCCCTGCGAGCCGTAGCCGAGCACGGCGACCTTGCGGCCCCGGATCAGGCTCTGGTCGGCGTCGGACTCGTAGTACACGTTTGCGGCCATCGTGGGTTCTTCCTTCTTGGTCATGCGGATCGGTTCTGGAGGGACTTGAGGCGGGGCGGGGTTCGCTCGAGCTTCGGCAGCGCCACGCGCCCGGTGCGCTGGAGCTCGACGATGCCGTAGGGGCGGAGCAGCTCCTCCACGTCGTCGAGCTTGTCGGGGTCGCCGTTGACGGCCACGGAGAGCTCGTCGAAGCCGACGTCGATGACGGAGCCGTCGAACACGTCGATGAGCTCGATCACCTGGCTGCGCACGGACGGATCGGCCTTCACGGTGGCGATCATCAGCTCCCGCTCGACGGAATCGGCCGGGTCGAGCTCGGAGATCTTCACCACGTTGATGAGCTTGAACAGCTGCTTGGTGATCTGCTCCAGCGGGGACGACTCGACGTCGACGACGATGGTGATGCGGCTGAAGCGCTCGTCGTCGTCGGTGGGGGCCACGGCCAGGCTGTAGATGTTGAACCCGCGCCGGGCGAACAGGCCGGCGACCCGGGCCAGCACGCCGGGTTGGTTCTCGACCAGCACGACGAGGGTGTGGTGGCGGACGGCCTTGTTGAGGTTGTGGCCGCCGCTGGGGTTGGTGACTCCGGGCATCTACAGCTCCCCGATCCCGGCGACCTGGCTGGGGTGGACCATGACCTCGGAGTTGGACGAGCCCGAGGCGACCATGGGGAAGACCTTCTCGGCCGCGTCGGTGCGGAAGTCGATGACCACCGGCCGGTCGTTGATCTCGTTGGCCTTCTGGATGGTGGGCAGGACCTCTTCGGGGCTGTCGACCCGGAAGCCGGCGCAGCCCATGGACTCGGCCCACATCTTGTAGTCGGGCACGTCCTGGGACAGGAAGACCTCGGAGTACCGCTCCTCGTAGAACATCTCCTGCCACTGGCGGACCATGCCGAGGTAGCTGTTGTTCAGGATGGCGACCTTGATCGGGATCTTCTCGACGGTGGCCGTGACCAGCTCCTGGGCGGTCATCTGGAAGCAGCCGTCGCCGTCGACCAGCCACACCATGCGGTCGGGGTGGGCGGCCTTGGCGCCGATGGCGGCCGGCACCCCGAAGCCCATGGTGCCGAGGCCACCGGAGTTGACCCAGGTGTAGGGGTGGTTGAAGCGCCAGTACTGGCTGGTCCACATCTGGTGCTGGCCGACGCCGGTGACGACGATCGTGTCGTCGGGGGTGTTGTCCCGCAGCGTCTCGAGCACGAACTGGGGCTTGAGGCGCTCCCCCGCCACCTGCGGGTCGTAGTGGAGCGGGTGCTTCTCCTGCCAGCCGCTGAGGGTGGAGCGCCACGCCGACGTGTCGGCCTGCGTGCGGCCGCCGTCGAGCAGGGCCCGGATGGCGAGCACGAGCTCCTCCATGATCAGGCGGGCGTCGCCGACGATGGGCACGTCGGGCGTGCGGTTCTTGCCCAGCTCGGCGGGGTCGATGTCGGCGTGGATCACCTTGGCCTTCGACGCGAACTCGTCGAGCTTGCCGGTGACCCGGTCGTCGAAGCGGGCCCCGAGCGTGATGAGCAGGTCACACTCCTGGAACGACATCACGGCGGTGTAGTTGCCGTGCATGCCGGGCATGCCGAGGCACAGCTCGTGGTCGTCGGGGAAGGCGCCCCGGGCCATCAGCGTGGTCACGACGGGGATGCCGGTGAGCTCGGCCAGCTCCTTGAGGGCATCGGCGCCGCGGGCCTTGAGGATGCCGCCCCCGGCGTAGATGACCGGCCTCTCGGCAGCCAGGATCAGCTCGGCCGCCTCCTTGATCTTCTTCGGGTGCCCCTTGGTCGTCGGCCGGTAGCCGGGCAGGCCCGCGATGACCTCTTCGTCGGTCGGCCAGTACCAGTTCATGGCCGAGCGGGGGTTCGTCGGGTCCACGATGTCCTTGGGGACATCGATGAGGACGGGACCGGGTCGGCCGGTGGTGGCGATGTGGAACGCCTCGCGCACGACGCGGGGGATGTCCTCGGCCCGAGACACCAGGTAGTTGTGCTTCGTGATCGACATCGTGATGCCGGTGGTGTCGCACTCCTGGAAGGCATCGGTTCCGATGGCGGCGTAGGCCACCTGCCCGGTGATGCAGACCATCGGCACCGAGTCGAGGTAGGCGTCGGCGAGCGGCGTGACCACGTTGGTGGCGGCCGGTCCGGAGGTGACCATGCAGACGCCGGGCTTGCCGCTGACGTGGGCGTAGCCCTCGGCCATGTGGCCGGCACCCTGCTCGTGACGCACGAGGACGTGGCGGATCGAGGAGTCGATGATGGGGTCGTACACCGGCAGGATGGCGCCTCCGGGCAAGCCGAAGATGACCTCGACGCCCTCGAGCTCGAGCGCCCGGATGAGCGCTGCTCCGCCGTTGGTGGGTTCGTTCGGTTCCACTGGCTCGTGCTCCTGTGTGTGTGCTGCTGCGAGGGTCTGCGGCATCCGGCGGCCTCGAACCGGTCAAGGTTGCCCGGACAGCCGCAGCCCGGGCGAAAACGACGACGACCCCCCGAGACGGGAGGTCGTGGAGCGCACGCGCGACGGGGTGGTCGGGCGGGCGCTAGGCCAGGAGTACTACGACGTGTCGGCGGACCATCTCCGCCATCCTGCCACCACGGGATCGTGACTGCCAACCACGGGTGTCACGGGAATGGCACGAACGAGGAGGAATCAGGGGCGCTGGTGTCGAACACACCCCCCACGCACTCGGGGATCTGATCCCTCCCGCGTCGCCGGGCGGTGCGATATCGTCCGAATCCGAATCCCGGTGGCAGATGTCACCCCTCGTTCTCCCTGAGGAGCAGCAGGTGCCCAAGATCTCCACGACCAAGCGGGTGGTGGCCATGTCGGCCCTCGGCGCCGCCCTCGTGCTCGGCGGTGGCTCCGCCTTCGCCCAGACCGACAACGGGTCCGGCACCGACAACGGGTCCGGCACCGACAACGGGTCGGGCAACGGGTCCGGGAACGGGTCGGGCAACGGCTCCGGCACCGACACCGATACGGACACCGGCGGCGAGACCGCCGCTCCCCCTGCGGGCGGTTCCGGCGGCGCCCTCGGCGGTAGCCTTCCCAACACCGGTGGTGAGGCCCTCGTGACCCTCGGCGCCGCCGGTGCCCTGGTCACCCTGGCCGGCGCCGCCCGCCGGGCCGCACTCCGCAGCTGACCTCCCCGGCGGCACCGTCCGCCGAGCGCACCGGACGAGCTGGTCACCACCGGCTCGTCCGCTTCGCGCGCCGGGGGGCACTCGCGCTGGCCGTGCTGGTCGCCCTCGTCGTGGTGGCCGGCGCCGTGGAGCTGGCCCGCATCCGAGCCGACCTGGAGGCGGGCGAGGCCCGGCTGGACCAGCTGGACCTCGACACCGTCCGCCGCCTCGGCATCGAGGACACCCTCGCCGGTGCCGCGGACCGCATCGACCGGGCCGCGTGGCGGGCCGAGACCTCGCCGGTGCTCGGTGCGCTCGCCGTCGTGCCCGGCGTCGACACCCAGCTCGACGCCGTCCGCGACCTGACCGCGGCCGCCGAGGAGCTGGGCGACGCCGCCCGCGACACCGGCGCCCGGATCAGCTCGGGCCTGGACCGGGCCGGCAGCGATCCGGCCGCCCGGGTCGAGCTGCTCGACCTGGTGCTGGGTGAGCTGGACCGCATCGAGGCCCTGGCCGGCGACGTCGACCTCGGTGCCGCCGCCGGGCTGGTGCCCCCGCTGCGCGACGCGCGCGCCGACCTCGCCGACTCCCTCGACGAGGTGCCGACCCGCTTCGTCGACGCGCGCCGCCAGCTCGCCGCGCTCCGGCGGCTCCTGGCCGGGCCGACCTCGTACCTGGTGGTGGTGGGCAACAACGCCGAGATGCGCACCGGCGCCGGCATGCCCCTCAGCGCCGGCCTGGCCACCATCGCCGACGGCGACATCGAGCTCGGTGAGTTCAAGTCGACGGTGTCGGAGATGTACGTGGAGGCGCCCACCGGCGACCACAACGCCAGCGTGCCCCCCGAGCTGGCCGAGACCTTCCCGCGCTGGAACCTCGGGCGGGACTACCCGGAGACGGCCGTCATCCCGAGCTTCCCGACGACCGCACCGATGTACGCCGACATGGCCGCCGACAGCCAGGGCTGGCAGACCGAGGGTGTGGTCCACGTGGACGCCATGGCCCTCGCCGCCCTGCTCGAGGTCGTCGGCCCGGTGGAGATCGAAGGCGTCGAGTACACCGCCCAGACGGCCCCGCAGCTGGTGCTGAACGAGCCGTACCTCGCCTTCGACACCCTCGACGAGCGCGACGAGCGCCTGGCCGCCCAGAGCAACCTGGCCGGCGCGCTGTTCGAGGCCATCCAGTCCCGTGACATCGACCCCCTCGACCTCGTGGCCACGCTGCAGGAGGCGGCGGCCGGCCGTCACCTCATGGTCTGGTCGCGCGACCCGGTGCTCCAGGAGCTGTTCGGCGAGTTCGGCGTGCAGGGCGCCATCGGGCCCTTCGACACGCTGGTGTCGTTCCTGAACACCGCGGCCAACAAGCTCGACTGGTACATCGACCCCCACGTCGAGGTCGACGCCGAGGCCCTCGACACCGGCCAGTGGCTGGTCGAGATGACGGCCACCATCGAGAACCCCGATGGGATCCGGACGTCGGACTACGTCGACGGGCTCCTCCCCGAGCTGGCCGGCGGCACCCACCGCACGCTGATGCTGATGCACCTGCCCGCCTTCGCCGAGGACGTGGACATGCCGGGCGAGGAGGTGACCGAGCGGGGGGACGACGGGACGTCGCAGGTCATCGGCACCCGGTTCACCATCCCACGGGGAGCGTCGCGGACGGTCACCGTGCGGTTCCGCCTGCCCCGGGAGATCAACGGCCTGGCCGTCCAGCCCTCGGCCCGCGTCGATCCGGTCGAGTGGGTGGTGGAGGGACGGCGCCACGACGACGACGTCGCCTTCATCGCCACCTTCGGCGAGTTCCCCGAGGACGACGGTGCCCGCGGCGCGCTCGCCGGCCTGGCCGGTGCCGGGTTCGCCACGCTGGCCAGCCGTCGCCCGCTGGCCGCCGGGGCCACTGCGCTGCGGCGGCGCGAGGTGGACCTGCTCACCGGCCTCGGCCTCACCGCGCTGGCGGTGCTGCTCGCCCTGTGCGGGCGCGTCGTCTGACCGGGGTGAACGTGCGCGACGCGATGTGCGTCGGCCGCCGCTGGGGTGCGGAGTACGGCTCCCCCAGCGCGTTCTGGACGCTGTTGTAGACGATGAACAGGTTCCGCCGGGGCAGGGGCGAGATGTTCGACGACGACCCGTGCATGAGGTTGCAGTCGAAGAACAGCACCGACCCGGCCGGACCCGTGCACTGGTCGATCCCGTGGCGCTCGAACAGCGTGGTGAGGCTGGCCTCGTCGGGCACGCCCACCTCCTGCACCTCGAGCGAACGCTCGTGGTTGGCTGGCGGGGTGGGCTCGGGGCAGGTCACGAACCACCGGTGCGACCCTGGCATCACCAGGAGCGAACCGTTCCACGCCTCGTTGTCGGTGAGCTGGACGACGGCGCTGAGGCAGCGCATCCCGGGCATGCCGTCCTCGGTGTGCCAGGTCTCGAAGTCGGAGTGCCACTGGAAGTCCTTGCCGCGGAACCCGGGCTTGCGGTTGACGCGGCTCTGGTGGACGTAGACGTCAGACCCGAGCAGCTGGCGGGCGACGCCGGCCAGGCGCTCGTCGGCGGGCACGTCGGCGAGGCCGCCGCTGCCTTCGTGGAACGCGAAGATGGAGCGGATCTCGGCCGAGGCGGGCTCAGCGATCACCCGGTCGCTGTCCAGGTCGCCGCCGGCGAGCAGATCGTCGAGCTGGCGGTCCAGCTGGTCGATCTCGTCGGCCGGGAACAGGGCAGGCAGCGTCACGTACCCGTGCCGATCGAAGTGCTCGACCTGCTCCGGACCGAGCGGTCCTTCGGTCGCCGGGCCGTGCACCACCGGATCGATCCGGGGGAGCAGCTCGGCCGGGCGCCCCATCCGGGACGGATACGGATCGACCGTGGTGCGGGTGTCGGTCTCGGTGGCGGTCACGCTGAGCTCCGTTCGCCCTCCGCCGCCAGCAGCGGGTAGGACCCGTCCTCGTCGTGGACCTCGGCGCCGGTGACCGGGGGGTTGAAGGTGCAGATGACCCGTAGGTCCTCCTCGACCCGGACCACGTGCTGGTCGTGGTCGTTGAGCAGGTAGATCGTGCCGGGGCGGATCTCGTGGACCTCGCCGGTGGCCTTGTCCTCGATGGTCGCCTTGCCCTCGATGCAGTACACGCCCTCGAGGTGGTTCTTGTACCACATGTGGGTCTCGGTCCCGGCCCGCAGGATGGTGTCGTGCATGGAGAAGCCCATCCCGTCGTCGGCCAGGCACAGCCGGCGCGCCGACCAGTTCCCGCCGTCGACGTCGCGCTCGGTGCCGACGATCTCTTGGAGGGTGCGGACGATCACGACGCCACCTCCTCGCGACGAAGATCGTCGACCATCTCGTCGTTGATGGAGTCGGCGACCTCGTCGAGGATCTCGAGCGCCCGGTCGATGGCGTCGTCGGTGACGACGAGGGGCGGGAGGAGCTTGACCACCTCGTCCTCGGCACCCGCGGTCTCGATGATCAGCCCGCGGTCGTAGGCGCCCGCGGCCATGGCGGCGCCGATCTCGGGTACCGCGGCCTCGATGCCCAGGATGAGCCCACGGCCACGCACGTCGGTGAACAGGCCCGGGTGGCGGTCCATGATCGAATGCAGGCCGGCCCGCAGCCGGTCCGACTTGGCGGCCGTCGAGCGGGTCAGCTCGTCGTCGCCCCAGAAGTGGTCGAGCGCGGCGGTGGCCGTGACGAAGGCCGCGTTGTTGCCGCGGAAGGTCCCGTTGTGCTCCCCGGGGGCCCACACGTCGTGCTCGGGCTTGATGAGCACGAGGGCCATCGGCAGGCCGGAGCCGGAGATCGACTTGGACAGGGTCACGATGTCGGGGTCGATCCCCATCTCCTCGAACGAGAAGAACGGCCCGGTGCGTCCGCACCCGACCTGGATGTCGTCGATGATGAGCAGGATCCCGTGGCGCTTGCAGATGTCGTCGAGGTTGCGCATCCACTGGCGCGACGCCGGGTTGATGCCGCCCTCGCCCTGGGTGGTCTCCACGATGACGGCGGCCGGCTCGTCGAGGCCGCTCGATCCACCCGAGATCATCGCCTCGAGGATGTGGAGGCTGTCGGTGTCGTCGCCCAGGTAGTTGGCGAAGGGCATCGACGCCGAGTCGCCGAGGGGGACGCCGGCGCCGCCCCGCTTCATGGCGTTGCCGGTCACGGCGAGGGAGCCGAGGGTCATGCCGTGGAAGCCGTTGGTGAAGCCGACGACGCGGTGACGTCCCGTTGCCTTGCGGGCCAGCTTGAGGGCGGCCTCGACGGCGTTCGTGCCGGTGGGGCCGGGGAACTGGATCTTGTGGTCCAGGCCGCGCGGCTTCAGGATCAGCTCCTCGAAGCGCTCCATGAACGTGCGCTTCGTGGTCGTGGAGATGTCGAGGGCGTGGATGAAGCCCTGCTCGGACAGGTGTCGCTGCAGGGCCTCGATCAGCACCGGGTGGTTGTGGCCGTAGTTGAGGGCACCGGCCCCGGCGAAGAAGTCGAGGTACTCGGTGCCGTCCTCGGCGACCATCGTGTGGCCGTGTGCGGAGGCGAAGACCGCGGGCCACGAGCGGCAGTAGCCGCGGACCTCGGACTCGAGTCGTTCGAAGATGCTCATGGGTTTCCTGAGGGGTTGACGGACGGCGTGGCTGGCAGGACGGGTCCGGGCCCTGCGTGGAGGCTCAGTCGGGCGCGAGGCGGAACCGGAGCTCCGCTTCGTGACCTGCGGGGAACAGCTCCTCGGCGAAGAGCGGTTCCACCACCACGGCGAGGCCGTGGCGTTCGCCGAAGCGACGGAACAGAGCCTCCGACGCCGAGTTGCTCGGCGTCACCGTGGCTTCCAGGGCGCATGCGCCCACCCGCTCGAACAGCTCGTCGAGCAGACGACCGGCGATCCCCCGGCGGCGGTGTGCGTCGTCGACGCCGACCTGCCAGACGAACACCGTGGAGGCGTCGTCGGGTCGCAGGAACGCCATCACGAACCCGATCGGGGCGTCGCCGTCGTCGGTTGCGACGACGGTGGTGCCCCGGAAGTACTCGGTCCACAGCAGGTAGGCGTAGGGCGAGTTCTCGTCGAGTCCGTTGGCCTTCGCGAGGGACCAGAGCGCCGGACCATCCTCGAGCCGGGCGAGCCGGTACCCGAGGACGTGCTCCTGTGCGCTGGTCGTCGTGGGAGCCACGGCCCGTCCATACCTAGCGGGCGGGCGGTCTGGACCACAACGTGGGACGGGATCGGCCACGATCCCGTGGCGGCTACGCCTCGGTGACGGCGCCCTTCTCGGCGCCGGCGGCGA
The DNA here is from genome assembly GCA_046570205.1 of Acidimicrobiia bacterium. Classification (GTDB taxonomy): domain Bacteria; phylum Actinomycetota; class Acidimicrobiia; order Acidimicrobiales; family Salinilacustritrichaceae; genus Salinilacustrithrix. The sequence goes on from JBKHVG010000024.1 coordinate 9,955, forward strand.
GGCGGGCGTACTTGGCGAGTACGCCCTTGGTGTAGCGGGGCTCGGGGTGCTTGAGGGCCTGGCGCCGCTCCTCGAGGACGTGGTCGTCCACGAGCAGGTCGATGGTGTGGCCGCGCACGTCGATGCGGATCCGATCACCCTCCTCGACCAGGGCGATGGGGCCGCCGTCGACGGCCTCGGGCGCGACGTGGCCGATGCAGAAGCCATGGGTGCCGCCGGAGAAGCGGCCGTCGGTGATGAGGGCGGCGTCGCCACCACGGCCGGCGCCCTTCATGGCACCCGTGATGGCCAGCATCTCCCGCATGCCCGGCCCGCCCTTCGGGCCCTCGTAGCGGATGACGACGATGTCGCCGCCGTTGATGCGGCCGGCCAGCACCGCGTCCATGGCGTCCTGCTCGCCGTCGAACACGCGGGCCGGTCCCTCGAACTCGGTGAAGTCGATGCCGGCGACCTTGACGACGGATCCCTTCGGGGCCAGCGAGCCGCTGAGGACGGCGATCCCGCCGATGTCGTGGATGGGCTCGGACAGGGGGTGGATCACCTGGCCGTCGGGGGCGGGGGGGTCGAGCTCGGCGAGGTTCTCGGCCACGGTCCGGCCGGTGACGGTCAGGCAGTCGCCGTGGAGGAGCCCGGCGTCGAGCAGGTGCTTCATCACCACGGGCACCCCGCCGATGCGGTCCACGTCGACCATGTGGTACTTGCCGTGCGGCTTGGTGTCCGCGATGTGGGGCACCTTGGCCGCGATCTCGTTGAACACCGACAGATCGAGCTCGACCTCGGCCTCGTAGGCGATGGCCAGGATGTGCAGCACGGCGTTGGTGGAGCCGCCGAGGGCCATGACGACGGCGATGGCGTTCTCGAAGGCCTCGCGGGTCATGATCTGGCGGGGCCGGATCCCCTTGCGGATCAGCTCCATGATGGCGATGCCGGCGTCGTAGGCCAGGTCGTCGCGGCGGCGGTCGACGGCGGGGGCGCTGGCGCTGCCCGGCAGCGCCATGCCGAGCGCCTCGGCGACGCTGGCCATGGTGTTCGCCGTGAACATGCCGGCGCAGGCGCCCTCGGTGGGGCAGGCGTTGCGCTCGATGGCGTCCAACGTCTCCTGGTCGATGGTGCCGGCGGCCCGGGCACCCACGGCCTCGAAGACGGACACAATGTCGAGGGCCTGTCCGTTGTGCTGGCCGGGCAGGATGGAACCGGCGTAGGTGAACACGCTCGGCACGTTGATGCGAGCGGCGGCCATGAGCATGCCGGGCAGCGACTTGTCGCAACCGGCGAAGGTGAGCAGGCCGTCCATGCGCTCGGCGTGCATCACGGTCTCGACCGAGTCGGCGATGACCTCGCGGGAGACGAGCGAGGCCCGCATGCCCTCGTGGCCCATGGAGATGCCGTCGGAGACGGCCACGGTGACGAACTCGATCGGGAACCCGCCGGCGTCGCGCACGCCGACCTTGGAGCGCTTGGCCAGGCGGTCGAGGGGCATGTTGCAGGGCGTCACCTCGTTCCAGGAGGACGCCACGGCGATCTGGGGCTTGGCGAAGTCCTCGTCCTGCATGCCGATGGCGCGCAGCATGGCCCGGGCCGGGGCCCGCTCCATGCCGTCGGTCACGTCGCGGGATCGGGCCTTGATGTCGACGGTGGTCTCGGTGGTGTCGTCCTGTCCGCTCACAGCCGGCCAGGCTACGCCAGTGCCGATCCGGAGCCCGCACGACAAGGAGATCGCCCGGCTCGCCGTCCCGGCCTTCGGTGCGCTGGTCGCCGAGCCCCTCTACGTGCTCGCCGACACCGCCGTCGTGGGTCGCATCGGCACCGACGAGCTGGCTGGTCTGGCGATCGCGTCGTCGGCCCTGCTGACCGGCTACGCCGTCTTCATCTTCCTCGCCTACGGCACCACGGCGGCGGTGTCGCGGCTGCTCGGCGCCGGGCGCGAGCGGGCGGCGGCCCACCAGGCGGTGCAGGGGCTGTGGCTGGCCGCGGTCATCGGCGTCGCGATGACGGCGGTGGTCCTGGCGTTCGCCGACCCGATCGTGGAGGTGCTCGGCGGCACCGGGGCCGTGGGCACGAACGCGCTCGTCTACCTGCGGATCTCTGCCGTCGGCATCACCTTCCAGCTGCTGACCTTCGCCGGCACCGGCTACCTGCGCGGCCCCTCGGGGCCGGCGACGTGGGCACCGCCCGCCGGGCGGGGCGCCGGATGCTGGAGCTCGGCACGGTGGCCGGCGTCGCCGCCGGCGTGCTCGTGCTGCTCGGCCGTCCGGTGCTGCCCGACATCTTCAGCAACGACGCCGCGGTCCTGCACCTGGCCGGGTTCCTGTTGCTCTTCGTGGCCGTCCTGCAACCGGTGAACGGTGCCGTGTTCGTGCTCGACGGGTTGCTGATCGGTGCCGGCGACATGGCGTTCCTCGCGAAGGCGATGGTGGCAGCCGCCCTGCTGACCGCGCCGGTCGCCGTGGCGGTCGCGGTGCTCGGGCTCGGCATCGGTTGGGTCTGGGGTGCCATCGCGGTGCTGCAGGCGGCCCGCCTCGGCGTGCTGGCGCTGCGCTGGCGCTCGGGGGCGTGGGCGGTGGTGGGCGCCGAGCGGTGACCCGGAGGAGGTGTGCTCGTCGAACCCGGTGGACAGATCGGGTGGCGACAGCGCCGCGGATGGGGGCTCCTCGGGTCAGATGAGTGCGGCCAGCACGTCCACGAAGACCAGCGCCAGCACACCGACCAGCAGCGCCCAGACGCCGATGCGCATGCCGAGCGACCGACGTCGGTAGGGCGTGACGTCGTCCTCGTGGTCGGACGGGGGCGTGTAGCGGGACACGCCGGCAACCGTACCGCCGGGGTTTGCCGTGCCCGCCCCGTCAGAAGACCAGGGTCAGGATCCAGACGAGCAGCGCGGCCATCGAGGCCAGGGTCACGGCGAGGCCGACCGCCACCGCCATGAGTGTGCGCCGCACCGCCGCCCTGCTCTCGGCCGCCGTGCCGACGGGATCCAGCTCGTGGCGCTGCAGCAGCGAGACGTTGCGGTTGTTGGCCTTGAAGGCGAAGTCGAACACCGACCCGAGGACCGGGATGGCGCCCACCACGGTGTCGAGCGCGACGTTGAGCACCATCCGGGCCACCGTGGACCCACGGGCGCCGAGGCGCACCGCCTGCACGATGACCATCGTCGCCAGCGCGAGCCCGGCGGCATCACCCACGCCGGGAAGCAGGCCGAGCACGCCGTCGACGCCGAACCGCATCCGGGTGCCCGGCACGCGGAACTGGCTGTCGAGCAGACGGGCGAGGCGCTCGGTCTGGGCCTCGTCGGCATGGGTCGGCGCAGTCATGGCGTGCTCCCTACCCCACGGGTGCCACGCGAGCGCGCGGCGCGACGTGAGGCTCGAGGCGTGAGCGGGCAAGTCGGCTCCGCCAGATAGCTGCGACAAGCCGGTCGCTCAGCGCGGCGGCGCGGTCGAGGCCGCCCATCCCGCTGTCGTTGTCGCAGCTATCTGGCGAGAGCAGGGTTCTCGCCACGGTCCCTGGCGAGGTCGCTGCCGGCTGGGGCGGCGCAACCAGCTCTGATGCCTGTCGTACCCTGCTGCGATCATGGCCCCATGGACGCACCGCTGGTCTTCGACGACGGCATGCCGATGGATCCGTGGGGTCGGCCCCTGGTCGCCCCGGGCGTGCTGCACCGGCTCGACCTGCGGTACTTCCTGTCGGACGTGATGGCGTCCGCCCCGGACCGGGCCTGGACGCCGGCGGAGCTGGCCGCAGAGGTGGCGGCCGCCGGGTTCCGGGTCCAGGGCCGGCCCGGGAAGGTCGTGTCCGACCACCTCCGGGCCGAGGTCAACCGGGGACGGGTGGAGCGCATCGGGCGCGGCCGCTACCGGGCCGGCACGATCCCCGGTACGACCCGGCGGCGGATGCAGTACGCCGTGCGGCACCGGTGCCGGGCGCTGGCCGAGCACCGTCGCCAGGTGGCTCAGGGGTCGCAGACCTGGCGCTGGTAGGCCTCGAGGCGCACGGCGACGTCGGCGAGGGCGGGGTCGTCCAAGACCGAGATGCCGCCGTCGTCCTCGGCCAGGCGGGCGAAGTCGTAGTCCGCCTCCTCGAGCAGCACGGCGAGGTCCTGGAAAGTGCCGTCGAGGAGCGCGAGGTCGTCGGCGAGCGGCTCGGGCGCGATCTCGGCGAACCCCTCGAAACGCTGGGCGAGGGCCCGGAAGCGCAGCTCGACCTCGCGCCGGTCGAGCCCCACCTCGAAGGGGTCGAGGACCGGCTCGTCGGCGGCCTGGCGGCTGCGGCGGCAGAACGCCGAGTCTGGGTCGCCCTCGAACTCCGGCGGCTCGGTCGTGGCCGTCGCCTCGCTGGTGGAGGATTCGGTCGGCGCTGCGTCCTCGCCGCCGTCGTCGCTGCCGCAGGCCGTCGTGACGAGCACGGCCACGACGGCCGCAGCCACGAGCGGCAGCCGCGTCACGCCGACCGACGCTGCTCGAGGATGCGGGCGACCGCCTTGCCGTCGGCCTGCCCCTTGGTGGCCTTCATGACGTGACCCACGATGGCGCCCTGCGCCTTCTGCTCGCCGGCGCAGTACTTGGCCCAGGCGTCGGCGTTGGCGGCGATGGCTTCGTCGACGACGGGTTCGAGCGCACCGGTGTCCATGGCCTCGAAGCCACGCTCGGCCGCGATGAGGTCCGGGGCCTTGCCGGTCTGGCCCATCTCGGCCACGACCTGCTTGGCCTGGCTCGCGGTCAGCGCTCCGCTGGTCTCGAGCCGGACCAGTGCGGCCAGGCCTTCCGCCGTGACGTTGCCGACGTGGGTCGGATCGAGGTCGTGCTGCAGGTGGGTCAGGGTGCGGTCGGGGTCGGCGCCGGCGGCGATCGCCGCGGTGGCCAGCTCGTCGAGGTCTCGGTCCACGACGATGGTGACGGACTCGTCGGGCAGCTCGCGGCCGGAGGCGTCGGCGAGGGTGCGACGGCGCTCGGCGGGGAGCTCGGGCAGGGCGGCGTCGATGGCGTCGATGTGCGACGGCGCCGGCACCATCGGCACGAGGTCGGGCTCGGGGAAGTACCGGTAGTCCTCGGCCTCCTCCTTCGAGCGCAGCATGTGCGTGCGACCCTCGTCCTCGTTCCAGTGCCGCGTCTGCTGGATGACCCGTTCGCCGGACTCGAGGAGGTCGACCTGGCGGCGGGCCTCGTACTCGATGGCCCGACCGAGCGAGCGCACCGAGTTGATGTTCTTGATCTCACAGCGGGTGCCGAAGGGCGTGTCGGGCTGGTGGACCGACACGTTGGCGTCGACCCGCAGGGAGCCCTCCTCCATCTTGGCGTCGGACACACCGGTGGCCACGAGGATGGCCCGCAGCTCGTTGACGTAGGCCTTGGCCTGCTCGCTGGTGCGGAAGTCGGGGCGGGACACGATCTCCACCAGCGGGACGCCGCAGCGGTTGTAGTCGACGAGCGAGTAGGCGGCGTCGTGGATGCGCCCCCCGCCGCCGACGTGGGTCGACTTCCCGGTGTCCTCCTCGATGTGGGCTCGCTCGATGCCGATGCGGGTCCCGTCGGGCAGGTCGAGGTGGCCGTCGACGTTGGTGGGCTGGTCGTACTGGGAGACCTGGTAGTCCTTCGGCATGTCCGGGTAGAAGTAGTTCTTCCGGGCGAACACCGACGGGCGCACCTCGCAGTGCAGCGCCCGGCCGAGGCGCATGGCCAGCTCCATCGCGTAGGCGTTGAGCACGGGCATGGAGCCGGGCAGGCCGAGGCACACCGGGCACACGTTGGTGTTGGGCTCGTCTCCGAACTGGTTCGGACAGCCGCAGAACAGCTTGGTGGCGGTGTGCAGCTCGACGTGGACCTCGAGGCCGACCACGAGGCGGTAGCCGTGGGCGAGCTCGGTGACGACTTCGGTGCTCATCGGGACGCTCCCGCCGGGGCGGCGGCCTCGAGCGTGGCGGCGACCCGGAACATGAGCTCCTCGCCGAGGGCCGGCGCCATGACCTGCACGCCCACCGGGAGGTCGTGGGCGCCGGTGCCGAAGGGGACCGACATGGCGGGGTGGCCGGCGAGGCTGGACGGGATGGTGCACACGTCGTTCAGGTACATGGTGAGCGGGTCGGCGGTCTTGTCACCGAGGGGGAAGGCCACGCACGGCGACGTGGGGCTGAGGAGCACGTCGAAGCGCTCGTAGGCGGCCTCGAAGTCCCGGATGATCATCGTGCGCACCCGCTGCGCCTTGCCGTAGTAGGCGTCGTAGTAGCCCGAGGACAGGGCGTAGGTGCCGAGCATGATGCGGCGCTTCACCTCGGCACCGAACCCGGCCGTGCGGGTGGCGTCGTAGGTCTCCCCCATGGTCGAGCGCTCCTCGCGCAGGCCGAACCGCACGCCGTCGAAGCGGGCCAGGTTCGACGACGCCTCGGCCGGGGCGATCAGGTAGTACGCCGACAGGCCCAACGTGGACGCCGGGACCGACACGACGTCGACCGTGGCGCCCGCCGCCCGCAGCGCGTCGGCCGCTTCCTCGGTGCGGGCGAGGACCTCGGGCTGGAAGCCGCCCTCCCCGCCGAGCAGCTCCTCGACGAGGCCGACGCGCAGACCCTCGACGCCCCGGCCGAGCCCGCCCCGCAGCGCCGGGAAGGCCTCGGGGATGCTGGTGGCGTCGAGCGGGTCGTGGCCGGCGATGGACTCCATGAGCAGGGCCGCATCCTCGACGGTGGCGGCGAAGGGACCGATCTGGTCCAGGCTCGACGCGAACGCGATGAGCCCCGAGCGCGAGATGCGCCCGAAGGTGGGCTTGGCGCCCACGACGCCGCACAGGGCGGCCGGCTGGCGGATGGAGCCGCCGGTGTCGGAGCCGAGGGAGATGGGCGCGAAGCCGGCGGCGACCGCGGCGGCCGAGCCGCCCGAGGAGCCGCCGGGGACCCGTGAGGTGTCGAGCGGGTTGCGGGTGGGACCGAAGGCCGAGTTCTCGGTGGAGCTGCCCATGGCGAACTCGTCGAGGTTGGTCTTGCCGACCACGACGGCGCCGGCGTCGTGGAGCCGGCGCACCACCGTGGCGTCGTACGGCGGGCGCCAGCCGTCGAGGATCCGAGACGAGCAGGTGGTGGGGCTGCCGCGGGTGCACATGTTGTCCTTGAGTGCGACCGGCACGCCGGCGAGCGGGCCGACGTCCTCGCCGGCGGAGACGCGGGCGTCGATCTCGTCGGCCCGGGCCCGGGCCTCTTCCACGAGGAGGTGGTTGAACGCGTGGACCTCGCCCTCGCGGTCGTCGATGCGGACCAGGTGCTCGTCGAGCACCTCCCGGGCGCTGCGGTCCCCGGCCGCCACCGCGGCGGCGATGCCGGCGGCGGTGCGGCTGCGGTCGATCCCGGTCACGGCGCCTCACCCAGCACGGGCGGGACCCGGAACATGCCGCCCTCGGCGGACGGCGCCTGGGCCAGCACCTCGTCGCGATCGAGGCACGGGCGGACCTGGTCGGGCCGCACCACGTTCTGGAGGGGGTACGGGTGCGAGGTGGGCGGGACGTCGTCGAGCTCGAGGGACTCGACGTCGGCCGCGTGGCCGAGGATGGACGCCAGCTGCCCGGTGAACGTGTCGAGCTCGTCGTCGGTGAGCGTCAGCCGGGCGAGGCCGGCGACGTGGGCGACGTCGTCGCGCGAGATGGGGGTGTCGGCCACGGATCGAGCCTACGGGCACCCGCCCCACCCCGGAACTTGGCGACGGGTGCGGTCAGGCGGTCAGGCGGTCAGCCGGGCGACGAAGCCGCGGATGCGCTCGATGATGAGGTCGCGGTCGAGGTCGATGGTGGCGACGTGGTAGCTGCGATCCAGCGTGACCCGCTCCACCGGGCCGCCGAGGGTGGCCGCCAGGTGGTCCGATGCGCTGGTCGCCACGACGTGGTCCTGGGTGCTCGTCATGATGAGCGCCGGCGCGCTGATGGCACCGAGGCGGTCCTGGATGCCGGCGACCCCGTCGAGCATGGACACCAGCGGGGCGAGCGGCACCTTGGCGTAGGCCGACTCGGTGACGTCGGGGTCGGCCACGTCGCTGCCGATCCCGTCCATGTACTCCTCACCACCGTCGATCATCGCCTGGATGGCGGCGCGCATGTCGTCGCTGGGCTCGGCGGCCGCGTTGATCAGGACGATCCCGGCGATCTCGGGGTGCTGGGCGGCGATCCAGGCGGTGAGGGTGCCGCCCATCGACAGGCCCATGGCCACGACATGGTCGCAGCGCCCGGCGAGCCGCTGGTAGGCCGCCTCGACCTCCGCGGTCCAGTCCGGCCACGAGGTGGTGTTCATGTCCTCGACGGTGGTGCCGTGCCCCGGGAGCCGGGGCAGCTCCACCGAGTGGCCGTCGGCGACCATGGCGTCGGCGATGGGGCGCATCGACGACGGGTTGCCGGTGAAGCCGTGGATCACCAGGCAGCCGACCGGACCACCGGCGACGGAGAGCGGTTCGGCTTCGGGAAGGACGTCGGGCATGGCCGGAGGCTACGCGCTACAGGAGCACTGCCAGTTCGAGAAGGGGGCACGCCCCCGCGAGCGTCACAGACCACCGGAGATGTTGACGGCGGCGGGGCCGAGGATGACCACGAACAGGGCCGGCAGGATGCAGAAGACCAGCGGGAAGGTGATCTTGACCGGCACCTGCATGGCCCGCTCCTCGGCCCGGGCCCGGCGCTTGTCGCGGAGCTCGAGCGCCTGCAGCCGCAGGATGTTGGCCAGCGGGAACCCGTGCTTCTCGGCCTGGCGGACCGCGGTGACGAACTGGCGCAGGTCGGGGACGTCGGTCCGGTCGGACATGGCCTGCAGGGCCTCGCCACGGGACAGTCCGAGCTGCATGTCGTTGACGGCCTTGAGCAGCTCGGTGGCGAGGATGCCCCGGCCCTCCTGGCCGGCCCGCAGCACGGCGCCGTCGAAGGACATGCCGGCCTCGACGGTGACGGTGAGCTGGTCGAGGACGTCGGGCAGCTCGTTGGTGATCGCCTTGCGGCGGTCGTCGGCCATGCGCTTGATCTTGGCGTCGGGCGCCATGGTGAGCAGCACGACCATGAGGCCGGCGACGAGGAGGTTGGTGCGGCTGGCGCCCGAGCTCGACAGGTAGGCGGAGGCGCCCAGCATGCCGAGGACGAAGCCGCCGGCCTGCATGGCGAGGATGACCTCGGGGCGCCAGCGCTTGTCCAGGTCGGCGACCCGCAACGTCTTGGCCGTGGATTCGAGCATGCCGCTCGGCAGGTAGCGCCCGAAGCGGGCGGCCAGCGCCTGCGCCAGCGGGTTGACGACGCGGGTCAGGAAGCTGCCCTGCAGCTCGAGCTCGCGGGAGGTGGGCACGACGTCCTCGGGGTCGAGGCCGATGGCCACCACCTTGGGCTCGGGCTTGAGGGCCCAGAGCGCCAGGCTGACGCCGCCGATGACGAAGAGCGCTGCGAGGTAGACGATTCCCATGATCAGAACTCCGGGTTCACGAGCTTCTTCAGCCACAGTCCGCCGCACGCCAGCATGAAGCCGGCGGCGCCGAGCATCACCTGACCGATGCCGGACGAGAACATCGGCTTGATGTAGTCGGGGTTCGAGCTGAAGATGAACCCGAACAGCCCGAAGGGCAGGACGAACAGCACGAGGGCGGAGATCTTGCCCTCGGCGGTGAGGGCGTCGACCTGGCGCTTGATCCGGGTGCGGGCCCGGATGGTCTCGCCGACCTGCTCGATGATCTCGGACAGGTTGCCGCCGACGCTGGCCTGGATCTTGATGGCATCCACCACCCAGTCGAAGTCCTTGGCGCCGATCCGGTACGACATGGCCTGGAGGGCGTCCTCGAGGCTGCGACCCAGGCGGGTCTCCATGACCACCCGCTGGAACTCCTCGCTGGTGGGGGCGTCGGTCTCCCGGGCCACCGAGTCGAGCGTCTGGCCCAGGCCGTACCCGGCGGTGAGCGAGCCGGCCATGAGCTGGAGCGTGTCGCCGAGCTGGTTGACGAACCTCTTGCGCCGGCGACCGATCTTGAACTTCAGGAACATCGGGATGCCGACGCCGACCGGGATGGCCATGAGGAGGAAGTAGGGGATGCCGAACAGGAACACGCCGAGGAGCAGGGCGGCGACGGCGACGCCGGCGCACACCACCACGAACTCGTTGGAGCGCATGGCGAGGCCGGCCCGGTCGAGGGTGTCGTCGAGCGTGCGGCCGCGGTTGTTCTTCTGGAGCACCTGGGCCGAGATGCCCTCCAGGCGCTCCTGGACGCCGGACTTGCGCTTCGAGCGCTGCTCCTTGACCAGCGCCTTCTCCTGCCGGCGCTTGTCCCGACGCTCGACGGCCTGGTCGGAGCTGCGCATGCCCTGCACGAGCAGGAAGGCGCCGAGGCTCACGCCGAGGGCGGCGGCGATGGGCACCCACGCACCGGAGAGGATGCCGGGGTCGGCCACCACCCGGGTCTCGTCGGCGACGTCGGGCACGAACTGGCGCACCGCGGCGTGCTCGAAGGTGGTGCTGACCGCGACCTCGGGGGCGTCGGTCATGGCGATGGTCAGGTCCGCGCTCTCGCCCTCCGACGCCGAGGTCCAGCGGAGCTCGAACATGCCGCCGAGGCCGGCGGCGATGCGGGCGAAGGCCTCGCTGAACTGGGCGGCCTGATCGACGGCCACGACCTCGCCACCGGCGGCATCGGCGATGGCCTCCAGCCCGGCCATGTCCTGATCAGGGGTCTGGAGGGCGACGAAGGAGGCGGCGATGGGGGTCGAGGCGAACCGCTCGGCGATCTCCGCCGCCGTGCCCTCGCTGGCCGAGTCCGCCCCGTCGGCCAGGACCACCAGCGCGCTGGTTCCCCCGCGGGAGGCGAGCTGGGCGATGCTGCGGTCGAGACCGTCGAACAGGGCCGTGCCGCCGGCGGCGATGAGGCCGTCCACCGACGCCTGCAGCGACGCCCGATCCGTGGAGAAGGCGTGCTGGACGACGGCGGTCTCGCCGAAGCTCACCAACGAGACGGGCACGTCGGCGGGCAGCGTCTCCAGGAGCTCGGCCACGGCGGCCTTGGCCTGCTGGATCGGTTCGCCGGCCATGGAGCCGGAGACGTCGATGGCGACGACCAGGTTCAGCTCGTTGGTGCGCAGGCGCACGACGTCGACGTTGCGCTGCTCGCCGTCCTCGGTGACGGTGAACGCGGCCTCGGGGTCGCCGATGACCGTGGGGCCCGACACCACGGCGCGCACCAGCGGGAACCCGTTGGCATCGATGCTGCGCACCTCGAGGCCCTCGGACTGGGCTGCGGCGGGCGAGGCGGCTCCGGCCAGCACCAGCGCGGCGAGCGCGATCAGGGCGGCGAGGAGGCGGGCGGTGCGGGGTCGGGCGGTCATTCCTGGTTGCCTCCGAAGATGCGTTCCTCGAACTCGATCCCCAGCTCCTTGATGTGCTCCACGAAGTGCGGCCGGTAGCCGGTGGGGCGCAGGACACCCAGCACCCGCCCGGAGGCGTCGAGGCCGGGCGAGTAGTCGAAGTCGAAGATCGGCGTGACCTCGATGTCCTCGCCGACGACCCGGCCGACCTCGCAGATCTGCACGATGCGGCGGGTACCGTCCCGGAGCCGGCCGATCTGCACGACGACGTCCACGGCCCCGGCGATCTGCTGGCGGATGGCCTGCATCGGGAACTCGATGCCGGCCATGAGCACCATGGTCTCCAACCGGGTCATGGCATCGCGGGGGGTGTTGGCGTGCAGCGTGGACAGCGAGCCGGCGTGGCCCGTGTTCATGGCCTGGAGCATGTCGAGGGCCTCGCCGCCACGGCACTCGCCCACGACGATGCGGTCGGGCCGCATGCGCAGCGCCGTGCGCACCAGGTCGCGGATGGAGATCTCGCCCCGCCCTTCGGAGTTGCCCGGCCGGGTCTCGAGGCGGACCACGTGCTGCTGGCGCATCTGGAGCTCGACGACGTCCTCGATCGTGATGATGCGGTCACCGTCGGGGATGAAGCTCGACAGCACGTTGAGCAGCGTGGTCTTGCCCGAGCCGGTACCTCCGCTGACGAGGATGTTGAGCTTGGCGTGGACGCAGGCCGCGATCATGTACAGCGACTCGACCGACGCCGAGCCCCGCTCGATGAGATCCTCGGCCGAGAACTTCTTGGCGGCGAACTTCCGGATCGTCAGCGACGAGCCGTCCACCGCGAGCGGCGGGATCACCGCACACACGCGTGAACCGTCGGGCAGGCGGGCGTCGACCATCGGGGACGACTCGTCGATGCGCCGGCCGAGGGGGGCCACGATGCGGTTGATGACCTTGCGCAGGCTCTCCTCGTCGGAGAAGTTGATCGAGGCGACCTGGAGCTTGCCGTCCTTCTCGATGTAGATCGAACGGGTGCCGTTCACCATGATCTCGGACACGGAGTCGTCCGACAGCAGCGGCTGGATCGGCCCGTAGCCGAGCAGGTCGGCGGCGATGACGTCGACCAGCCGCTCCCGCTCGTCCTCGGCCAGGGGGATGTCCTCGGCGGCCAAGACGTTGACCATCTCCCGGCGGGCCATGCGCTTGAGCTCGTCGTCGTCGACGTCGGGCTCCCCCACCCGGTTGCCCAGTGCCAGCAGCAGGGCCTCCTGCACCTTCTTGCGCAGGCCCGAGAACGATTCGGACTCCATCAGCGCGGCGGTCATCGCCACGTTGGCGGCGTGGTCCGCCGTCACGTCCTCGGGCGTCATCTCGGGGAACTTCAGGTCGAAGTCGCCCTCGGTCGCGGCCCGGACCCGCTCTCCCAGCTTCATCGGTCAGGCCTTCCGCTTGAACAGGCGCATGCCGGGTCGGCCGCCGTCGTGCTGGCTGTCCTCGTCGACCGCGAACTGCTCCACGAGGTGCTCGAAGGCCCTGACCAGGTCCGGGTTTCGGCCCGACTCCATGATGGGGATCCCGTCGTTGGTGGCCAGGACCATGTCGATGGAGCTCGGGACCCGGACGTCGACCTCGCGGCCGATGGTGCGCTCGAGCTGCTGGATGTCCACGCCGACCTTGGCGTTGCTGCGGTTCAGCACGAGGATGCGCCGGGCGCTGGTGAGGCCGACGACGTCGAGCGCCTCCAGGGCCTTCTTGAGGCCCCGGATGGAGGGCACCTCGGTCGAGCAGATCATCACCATGTCGGTGGACACGTCGAGGGCGGACAGGACGCGCTCGCTCAGGCCGGGGTCGGTGTCGACGACCACGTACTTGAACGACCGGTGCAGGGCCCGCAGCACGCCGGTGACGTGCTCGGCTGCGATCTCGTCGGCCTCGGCCGGGTTGAGCGGGGCGCACAGGGTGTAGAGCCCGGTGCTGTGGCTGGTCAGGGCCAGCTTCACCTGCGCGCTGTCCACCGGCCACGCCCGGGCGACGTCGAGGATCGTCGTCGTCGGCTGGAGGCGCAGGTTGGACGCCACGTCGCCGAACTGCAGGTCGAGATCGACGAGCACGACCTCGCGGGGGTACCGCTTGGCCAGGCCCACGGCGAGGTTGGTTGCCGACGACGTCTTCCCGGCGCCGCCCTTGGGCGACAGGATCGTGATGATCCGGTTGGGGTCGGCGGCCACCTCCTCGGAGGGTGCGGTCAACGTGGTCGCTCCCATCTCAGCCGAAGATCCGGTCGGCGGTCTGCACGGACGTGCCGGACTCGTCGGCCTCGGCGGGCTCCACGGCGAGCCAGATGTCGCCGTTCTTGGAGGCGTAGACGATGCGCTCGGCACCGGCGGCGTCGGTGGCCAGGGTCACGTAGAGCTGACCCGTGGGCGGGGGTGCGCCGTCGGGGGTCCCGGCCTCCTGGGCGGCGGCCACGCCGGGCGGGGCGCCCTGGACGTTGGTGACCAGCAGCTTGTGGAGGAGGAACCCGGAGACGTTGTTACCGGCGACGGGTTGGCCGTCGGCACCGACGGCGCCGTCGCCCTGGAAGTCGGCGAACGAGGCGATCAGGCCGACGAGGTCGCCGGGGCGGACGGTGCCGCCGACGGCGCGGATCGGGTCGAGCGGGATCGTGATCTCGAGCAGGCCCTCGGGCACCGAGACGCTGCCACCGCCTCGGCCCACGCGGGCCTGGAGGGCGTTGAACTCGGTGGCGGCCACGAGCCGGCTGGCGGTCAGCTGCTCCCCGGCGACGAGGTCGACGGAGGTGACCATGCCCTCGGCCTCGCCGAGGCTGGCCAGCGCACCGCCGGTCTGCACCTTGACGGGCACCGACTCGACCCGCAGGTACTGCTGCAGCTCGGTGGCGGCGGTGCCGGCCGGGACGTCGGCGTCGAGGACGAGGACGTCGACCAGCTCCTCGCCGGCGAGGGCACGGTCCTCGGCGGTGCTGACGTACTTGACGAGGGCCACCGTGCCGAGCGCCACCAGCAAGATGGCACCGATGAGGCTTGCGCGCTTCTTCTTCACCGTTCACTCCCGAGGTTCTGCGAGGCTGCTCCTCAGGAGTCATCGGCCTGCGGACCAGAACCTGAAGCAGATTCCGAGAGGTTCCTTCGGAGATTCCCCGGCGGAACCGGAAGCACGTGCTACCGGTAGGGGTCGTCCTCGAGCGGGGCCTCCCACCAGTCGAGCGGGGTCTCGACCTCGCCCTCGACGGGGTGGATGCAGTCGACCGGGCACGGGTCGACGCACTTCAGGCAGCCGGAGCACAGCTCGGGGATGATCACCACGTCCATGCCGTGGTTGAAGATGGCCCCGAACTGCGGCGGGCAGTGCCGGATGCAGGTGTCGCAGTTGATGCAGATCGACATGTCGATGTACAGCGCCGGTTTCTGCCACTTCGGGTTCCGGACGCGGTTGGCCATCCGGTCGACGCGGCTGCTGGCGCTGCTGACGGTCCCCTCCATCACACCCCGGACGGTAGCACCGCGTCACGGCACGTGCTTGACCTGGCGGTCAAGACGACGGAACACTCTGGCCGTGCCCCAGTCGCCCCCCGCTGCGCGCCCGGGCACCGCGCCGCCCGACGCCGACCGACAGCTGACCACGCAGGGTCGTGAGCGCAAGCAGCAGCTGGTCGACTGCGCCGCCCAGCTCTTCGCCGAACGGGGCTTCGCCGAGACGCGCATCAAGGACATCGTCGACGCCGCCGGTGTGGCCAAGGGCCTGTTCTACTGGTACTTCGAGAACAAAGAAGCCCTGTTCGCCGAGGTCGCGGCCGACATCCGCCTCCGACTGCGCAAGCACCAGGCCTCGGCCATCGACCCCGACGCCGAGCCCCTCCGCCAGATCCGCCAGGGCGCGCAGGCCAGCGTCCACTTCATGGCCGCCAACGCCCACTTCTTCTCGCTGCTCGAGGTCGAGACCGGCGCCGTCACCGAGGCCTCCCGCCGCCAGGGCACCGCCCAGCACATCCGCGACGTCCGGAGCATCATCGTGCGGGGCCAGGAGCAGGGCGGCATCATCGACGAGGACCCCGACCTCCTCGCCCTCGCCGTGGTGGGCACCGTCGGCTACTACAGCCACTACCACCGCACCGGGCGCACCCAGGTCGGCATCGACGAGCTGTCCCGCTTCGTGGCCCGCTCGGTCGTGCGCATGCTCGCCGCCGACGCCGCGGCCACGGAGGCCGCCCTCCGGGAGTAGGTGCCGGCCCGGCCCGTTCGCGCAGGTCGGGGTACATTCGCCCCCATGTCGAAGCACGAGTTCCTGTCCGAGGAGTGGATCGCCGCCGCCCAGGCCATCCGCGAGGAGTACGCCGGCAAGGCCACCACCTCTCCCCCGCCCATGAAGATGAACGTGGTCATCACCGAGGTCCCTTTCGGCGAGGGCTCGATGGACGCCCACATCGACACCACCGACGGCGAGATGAGCCTCGACATGGGCCACCTCGACGGTGAGGACCTCACCGTCACCGTGGACTACGCCACGGCGAAGGCGATCTTCATCGAGCAGAACCAGCAGGCCAGCATGCAGGCCTTCATGGCCGGCAAGATCAAGGTCCAGGGCGACATGACCAAGATGATGGCCATGCAGACCGTCCAGCCCGACCCCGCCCAGGTCGAGATGGCGTCCAAGATCGCCGAGATCACGGCCTGACGCCGTTCGCCTCGGATCAGGCTTGACGGATGCTTCGCACCCGTCCTGGCGACGAGAGGACATCCGCGTTCCGGTCGGGGCGGGCACGTACCACCGAGCTGCGGACGAAGCAGGCGAACACGAGGCCGAGGAGGGCGGCGGCGGCGCCCACGAGGTAGGCGTCGCTGTAGGCCGCCTCCGCGCCGACGGCGCCCACCCGGGACGCCTGGGTCGACTGCATGACCTGGATCCCGACGACCACGCCGAACTGCGTCATCATCTGCTGCGTTGCGCCCACCACGCCGAGGTCGGCGTCGTGGACGGCGTTGGCGATGGCGGCCACCAGCGCCGGGGCCGACATGCCCAGACCGACGCCGGACAGGGCGAGGAAGCCGGCGACGAGCACGTCAGCCGACCCGGCGCCCAGCGTGGCCATGCCGATCATCGACGCGAACACGGCCGCCGCGCCACCGACGGCGGCGAAGCGCTCACCGGTACGGGCCACGAGGTAGCCCATGACCGGGCCCGCCACCGAGAAGGCGAGCGGGCGGGCGATCAGCAGCGAACCGGTCTTGGCCTCGCCGTAGCCGAACACGTCCTGGAGCAGCAGGGGCGTGATGATGAAGCCGCCCATGTAGGCGAAGTTCGTGAAGACCTGGGTCAGGATCGGGATCGAGAAGTTGCGGGTGCGCAGGTACTCGAGCGGCAGCAGGGGCGCCTCGGCCCGGGACTCGATGCGCACGAACTGCCACACGGCGACTGGTGTGATGGCGAAGGCACCGAGCACCAGCGGCGACGACCACCCGACCACCGGCCCGCGGTTGACCGCGAGGAGGAAGGCGGTGGCGGCGGCGGCCAGCGTCCCGGCGCCGGCGAGGTCGAACCGGCTCGACGCCACCCGCTCGGTCTCGGGCAGCACGGCCAGGGCGAGGGCCAGCGCCGCGATGGTGAGGGGCACCTGCCCGGCGAAGATCCAGCGCCAGCCGAAGGCCTCGACGATGGGACCGCCGGCGACGACGCCGACCACGGGACCGCCGGCGCCCACCATGCTCCAGTAGCCCATCGCCTGGGCCCGGCGCTCCTTGGGGAACAGCCGGTTGATGAGGGCCAACGACGCGGGCCCGACCGCGGCGCCGGTGGCGGCGCCGAGGATCCGGAAGGCGAGCAGCGACGGCGCGTCCCACGCCACGGCGGTGAGGCCGGCGAACACGATCACCGCCGCCATGGACCAGGCGTAGACGCGCCGGTGGCCCTTGAGGTCGCCCAGCTTGCCGGCGCTCGGGCCGAACACGGCGAAGGCCAGGAGCGGGCCCGTGACCAGCCACGTCAGGGTGGACTCGTTCGAGCCCAGGTCGTCGGCGATGCGCGGGATGGACACCGACAGGATCGTGATGGTGAAGCCCACGCTGAACAGCCCGAGCAGCACGGTGGTCAGCACCAGCCACGGGTACCTGGGCGACTGCTTGGCCCGGTCCGCCATCCGCTGGCGGAACAGCAGCGACCACGGCATCACGGGGACCTCGTCGGCCCCGGGCGCGTCGATGCTCAGCTCGTCGAGGTGCGCGCCGGGGCCTCCGGTGCCGGGCCTGCCGCCGTCCACGGCGGCGAGGCTACCGACTTGACCGGCGGGTCAAGGTGGCGGGTGATGAGACGTCCGTCACACGGGCGCGGCACGGGCCGGCCCTGGAGGGACGGCCTGCCTCGTCGCAGTGGCTGGGGATCACTGCGTCCGGCATGGCCGCCCCACCGGGACCGGCCCGTGGCCGGCGATGGTAGCCATCGGGCACGGTCTCGGCACCGGCAGGGACGACGTCCCGGATTCCGTCAGGCGAGCCGATCGAGCGTGTCGTGCAGGTCCTCGATGGACCAGCGGGCGTCCTGCTCGAACGTGGCACCGAACTGCCAGCCGTCCATGAAGCGGATCGTGCCGCCCTGCACGAACATGGTCCGCCCGTTCAACCGGCACTCGGCTGTCGCCAGGTAGGCCACCACCGGCGACACGTGAGCCGGGTCCCACAGGTCGAACTGCACCCCGTCCCCGGGCGCGGCCACGATGTCGGACAGACCCGGTGCCGCCTCCGTGAGCCGGGTGCGGGCCGCCGGGACGATGCAGTTGGAGCGCACGCCGTAGCGGGACAGCTCCTGCGCGCAGATCTGGGAGAAGGCGGCGATGCCGGCCTTGGCGGTGCCGTAGTTGGTCTGCCCGGGGTTGCCGAGCAGCCCCGACGTGGACGAGGTGTTGATCACCGTGGCCCGACGCGGGGCGCCGGCCTTGGCCTGGTCGCGCCAATAGGCGGCGGCGAACCGGGTCGGCACGAAGTGACCCTTGAGGTGCACGGCGGTGACCGTGTCCCATTCCTCCTCGGTCATGTGCACGAGGGCCCGGTCACGGAGGATGCCGGCGTTGTTGACCAGCACGTCCAGGCCGCCGAAGGTGTCGACGGCCGTCTGGATCAGCGCCTCGCCACCGGCCCAGGTGGCCACGTCGTCGTGGTTCGCGATCGCCTCGCCACCCGCGGCCCGGATCTCCTCGACCACGTCCTCGGCTGCGCTGGGGTCGCCACCGTCGCCGTCGGGCCCGCTGCCGATGTCGTTGACCACGACGCGGGCGCCTTCGGCGGCGAACAGGAGGGCGTGGGCCCGTCCGAGCCCGCGGCCTGCGCCGGTGATGACCGTGATCCTGCCGTCGAGCGAACCCACTCCGTGTCCCTTCTGCTGTGCGCCGTCCCGCCGTGCGCGAGCAGACAGTGCTGTCCACGGGTGAGACAGGTCAAGTCGAGCGGGGCGGGAGGGTCACCAGCCGCTCGCCTGTCGGCGTCGGGGTTCGATCGGGACCCCGCACCCGGATCGGTGACGGCGACCCCACGAGCAGGTGGTCCGCCTGGCCCGGAGGTGGTCAGCGGGCCAGGAAGACGTTGACGGCGGTGCCCCGCCGGACCCTGGCCCCGGCACCGGGATCGGAGCCGACGACCTTGCCCTTGCTGGCGCAGCAGTCCTGGCCGAGCTGCAGATCGGCCGCCCGCAGCGCGGCCTCGGCGGCGTCGAGGGTCATGCCCGTGAGGTCCGGCACCACGACCCGGTCGGGCCCCTTGCTCACCTGGACCACCACGACGGCGCCCCGCTCGGCCTGCTGACCGGGGCGGGGATCGAGGGCGACGACCTTGCCCTCCGGGACGTCCTCGCTGAAGACGTCCTGCCGCTCGGCGACGAGCTGGACCGCGGCGAGGGCGGCCTCGGCCTTCTTGAACCCGGCGTCGGCCGGCAGCTCGGGCACCGTGCGCGGCGCCGGACCGAGCGACACGATGAGGGGGACCACCGTGCCCTTGGGCAGCTCGGCGTCGACCTCCCCCTGGGTGCCGATCACGTGGCCGGCGGGGACCTCCTCGTGGTGCACCTCCTCGGCCACCCGGTGTCCGAGGCCAGCCCGCTCGAGCTCGAGGGCCACCTCCTCCAGCGGGCGGCCGACCAGATCGGCGGGACGGTCGGTGAGGGTGTTGCCCTCGGAGACCAGGACGACGAGCGTGCCGCCCTCGGCCAGCCGATCGCCGGGGGGCGGGTCGGTGGAGACGATCTCGCCGACCTCGGTGCCGTCGCGCCGGGTCTTCTTCTCGTCGATGACCCAGTCGTGCTGCTCGGCGAGGAGCTGGGCGTCGTCGAGCTGGCGGCCGGCCAGGGCCGGGACCTCGGCCGTCGGCGTGCGGAGCTGCTGGGCCAGGACGAGACCGCCGGCGGTGATGGCGGCGGCGAGGAGCACGGCGAGCACGACCGGCCAGCGGCGCCGGCGGGGGGTGGCCGGCTCGGCGCCGTGGACCTCGGCGCGTGCGACATCGGCGGCGGCGGCCTTCCGGGCCCGGCGGCCCTTCCGACCCGCCGGCTCGGGCTCCTCGACGGTCGGGGCCGGGCCCGGTGCGATGCGGGTGCGCTCGTCGGCGGCCTCACCGGTGCTGCTGGCCTCGGCCAGGGCGCCGACCAGGGGCAGCGGGGACGGGGCGGTCAGGCGCTCGGACGCGGCCAGCAGGGCGA
The DNA here is from genome assembly GCA_046570205.1 of Acidimicrobiia bacterium. GTDB lineage: Bacteria > Actinomycetota > Acidimicrobiia > Acidimicrobiales > Salinilacustritrichaceae > Salinilacustrithrix. The sequence goes on from JBKHVG010000024.1 coordinate 29,929, forward strand.
TGCCGAGCTCTTCGGCATCGGCGCGCTCGTCGGGGTCGAGTCGCCCGGCCCGTTCGATGGCCGGGCGCAGCGGACCGAGCGCATCAGGCACCTCGAGGTCCCCGTGGGTGCGGGCCTGCAGGGCGGCGAGGGGATCGCCGCCGGCGAAGGGCACGCGACCCGTGACCGCCTCGATGAGGACGAGCCCGAGGGCGTACACGTCGGCCTTCGGGCCGGTGCGCTCGCCGCGGGCCTGCTCGGGGGCCGCGTAGCGCATGGTCCCGACCAGCTGGTCGCCGCCGTGGTCGGTGATGCCCGTCTCCGCCAGCGCCCGGGCCAGGCCGAAGTCGGCGATGCGCAGCCGGCCGTCGTCGCCGAAGCAGATGTTGGCCGGCTTCAGGTCGCGGTGGACCAGGCCCCGACCGTGGGCGTGGGCCAGCCCGCGACAGGCGTCGAGGCCGACGACCAGGGCCTGCGAGGGCGTCAGCCGGTGCCCGGCGGCGAGGAGGCCGCGGAGGCTGCCGCCGGCCAGGTACTCGGTGACCAGGTACGGCACGTCGTCCACGCCGCTGTCGTGCACCACCACCACGTTGGGGTGGTTGATGGAGGCCACCGTCTGGGCCTCGGCCCGGAAGTGCTCCAGGAAGTGCTGGTCGCTGGCCAGCGCCGGCTGCAGCATCTTGACCGCCACCTTGCGCTGCAGGGTGACGTCGTCGGCCAGGAAGACCTGGGCCGACGACCCGGACCCGAGGGGGGCGATCAGTCGGTACCGGCCGCCCACCACGCGACCGATCTGGTCGGAGAGCTGTGACATGGCCACCGCGCCACAGTAGGGAACCACCCCGCCGCCTTGGTGGAGGGGTCCCGGTGCGAGACTGGGGTCCGAGATGCCCGACCCCGCCGCCCCCGGCCCCACCCTCGTGGCCCCCTGGACGCTGCACGCGGCCTTCTGGCTCGTCCTCCTCGAGTCCGTCGTCGAGGCGGCCTTCGTCGTGGGCCGGGACGACTGGGGCGGCCTCGGCAAGGCACTGATCCTGTCGGCGTTCGCCGTCAAGGTGGGCTTCGCCCAGCTGGCCCGCCGCCGGAGCGCCGGCGGGGTCCTCGGGTTGCTGGTCTTCGAGTGCATGGGCATCCTCGTCGCCATCGGCGCCGACTGGTCGATGGCCCTGCGCCTCCTCCTCGTCGCCACCGTCGTCGCCGTCTACGCGCTCGTGCTGTCCTCCCTGCACGCCTTCCCCACCCCGGAGCTCCCCCGACCATGACCAGCCCCACCCGCCGCCCGGCCGGCCTGTCCTACCCGACCCGCACCAAGGTGGTCATCGCCGTCGTGCTGACCCTCGCCGTCGCCGCCCTGGTGGCCGCGTACCTCGGGACCGTCGAGGGCGACGGAGGCGACGTGCAGCTCAGCGGAGCCGACGGCCTGCAGGACACCGCCGAGCGCGACCCGTCCGGCGTGGAGGCGCTCATCCCGCCCCGCGGCTCGGAGATCCTCGGCCAGGAGATCATCGGCATCGACCTCGTGCCCGGCTGGACGGGCGAGCTCACCCTCCTGCCGGGGAACGGCGTGGCCACCACGCTCCCCGAGGACGAGATCGAGCGGGACGGGCTGAACCGGATCGTGTACCAGCCCGCCCCCGGCAAGTCGATCGAGCGGTTGAGCGGCGAGTACTGCCTGGTGGCCACCATCTGGGACCGGGTCGAGGGTCGGGAGCAGACCCAGCGGGTCGAGAACTGGTGCTTCTCCGCGACGTGATCGCCACGCGCGCCGAGGCCCATCAGCCCGGCAGCTCGCCGGTGGCCAGCAGGTGCTCGAACCCGGCCTCGTCGAGGACGGGGATGCCGAGCTCCTCGGCCTTGGTCAGCTTCGACGCTCCCGGCCCGTCGCCGACCACGACGGCCGTGGTCTTCTTCGACACCGAGCCGGGCGCCTTGCCGCCGCGCGACTTGATCGCCTCCTCGACCTCCTCGCGGTTGTAGCGCTCGAGGGTGCCGGTGACGACGACCGACAGACCCTCGAGGGTCTGGGCCACGTCGGGTGCCGCCTCTCCTTCGAGGTTGACGCCGGCGGCCCGTAGCCGTTCGACGACGGCGAGGTGGGCCGGATCGTCGAACCACGCCCGTACCGAGGCGGCGATGATGGGCCCGACGCCCGCCACGGCGGCGAGGGTGTCGACGTCGGCGGCCACGATGTCGTCGAGGTGCCCGAACCGGCGGGCCAGGGCCTCGGCCCCGGACGGGCCCAGGTGGCGGATGTTGAGGCCGACCAGCAGGTGGCGCAGGGGACGGTCCTTGCTGGCATCGATGGCCGCGCGCAGGTTGTCGACCGACGTCTGGCCGTAGCCCTCGAGCGCCAGGACACGGTCGAGGTCCAGCTCGTAGATGCCGGCGATGTCGTGCAGGAGGCCGAGGGCGAGGAACTGCGCCACGGTGCGCTCGCCGAGGCCCTCGATGTCCATGCCGCCGCGGCTGGCGAAGTGCTCGATGGCGCCCTGCACCTGGAACGGGCACTCCGGGTGCACGCAGCGGGTGTCGGACTCGCCCTCGGGTCGGACCAGCGTCGACTGCACCGGGCACGGGCAGGTGGTCGGGAACGTCCACGGTTCGAGGCCGTCGGGCCGCGCCGCCAGGACGGGACCGACCACCTCGGGGATCACGTCGCCGGCGCGGCGCACGATGACGGTGTCACCGGGCCGCACGTCCTTGGCCACCACCTGGTCCTGGTTGTGCAGGGTGGCCCGCTCGACGTTGGCGCCGCCGACGAACACGGGCTCCAGCACGGCGTAGGGCGTGGCCCGGCCGGTGCGGCCGACCGAGACCATGATGTCGAGGAGCCGGGTGGTGCGCTCCTCGGGCGGGAACTTGTAGGCGATGGCCCAGCGCGGCGCCCGTGACGTCACGCCGAGGTCGGCCCGGCGGGCCAGGTCGGCGACCTTCACGACCACGCCGTCGATCTCGTAGGCCAGGTCGTGGCGGTGCTGCTCGCGGTGCCGGCAGAGGTCGACCACCTCGTCGATGGTGTCCACCGTGCGGATCTCGGGGTTCACCGGGAACCCGAGCTGGCGCAGGAGGTCGAAGGTCTCCTCGTGGCGGGCCATGGAGGGACCGCCGTCGACCTCGCCGAGCCCGTAGCTCCACATCGACAGCTCCCGCTGACCCGTGATGGTGGGGTCCTTCTGGCGCAGGGCCCCGGCGGCGGAGTTGCGGGGGTTGATGAACGGGGCGTGGCCGTGCTCGGCGGCCCAGCGGTTGAGGCGCTCGAACGCGGCGGTGGTCATGTAGACCTCGCCCCGCACCTCGAGCACCCGGGGGGCACCGTTGGGGAGCCGCTCGGGGATGTCGGCGATGGTGCGGATGTTGGCGGTGACGTCCTCCCCCACCCGGCCATCGCCTCGTGTGGCCGCCTGCACCAGGACGCCGTCCTCGTAGCGCAGCGAGATCGCGACCCCGTCGATCTTCAGCTCGCACACGTAGCCGAGGGCGATGGCCTCGTCGCCCTCGGCCACGCCGAGCCGGCGCTGGAGCCGCTCGTCCCAGGCCCGCAGGTCGTCCTCGGTGAACGCGTTGTCGAGGGAGAGCAGCGGGCTGGAGTGCCGCACCGGCGAGAACGCCGTGGATGCCCGGCCGCCGACCTGCTGGGTGGGCGAGGCCTCGTCGCGCAGCTCCGGGTGGGCCGCCTCGAGGGCGCGCAGCGCGCCGAGCAGCTCGTCGTACTCGGCGTCGGTGACGATGGGCGCGTCCTGGACGTAGTAGCGCTCGTTGTGCTCGAGGATCTCGGCCCGCAGCTGCTCGGCCCGTCGTCGCAGCTCGGGCCCGTCCTGGTCGCTCACCGGGGCGACGTTACCCAGGGGGTCCGGGCCGCTCGCTCCGCTCGCTGAGGGAGTTGTCCGGCAGCGCCTCACAACCCCACGGCCAGGCGCTACGCCCCGACGGAGAGGCGCACACCGAAGGACTGGCGACGGACCCGCTCGGCCAGGTCGACGGTGAGGGCGAGGATGTGCTCGGCCTGGACCGGATCGTGCAGCGCCAGGCCGCACTCGGGCGTGACGAGGGCCTGCTCCCGCAGGCGGAGGGCGTCACAGCCCCGCTGGACGAGGTCGCACCAGGTGTCGGACAGCGCCCGCCACAGCCGATCGGAGGTGTCGCCCACCGGGCGGGAGGTGGGGACCGCACCCCAGGCGACCCAGCCCCCGCCGTCGAGGTGCACACCGAGCGCCCCGGCGTGGTCGGCGATGGTGGGCGAGATCGGCAGCGACACGATCTGGGGACCGGTGGCCAAGGCCAGGCGCCAGTCGGTGTCGGCGCAGCAGTGCAGGCCGGTGACGGCGAAGGGCTCGACCGCGGCCAGCGCGCTCGACACCAGGTCGAGGGCATCGTCGGTGGCGATCGGGAAGTCCGGACGGGACAGCGCCACCAGCGACGGCTCGTCCACGAACACGACCTGGGGCGCCAGCGGCGCCAGGCGCAAGGCCGCCTCCAGCATGGAGCGTGCCCGCGCCGAGACCGCCGTGCGGGCGGTGGCGAAGGCCACGTCCACCGGTGCGCCGGCCTCGACCAGCGCCAGGCCGAGGGTGACCGGTCCGGTGAGCTGCAGCTTGATCGGCGACGTGCGGTGCCGGGTGGCGTCGAGGAAGGCGCGGAGGCCGGCGAAGGCGGGGCCGTCGATGGTGGGCCCGTCGACGAAGGGGTCGGCGGGGTCGAGGTCGGCGACGATGCGGAGCGTGCCGTCCTGCCCGATCTCGACGCCTCGCAGGCCCCACGCGCCCTGGGACACCATGCCCTCGCGGGGGTCCCGGGCCGGCAGGGAGGGTGCGGCAGGCAGGTCGGCGCCGGCGGCGAGGGCCACGCCCACGGCGGCGTCGACCTGGCGGTGGGGGAGGCTGCCGATGGCGGACGCGGTGCCGACCCGCAGGTTGATCGTCTTCATCGCGGCTCGATCCGGTGCTCCGAACCTCGGCCGGCGGGGCTCGCGCCGGCCCCGACCCGCTGGTTCCACATGACACCGGAATAGCCACCACCGACCTCCCCGGGCAAATCTGTCGGGGCCATGCGACGTCTTCCCACCTTGGCCGCACCCTGGCCGTTCCGCCTCCTGTGGCTGGTGCTCCCCGTGGTCGCGGGGCCTGCGATCGCCGATGCGCTCGGCGATCGGAGCCGCTCGGTGCAGGTCGTGGCGTCGGCCATGGCCTGGCTGTGCTGGGGTGCCGTGCTGGCCGCCTCTCTCCTGCCGCGCACGGTGACCCTGACCGTGGTGCGGGCGTTCGCGCCCGCCGCCGTCGCCCTGTGCGCCTGGGCCGCGGTCGCCTCCGACGAGCCGGTGTGGGGCGTCGCCGGGGCGGTCGTGGCGGTGCTGGCCACGGTCGCCGCGGTGGCCCCTGCCACCGCCGACGCCTTCGTGGACGGCTCCAGCTACGGCGACGAGCGACGGGTGGCGCTGCGCATCCCCGTGGCCATGGCGATGGGGCCGGTCCCCATCGCCTGGGCCCTGGCCGCCGCCGGGTTCGTGGTCGGTCCCCTCCTCCTCGCCGCCGAGCAGTGGGTCGCCGGGGCGGTGGCGCTCGTGGTCGGCATCCCGGTGGTGGCGGCGGTCGCCCTGCGCCTCCACCTGCTGAGCCGCCGGTGGTTGGTGTTCGTGCCGGCCGGCGTGGTGGTGCACGACCCGGTGGCCATGGCCGAGCCGGTGCTCCTCCAACGCCACCTGCTGCGCCGGATCGGACCGGCCGACGCCGATGCGGTGACCCGGGACGGTGCCCTCGACCTCACGGGGGGGGCGCTCGGGCTGGCCCTCGAGCTCCGCACGGCCGAGCCCTTCGCCGTCGGGCTGCGGAACGGGCGCGAGACGGTGGAGACCTCCGGTGTGCCCGCCGTCCTGGTCACGCCGGGCCGTCCGGCCACGACGCTCGAGATCGCCGCCGAGCGCAAGCTCCCCGTCGCCTGAACCCGCGGGTCAGCGCTGGGCGATGCCCCCGCCGACGACCAGCTCGCCGCGGTAGAGCACGACCGACTGGCCCGGTGCGAGCCGGCGCTGGGGTTCGTCGAAGGTGACGGTCGTACCCGTGACCGTGGCCGGGTGCGGGGTGCCGTGCGCGCTGCACTGGGCCTCGACCGGCCCCGCCACCGGATCGTGGGCCCACACGACGTCGGTCAGCTCGACGTGGTCGATGAGAAGTGCGTCGGCGCCGCCGATGGTGACCGTGGCGGCCGGGACGTCGACGTCGACCGCGTACCGGGGCCTCGGGTTGCCGCCGACGTCGAGGCCCCGGCGCTGCCCGATGGTGACCAGCTCGACCGCGTCCACCCGGCCGACCTCGACACCGTCGGTGTCGACGACGCGTCCGGGCGTGTAGGTGATGCGGTCGCGCAGGAACCCCCGCCGACCCTCGACCGAGGTGATGAAGCACACGTCCTGGCTGTCGGGCTTGGATGCCGTGCGCAGCCCGAGTCGAGCGGCGTGCGCCCGCACCTCGTCCTTGGTCATGTGGCCGACCGGGAACGAGACCCGGTCGAGCACCTCGCCGGCGACCACGTAGAGGACGTAGCTCTGGTCCTTGGCCGCGTCGTGGGCCCGGGCCAGGTGCGGCCGCCCCAGCTCGTCGGCCGCCAGGCGGACGTGGTGCCCGGTGGCGACCCGGTCGAAGCCCAGCGCCTCGGCCCGGCGGAGGAGCCGGTCGAACTTGAGGTGCCGGTTGCACTCGATGCAGGGGTTCGGCGTGCGGCCGGCGACGTGATCGGCGACGTAGGGCTCGATGACGTCGCGGGTGAAGTCGTCACCGAAGTTGAACACGTGGTGGTCGATGCCGAGCTCGTCGGCCACCCGGCGGGCGTCGTCGACGTCGGAGACGGAGCAGCAGCCCGAATCGGACTCGCCCCCCCACAGCTTCATGGTGACGCCGACCACCTCGTGCCCCTGCTCCTGCAGCAGGGCGGCCGCGACCGACGAGTCCACCCCGCCGGACATGGCCACGAGCACTCTCATGCCGGCTTGCCCCCGGGTGCGAAGGCGCGGAGCCGCTGGACCGCCGTCGGTACGACCTCGAGGGCCCGGTCGACGTCGGCGTCGGAGCTGGACCAGCCGAGGGAGAGCCGCAGGCTGCCGGCGGCGACGTCGCGGGGCACGCCCATCGCGGCGAGCACGTGGCTGGGGTCCTGCGCGCCCGACGCGCACGAGGACGCCGCCGACGCATGCACGTCGCCGTCCTCGAGCAGCACGAGCAGCGCCTCGGCCTCGATCCCGGGGATGCACACGTGGCAGCTGCCCGCGATCTTGGCCGATCGGTCCCGGGTGGCCGGATCGACGGCCGTCTCGATCACGCCGGGGACGGCGTCGTGGAGGCCGTCGGCCAGGCGGTCGCGCAGGGCGCCGAGGCGGGCCACGGTGGCCGCGCGGGTGTCGGCGGCGACGTGGGCGGCGGCGGCGGCACCGACGATGCCGGCGACGTTCTGCGTCCCGGACCGGCGGCCCCGCTCCTGGCCGCCGCCGAGGACCCGGGGCGCGAGCGGCGTGCCGCTGCGCACGGCCAGCACGCCGACCCCCTGCGGCCCGCCGAACTTGTGCGCCGACAGCGACAGGAGGTCCACCCGGCGACCCGAGGGCGACGTGGTGGCGGCCGGCAGATCGAGCCACGTGAGGGCCTGGACCGCATCGGTGTGGACGAGGGCGTGGGGGGCCCGCCGCTCGACCAGGTCGAGAACGGCGTGGAGGTCGGCGACCACGCCGGTCTCGTTGTTGACCGCCATGACGGACACCACGGCCACCGAGTCGTCGAGCAGCCCGCCGAGGTGGTCGAGGTCGACCTGTCCGTCGGCGCGGACCCGTGCGATGCGCCCGCCCCGGTGCTGGACCGGCTCCAGGACGGCGTGGTGCTCGGACGCCGGGCACACCACGGTGGCACCGGCCCGGGGGCTGGCGTCGACCACGCCGAGGACGGCGAGGTTGTCGGCCTCGGTCCCGCCCGCGGTGAAGACGATGTCGCCGGGGGCGAAGCCGGTGAGCTCGGCGAAGGTGTCGCGGGCGTCGTCGATGGCCCGGCGGGCATCCCGTGCCAGGCGGTGCGCGCCGGACGGGTTGCCGGTGCGGTCGCCGAGCCACGGCAGCATCGCATCGCGCGCTTCGGGGCGGACGGGCGTCGTGGCGGCGTGGTCGAGGTAGGCCACCCGGTCAGGGTACGGGGGGCGGCGGCGACAGGAACCCTCGGATCTAGCGTCCCCAGCGGTCGGAGGGCTGGTCGACGTCCACGACCGGCCCCGGCGCGGCGGTGCGGGCCGGCGGAGGCACCAGCGGGTCGGGCGACCGCCGAGGGGCGGGGCCGCGGTCGGCGTGGCGGGCCTGGTGGGCGGCGGCGACGGCGACGAGGAACCCCTCGGGGTCCGTGCCGGGGTGCAGGGGGACGCCGATGGCCGCAGCGACCCGACCGGCGAGGGATGCCGCCCGCCGCTGGCGGGCGGTGGGGTCGAGCTCGTGCACCCGCAGGAGGAACGAGCGCACGAGGACGTAGGCCTCGCCGCCGAGGCGGGACACGTCGAGCGATGCCGCGTAGCGCTCCCACCCGGGCGGCGGCGAGAAGGCGACCGGCTGGGAGTCGCTGCGGACCTGGCGCTCCCGGATCACGATCGTGCCGGCGGCCAGGTCCCCGAGGCGCTGGCTCTGGCGGGTGGCGAGGGCGCAGACGATGGCCAGCGTGCCGGCACCGAGCAGGAAGTCGACGAGGCCCAGGGCGGAGCGGATGGCGGCGTGGCGGAACCGGATGGGGGCGCCCTCGACGGTGACCACGCGCAGGCCCATCGCCATCTTCCCGGGCGTGCGCCCGTTCCAGATCGTCTCGGTCAGGGCCGGGTACACCAGCAGGGCGGAGAAGACGGCGGCGATGGACACGACCACGAGCACCGTCTCGTCGAAGGCGACGCCACCGGCGGCCGTGCCGAGGAAGACGAGCCACAGCAGCGCGGCCCGCACCCCCAGGTCGACGAGGAAGGCCAGCGATCGGCTGCCGAGGCCGGCGACGGAGAACTCGAGCAGCACGGCTTCGGGGGTGACGATGCCCTCGGCCACCGCCCCGGCGCCCCGGTGCACGGGTGCGGGCGGGGTCACGGTCACGTCTCGGTACGGTACCGGCCACCTGTGGACCTGGATCGCTACATCACCGAGCACCGGCCGGCCTGGGACCGCCTCGCCCACCTGTCCCGCCGCGGCGGCCGTCGGTCCGACCGGCTGGACCCGGCCGAGCTCGACGAGCTGGTTCAGCTCTACCAGCGCGTGTCGGGCCACCTGTCGCACGCTCGCGCCGCCTACGCCGACCCGTCGCTCACCGCGCTGCTGACCCGGCTGGTCGCTGATGTGAACGCGGTCATCTACGGCGCGCGGCCCTCGGCCCGCACCGCCGTGCGGGACTTCGTGCTCGTCACGTTCCCCCGCGCCGTCTGGCGGATCCGGCACTTCGTGCTGGCCGCCGCGCTGCTCACGCTGGTCCCGGCCGTCGCGGTGGGTGCGTGGATCGCCACGAGCGACGCCGCCCTCGACGCCTCGGCGCCCGAGGCGGTGCGGGCCGCCTACGTCGAGGAGGACTTCGAGGCGTACTACTCCTCCGAGCCGGCCAGCCAGTTCGCAGCCGAGGTGACGTTCAACAACATCCAGGTGTCGATCACCGCCTTCGCCATCGGCATCCTCGCCTGCGTCCCCACCGCCGGGATCCTGGCCTTCAACGGGGCCAACGTCGGCATCGCCGGCGGCATGTTCCACGCGGTCGGCGAGTGGGAGCGCTTCTGGGGGCTGATCCTGCCCCACGGCCTGCTCGAGATCAGCGCCGTGATCGTCGCCGGCGGTGCGGGCCTCCGTCTGGGCTGGACCCTGATCGATCCCGGGGACCGACCCCGCGTGCAGGCCCTCACCGAGGAGGGCCGCCAGGCCGTCGTGGTCGTGCTCGGCCTGGTCGGCGCCTTCGTGGTCGCCGGGCTCATCGAGGGCTTCGTCACCGGATCACCCCTGCCCACCGCCGTCCGGGTCGGCGTGGGCGTCCTCGTCGAGGCCGCGTTCATCACCTACATCGTCCGGCTGGGCCGGGAGGCCGCCGTTTCCGAGGTGGCCCGGTCGGGTGCGCCGGTGCCGGTGCCGGTTCACACGGTGGCGACGTAGACGGTGTTCATGGCGTCCCCGCCGGTGTGGAAGTTCGGGAACCACACCTCGTGCCCGTCGACGGTGGCGAAGACCTGCTGGGCCGCGGCCAGGAACCCGTCGTCGGGCGGATCGTCGGACCACAGGGCGAAGACGCCGCCGGGGTGGATGCGCTCCGCCATCCGGGCGAGCCCGGCCGGTTCGTAGAACGCGGCGTGGCTCGGGTGGAGCACGTGGCGGGGCGTGTGGTCGACGTCGAGGAGGACGGCGTGGAACCGCTCGGGCTCGTCGGCGGAGAACGGTGAGCCATCGGCGACGCATGCGAAGAAGTCGGCCTCGACGAGGCGGGTCCGGACGTCGCCGGTGAGGAGATCGGCGTCGGGGAAGACGCCTTCCTGCTGCCACTCGATGACGGCGGCGAGCTTCTCGACCACGTGGAGGCTCCGGACGCGCTCGTCCTCGAGGGCGGCCCGCGCCGTGTAGCCGAGCCCGAGCCCGCCGACGACCACGTCGAGGCCGTCCGGCCCCACGTCCGCACCGACGGCGGCGAGGCCGAGGCGGGCCAGCTCCTCCTCGGCGACGGTGAAGATGCTCGACATCAGGTGCTCCTCGCCCAGCTTCACCTCGTAGACGTCGATCTGCAGCGTGGGCTCCAGCCGGCGGCGCACGCTGATCTCGCCGATGGGGGTGTCGCGCCGGTCGATCTCCTCGAAGAGCCTGCTCACGGCGGCCATCCTCACACGCCGGTGCTCACACCGAGCCGAGCCACCCGTCCACCACCTGCTCGGCCTGGGCGCGGGCACCGCCGTGCCCGGTCACGGCGGGGACGAAGACGTCCCGGGACAGGGAGCGGCACGCCACATCGGTGAGGGCCCGGACCGTCGCGGTGCGGGGCACGTCCCGGAGCAGGGCGATCTCGCCGAAGCACCCACCGGCGACCAGGCGGCCGACCTCCTCACCACCGATCGAGACCGCCACCTCCCCGTCCTCGATCACGTAGAAGCGGTCGCCGACGTCGCCCTCGGCGAAGATCGTGGTGCCGGCGACGAAGGGGTTGACCTCGGCGCTGCGGGCCAGGCGCTCGAGCACCCGCAGGGGCAGCGGCGCCAGCATGGAGAGGCCTCGCAGGGTGTCGAGGCCCTCCGGCGCCAGCGCGACGGCGTCGACGTGGCGCAGGCGGGGCATGGCCGCCCCGGCGAGGAGGCAGACGACCCCGCCCACGACCACCAGGCCCGGGCGCAGGCCGACCGTGACGATGAGGATCGGCATGGCGAGCGAGCCGATCGCCATGGCGCCGATGAGTGCGCTCTCCATGGCGCCGAACACCCGCCCCATCACCTCGTCGGGGACCAGACGCTGGAGCACCGTGAAGGCGTTCACGTCGACGATGACGTTGGCGACCCCGATGAGGGCCATGGCCACCAGGGCCGCCCAGAGCTCGGGAACGGCGGCGACGAGCAGCAGCGGGGCCGCCCAGGCGAACACGCCGACCCCGAAGTCGCGGGCCAGGCTGCCGCGCTGGGCGCGCACGAGGGCGGCGAACGCGCCGACCAGGCCACCGATGCCGATCGACGCGTCGAGAACGCCGACGGATGACTCGCCGAGGCCGAGCAGGTCGAGGGCGATGGCGACGGTGAAGACCAGCGACGCCCCGGCCACCACGGTCTGGGCCGAGTACACGCCGACGACCACCCGGAGGTCGGGGCTGGCCCAGATGGTGCGGAACCCCTGGCTGGCCTCGGTGAGGAAGGACTCCTTCACCGGCTCCCCGGGTGCGTCGGCGAGCACGGCGACCGGTTCGGCAGGCACCTCGAGGCGGGCCAGCACCGCGGCTGACCACAGGAACGTCACGGCGTTGAAGGCGAAGACCACCTCCAGCCCGGCCACGACGAGCAGGACGCCGGCGATGGCGGGACCGAGGAACGACGACAGGCTCTCGATGGTGCTCGAGGCGACGTTGGCTGCGGTGAGCTCCTCGGGGTGCCGGGCGAGCTGCGGGATGATCGAGGCCTGCGCCGGGCGGAACGCGGTCGAGGTCAACGTGGCGAGGACGGCGGCGGCGTAGACGGCGAGGGCGGGTCCGTCGACGGCGACCACGAGGCTGGCGGCGGCGACGAGCGCGAACCGGATCAGGTCGGCGCGCACCATGATGCGCTTGCGGTCGCCCCGGTCGGCGAGCGTCGAGGTGAACGGGGACGCGACCGCGGCGGACACGAACCGCACGACCCCGAGGATGCCGACCGTCGTCGCACCACCCTCCACGTAGGCGTAGATGCTGACGGCGACGCCGTAGGCCCAGTCGCCCGTCTCGGATCCGCCCAGCGCGAGGTTCACCCGCGCCAGGCTCGGATTGCGGAACACGTCCGTGATCGCCGTCAACGGCTCCCGGAGCTGCTCGCGGATGCCAGCCAACCCGATACCCCTCGCCCTCGCCCGTCCCCTGGCGGCGGACCGTACTGGTCCTCGGGCTACAGCCGCCCGGCGGCCTTGAACTCGAGGTAGGCGTCGCCGAGCTCGCTGGCCAACCGCTCCGGCGGCACGTCCACCACGGTGGCGCCCGCGGCGCGCAGCCGCGCCGCGGCCCGCTCCCGGGCGCGGAGGGTCCGTGCGGCGGCGGCCTGGCGGTAGGCGCCGTCGGCGTCGTCGACGGGCCCGTCGGCCCACGCCCGCACCTGCGGATCCTGGATGGCGCCGACGAGGAGGAGGTGGGAGCGGGTCAGCACGGGCAGGGCGGGCAGCAGCGACTCCCCCACCGCCTGCTCGACGAGGTCGGTGAGCAGCACGATGAGCGACCGCTTCCGGAAGCGGGCCAGCGTCTGGTGGAAGGCGCCCCGGTAGTCGCTCTCGGCCAGCACCGGCTCGAGCTCGTACAGCGCGTCCGTCACCCGGCCGACCTGGTCCCGGCCGTGGGACGGGGGCACCACGGCGCGCACCGTGCGGTCGAAGGCGAGGAGGCCGCAGCGGTCGCCGAGGCGGGTGGCCACGGTGGTGACCAGCAGGGCGGCGTCCATGGCGTACTCGGCTCGGGGCGCGCCGCCCACCCGGCCGGCCATGACCCGGCCGTTGTCGAACAGCACCACCACGTGCTGGTTGCGCTCGGCCCGGAACGTGCGGACGATCGGCCGGCCGGAGCGGGCCGTGGCCGACCAGTCGATCCGGCGGGACTCGTCGTCGACGGTGTACTCCCGCAGCTGGTCGAACTCCGTGCCGCCGCCGCGACCGGTGGCCGACCGCATGCCGACCTCGAGGATCCGGGCCCGGTCGATCTTGAGCTCCGCCTCCTCCCGCGACCGGAACCGCGGGTGGACCCGCATCGACGCCGGCAGCGAGCGCCGACCCTGCCGGGCCACGAGGCCGAGCGGCCCCTCGACCCGCCACACGACCTCGGACGGCGTGAACCGACCCCGCCGGGCGGGCGTCAGCGTGGTCGAGGTGGCCAGGACCCCGCCGGCCGGCACCGTCCCCGAGAACCGGCGGGCGCCGGCCCCCAGGCTCGGTGCCAGCTCGTCGGCGACCGAGATGCGGACCGGGCGCCGAGCCGTGCTGCGCACCCGCCACGTCACCGTGGCGTCGGAGCCGAGCGTCATCACCGCCGGCAGGTCCCGTTCGATGTGCAGCGACCGGCCCGAGGGGGCCAGCGCCCAGTCGGCCACCGCCACCAGGAGGAGCGCACCGTCCACCACCAGGAGCCGCCCGACGATGGAGCCGGGGACGAGCGCGACGACGACCGCGGCGAGGGCGGCCACCACGGCGAGGCGGGCGGTGGGGACGGGCACGCTCGGCTCAGCGGGGCGCCGGCACGGCGGCGAGGATGGCGTCGAGCACGGCGTCGGCGGTGGCGCCCTCGAGCTGGAGCTCGGGACGGACCTGGACCCGGTGGCGGAACGTGGGCTTCACCACGGTCTTGACCTCGTCGGGCGTGAGGTACGTGCGCCCGGCCAGCCACGCCCACGCCTTCGCGGCGTGCAGCAGCATGGCGGCGCCGCGGGGCGACACGCCGAGGCTGAGCGAGGGATTCTCCCGGGTGGCACGGGCCAGGGCGACGACGTAGCCGAGCACCGCCGGCTCGACCGCGATGCCCTGCACCGCGGCCCGACCGGCAGCGAGGTCGGCCGCGCCGGCGACGGCGCGGACACCGGCTGACGCCGGGTCGTGCGGGTCGAGGCCGGCGTGGTGGCGGGCCAGGATCTCGTGCTCCTGCGTGGCGTCGGGGTACGCCACCTGCAGCTTGAACAGGAAGCGGTCGAGCTGGGCCTCGGGCAGCGGGTAGGTGCCCTCGTACTCCACCGGGTTCTGGGTGGCGATCACCGCGAACGGCTCGGGGAGGCGGCGGGCCGCGCCCTCCACCGAGACCTGCCGCTCCTCCATCGCCTCGAGCAGGGCGGCCTGGGTCTTCGGCGGCGTCCGGTTGATCTCGTCGGCCAGCAGCACGTTGGTGAAGGCCGGCCCCTCACGGAACCGGAAACCGGTCTCGGCGTCGTAGATCACCTGACCCAGCACATCGGACGGCATCAGGTCGGGGGTGAACTGGACGCGCTTGAAGTCGAGGTCGAAGGCGGCGGCCACCGTCTTCACCAGCAGGGTCTTGGCCACGCCGGGCACCCCTTCGAGCAGCACGTGCCCGCCGACCAGCAGCGCGGCGATGATGCCGGACAGGACACCGTCCTGGCCGACGACGACCTTGGCGACCTCGTCGCGGACGGCGATGACGGCGGCGCGCGCATCGACGTCGGCGGGTTCAGACGTGGGTGGGACGTCGGTCATGGGTGGTGTCCTTTCGGATCTGGGCGAGGAGGATGGCGACCTCGACGAGGTCGTCGTCGGTGGTGACGGGGTCGACCGCGGCACGGCGGGCCTGGTCGGGGGTCAGGCCCGTGCGGGCCACGATGGCGGCGACGACGTCGTCGGCGCGGGCGTCGAGGGCGAGCCCGAGGGGTCCGGCCAGGTCGCGACGGGCCCGGTCACGCAGGACTGCGCCAGCACGTCCCGGGCGATGTGACCGGGCCAGCAACCGACCCACGGCCACGGTGAGCTCGGAGGACTCGATGGGCACGGGCTGCGGCTCGGCCACGGGTCGGCCGAGGCGACGGGCGCGCCACAGGGCGAGGACCAGGAACGCCACCACCAGCTGGGCCAGCGCGGCGCGCACCGGTGTGTCGATGAGGTCGACCAAGCTCTGGTCGCCGCTGCCCACCAGGAGCGACGGTCGCAGGAACGCGCTCCGCGTGCCCGGTTCCGGAGCCAGCAGCGCTGCGGCGAGCACGGCGTCGTCGGCCTCGTCCAGGTGCCGGTTGGTGAAGGCATCGGGCCCGCCGACGCTCACGATGCGCCCGTCGCCCTCGGCCTCGACCACGACGAACGCGCCGCTGCCCGGCCCGCAGCTGCCGGCGCCGGCAGGGACGTCGAGGAGGTGGCCGTCGCCCACCTCCAGGCGGGCCACGTCCCGCAGCCCGCCCGGCACGTCGCCCCGGCAGGTGACCGGCACCTCGTCGGCGACCGCGCCGACCACCGTCGGGGTCAGGGTGGAGTCCACGTCGGCGACCACGAGGGTGCCCCCGTCCCGCACCCACTCGAGCAGCGCATCCTCGGCGTCACGGTCGAAGCGGTCCTGCAGGACGAGTGCCGTGTCGACGTCCGCCCCCGGTGCCTCGTCGAGCACCTCCATCGACGCCAGCGCATCGACGAGCTCCACGACCGCCTTGGCCCCGTCCGGCCCGGTGGACGCCGGATCGAGCGGCGGGCCCTGCGTCTGGCGGGCGGCCGTCAGGTAGGCGCCGACGAGGACGGCCAGGAAGAGCAGCGCAGCGAACGCGGCGCGGCGCCTCACGCCGGAACCGCCGCCGGTCGCAGGTCGGCGCCGCGCAGCGTGGCGGCGTCGGCGGCGAAGGACCGCTGCATCGGGGCGTCGACCGAGCGACCGCCGTACCAGGCGGCCTCGAACCGCTCGGTCACGGAGTCGAGCAGCGGGTCGAGCTCGACCCGCCGGCCGCGGAGCTCGTCACGGATCTCCGCCGGCGTGCGGGCGGTGGCGTCGGCCAGCGCGCCCGCTCCGACCAGCGCGGCGACCATGGCCTGGTACCGGCAGCGGAGCGCGCCGCGGTGGTCGCCCGCGGCGGCCAGGCGGTCGCCCTCCTCGTCCCAGACCCGGGGGTCGATCGGCGCCGAGGTCCCCTGGGCCACGGGGCCACCGGCCGGGCGAGCCGGACGCGACCACGACGCCCCCAGGGCCCGGAGCAGCAGCCAGCACGCCAGGCCGACCACGGCGGCCGTGATGACGAGGCCGATGACGCTGCCCGCTCCGCCGCCGGTGAGCGTGTCGAAGGCGTTGCCGAGGAAGTCGGTGATGGCGTCCAGCGCGCGGTCGAGCAGCGAGGGCTGCGGCTCCCGGTACTCGGGGCGGGCGAGGATCTCCTCGGCGGTGCGGCGGGCCTCGTCGGGGTCGACCAGGCCGCCGGCGTCACCGGGCCAGGACCGCATCGGCACGCAGCTCGATGTCGTGGGCCTCGATGCGGATCCGCAGGTCGAGGTGGAACAGCACGGCGACCCCGGCGGTGAAGGGCACGACCACCAGCTGGGCGGCGATCTGCCCGGCCGACCGGACCAGCCAGTCCCAGTCGTCGGGCACCACGGCCGTGGCCAGCTCGGGCACCGACTGGAACCCGAACGCCACGAGCAGGCCGACGACACCGACCAGCCCGGGCACGACGAGGGCCGGGCCGATGCGCCGCCGCGTGAGCTGGACCGACCGGCGGATGGCGGCCAGCGGTCCGAGCGACTCGACCGTGATCGCGGGGCTGACCACGTGGCAGAGGGCCATCGCCAGGTAGGCACCAAGGCCGACGGCGAGCAGGCCGATCGCCTCCAGGACGTGGACGAGCACCGTGCCGAGGACGAGTGCCCAGCCGCGACGCAGTGCCACGCCCACCGCCTCCCACGGACCCACGTCGCGGCCCCGGAACCAGCCGTCGACCAGGACCCCCAGGGCGCCGGCGAGCAGGGCGAGCGACACCGTGCCGATGGCCACCGTGGTCAGGGCCGCGCCACCGCCGACCACCTCGCCCCCGCCGCCGAACGCCGTGGTCGGGTCGGCCAGGCCGGTGAGACCCTCGGCGCCGAGCACGTCGCGGAGGAGCACCGCGCTGATGACCTCCACCGGGATGACGAGCGCGGCGGTGATCGTCAGCACGTCCCCGGGACGTCGCTTGATGATGGCGAACGCCCCGTCGAGCAGGTCGGGAACGGTCATCGGCCGCAGCGCCACCGGCAGCGGCGGCAGCTCCCGGTCCGGCTGGTGCGCCCGACCCGAGGGCTCCACGGGTGCAGGCGGCGACGGCACCGGTTGCGGTGCGGCGCTGTCGGGCGCCGCCCAGGTGCCGCTCATCGCGTGCCGGCGCCGGCAGGCGATCGGCGGCGGGCCCGGGCCGGACCGAGCACCCGGGGCGTGGTGCGCCCGCACGAGCAGGTCTCGCGTTCGACGCGGCCCTCCGGGCCCAGCGCGACGCGCAGCCAGACCGAGCCGCGCCACCCGACGGCGGACCACACCAGGCGTCCCGACTCGGCGGGCCGACCGTCGTCGTCGACCACCTCGAGGTGCTCGTGCTCGGGCCAGGTGTGCAGGTGGTCGCCCTCGCACGTGGCCCATGCGGCACGCACGCCGGCCGGCGCCCACCACAGCCGCACGGGACGGCCGCTGCGAGCCCGCATGCCCGCCACGCCGCCGCCGGTGGACCCCACGTGGACCACCAGCATCCGCACGCTGTCCGGGAGGCCGGCATCCATGGCCCGCTCGAGGTCGGGGGCGGCGCCGGCCATCACGGTGGGTGCAGCCGAGGCCAGCACCTCGGGGTCGAGCTCCCCGAGCACGAGGTGGGCGACGCCGGCGTCGCGCGCACCGAGCTCGAGCTGGAGCGGGCCGGTGCCGGCGGCGGCCCCGATGCAGGCGACGCGGTCGGCCGGCGTGATGCCGCTCACGGCCAGCGCCCGGCGGCCCAGCGCGGTGAGGCGATCGAGGTCGGTGGTGGTGATGCCCGTGTAGAGGGTGCCCGCCGCGTGGCGGTCGGCCATCCACCGGACCGGCTTGTACGGCCCGTCCACCTCCCGCCGGGCGAAGCCGTCACGGCGTCCCAGGACGTCGGCGACCAGCAGCTTCGTCCGCAGCTGGAAGCCGGCCGACTCGCGGATGCGCTCGGCGCTCGGCTCGAGCACGTTGCGCCGGCCGTCGCCCAGGTCGGCGAGCTCGGTGACCGGCAGACGGGCCAGGTCGCTCGCCGACCTGACGCCCCTGCGGCCCAGCCCACTGCGATCGAACTGGGCCCGGATCGGTGCGCAGAACGGATGGACCTCGTCGGCGATCCACCGGCGCAGCGCCTCGTCCCGGCGCGACGCGTGCTGGCCGGGTCGCCGGCGGTCGTCGCTCACGATGGGCACGCTACTGAGGCGTGCCGGCGGCCCACGCCCGCGGCGCCGCACCTGCCGGCCCGGCCCCGGTCCGGCCATGATGCCGGGATGGTGGCGCCGGAACCCGATGACCGTGGCGACGCAGGCATGTGGGGCTACCGGGCGTCCACCTACGGGGACGGCTTCGCCGACGTCTACGACGACTGGTACGGCGACGTCTCCCCCGCCGAGGCCACGGCCCGCTTCGTCGCCGAGCGCACCGACGGTCCCGTGCTCGAGCTCGGCAGTGGCACCGGTCGCCTCGCCGGCCCCATCCAGCTGACCGGACCGCGCGTCGTCGGCCTGGATGCGTCCACGGCGATGCTGGACCGCTCGGTCGCCCGGCATCCCCGCGTCCCCGTGGTCGCCGCCGACATGGCCGAGCTGCCGGTGCGCGACGGTGCCTTCGGTGGTGTCCTCGTGGCGTTCAACACGCTGTTCAACCTGTCGACACCGGCTCTCCAGCGCCGCTGCCTCACCCAGGCGCGTCGAGCACTGCGGCCGGAGGGCGTGGTGGTGGTCGAGGCCTTCGTGCCCGGCGCCGGGGCGACGGAGGCGACCGACCGGGTGGACGTCGTCCGCCTCGACGCCGACCTCGTGGTGCTCCGCGTCAGCCGCACCGACCCGCGGCACGGCACCGTCAGCGGCCACCACGTCGAGCTGCGCGACGGCCAGCCGGTGCGCCTCCGCCCGTGGCAGGTGTGCTTCTCCACCCCCGAGGCACTCGACCAGATGGCCGTGGCGGCCGGCCTCGAGCTGGCCGAACGCCACGGCGGCTGGGACGGCGAGGCGTACGGTCCGCACAGCGACCTGCACGTGACGGTGTACCGGCCGGCGTGACCGGTCCATGCGTCTCCCGGGACCGTGGGTAGTCTCCGAGCAGTGAGCGAGCTGCGCCTGAACCCCCTGACCGGCCGGTGGGTCACCGTGGCCAGCGGCCGGGGCGACAGGCCGGGCGACCTGGTCTCGCGGGGGCTGCCGATCGAGACCGACCCCGACCGGCCCTGCCCCTTCTGCCCCGGCAACGAGGAGGAGACCCCGCCCTCGCTCGAGGAGTACGGCAGCAACGGCGCCTGGTCGGTGCGCGTCGTGCCCAACAAGTACCCCGCCTTCGCGGGCGCCGAGCCCATGCGGGTCACCAACCTCGGACCCGTGTTCACCCAGGCGAACGCGTCGGGGATCCACGAGGTCCTCGTCCTCTCGCCCGAGCACGACCAGTCCTGGGCCGACCTCGACGACAAGCAGGCCGGACTCGTCATGGCCGCCATCCGGGACCGGATGGAGGACCACGGGCGCCAGGCCGGGACCCGCTACACCCAGGCCATCGTGAACGCCGGCCGGGCCGCCGGCGCCTCCCTCGAGCACCCGCACGGCCAGCTGCTCGGGATCCCGTTCGTGCCCGGCGAGATCGCCGAGGAGCAGCGCGGGTTCGAGCGCTTCGACGGCTCGTGCCTGCTGTGCACCACCATCCAGGCCGAGCTGGAGGCCGGGCACCGCATCGTCCACGTGGACGAGCGCGTCCTGGTGCTGTGCCCGTTCTGGAGCCCGTCGCCCTACCAGATGCTGGTCCTGCCCCGGGCCCACACCGAGCACCTCACCGATGCGTCCCCGAAGGACCTGGTGGCCGTGGGACGCTCGATCCGCGATGCGCTGGCCTCGCTGCGGGGCGTGATGGGCGACGTGTCCTACAACCTCGTGTTCCACACGGCCCCGCACCACCACCCCGGTGACTTCCACTGGCACGTGCACGTGAACCCGCGGATCACGTCGATCGCCGGCTTCGAGCAGGGCACGGGCGTGATGATCAACATCCTGCCGCCCGAGCTCGCCGCCGAGCAGCTGCGGGCCCAGGCGCCCGTGGACATGCCCGCCGCCACGGCCTGACGGCGTGGCCGCTCCGGACCCGGCGGACACCGCGCGGACCTGGCCCTTCTGGGCGCCGAGCCAGGCCGAGGCGGTCGAGGCCGCCCTCGACCTCGCCGACGTCGGACCGGGGGTCCGCCTGCTGGACCTGGGCTGCGGCGACGGCCAGGTGCTCCTGGCGGCTGCTCGTCGGGGCGCCGCCGTGGCCGGGGTCGAGGCCGACGCCGACCTGGCCGCCGAGGCCGCCGAGCACCTCGCCGAGGCCGGGGTGGAGGCCGACGTGCGCGAGGGCGACCTGTTCGACCCCGCCGTCGACATCGCCGCCGACGTCCTCTTCTCCTACCTCGCCCCCGCCACCCTCCAGCGGCTGCTGCCCCGCATCGCCGAGACCGGCGCCGCGCTGGTGACGGTCGACTTCGATGTTCCCGGCCTCGTCCCCGCCAAGCGCAGCGGCGCGGCCCGCCTCTACCGGCTGCCCGGTCGCCGGCGGGCGCTGCGCGAGCCGGGTTGGCCCTCCGCCGGGACCCTCGTCGCGACGGTTCCGGACGTGCAGTCGCTGAGCTGCCTGGAGGCGACCCATCCGGGCGGGCCGACCCGCGTGCGCGCCGACGTCGGACTGGCCTCGGTCGCCAGCCTGCTGTCCGGCGCCGACCGCCTCGACCAGCCCGGCGCCCTCGCCGTGGACCTGCGCTGGGAGGGTGCGCCGGCCGGCACGTTCGCCGGCGGCGCCATCCGGGTCGAGGGCCTCGACGACCACCACGTGTTCGTGCTGCACACGGACGAGGAGGAATCGGTCTGGGAGCTCAGCGTCGATGGCGTCGCCGGCCTGCGCCGGGCCCTCCTCGCCAGCCACCGCCCGACCACCGTGGCCGAGGCCCTCGCCGCCGCCGAGAGCTGAGCCACCACACACTGACGTTCTGGGCCGCGGTGCCCGCCTGCGACGCGCGGACAGCGGCCCAGAACGAAGGGGTCGAACAGATCGGTCGTCCCCGCTGCGGGACTCAGCGGGTGGCGAGGTCGTAGACCCGGCGCTTGGCCACGCCGTAGCGGGCGACCACGGCAGCCACCGCATCGCGGGTGGAGGCGCCGGCCGCGACCTCCTCCTCCAGCGCGGCGAGCAGCTTGTCGTCGGTGACCTCGGGCGGTGGCTCGGCGCCGCCCAGGACGATGACGAACTCGCCCTTGGGCTCGGCGGCCAGCCACTCGGCGGCTCCGGCGAGGTCACCCCGGTACCACTCCTCGTGCAGCTTGGTGAGCTCCCGGGCCACGGTCACGGGCCGGTCGGGGCCGCACACCTGGGCCAGGTCGGCGATGGTCCGCTCGGCCCGGTGCGGCGCCTCGTACAGCACCACGGTTCGGGGCTCGACGGCGACGGCGGCGAGGCGCTCGGTGCGGCCGGCGCCCTTGCGGGGCAGGAAGCCCTCGAACACGAAGCGGCCGGTGGGCAGGGCGCTGGCCGCCAGCGCGGTGGTGACGGCGGTCGGTCCGGGCACCACCTCGACGTGGAGGCCGGCGGCGACGAAGGCGGCGACGACGTCGTTGCCGGGGTCGGACACGCCGGGCATGCCGGCGTCGGTGACGAGGGCGACCACCTCGCCGGTCCGGGCCTGGTCCACCAGGCGGGCGGCCACCCGGGCCTCGGTGTGGTCGTTGGCCACCACCAGATCCGTGCGATCCACGCCGGCGGCCTGCAGGAGCCGTCCGGTCCGGCGGGTGTCCTCGCAGGCGATGACGTCGGCGGTGGCGAGGGCGTCGACGGCTCGGGGGGAGAGGTCGCCGAGGTTTCCGATCGGCGTCCCGACCACGACGAGCCGGCCGCTCACGGGTCGGTGGGGTGCTGGACCCGCACCTCGAGGACCTGCCCCGGCGCGATCCCCCACCGCTCGAACGACCCCGCCTCGGCCTCGATCACCTTGCGGGCCCGGAGCACCGGCATGCCGACCCGGTGGCGCGGCATCGTGCAGCAGCGCAGGACGGTGCCGTCGGCATCGAGGTGGGCGACGTCGATCGGGAACCGCATGCCCATGGTGTGCACCGAGCGGGTGCCCTCGATCAGCAGCGCCCCGTCGAACCCGTCCCGGCCGAGCAATCCCTTCCGGCGGTCGGAGCGGGACGACGCGATCTCGAGGCTGGCCAGCACCCGGTCGTCACGCAGGAGCCACGGCATGGTCACACGTTGAATCGGAACTCGAGGACGTCGCCGTCCTGCACCACGTAGTCCTTGCCCTCGACGCGCAGCTTGCCCACGTCCTTGGCCGCGTTCCAGGAACCCAGCTCGAGCAGCTCGTCCCACTGGATGCACTCGGCCCGGATGAAGCCGCGCTCGAAGTCGGTGTGGATGACGCCGGCGGCCTGCGGGGCCTTCGAGCCGGCCCGGAACGTCCAGGCCCGGCTCTCCTTCTCGCCCGTGGTGAAGTACGTGCGCAACCCCATGAGCTGGTACGCGGTGTGGAGGAAGCGAGGCAGGGCGCCCTCGCCGAGGCCGAGGCCCTCGAGCATCTCGACCCGCTCCTCCTCGGTGTCGAGCGTGGCCGCCTCGGCTTCGAGCTGCACGCACATGCCGATGACCTCGCCGACCGCGCCGAGCTCCTCGGCCACGGGCTTGACCGCGGCGTCGATCTCGTCGAGCTGGTCCTCACCGACGTTGACGATGGCGATGACGGGCCGGTTGGTGAGCAGGAAGTGCTGCCGCAGCTCCTCGCGCGCCGCCGGCTTCATGGCCGAGCGGTAGATCGGCGTGCCCTCACCGAGGACGGCGACCGCCTCCTCGAGCACGGCGATCTCGCCGGCGAGGGACTTGTCGCCCTTGAACATCCG
>JBKHVG010000025.1:0-52078 GCA_046570205.1 Acidimicrobiia bacterium
GGATCCGCTCCCGGGTCACGCCGAACTCCTGGCCGACCTGCTCGAGGGTCCGGGCCTGGCCGTCCTCGAGCCCGAAGCGGAGCCGCATGACGGCCTGCTCACGCTCGTTGAGCTCCTCCAGCGCCTCGAGCACCGCCTGGTTGAGCAACGACTTGGTGGCGGCCTCGGCGGGGGCGTCGGCGTTCACGTCGCCGATGAAGTCGGCGAGGTTGGAGTCGTCCTCCTCGCCGACCGGAGAGTCCAGCGAAAGCGGGTCCATCGAGATCTGCATGATCTCCCGGACCCGGTCGGGCGACAGGTCGGCTCGCTCGGCGAGCTCGTCGACGGTGGGCTCGCGCTCGAGCTCCATGAGCATCGACCGCTGGATGCGGTGGACCTTGTTGATCGACTCGACCATGTGCACCGGGATGCGGATGGTGCGGGCCTGGTCGGCGATGGCCCGGGTGATGGCCTGGCGGATCCACCACGTGGCGTAGGTGGAGAACTTGAAGCCCTTCGTGTAGTCGAACTTCTGGACGGCCCGCATGAGGCCGAGGTTGCCCTCCTGGATGAGGTCGAGCAGCTGCATGCCGCGGCCGACGTAGCGCTTGGCGATCGACACGACCAGGCGCAGGTTGGCCTGGATGAGCTCGTCGGTGGCCCGGTCGCCGTCCTTGGCGGCCCGCTGCAGCTTGCGCCGCTCCTCGAAGGGCAACGTCTCGAGCTCCCCACCGGCGGCGAGGTCGGCCAGGCGACTGGCGGCGATGGCGCCGGCCTCGATGCGCTTGGCGATGGAGACCTCCTCGGCCCCGTTCAGCAGCGGAACCCGTCCGATCTCGCGCAGGTAGAGGCGGACGGAGTCGCTGCTACCGCCGGCGGGCGGCTTGACCGCCTTGAGGTTCCGCGACGCCACCCGGCGGCGCCGGGCCCGGGCCACCTCGTCGGCCGGTGACAGCGGCTCGGCCGGCGGCACCTCGTCGGCGACGACCTCGTCGTCGAGGTGCACGTCCTCGTCGAGGCGGACGCCGGCGGCGGCGCAGGCCGCCTTCAGGCGGGTGAGCAGCTCGGCGGTGAGCTCGGCGCGGAGCTCGACGAGAGCGGCGTCGAGGTGGAGCTCGCCAGCCGCACGGGCACCGTCGGCCAACGCCTCGAGCACCTCGTCCGCCACTGCTGGCTCCTCGACCACATCACTCATCGACTGCCCCCCGTTCGGGCCGCCAACGTTAGCAACTCCCTCGCGGCGTCGAGCCCGTCGTCTGTCGGCCCGACGCGCCCGACCAGACCGGCCAGCCGGGTGAGCACCTCGAGGTCCGCGTCCGCGGCCGAGCGCTCGATGGCGAGCAGCCGACGGCCGGTGGCCCGGACCTGGAGCAGCACCGGGTCGAGGGGGTCGTCGACGGGCTCCTCCACGGACAGGCGGGACAGGAACGCAGCCACGTCAGGTGGCGAGGACTCGATGGCCTCGTGGATGGTGGCGGACGCCACGAGGGTGCGGTAGGTCTCGAGGTGCAGGGGCTCCTCGAACAGGCACTCGTCCAGCCAGTCGACGACGTCCTCGGGTCGGTTCACGGCGAGCCGCAGCACCTCGACCGCCGGCGAGTCGTCGCGCGAGCCGCCCGGGCGGCGGGTGGGGTCGTCGCCGGCGGCGTGGGGCCGGCCGCCCCGCCCCCGCCTCGGCTCGTGGGGGCCGGGGTCCTCGGGATCGTGCCCCGGCGGGCGAGGGCCGGGGTCGTCGCTGCGGGTCGGCTCGGCGGCCGCCTCCTCCCGGCGGCGACGGGGCGCCTCCGGCGGGGGCGGCGGGCGGAAGTCGCCGGCCGCGATGCGCTGGCGGAGCCGGTCGACGTCGAGCCGGCAGCGGTCGGCCACCCGCATGAGGTACTGGTCGCGAACGAGGTCGTTGGGGTGCTCGGCGATGACGCCGAGGGCCTCCTCGGCGGCGCGGGCCCGGTGCTCGGCCGAGTCGAGGTCGGCCCCGTCGAGGATCCGGCCGAGGCGGAACTCCAGGAACGGCCGGGCGTCGGCCACCGCCGCCACCAGCTCGTCCGGCGCCCGGAGCGCGAGGTCGGCCGGGTCGACGCCCGGCGGCATGGCGGCGACGACCACGTCCAGGTCGAAGCGGGACTCCCACTGGTAGAAGCGGTCGGCGGCGGCCTGCCCGGCGGTGTCGGCGTCGAAGGCGAGGACGATGCGGCGAGCGAAGCGGCGCAGCAGCTGCACGTGCTCGTCGGTCAGGGCGGTGCCGCACGTGGCGACGGCGCGGGGGATGCCGACCCGGAAGAACGCGGTGACGTCCGTGTAGCCCTCGCACACCACCACCTCGTCTGCGGCCACGATGCCGACCTTGGCCCGGTCGAGCGCGAACAGGACCCGGGACTTGTCGTACATCGGCGTCTGCGGCGTGTTGACGTACTTGGAGCCCTCCAGCCCCGGCAGGATCCGCCCGCCGAAGCCCACCGGCGTGCCGTCGGCGTCGTGGATCGGGAACAGGATGCGGCCCCGGAAGTGATCCTGGGCCCGGCGGCGCCGGTTCTCGAACCCGAGCCCGGTGGCCTTGAGGTCCTTGATCGAGAGGCGCAGCCCGGTGGCCAGCTGGTCCCAGTCGTCGGGCGCCCAGCCGATCTTCCACTCCCGGACCTCGTCACCGTCGAAGCCCCGGTCCCGGAGGTACTTGCGGGCCGGCGCGGCGTCGGGTGACGACAGGAGGCGTTGGTGGTACCAGTCCTCGGCGGCAGCGAGCACGTCGGCGAGGCGCTTGCGCTCGGCCCGGGTCCGGCTCTCCCCCGGCTTGTCGTAGTTGAGGCTGATCCCGACCTTGCCGGCGAGGCGCTCGACCGCCTCGGCGAACCCGAGGTGCTCCTGCTCGCGGACGAAGGTGATGGCGTCGCCCGAGGCCTGGCAGCCGAAGCAGTGGTAGAGGCCGTCGACCGCGTTGACGTAGAACGAGCCGGTCTTCTCGGCGTGGAAGGGGCACAGGCCCCGCCAGCGCTGGCCGACCTGGCGCAGCTGCACGTACTCGCCGATGAGGGCGACGATGTCGGTGGCCGCCCGGACCCGAGAGATGTCCTCGTCGACGATGCCCACGCGCCGGTTCTAGTCGGCGCCAGGACCGCCCTGCGCACCCGATCCGTCGCCCTGCGAGGCGCCGATGCCGCCCCGACCGTCGGTGTCGTGGGAACGCCGTCCGGGGATGCCGTGGGTGGAGACGTCATCGGCCTCGCCGGGGGGCAGCGGGCGCTTGATCGACAACGTGATCGCGACGGTGAGGACCACGGCGATGACCGCCAGCGAGGCGTACGTGGGGAAGTGGTAGATCTCGCTGATCAGCATCTTGATGCCGACGAAGGCGAGCACGACCGCCAGTCCCTGCTGGAGGTAGCGGAACCGGTTCCGCAGGTCGGCCAGCAGGAAGTACAGGGCGCGCAGTCCGAGGATGGCGAAGGCGTTGGAGGAGAACACGATGAACTCCTCGCGGCTCACGGCCAGGATCGCCGGGATGGAGTCGACGGCGAAGATCACGTCGGAGGACTCGACCACCACGAGCACGGCGAACAGCGGCGTGGCCAGCCGCTTGCCGTTCTGCACCGTGAAGAGCTTCTGCCCGTCGTACTCGTTGGTCGAGGGCACGACCTTGTTGACGAGGCGGAGGATGAGGTTGTCCTCGGGGTGGACGTCGTCGTGGGACGGTTTGAGCAGCCGGATCGCCGTGAACAGCAGGAACGCACCGAAGACGTAGATGACCCAGCTGAAGCGCTCGAGGATCGCCACGCCGCCGAAGATGAAGATGGCGCGCAGCACGAGCGCACCGAAGATGCCCCAGAACAGCACCCGGAACTGGTACTTCTGCGGGACGCCGAAGTAGCTCATCACCAGCGCCCAGACGAACACGTTGTCGATGCTGAGCGACTTCTCGATCAGGTAGCCGGCGTAGTACTCGCCGGCGGCATCGCCGCCCTGCCACAGCCACATGACGAGGCCGAAGCTGAGTCCGATCGAGATCCAGACGGCCGACTCGATCGCCGCCTCCTTGGTCGACACGACGTGGGCGTCCTTGTGCACCACGATGAGGTCGACGAGGAGCAGGACGACCACCAGTGCGGCGAAGGCCGCCCAGACCCAGGCGGGGGTGGAGAACGACACGAAGTTCTCGGAGGTCGACTCCGAGGCCGCGAAGAGATTGAGCATCCGGGCGTTCTACCCCGTCCGCGGCCCGAAGAGTCCATCGGCCGTTGACGCAGAGATCGTGCGGCCGTCAGGCCGGGCCGGACCGGCGCCCGGTGGCGCGTCGCGGTCCGGCACGTCCGGGCCATGTTGTGGGTAGGGCTGTGCCATGAGCTCGGGAACGAACGCGCCGACACCGGACATCCCCGGCGTCGACCTCGTCGAGGTCATCGGCAGCGGCGGCTCCGGCGTCGTGTACCGGGGCCGGCAGGCGGCGTTCGGCCGCGACGTCGCCGTGAAGGTGGCCCGCAACGTCGACGTCGGGGCCCCCGTGGCCCGGTGGGAGCGCGAGGTCGCCGCCGTCGGCCGGCTCTCGAACCACCCCAACATCGTCCCGGTCTTCGACGCCGGCATCACCGCCGACGGCTCCCCCTACCTGGTGATGCCCCACGTGCCCGAGGGCAGCCTCGGCGACCGGCTCCGCCTGCACGGCCCCATGCCCCCGGCCGAGGTGGCCTCCGTGGGCGCCCGCCTCGCCGACGCGCTCGCCACGGTCCACGCGGCCGGCGTGCTCCACCGCGACATCAAGCCCGACAACGTGCTGTGGTCTCCCCACGGCGAGCCGCAGCTGACCGACTTCGGCATCGCCCGCCTCGCGGACCTCACCACCACCTCCGAGCACCAGCTCCAGGCCACCATCTCCTACGCCGCCCCGGAGGTGCTGGCCGGCGAGCCCGCGACCGAGGCCAGCGACATCTACGGCCTCGGCGCCACGCTCTACGCGTGCCTCACCGGCGCCGCACCCCACCCCAGCTCCGGGGGCGAGAACGTCGCCGCGCTCGTCGCCCGTGTCCTGGAGGACGACCCGGCCCCGCTCGCCCCGCAGGGCGTGCCCGCCGGCCTCGCCGCGGTGGTCGAGCGCGCGCTGGCCCGGCGCCCCGGCGACCGCCACGTCGACGCAGAACGGTTCCGCCACGAGCTCGAACGGGTCGCCGCCGCACCGTCATCGGCGCCGCCGGGACCGGACCCCACCCGCCGCATCGACACCACGTCGCTCGCCGCGACCGCCGCCGCCGCACCGCCCCGTCCCCGCCACGTCGTGGCCGCTCCCGTCTCCCGCCCCGAGCCCGGTGTGTCCCGGCCGGCGCCGACGCCGCCCGGCGGCGGCGGCGGATCGAACCGGCTCCTGTGGGGCGCGGTGGCCGTCGTGCTGCTGCTGGCCGGTGGGCTCGTGCTGCTGGCCGGGATGCGCGATGACGCTGGCGACACGGCCACCGCCGACACCACGGAGGCACCGGGCGAGACGACGAGCACCGATGCGCCCGCCACCACCGGGGAGGCGGCGCCCACCACGGATGCGCCCACGACCACCGAGGCCCGGTCCACGACCACGGCCGACGTCACCACCACGACCGAGGACCGGGAGGTTGCGCCGAACACGAAGGGCGACCCCGGTGACGCAGCCCTGGCCTACCTGGCCGCCCTCGACGCCGACGAGCTCGACCGGGCGTGGGCCATGACCACCCCGCGCTTCCAGGCCCGACAGGACCGGGACCAGTGGGAGCGGTTCTGGCGGGGCCACGACGTCGACGTGGTGGGCGATCCCCGCGTCGAGGGCGGGACCGTCGTGGTGCCCCTGACCTACGACGGCCAGCGGGAGGACTACCGCTTGGACATGGTCGACCAGGGCGGCGGCTGGTTGGTCGACGGTCCGGTCGGCGGCTGACGCCGCGGCGCGGGCTCAGAAGCCGAGGCGCTCCGCCAGCCGGTCGCGCAGGCCGTCGATCGGCACGCGCTCCTGGTCCATCGAGTCCCGCTCGCGGATGGTGACCGCGCGGTCCTCGAGGGTGTCGAAGTCGATCGTCACGCAGTACGGGGTGCCGATCTCGTCCTGGCGGCGGTAGCGGCGGCCGATGGCCTGGGTGACGTCGAAGTCGCACATGTAGTGGGGCTGGAGGAGCCCGAGGACCTCGTCGGACACGCCGACCAGCTCGTCCTTCTTGGACAGGGGCAGGACGGCGACCTTGTACGGCGCGATGCGGGGGTGGAACCGGAGCACCGTGCGCTGCTCGTCGTTCACCGTCTCCTCGTCGTACGCGGCCATCAGGAACGCCATCGCGGTGCGGGTCGCGCCGGCGGCCGGCTCGATCACGTGGGGCACGTACCGCTCGTTGGCCTGCTGGTCGAAGTACTCGAGCTTGGTGTTCGAGTGGATGGCGTGCTGGGTCAGGTCGTAGTCGCCGCGGTTGGCGATGCCCTCCAGCTCGTCCCATCCCCAGGGGAAGAGGAACTCCACGTCGGAGGTGCCCGAGCTGTAGTGGCTCAGCTCGTCGTCGTCGTGCGGGCGCAGCCGGAGCTGGTCGGTGGGCATGCCGTGGTCGACGTACCAGTCGTACCGGGTGGCGCACCAGTACTCGTACCACTGCTGGGCCTCGTCGGGCGGGACGAAGAACTCCATCTCCATCTGCTCGAACTCACGGGTGCGGAACACGAAGTTGCCGGGCGTGATCTCGTTGCGGAACGACTTGCCGATCTGGGCGATGCCGAACGGCGGCTTCTTGCGCGACGTCTCCAGCACGTTCTTGAAGTTCAGGAACATGCCCTGGGCGGTCTCGGGTCGCAGGAACACCTCGTGGCCCTTGCCCTCCACCGGCCCGGCGTGGGTCTTGAACATGAGGTTGAACTGGCGGGCCTCGGTGAAGGTGCCGTGCTTGCCGCAGCTCGGGCAGGTGTCGGGGTCGTCGAGCTTGTCGAGTCGGAACCGCTCCTTGCACTCGCGGCAGTCGACGAGGGGGTCGGTGAAGTTGGCCAGGTGACCGGATGCCTCCCAGACCGGCGGCGGCGACAGGATGGAGGCGTCGAGGCCGACGACGTCGTGGCGCAGCTGCACCATCGAGCGCCACCACGCGTCCTTGACGTTGCGCAGCAGCAGCACGCCGACGGGGCCGTAGTCGTAGGTGGAGCGGAACCCGCCGTAGATCTCGGCCGACGGGAAGACGAACCCCCGCCGCTTGCACAGGTTGACGACCTTGTCGAACAGCTCGGGCTCGGGCGTGGGTGCGGCCATAGGGGGTCGGAGCCTACCGACGGCCTGCGGGGCCCCCGAAGCCGTTGCCGGGGGCCGTCGCAGGGGGTCTGGTAGACCCGCGACGTGACCGCTCCCCTGCAGTACGGCACGCCTCCGGCCAGCGATCCCACGGCGGTGATGGGCCGGCGCACGCTCGCCTGGATCGCCGATCTCCTGCTCTTCCTGGCCGTGGTGGCAGCCGGCTTCGCCTCCATGTCCGAGTACACCGAGATCCCCACGGCGGTCCCGGAGGAGGAGGCCTGCGACCTGTTCGAGCAGCAGAACCCGGGAGCGGCCGACTCCTGCGTCGCCTTCGACGGCGACATCTACCTGCTCGACACCGGGGAGTCCGGCGTCCAGACGCTGCTGTCGTTCGGATGGTTCGCGTTCTTCGTGGTCATCCAGGGTCTCACCGGCGGATCCCCCGGCAAGCTGCTGTTCGGCCTGCGCGTCGTGGACCAGTACGGCGCCAGGGCCGGCATCGGCAAGAGCCTGGGCCGCACGCTGATGTGGGTGGTCGACGCCGCCCCGTGGATCATCCCCATCGTCGGCCCGATCGCCGCCTACACGTCCGCGGGGCACCGCCGCGTCGGCGACCTGGCCGCCGGCACCTACGTGGTGTCGTCGTCCAGCGTCGGGCACCCGGTCATGCCGGACAGTGCGCCCATCCCCGCCGGGCAGACGTCGTGGGGGGCGGCACCACCGACGGTGGCCCCCGATCCGGATTGGCCCCGCCCCCCCGACCTCCACGTGGAGCCGCCGGCTGCACCGCCCGAGCCGGCGCCCTTCGCCGCGCCGGGGGCCGAGGGCCCCCCGACGGCACCCGGTCCCGCCGGCGCATCCGGACCGCCGTCGGAGGCCGCCGCGCCCCGCTTCGAGCTGCCGCCGCCCCAGTGGGACCCGGCCCGGGGCACCTACCTCCAGTGGGACCCCAACCGCCAGCTCTGGCTCCAGTGGGACGCCGCCGCCGGGCGCTGGAAGCCGATCGACACCTGAGCCGTCGAGACCGTCGTGGAGGGGTCGGCCCCTCAGTGGCCGAGCACGCCCGGCGTACGGAGCCGACGCTCGATGAGCTGCTCGACGGCCTCGGTGGCGATGGCGGCGACCTCGGCCGACGCCGGGGACGGCGGCTCGGCCAGCACGCTCGACAGCCGGCCACCGAGCACGGCGCGCAGGAGGCGCAGCGCCTCGGCCGACACCGACCGGCCCTGGCGACAGCTCGGGCAGCGCATGCCGCCCGCCGGGAGGTCGATGGCGACCAGCGGGTCGCCGGCGCCGCACGAAACGCACTGCTCCACCTCGAGGCCGAGGCCCTCGTGGGCCAGCACCTTCAGCTCGAAGGCGGGGACGACCAGGGGGTTGTCGTTCTCGGCCAGCGTCCGCAGCACCCCCACCAGCATGCGGAAGCGGCGGGGGTCGGACTCACCCTCCATGGCCAGCTGGTCGATCACCTCGAGCACGGTCATGGCCGAGGCGTAGCGGTCGAGGTCGTCGCGGATGGCCCGGAAGGCGTCGATGCCCTCCACCTGGGTGATCGTGTCGAGGTTGCGGCCCTCGTAGAGCTGGAGCGCCACGTGGGACAGCGGCTCCAGGCGGGCCCCGAACTTCGACCGGGTCTTGCGCACGCCCTTGGCGACGGCCCGGACCTTGCCGTGCTCCTGGGTGGCGAGGACCACGATCCGGTCGGCCTCGCCGAGCTTGTAGGTGCGAAGCACCACGCCCTCGTCCCGGTAGAGCCGGGAACCGCTCACGACGTGCTCTCGACGCCCCCGAAGCGGCGCTGGCGCTCCTGGTACTCCCGGACGGCGTCGAAGAGGTGCTGGCGGCGGAAGTCGGGCCAGAGCACGTCGGGGAAGGTCAGCTCGCTGTAGGCCAGCTGCCAGAGCAGGTAGTTGGAGATCCGATGCTCCCCCGACGTGCGGATCATCAGGTCGGGGTCGGGCATCTCCGGGTCGTACAGGTGGCGGGCGATGGTCTTCTCGTCGATCTTGTCGGCCGGCACGCCGGCCTCGACGATGGCCTTCACCGCGTCGACCAGCTCGGCCCGACCGCCGTAGTCGAAGGCGATCGTCAGCGTCATGCCCGTGTTGTCCTGCGTGAGCTCGAGCGACTCGTCCATGCGGCGCAGCACCCGCTTGGGCACCCGCCACCCCCGCCGGCCGATGAAGCGCATCCGCACGTTCTTCTCGTGCAGCTCGTCGCGCCGGCGCACCAGCAGCGACTCGTTGAACCCCATGAGGTAGCGGACCTCGTCGGCGGGCCGCTTCCAGTTCTCGGTGGAGAACGCGTAGACGGTGAACCAGTCGACGCCCAGCTCGAGGCACCCGTTGGTGGCGTCGAGGAGGGCCTCCTCGCCGGCGGCGTGGCCCTCGGTGCGCCGCAGCCCGCGCCGCTCCGCCCACCGTCCGTTGCCGTCCATGACGGCGGCGATGTGGCGCGGCACCCGCGCGGGGTCGATGCCCTCGACGGCCATGGGCCGACGCTACCCCTGCGTGCCGGACGGCCTGCGACACGGGTCGTGACTGGCCGTGCGCCACTTGTGGGTACGAACCGACGGTGGCGTCGATCAAGGAACGGCTCGCGGCCAAGCCGGTCATCGGGACGCTGCTGCGCGTGCAGGACCGCTTCAGCGAGGTCCAGGGCGACCCGCTGGCCAACGGCATCGCCCTCCAGATCTTCCTGTCGCTCATCCCGCTCCTGCTCGTGGCGATCGCCGTCGTCGGCTTCGTCGCCGGCGGCGACGCCTCCTTCACCGGCGACGCGATCGCCCGGCTGGGGATCCCGTCGGACGGGCCGGCCGCCGAGGCGCTGCGGACGACCATCGAGAACGCGGAGGAATCCCGCCGCACGGCGTCCGTCATCGGCGTGCTCGGCCTGCTGTGGCGGGGTCTGGCGGTCGTGGCCGCGGTGCAGCGCGCCATCGACAACGTGTGGCAGACCCGCTCGGCGGGCCTGAAGGACAAGGCCCGCGCCGTGCTGTGGCTGGTCGGCGCCGGTCTCATCTTCGGCGCCTCGTTCGCCGTCACCACCGTGTTGAACTTCCTGCCCAGCTTCCTGGCGCCGCTCTCGATCCTGATCGGCGTGACCGTGAGCCTCGGGCTGTTCCTGTGGACCTTCAGCGAGCTCGGTCGCTTGCCCGTGGGGTGGCGGGCGCTGCTGCCGGGCGCCGTGGTGTGCGCCGTCGGCTTCGAGGTCCTCAAGCTCGTCGGCGCGCTCTACGTGCCTCGGCTGGTGGCCAGCTCCTCAGCTTTGTACGGGTCCCTCGGCATCGTCATCGCCATCCTCGCGTGGCTGGCGTTCTTCGGCCGGCTGCTCGTGTACGGCGCCGTCGTCAACGTGTTGCGCTGGGAGGCAGGCCACGGAACCGTCCAGATCCCCCTCGAGGCCCCCCGGGTCGACAACGCCATCGCGGTCGGCGCCGACCGCTCCGGCGCCGTGGTCGACCGGCTCGAGGAGTAGCCGGCGGTCCCCCGGACCGTCACCGGGGTCGCGGTACCGTCGCACGGTGGCTGCGCCCGAGATCGCCGAGACGCTCGAGAAGGTCGTGGCCCAGCTCCCCGGCGGCGGGGAGGTCCGCGACGGCCAGCGGATCATGGCCGAGGCGGTGGCCGACGCCATCGAGTCCGGCCGCCACCTGGTCGTCCAGGCCGGCACCGGCACGGGCAAGACCCTGGCCTACCTGGTCCCGGCCGTCGTCACCGGCGCCCGGGTGGTGGTCGCCACGGCCACCAAGGCGCTGCAGGACCAGCTGGCCGGCAAGGACCTGCCGTTCCTCGACACCTACGTCGGCGGCTTCACCTGGGCCGTCCTCAAGGGCCGCTCCAACTACGTGTGCCGCCAGCGCGTCGCCGAGCTCCTCGACGACCGCCAGGGGCGCCTCGACATGGCCACCGACGACCCCGGCCTGACCGCCGTACTCGAGTGGGCGTCGGAGACCGAGATCGGCGACCGCGCCGAGCTGGCCCTCGAGCCCCGCCCGGCCGTCTGGGAGGCGGTCTCCGTCGGCTCCGACGAGTGCCCCGGCGCCGCCAAGTGCCCCAAGGGCGAGACCTGCTTCGCCGAGGGCGCCCGGCGGCGGGCCGCGGAGGCCGACGTCATCGTGGTGAACACCCACCTGTACGGCACCCACATCGCCGCCGGTGGCGCGGTGCTGCCGCCCCACGACCTGGTGGTGCTCGACGAGGCCCACCGCGTCGAGGAGGTCGTCTCGGCCACGTCGGGCAGCGAGCTCACCAGCGGTCGGGTCAGCGCCGCGGCCTACGCCGTCGGTCGGGTCATCGCCGACGACGCCCTCGTCACCGACATCCTGGCCGTGGCCGCCCGGCTGGGCGACCTGCTCGACGGCCTCGTCGGCGAGCGACTCGACCCGCCGCCGGGCCGCCTGGTCGAAGTGCTCACCCAGCTCCGGACCAAGCTCGACGCGGCCAGCGCCGCGCTGAAGGGCGTTCCCGAGAGCAACGTCGACGTCGTGGCCCGGCGCAACCGGGCCAACCAGCAGCTGCTCGGGCTGTCCGAGGCGATCCTGCGAGCCAGCGTCGTGCCCACCGGGAGCGTGGCCTGGGTCGAGGGTCGCCCCGGTTCGGCGAAGCTGCGCATCGCCCCCATCGACGTCGCCGGGATCCTCGAGGAGCTGCTGTGGCGGGAGACCACCGCGGTGCTGTGCTCGGCCACCATCCCGCCCCGCCTGCCCACCCGCCTCGGCCTCCCGAAGGGTGCCACCACCGAGCTCGACGTCGGCAGCCCGTTCGACTACGAGGCCAACGCCCTCCTGTACTGCGCCACCCACCTGCCCGACCCCCGCCAGGACCGGGCCGATGCCGTCCACGACGAGATCGCCGCGCTCATCGAGGCCGCCGGGGGCCGCACCATGGCGCTGTTCACCTCCTGGCGGGCCATGCAGGCCGCCGTCGAGGCCCTGCGCCCCCGACTCGACACGCCGGTGCTGGCCCAGGGCGAGCAACCCAAGCCGGCGCTGCTGTCGGCCTTCACCGACCAGCCGGCCACGAGCCTGTTCGCCACCATGTCCTTCTGGGAGGGCGTCGACATCCCCGGCCCGTCCCTGTCGTGCGTGATCATCGACAAGCTTCCCTTCGCCCGCCCCGACGATCCCCTGCTCGAGGCCCGGCGTGAGCAGGTCGGCCCGCGGGCCTTCGAGCTCATCGACCTGCCCCGGGCGATCACCCTGCTGGCCCAGGGCGTCGGCCGGCTCATCCGCACCGCGGAGGACACCGGCGTCGTCGCCGTGCTCGACCCCCGCCTGGCCACCGCCCGGTACCGCTGGGACCTCATCCGGGGCCTGCCACCCATGCGCCGCACCAAGGACCGGGCCGAGGTCCTCGCCGTCCTCGACGCCCTCCGCTGACGTGCGCAGCCTCTCGGCAGTCGCGCTGCTGTCGGGACCGATGGTCCTGTCCGGCTACGTGGTCGGGGCCGTCGTCGCCCACCTGCTGACCCGCCACGACGAGGCGCGACCCCGGCCGGGCGACCTCCTGCTCGAGGCGTTCGCCGCGCTCGCCGTGAGCACCGCGGCGTGGTGGGCCGTCCAGTCCGTGTCGCCCGGCAGCGGGTTCTCCCGCATCGGGTACTTCTCCAACCAGGTGCTCTCCGCGTGGCAGTCCGTGGCCCTGTGGACCGGCCTCGCCGTCGTCGTCGGGATCTGCGCCCCCGTGTCACGGCGGTTCCAAGGCGGCCCCGGCCTCGCGCCGGCAGGCGCCCTGCTCGCCGCCCACCACCCGTGGTTCCTGTTCGCGACGCTCGGCGCGGGCGTGCTCACGATGACCGTCACCCGCTCGCCTCGTCTGGGCCAGGGGGCCGCCATCGCCGTGCTGCTCCCCACCGCCTGGCTCGGCTGGGTGCTCGAGTGGCAGCCGGCGTGGGGCCTGCCGGCCGGGCCCGAGGCCACCGTGTGGGCCATGGTGCTCACGATCGTGCTCGCCACCCGGTGGTGGCACGACCGACCGCTCGGCGCCGCCTACTGAGGCTCGTCCCTCGGCCGGCCGGCGAGGAGGCGGCGCTGCTCGGCCCGCACGGTGCGGGCCGCCTCCACCAGCTGGGTGAGGGTCCGGCCCGGTTCGCCCACCAGCACGTCGTGTCGGGATGCGGTGAGCCGGCGGGCGACCTCCTCGGCGGCATCGGCTCGATCCGGCGTGGTGAAGGTGAGCACCACCAGGTCCGGCGCCAGGGCCTCGACGAAGTCGAGCAACGCGTCGGCCGGCATGTCACGCCCCAGCATCTGCACCGACCAGCCGTCCTCGCGCAGCACGGCGGCGGCCATCTCCACGGGGATGCCGTGCAGCTCGCCGGGCGGCGCGGCGACCACCACCGCGCCCCGCGGGCGGCCGGGTCGGGCGTGGTCGATGCCGGCCAGCAGACGCGAGACGATCTCCGACGCCCGGTGCTCGTGCGCCACCGACAGCTCACCCGCCGCCCACCGGTCACCGATGCCGGCCAACGCCGGCACCACCACCCGCCCGAGCACGTCGATGGCGGCCTCGCCCTGGGCGTGGAGTCGGTTGACCAGCTCGGTGGCGGTGCGCTCGTCGCCGTCGAGCAGGGCGCGCAGGAGCCGGGCGGACGAGCGGCCCCACTCCCGACGTCCGGGGCGCACCGACGCCGGCGCCGGCTGGTCACGCTCGCGGGCGAAGGCCTCGACGTCCTCGACGGCCAGCTCGTAGCGGCCCCGGACCCGCACCGCGGTGAGCCGCCCCTCCCGTACCCACCGGTACGCGGTCTGGTAGTGCACGCCGAGCCGCCGGGCGGCCTCCTGGAGGTCGATGCGCTCGGCCATGGAGCCACCATCGTACGGTGCCCGCAATGCGGGATGAACGCGGCAGAAAACCCCCGAGCCGATGCACATCCCCGAAAGAAGGAAAAATCGCTGCGGAATCCCCTCGGAATCCGAGGGCTACTCGCAAGGATTCTCCGGACGGCAGGATCAGAAGCCGAGGTCGTCGAGGTCGGCGGGCCGCCGCTGCCAGTCCTTGCGCACCACCACCTGGAGCTCGACGAAGACGCCCTCCCGCAGCTGGGCCCGGACCTTGGACCCGACCTCCTTGAGCACCGCGCCCTTGTGCCCGATCACGATCCCCTTCTGGGAGTCGCGCTCGACCATGATCTCGACCCGGATGTAGGGCCAGTCGAGCTCGGTCACCCGGGTGGCGATGGAGTGGGGCAGCTCGTCGCGGGTCACGGCCAGCAGCTGCTCCCGGACCAGCTCGGCGACCCAGGTGGCGTCCGGCTGATCGGACGTCATGTCGTCGGGGTAGTACTGCGGTCCCTCGGGCATGCGCCCGACCAGGTGCTGCACGAGCGCGTCCACGCCCATCCCGGTGCGGGCCGAGATCGGGAAGTAGGCCTCCAGGCCGAACTCCGATGCCGCCGTCAGCTGGGCCAGCACCTGCTCGGGGCTGGCCCGGTCGACCTTGTTGACCACCAGCACCGCATCGGAGGGGACCTTGGCCGCGATGAACCGGTCGCCGCGCCCGATCGGCATGGTGGCGTCGACCAGCAGGCACACCACGTCGACGTCGCGCACCGCACTGGTGGCGGTGGCGTTGAGGCGGTCGCCCAGCGGCGTCTGGGGCTTGTGGATGCCCGGGGTGTCGACGAAGACCACCTGCACGGGACCACCCCGCTCCGGCGGCAGGTTGAGCACGCCGCGGATCTGGGAGCGGGTGGTCTGCACCTTGTCCGAGACGATCGAGACCTTCTCCCCCAGGATCTGGTTGAGCAGCGTCGACTTGCCGACGTTGGGCCGGCCCACGAACGTGACGAAGCCCGACCTCACCTCGAACGCTCCGAGCCGCTCGGCAGGGGTGCGTCGGCCGGCACGTCGATGCGGTCGATGCGCACCAGGCCGATGCGGCGCCCCTGGACCCGCGACGCGGTGAGCCGGAGCGAGTCGATGTCGACGGACTCGCCGTTGGCCGGCACGTGGCCGAGCCAGCTGAAGAGCAGCCCGCCCACGGTGTCCCAGTCCCCTTCGGGGAGGTGGGCCCCGAGGAGGTCGTTCACCTCGTCGAGCGGCATGCGGGCGTTGACGCGGTATGCGCCGCCCGGCAGCGGCTCGGCCATGGGGTCCTCGACGTCGAACTCGTCGACGATCTCGCCGACCAGCTCCTCGATCAGGTCCTCGAGGGTCACCAGTCCGGCCACGCCGCCGTACTCGTCGACGACGACGGCCATGTGGAACTGCTCCGCCTGCATCTGGGGGAGCAGGATCGACACCCGCTGCTGCTCGGGCACGAAGCGGGCCGGGC
Organism: Acidimicrobiia bacterium; assembly: GCA_046570205.1. Taxonomy (GTDB): domain Bacteria; phylum Actinomycetota; class Acidimicrobiia; order Acidimicrobiales; family Salinilacustritrichaceae; genus Salinilacustrithrix. Next base: position 15,463 of record JBKHVG010000025.1, read on the forward strand.
GCACGTGGCCACCCACGGGGTCATCGCCGGTGCCGTCGCGCTCGGCGCGCATGAGGTCCTTGGCGTAGGCGAGGCCGACGACGTCGTCGATGCCGGCACCGATGACCGGGATGCGGCTGAAGCCGTTGAGGATGACGACCTCCATCACGTCGCTGACCCGCCAGCTGGACACGACGGTGACCATGTCGAGCCGGGGGACCATGACCTCGCGGACGATGGTGTCGCCGAACTCGATGATGGACTCGATGAGCGCCTGCTCCTCCTCCTCGATGGCCTCGGCCTCCACCGCGACCTCGGCGAAGGCGAGCAGCTCCTCCTCGGAGACCGACGGCCGCTCGTGCGCATCGTCGGCACCCGAGTGGCGGCGGATCCGGCGGCCGAGCCCCTCGGCGACGAGCGGCAGCAGCGGCAGGCGGGTCACCAGCCGGCCGATCGGGGCGACCCGGTGGCCGATGGCGTCGGTGCGCTCGAGCGCCACGGTCTTGGCGACCCCCTCCACCAGCGCAGCCACCAGCACCGTCGCCGCGACGATCGCGATCCACGCCGGGCCCCGAGGCGAGTACCGCTCGGCGTGGGCGACCACGGCCACCACGGCACCGATCTGGGCCATGTGGCGGACCATGACGAGGACGGCGAGGTTCGTCTGGCGTCGGGCCAGCAGCTCGATCAGGTCGCGGGCCCGGTGGGCGCCCTCGTCGACCAGCATCGCCACCCGGGCTCGGCTCGTGTGGGCCAGGACCGTCTCGCACAGGGCGAGCACGACCACCACGAGCTGCAGCGCCACGACGACGGCGACGGTGAGGGGCAGGCTCACGGGCGGGTGTGGAAGGCAGCCAGGTGGGCCTGCTCCTTGGCCTGCATGGCGGCGGTCTCGTCCGGTTCGGCGTGGTCGTGGCCGAGCACGTGCAGGATCCCGTGCACGACGAGCAGGGCGATCTCGTCGTCGACGGTGCCGTCGTGCTGCGGCTGGCCGGCGTGCTCCGCGGCCTGCTCGGCAGCGATCGACGGGCACACGACGACGTCGCCGAGCAGGGTCGGGACCTCGTCGATGTCCTCGGGCGGCCGGTCGGGACCGCTGGTGCCGTTGTCGGGCCAGCGGCCTTGCTCGAGACCGTCGTCGTCGATGGGGAAGGCCAACACGTCGGTGGGCCCCGACGCGCCCATGTGGCGCTCGTTCAGCTCGGCCATCGTGGTCCGGTCCACGAACAGCACGCTCAGCTCCCTGTTGGCGCGTACCCCCTCGGCGGCGAGGACCCGCTCGGCGAGGCCCACCCAACGGGCCACGTCGACGGGCTCGTCATCCTGCTCGTCGACCCCGAAGACGCTGGCAGGCATCAGGCGGATCGCCCCCCGGGCGGCGGGGCGGGCACGTTGCGGTCGTAGGCGTTGACGATGTCCTGCACGATGCGGTGGCGCACGACGTCGCGGGCGCCGAGGTGGACGAACGAGAGCCCCTCGATGTCGGAGAGGACGCGCTCCAGCCCGGCGAGCCCGGACTTGCCGCCCTGCACGTCGACCTGGGACGTGTCGCCGGTGACGACCACCTTGGACCCGAAGCCGATGCGGGTGAGGAACATCTTCATCTGCTCCGCCGTGGCGTTCTGGGCCTCGTCCAGGATGATGAAGCTGGCGTTCAGTGTGTTGTGGGTGACCAAGAAGTCGTCGGTCACGTAGAGCGAGTCGGCGGCGCCCACCTGGATGCACACGCACTCGGCGTCCCCGGCCGGTTCGATGCTGTCGATCATCCGCATGGGGCGGCCGGCACCGAAGCGCTCGTACTTCGCCGCCTTGCGTCGGAGCCGGAACGGTTCGATCCCCTCCGGCAGACGGATGTCGAGGATGTGTGCGTCGGATCGGTGGTGGACCTCGGTCCCGCGGGCGCGTCCGGGGCGGCGCCCCTCGGCCGGCCGGGTGCGCACGTAGGCCACGCCTCCGAGGGAGCGGACCAGGAAGACGACGTCGTCCCGCAGCCGCGAGGAGCACGTCGTGTACTGGATGCGGCAGCTCCGAGCCGCCTGGGTGACCGGACCGCCGTCGCTGTCGAGCAGTCCCTGCAGGAGCGCGACCCGGACGTCGGGCGAGTTGAGCAGGTACTCCCTCGGGATGAACTTGGTCTTGGAGTCGGTCCCTTCCAGATGGAGGGTGCGCAGGACCTTGGTGACCGGGTTCGTCGGACCGGGAACGTGCGGGCGCCGGCGGATCACGTGGTCGACGACGGAGGTGCGACGGGGCACGACGTCGGACTCGGGGAGCAGCTCCTCCAGGGCCCAGGCCAGCTCGGGGTCGGCGGTCGTGAACGACGGGGTCGTCCGACCGGTGATGCACCCGTCGCCCAGCAGCAGCCCGAGCGCATACGGGTCCATCGGCACGTCCTGCGGGACGAACTGCGCCGGCGAGCTGAGCATGGGGAGCTCGTAGAAGCGCTGGTGGTGGCGGCGCAGCTTCCCGATCATGTCGGTGGTCTGCAGGGTACGTCCGGGCGTGCCGTGCTTCTTGTCGTCCAGGGTCTTGACGGTCCACAGGTGCTCGCCGCAGGCGAGCGTCGACGAGCCGTCCTGGGCGGTCACCCGGTACACGTCCTTGCGACCCTGCGGGAAGACCCCGAGGACGGGCGTCGGCTGCCCGTCGGAGCCGACGACCAGATCCCCGACCGCGAGCGTGCCGATCGCCTGCCAACCGGTCGGCGTCAGCACCTTGCGGTCGACCGGCTGGGCGCGACCGCGCATGAAGGCCAGCGGTGCCACCTCGACGAGGTTGCGCTCGAGCAGGCGCTGGGCGCCCTCCGGGTCGACCATGTCGTACAGGGCGTCGTAGAGCGGGCGCAGGTACGGGTCGATCTTGGCCATGAGGTCGCCCGGCAGGAACCCGAGCCGCTCCCCGGCCTCGACCGCCGGCCGGGTCAGGATGATGCGCTCGACCTCGTTGCGGTGCAGCGCCTGGACGGCCATGGCCACGGCGAGCCACGACTTGCCCGTGCCGGCGGGGCCGAGGCCGAAGGTGATGACGTTGTCCCGGATCGCCTCGATGTAGCGGCGCTGGCCGGCGGTCTTGGGCCGCACGGCGTTGCCCTTGGCCGACCGCAGGATCTCGGTGGCCATCAGCTCGGAGGGCCGCTCGTCGTGGATGACCATGTCGATGGCCCGCTGCACGCCCTCGGCGTCGAGCACCTGACCGGACGCGACGAGCAGCACCAGCTCCTCGAACACCTTGCCGACGGCGCCGGCTTCGGGGCCGACGACGGCGATCTCGTTGCCCCGGGCGTGGATGGCCGTGTCGGGGAACGCGCGCTCGACGAGGCGGAGCAGCTCGTCCCGCTGGCCGAGCAGGCCCGCCATCAGGTGGTTGCCGGGGACGTTGACGACGACTTGGGTGTCCGACACGATCAGCCGGAGCCTACCGGCACCCGACCCCGCGGAGACCCAGTGCACGACGACGACGGCGCCGAACTCCCCTGCTCTTTGGCCGCGGCCGCCGGGGGCGTCCTCGGGGGCACGGACACCCTGGCCCGGTCACTCGAGCGGTGGGCGGCCGATGCCATGGTGGACGAGGCCGCCCGGCAGCGGACCCGCCAGCGGTGGCTGCGGGTCCAGGCCGAGGAGGAGGCCAGCGTGCTGGGGACGCTCGTCGACCTGGCCGAGCGGGCTCGACCGGTCGTCCTCGACATCGGCCAGCAGCGCATCCGGGGTGCCGTCGTCGGGATCGGTGCCGACTTCCTCGCCGTGCGCAGCGACCGCGGCCAGGACGTCCTCGTGCGCACCGCAGCGGTGGAGATGGTGCGGGCCGAGCCGGGCGAGCGTGCCGTCGTCGGCGACCGGGCGGTGCTGGTGGAGGTCGCGCTCGCCGCGGTGGTCGGGCCCCTGGCGGCGGAGCGGCCCGACGTCGTCGTCCGCACCCGCTCGGGGCAGGTCGTCCGGGGCGAGCTGCGCAGCGCGGGGACCGACGTGGTGCGCCTGCGGGCCGACGGCGATCCTCCGGCGCCGGTGTGGGTGCCGCTCGAGGTGATCGACCTGCTGATCGTCGACCCCTGAGCGGCGCCGATCGCTAGAGGTTGGCCTCCTCCGGCCGGGTGCCGGAGTCGGGGTAGAGGTGCTCGAGCGATCCCGGCTCGATGCGGGCCCCTTCGATGAAGGCGTCCACGTCGGCCTGCTTGATGCGGATGACGCGACCGAAGCGGTAGGCGGTGAGCTCGCCCTGGTCGATGAACCGGTAGAGCGTGCGAGGGGTGATGCCGAGCGCCTTGGCGGCGTCGGCGGTGGACAGCCATTCGACGGAAGCGGTCATGGGCACCTCGGTTCGGCGGACGGGCCGCGACGGGCGTGCGTTCGCAGCGACCATACCGGACCGACGGTGGTCCTGCCACCATCTCGGATGATCTCGTTGACTCTCGTGGCACCGACGTCGTAGATCTGTCAGAGTTGCTGCGTGCTTCGTCCGGTTTGGTCGGCTGTGGGCAGGATCGGCCCCGACCGCCAGCGAAAGGGATGCCCGTGACCACCACCCTCACCCGGCGGAACGGGAGGGCCACCAGCGAGTCGATCGAGGCGCCACGCCGGGTCGAGCGGCGCGTCGGGCTCCCCTCGGGCCGTGCCGTGGTCGGCGGACTGCTGATGGCCCTTGCCGCCGTGGGGACCTTCCTCGCCTACACCGACGCCACCGCCGACGACACCATCCAGGTGCTGGTCGCCGCCCGCGACCTCGCGCCCGGCCAGACGATCGAGGCCTCCGACGTCGAGCTGGTGTCCGTCGAGCTCCCGGGCGGCGTGCGTGGGCTGTTCGGCGCGGTCGACGCCGCGGTCGGGCGCCAGGTGTCGGCGCCGGTCGAGGCCGGGGAGTTCCTCATCGCGTCGGCCACGGTGGTCCCCCTCGAGGGCGCCGAGACCCTCGAGGTCGCCATCAGCGTCCCGGCCGCACGAGCCGTGGGCCGCCTTCGGGCCGGCGAGCGGCTCGACGTCTTCTCCACCTGGAGCGACGAGGTCACCCAGCTGATCGCTGTCGACGCCCGGGTGCTCGAGGTCGACGGCGGGTCCCGCGAGGGCCTCGGCGGCAGCGACACCGTGACCGTCCGGCTCGCCGTCACCGAACTCTCCCAGGTCGAGGCGCTCGTGCACGCCCAGGCCGCCGGCGACATCACGATCGTCCGGGCCACCATCGGCACCGAGGTCGCCGACCTGGGCCGCGAGTACCGGCCCCGGCCGTCCGGCGCAGCCTCCGGCAAGGCCGGTCCGGCCGGGACCGACGACTGATGCCCAGCGAGCGCCACGTCGCTCTCGGGCTGGCCCGGGTCCGCACCCCCTGGTTCTCCGACGTCGCCCGCTGGTCCACGTCGGGCTCCCTGGCCATGGACTTCGTCAAGACCGTGTCGGCCGCCGAGGTCCGGGCCCGCCTGGAATCGGGCCGTCCGTTCTCGGCCCTGCTCGTCGACGGCGGGCTGCCCGGAGTCGACCGGGACCTGCTCGAGTTGGCGCGCGAGCACGGGTGCGCGCCCATCGTCGTGGTCGACGGGACGACCCGCGACTGGTCGGCCATCGGGGCCGCCGACACGCTCCCCACCGACTTCGGCCGGACAGAGCTCGAGGCCGTCCTGGCCGAGCACGCCACGCCCATCGGCCGGGCCGACGACCTGCCCGGCCAGGTGCGCCCCGACGTGGCCCACGCCGGCGGGTTCCGGGCCCGGGTCGTGGCCGTCACGGGCCCGGGGGGGACCGGGCGCTCGGTGGTCGCCATGGCCGTCGCCCAGGGTGCCGCCGCCGATCCGGCCCACGCCGACACGGTGGTGCTGGCCGACCTCGCCCTCCATGCCGACCAGGCGATGCTCCACGACGCCCGTGACGTGATCCCGGGGGTGCTCGAGCTGGTCGAGGCCCACCGCAGCGGTGCACCCGGTCCCGAGGACGTCCGAGGGCTGACGTTCGACATCGTGACCCGCCGCTACCGGCTGCTGCTCGGCCTGCGCCGGCACCGCGACTGGACCGCCATCCGGCCCCGTGCCCTGCGCAGCGCGCTCGACGGGCTCCGCCGCAGCTTCACGCTGGTGGTGGCCGACGTCGACGCCGACCTCGAGGGGGAGGCCACCACCGGCTCTGCCGACGTCGAGGATCGCAACCTGCTGGCCCGCACCGCCATCGGCGCAGCCGACGTCGTGGTCGTCGTCGGCACCCCGGGGGCCAAGGGGGTGCACTCGCTGCTGCGGGTGGTCCGCGACTGCATCGCGGCCGGTGTGGGTCCCGAGCGCATCGTCCCGGTCGTCAACCGGGCGCCACGGAACCGGGCCGTCCGGGCCGAGACCAGCCGGGCGGTCACCGAGCTGCTCTCGGCGTCCAACCCCGACCAGCCCGTGCTCAGCCCCGTGTTCCTGCCCGAGCGCAAGCAGCTCGACGACGTCCTGCGTGACGGCGTCGCCCTCCCCGACGCCCTGGTCGCCCCCATCCGGAACGCCGTGCAGGCTCGCCTCGACGTGCTCGAGGACCGCATGCCGGCGCCCGGCGCCGACGAGCCCGTCCTCGTCGACGCCGGATCCCTCGGCGCCTGGGACGAGGAGGTGGCCGGGTGAGCGATCTCGACGCCGAGGTGACGCCGCTCGAGCTCATCGAGCGCACGGTGCTGGAGCACGCCAAGGGCATCCGCCTCGACCTCGACGACGACGCCGCCCGTGGCCGCATGCGAGAGCTCATCGGCGACGCCGTCGCCCGCTGGTCGGCCGACCACCGCCGGGGCCTGCGCACCCACGACCTGGCCGACCCCGACCTCGTCGTCGAGCGGGCCTACCGGAACCTCGTCGGCTACGGGCCGCTCGAATCGCTCCTTGAGGACGACGACGTGTGGGAGGTGATGATCAACGCCCCCGACGCCATCTTCGTGAAGCGGCACCGCGGTGCCTCCGGCTACCACGACGAAGTGTTCCACGACGACGAGCACGTCATCCGCACGCTCACCAAGATCCTCGACGACGCCTCGGGCGCGCACCGCAAGCTCGACCCCACGGAGGGCCTCCAGGACGCGCAGCTCGACAACGGCGCCCGGCTCCACATCGTCCACGGCGACGTCGCCCGTGGCGGCCACGTCATGGTGAACATCCGCAAGTTCACCGGCGTCGCGTTCCGGGAGCTCGAGCAGCTGGTCGAGCGGGACATGCTCAGCGTGCAGGCCGCCGACTTCCTGCGGGCGTGCGCCCGGGCCAAGCTCACCGTCGTCTTCGCCGGCGCACCGGGGTCGGGGAAGACCACGCTGCTGTCCTGCACCGCCGCGGAGATCGACCCCTCGCTGCGCGTCGTCATCGCCGAGGAGGTCTTCGAGGCCGACGTCCCGGTGCCCAACGTGGCCTCCATGCAGACGCGGGCCGCTCGGGCCGACCGGCCCGCGGTCGACCTGCGCCGGCTGGTGGCCGGGTTCCTGCGCATGGCGCCCGACGTGGCCATCGTCGGCGAGGTCCGCGACAAGGAGGCACTGCCGCTGCTGCTCACGCTGTCGTCCGGCGTGAAGGGCTACACCACCATCCACGCCGGCTCCGCCCGCCAGGCGCTGTCCCGCCTGCGCTTCATCTGCCAGCTGGCCGACACGGCGAGCGAGATCCCCATGGCGGCGCTGAACAACCTCGTGTCGGAGTCCATCGACGTGGTCGTGCACTGCGCCCGGGAAGCCGACGGTCCCCGGGTCACCGAGATCCTCGCCGTCGAGGACCAGGCCGCGGGGTTCGACGCCACCCAGTTCACCGTCACCGACCTGTTCCGCCGGAGCCGGCGCGACCAACCCCTGGAGTGGACCGGCCTGCTGCCGAACCGGGCGGCGCGGGCACTGGAGGAGGCCGGCTACGACCTCCGCAGCCTGCTCGGCGTCCCCGACCAGGCCCGCCAGACCCGGCCCGACGGGTCGGCCGATTCCGCCAGCGTCCGCGAGCTGCGCGACGTGCGCTCCGGGCACGACCACCGATGACCTCCCTGCTGCTCCCGGTCGCGGCGTGTCTCGGCGTCTACTACGCCTACACCGCCGTGGCCTTCGGCTGGCGCGGCGTGGGGCTCGGGCCGTCGGTCGGTCGTCGTCGAGACCACCGCCCCGTGGTGCAGGAGTGGCTGGTCCAGGCCGGCCTCGGGGAGATCCGCCTCCGCGACTTCGCCGCCGTGATGGTGCTGCTCCTGGTGCTCGGCACCGCCCTCACCTATGCCGTGTTCGGCGCCATCCTCCCCGCCATCGCCGTCGGGGCATCGGCGGCCACCGCGCCGCTCGCGTCGTACCGGGTCCGCCGGGCCAACCGCCGGGCCCGGGCGCAGGACGCGTGGCCCCGGATGATCGAGGAGATCCGGATCCTGACCAGCTCGCTGGGCCGCTCGATCCCCCAGGCGCTCTTCGAGGTCGGTCGCCGGGCGCCGGAGGAGATGGTGCCCGCCTTCGACGCCGCCCACCGGGAGTGGCTCATCTCCACCGACTTCGAGCGCACCCTCACCGTGCTGAAGGCGGGCCTGGCCGACCCGACGGCGGACGCCACGTGCGAGACCCTGCTCGTGGCCCACACGGTCGGCGGCAGCGACCTCGACCGGCGCCTCGAGGCGCTCATCGAGGACCGCATCCAGGACACGCAGGGCCGCAAGGACGCCCGGGCCAAGCAGGCAGGTGCCCGCTTCGCCCGCCGCTTCGTCGTCTTCGCCCCCATCGGCATGGCGCTCGCCGGCATGTCGGTCGGCAACGGGCGCCAGGCGTTCCGGTCCGCCACTGGCCAGCTGCTCACGCTCGTCGCCGTCATGCTGGTCATCGGCTGCTGGGTGTGGGCCGGGCGGATCCTCCAGATCCCCGAGGAGGAGCGGGTGTTCGACCGATGACCCGCGTCACCGTCCTCGCCACCCTCGCCTTCTGGGCCGGCGCCACCCTCGTGCTCAGCCGTCGGCGCTGGTTCGCCCGCCGCTCCCTGTCCGACCGCCTGCGCCCCTACGAGCCCGGCGGGCTCGCCACCGCATCGGGCGGGCACGGCATGCTCTCGGTCGACTCCTTCGCCGAGGTGATCGCCCCGCTGGCCCGCACGGTCGGTGAGCGCTTCGCCCGCCTCGTCGGCATCAACGAGGAGCTGGCCGTACGGCTCGAGCGCGTGCACAGCGACCTCGACCCCACCGACTTCCGCGTCCGACAGCTCGGGTGGGCCGTCGTCGGTGCCGTGGGCGGCGTCCTCGCCGCGTCGGCGATCCGGCCGCCCGCCGCGGTGGTGCTGCTGTTCCTGGTCGGCGCACCCGCGCTGTCGTTCCTCTTCGTCGAGCAGCAGCTCGCCGTCGAGTCCGACCGGCGCAAGCGCCGCCTCTTCCTCGAGCTCCCTGTCGTCTCCGAGCAGCTCGGCATGCTCCTGTCCGCCGGGTTCTCCCTCGGCGCCGCGCTGCAACGGCTCGCCACGCGCGGCCAGGGCGTCAGCGGCCAGGACCTGCGCCGGGTCGTCGGTCGGGTGCGCCACGGCGTCACCGAGGTCGAGGCGCTGCGCGAGTGGGCCGCCGTCGCCGACCTCGACGCCCTGACCCGGCTCGTCGCCGTGCTGGCGCTCAACCGGGAGGCCGGCGACCTCGGACGCCTCATCGCCGAGGAGGCCCGGTCGATCCGCCGGGAGGTCCAACGAGGGCTGGTCGAGCAGATCGAGCGGCGCAGCCAACAGGTCTGGATCCCCGTCACGGTCGCCGCCCTGGTCCCCGGCGCCATCTTCATCGCCATCCCGTTCCTCGAGGCGCTGCGCGTGTTCAGCACCTCCTAGACCCCCGACACCCAGGAGAACCCCGATGACCACCACCACCCACCGCACCGCCCGCCGCGGCGACCGCGGCGAGGGCGTCATCTCGACCGCCATCGCCGTGCTGATCATGGCCCTGCTCGGCGCCGCGATGTGGTTGACCTTCGACAGCATCTGGAGCGACACCGCCGAGAACACCGAGAACCAGGTCGAGATCATCGGGTCCGACGGCGCCAGCTGATCGTCGCGCCGTGCCCGGTCTGCCACCGCCGCGGCAGGCGCCGTCGACCCGCCACGCCCGCCGGGGGGTGCGCGGAACCGGCGTGTTCGCCACCGCGTTCGGCTTCACCGTCTTCTTGATCTTCCTGCTCTTCACGGTGCAGGTCCTGTTCGGCCTGTACGCCCGCACGACGGTCACCGCCGTGGCCGCCGACCTCGCCCAGCGCGCCGCCAACGAGGGCGCCGACCTCGACGACGCCCGCTTCGGCGCCTACACCGACGAGGCGAGGCGCCGCCTGGGCGGCTACGGCGACGATGCGGAGTTCCGGTTCGCCTTCGTCGACGCCGACGGCGACGGGTCCGACGACACGGTGGCCGTCACCGTCGACACCTCCCTACCGATCCTGCTGCCGGTGCGGTGGTCGGGCTACAGCCCCACCCACTTCACCCGCACCATGCGGGCCCGCATCGAGGTCTTCCAGGCGGAGCCGGCGTGAGGGCGCGCCGGAGCTGCCGCGGCGAGCGGGGTCAGGCCGGAGGCATGGAGGTGCTGTCCTTCGGCCTCCTGATCTTCGTGGGCGGCACGCTCCTGATCATCAACATCTGGGGCGTCGTCGACTCGAAGTTCGCCGCCGACGCGGCCGCCCGCCAGGCCGCCCGCTGGGTGGTGGAGGCGGCCGGGCAGTCCACGTCGGCGGTCGACCTGCGGGCCGGCGCCCGCCAGATCGCCGAGGACACCCTGGCCGACCACGGCCGGCGCGGACCCGTGCAGGTCGACGTCGGGCCGAGCGACGCCGCCTTCGTCCGCTGCGAACGGATCCAGGTCACCGTGGCGCTCGAGGTCCCTGCCATCCGCCTCCCCTTCCTCGGTGGCTTCGGCGACGCCTTCGACGTGCGCGCCACCCGCGGCGAGCTCATCGACCCCACCCGCTCGGGCGTGGACGGGCTGGCGTCGTGCATCCGGTGACCCCGCCGTCCGCTGCCCGTGGCGAGCGTGGCTCGGTGCTCATGTTGATGCCGGCTGCTGTGCTGATCATGCTGCTGCTCGGCGCCATCGCCGTGGACTCCGCCATCACCTACCTCGGCCAGCGCCAGGCCTACGACATCGCCTTCGACGCGGCCAACGACGCGGCCGGCGCCGGCTTCGACCTCGACGCGGCCCGCACCCGCGGCGAGATCGTCTACGACCCCGACCGGGTCGAGGCGCTGGCTGCGCAGGCGATCGGTGCGGCCGGCGTCGGCGGGCTCGAGCTGGTCTCGGCTCGGGTGGACGGCACCGCCGTCGTCGTCACCGTGCGCCGGACCGTCGAGCACCTCTTCGTCCAGGCGCTCGGCGACCCGGCCCGCGACGAGATCACCATCTCGGCTCGGGTCGAGGGTGAGGTCCGGCGGCCGCTGACTCCCTGAACCAGGGCCCCGCGCCGAGCATCCATGGGAACCTTGATGCATCTCATGTCGTTCCGGTACGCTCCCATCCGTGGTCATCGCTGTGCGCACCGAGGAGGCCGACGACGGCCTCGTGGTGGTGAAGGAGGCTCGCAGCGACGGCGACGTGGCCCGGCTGACCCGTGAGGCGGCCATGCTGGCCCGCTGTCGCCACCCGGGCGTGGTCGATCTCCTCGCCGTCGACGATCGGGCGCTGCGGCTGCGCCACGCCGGCACCGCCCTCCACCGCCTGGGCCCGTTCCCGCCCGACCAGGCGGCCGGCATCGTGTGCGCCGTGGCCGACATCGTCCACGCCCTGCACCGCCTCGGCGTGGTCCACGGCGACCTGGAGGCGGCCCACGTGCTGCTCGACGACCGGGGCCGCCCCCGGCTGTGCGGGTTCGGGCAGGCCGCCGAGCGCACCGACGACGGCGCCGCCGACGACGTGGCCGCCATCGGCCGGCTGCTCGCCGGGCTGCTGCGAGGGGGCGCCCACCTGAGGTGGGCCCGCCCGATCCCGGGGGTGCGGGGGTCCGCCCGGCAGCGCCAGGCCCGCAAGGAGCTCGACGGCATCGTGGCCCAGGCCACCCGGGAGCGCCGCGACCAGCGGCTCACCGCCCGCCAGCTCTCCAAGGCCGTGCACGCCGCGGTGCCGGAGTGCTCGCTGCCCGAGCCGACCGCCGCCGCCGGACCGGCCAGCCCCTGGTTCGCCGAGCTCCCGAAGGACATCGACCCCACGGCCGACCTCGCTTGGACCGCCGAGGACCTCACGTGGCTGGCCGCGGCCGCCGACGACGACCGGATGTCCGACGAGCTCGGCGCCGACGCCGGTCCCTACGCCGGGCTCGGGGCGCTCGACCAGCTGGACGACGACGGCACCGACGCCGACTGGGCTGCACTCGCCGCTGCACCGGAGGCCGTCACCGGTCCGCTCCCCGTCTTCACCCCGCCCGATGACGAGCCCCGGGAGCGGGCCCGCATCGAGCATCAGATCGTCCCCGCCGCGGCGGTCGGCCCGAGCGTCCCGCTCCCACCCCGGGTCGACGCCGAGGAGCCACAGCGGCACATCCCGTTCACCCGGGTCCTCGTGCTCGTGGCCGTGCTGGCCATCGGCGTGGTGGGCGGGGCGGCTGGCGCCCGAGCCGTCCGGCCCCTCGGCTCCGACCCGGTGTCGGCGGCAGACACCACCGCCCCGGCCACCGCCCTGGAGGCCACGACGACCACGGGACCGCCCGCCGCACCGACCACGACCACCCCCGCCCGGTGGCCCGAGGGCTGTGAGGTGCCCCGGCCCACCGGGCCCGACGTCGATGGCGACGGCTGCCCCGAGGCCGTGGTGCTCGACGACCGCACGGCCACCGTCGGCACGGTGACGATCGAGGTCGGCCAGGACGGGGACCTCGTGGCCCTCGCCGACTGGAGCTGCACGGGCATCGCCACGCCCGCAGTCCTGCGCCCCGGCACCGGCGAGGTCTTCGTCTTCACCGGCTGGAGCCTCGACGAGCCCGTCGAGGTCGACGCCGCCGCCGTGGTCCCCGGTGCCACCGGCATCGCCGCCGGGCCCGGCGAGTGCCCGTCGCCCGTCGTCGCCACGCCCGACGGCGCCCGCACGCTGCAGGTCCGGGGATGACACGGGCGGCCAGAGGCGTCACCTGGCTCCTCGGGCTCCTGTCCGTGGGTGTCGCGCTGCGCCTGGCCGCCACCGGCGACCTGGCCGCCCCGCCGGTGGCGTCGCTCGACGGGCTCTCGGGCTGGGTCGACGCGCGCCAACCGGTGGCGGCCGCCGTGGCCCTCGCTCGGCTCGCCGCCGAGCTCAGCGTCTGGTACCTGCTCGCCGTCTCCGCCCTGCACGTGATCGCCGGCGCGACCCGGGCGGCCGGCGGCCACCGCCTCGCCGATGCCATCACCACGCCCGCCGTCCGCCGACTGCTCCGGGCCGGGCTGGGACTCGGTCTGGCCGCAGCATCCTCGGTCGGCGGGCAGGACGAGGTGGGCGCTCCGGGCACGGTCACCATGACGCCGGTGGCCGAGTCCCCGGTGGTCAGCCAGACCCGGATCGAGGAGCCGGGCGGCACTGCGTCCATGCGCCCCGACGTCGCCCGCGACGCGGGCGGGGCCCAGTTGGTCCCGGCGGCACCGGGCGGACCGACGACCTGGCTGGTGGGGCCGGGTGACTCGTTCTGGAGCATCGCCGAGGAGCTGCTCGCCGACGCCTGGGGTCGTCCACCCACCGACGCCGAGACCGATCCGGTCTGGCGCGGCCTGGTCGAGGCCAACCGCGGGCGGCTGGTCGACCCCGGTGACCCTGACGCCATCCACCCCGGTCAGGTGTTCGAGGTGCCCCCGCTGCCGCCGGTCGCCTGACCGACGGTGACACCGACGTCGACCCGGAGCCGCACCGCGACCTCGTTGGCCAGCAGCCGGCCGTCGGGCGTGAGCACGGCCCGGTCCCCCACCACCTGGACCAGGCCCTCGAGGTTCGGGTCGGTGAGGTCCAGCGCCGTGGTCGGGACGCCGTGGCGCGTGCGCAGGGCGAGCTGGAGCGCCTCGAGCCGTCGGGTCCCCTCGTCGAGATCCTCGCCGGCCGCCTCCGTGGGCTGCCCCGCCTCCACGGCGTCGAGGTACCGCTCCGGGGTGCGCAGGTTCCACCAGCGACGGCCGGCCCGGTGGCTGTGGGCGGCGCAGCCGAAGCCGAGGTACTCGCCCGCCTGCCAGTACAGCGCGTTGTGCCGGCACTCGTGTCCGGGGCGGGACCAGTTGGAGACCTCGTACCAGCCCAGCCCGGCCGCGGCCAGCCGCTCCTCGGTCAGCAGGTACTTGTCGGCCTGGTCGTCGTCGTCGGGGTACCGGTCCGGGTCGGCGGCCAGCGGGGTGCCGGGCTCGACGGTGAGCCCGTAGGCCGAGATGTGGGGCGGGTCGAGGGCGAGGACGTCCTCGACGGTGCTCGCCCAGTCGTCGACCGACTCCCCGGCCGCTCCCATGATCAGGTCGAGGTTGAAGGTCTCGAACCCGGCGGCGCGGGTCCACGCCACGGCCTGGCGGACGTTGTCCGGGTCGTGGCTGCGGCCCAGGGCGGCCAGCACGTGGGGTCGCATCGACTGCACGCCGAACGACATCCGGGTCACGCCGCCCGCCCGGTAGGCGCGCAGCGACTCCGCCGTCACCGTGTCGGGGTTGGCCTCGACCGTGACCTCGGCGCCCGGTGCGAGCGGCAGCCGGGCGAGCACGTCGACCAGGCCCTCGGCCGGCACCAGCGTCGGGGTGCCGCCACCGACGAAGACCGATGTCAGCTCAGGCAGGCCGTCAGCGACGGCCCGGTCGACCTCCCTCGCCAGCCCGGCCAGGTAGCGGTCGACCAGGTGCCCCCGGTCGGTCCAGGTCGCGAACGCGCAGTAGTCGCAGCGGGTGGAGCAGAACGGGATGTGGAGGTAGGCGCCGAAGGTCAGGGCCGAGGGGCTCCTATGCCCCGGCTCGGCACAGGCCGAGCTGGTCGAGGCGGTCCAGCGTCCGCTCGGTGGCCACGCCGAGGATGCAGGCGATGGCCCGCACGTCGTCCTTGCGGATCGTGAGCATGCGGCCGTTGAAGTCCTGGCGTTGGATCTGGATCGTGCGGATGTAGCGGTTGAGCATGGCGCCCTCGGCGCCGCCCAGCTCCGACAACGTCTGGAGATCGAGCACCAGCTGGTTCTCGCCCTGGCGGGCGAGGGCCCGGTCGGTCAGGTCGATGACCTCGCCGCCGTCGTCGTCGGACGGGAGCAGCTGATCGACGGGAACATCGTAGAAGCCGGCCAGGCGGTGCAGGCGGGGGACGGAGATCGACCGCTCGCCCCGCTCGTAGGCGCCGAGGACGGACGCCTTGAACTCGGAGTCCGATGCCGCTTCGACGTCGTGCAGGCTCAGGCGCTTCTGGCGACGGATCGCGCGCAGCCGGTCCCCCACCTTGCGGCTGTAGTCGAGCCCGGCCTCGTCGAGGTCTTCCATCACCATGTCCGCTGCTCCTGCCCCACCCGCTGTTCTGGTCAACCTAGAGATCGACCACGCTCCGCACAACCTCGACCACCCGGACAACTGGCACATTCCGTGCACCTCGGCGCGCGCCGATGAGTCACCCGACCCACCCGCTACGCATCGCACCGAGCAGCGCACCTGCCGTAATGGCGGCCGTCTCAGCCCGTAGGACATGGGGTCCGAGGCCCACCGCGTCGGCCAGCACGGCCCGCTCGGCGTCGGACCACCCGCCCTCGGGGCCCACCGCCACCACCGGCCGGTCGAGCGTGATCCCCACCGGTCCCCGATCGAGCCGGACAGCACCGCGGGCGGCCAGGTCGGCGACGTCGGTGACCGGCTCCACCACGGGCAACCAGCAGCGGTGGGCCTGCTCGCACGCGGCCCGCGCGATGGCGGTCAGCCGGTCGTGCTGGCGAGCCGCCTTGGCGTCGTCCCAGCGGACCACCGAGCGCTCGGCGCGGAACGGAACGATGCGGTCGACGCCCAGTTCGGTGAGCTTCTGGACCACCAGGTCGGGCTTGTCGGACTTGGTGAGGGCGAAGGCCACCGTCACCTCGGGTGCCGGCGGCGGCACGAGCACGACGTCACCGGCGATCTCCAGCTCGGCCCCGCCGGTGAATCGGCACCGGCGCCAGGATCCGCTCCCGTCCGTGGCCGTCAGGGCGTCGCCGGTGCGCAGGCGTCGCACCTTGGCCACGTGGTGCAGTGCGTCGGGGTCGAGCACCGGAGCGGCCACGTCGTCGACCAGCACGTGGGGGTCGGGGCCGTCCGGGGGCTCCTGGCTCAGCGCCACGGGATCACTTGAAGGCGGTGCGCAGCCTGGTGAAGAAGCCCCGGGTCTCCTCGGCGACCTCCTCGCCCCGCAGCTCGGCCAGCCGGCGCACGAGGCCCTCTTGCTCCTCGGTGAGGTCCTGGGGCAGGTCGATGACGACATGGAGGTGCAGGTCGCCCCGACCGCCCCGGTTGACGATGGGAACCCCCTTGCCCCGGAACCGGAAGACGTGGCCGGTGGCGGTCGCCGGCGGGACCGTCACCGTCTCGGCGCCCTCGAGCGTCTCGAAGTCGATCTCGGCGCCGAGCATCGCCTGGGTGACGGCGATGTGCAGGTCGGCGTGGAGGTCGGCGCCGTCGCGCCGGAACACCTCGTGGGGGCGGACCCGGAAGTGGACGTAGAGGTCCCCGGGCGGGCCGCCTCGGGGCCCAGCCGCACCGCGCCCCTGGAGGCGCAGCGTGGAGGATGCATCGACGCCCGGCGGGATGTCGACGGTGAAGGACTTGTCCTGGAGGGTGCGGCCCTCGCCGGCGCAGTTGCCGCACGGGTCGGCGATGACCTCGCCGGCGCCGCCGCAGCGGGGGCACGCCGCGGTCGTCACCATCTGGCCCAGCAGCGACTGGCGCACGCGTCGGACCTGGCCGGCGCCGCCGCACTCGGAGCACGTGGTGGCCGAGGTGCCGGGGGCCGCGCCGGTGGCATCGCACACCTCGCAGGCCACGGCCGTGCGGACGTCGACCTTGTGCTGGGCGCCGAAGACGGCCTCGGTGAAGTCGAGCTCGGTGACGACCTCGAGGTCGGGTCCCCGCATCGGCCCCGAGCGGCCGCCGCCACCGCCCCCGAAGGGGTTCTGGCCGCCGAAGAAGGCGTCGAAGATGTCTCCCACGCCCCCGAAGCCGGCGAAGGGGTCGCCGGCGCCGGGCTGCCCGGCCCCGCCGATGCCGGCGTCGCCGAAGCGGTCGTACCGGGACCGCTTCTCCGGGTCGCGCAGCACCTCCCATGCCCGGGCCACCTCCTTGAACCGGGTCTCGGCCTCGGGGTCGTCGGGGTTGGCATCGGGGTGCAGCTCGCGCGCCTTGGCGCGGTACGCGCGCTTGATCTCGTCCGCGGAGGCGTCACGGGGGACGCCGAGGAGCTCGTACAGGTCAGCCACAGGTCGCTCCGGGTCAGCCTTCGGTGAGGTGGTGCTCGAGGCGCCGGCTCACGGCCGCCACGGCCGCCATCGCCTCGGGGTAGTTCATGCGGGCTGGGCCGAGCACGCCGATGGATCCGGCCCGCTCGCCGTCGACGGTGTAGGGCGCCACGACCAGGGCGGCGTCGGCCAGGGTCTCCATGCCGGTCTCGGTGCCGATGGCGACCTGCAGCCCGCGATCGACGACGTCGCGCAGGAGGGTCACCACGACGAGCTGCTCCTCGAGCACGCTCAGCACCTGCTGCACCGTCTCCACCGCGTCGAACGCCGACGCCACCCGTGAGGCGCCCCCGACGAAGACACCCTCGGCGGTGTCGGCCGGCGACGTGCGGCGCAGCACGCTCACCACGGCGGCGACCACGGCGTCGGTGTCGGCATCGCCGGTGAGCGCCACGTCGGCGGGCACGGTGCCGCGCATGGTGCCGGTGAGCTGGGCGGCGAGGTGGGCCGAGGCCGCGCTGACGCAGTCGTCGCCGAGGTCCGGTGGCAGCTCGACGCTGTGCTTTTCGACCGTGGCGTCAGCGAGGACCGTGACCACGAGCGCGCTGGCCGGGGCCAGGCCGACCACCTGGACGGAGCGGATGGCCACGTCGGCGGCGGAGGGCGGCACGACCACGCCGGTCCAGGCGGTCAGGCCGGAGAGCAGCCGACTGGTGGACTCCAGCATCTCCTCGAGCTCCCCGTGCGCGGCGGCGAAGAAGGCCCGCACCTGCTTGGCCTGCTCGCCCCGCAGGGCGCCGGGGGCGCCGATGGTGTCGACGAAGTAGCGGTAGCCCTTCTCGGTGGGGATCCGGCCGGCGCTGGTGTGGGGCTGGGCCAGGTAGCCCTCGTTCTCGAGCACGGCCATCTCGTTGCGCACGGTGGCCGAGCTGACGTCGACGCCCGGGGCGTCGGAGATGCGCCCCGACCCCACGGGCTGCGCGGTCTCGATGTACTCCTGCACGACGGCCCGCAGGATCGAGGCCTTCCGATCGTCGAGCACGTGGTCACCTCCCGGCACGGCAGCAGCGGTCCAGCTGGCACTCGATGCTACCGACTGCTAGCGGCTCAGCTCGCCTCCAGGGCCACCAGCTCGTCCTCGAGGTGGCGGAGCAGGCGCTGCATGGACGGGACCGTGCGCCGGCAGCCGAGGATGCCGAAGTCGAGGTTCCCGGCATAGCTGGAGGTCGTGATGTTGAGGGCCTGGCCGTCGACGAGCAGCGACATCGGGTACGAGCCCGACAGCCGGGCGCCGTTCCAGAACAGCTCGTGCTGGGGGCCCGGCACGTTGGAGATCACGACGTTGAACGGCGGCCGGATGACCTCCTCGGTGATCGGGAGGCGGCCGAGCGGGCTCATGTTCAGCGCCAGGGGCGCCACGTTGAGGGCGCTGAGCGCCAGGATCTGCCCGGGCGTCAGCCCCTCCAGGCGGGACTTGCTCTGGCTGATCGACTCCTGGATGTGGTGCAGGCGGGCGGCGGCCGAGTCGAGGTGGGTCCCGAGCGAGCAGAGGATGGCCCCGACGGCGTTGCCGGTGCTGTCGTCGGCACCGCGCGTCTTGAGCGACACCGGGACCATGGCGACGAGCGGCTGGTCGGGCAGGGCACCCTGCTCGAGCAGGTAGGTGCGCAGGGCGCCGGCGCTCATCGCCAGGACCATGTCGTTGAGCGTGGCGCCGTGGGGCGTGCCGGCGGCGCGGATCCGCTCGATCGGCCAGGAGTCGGCCGCGAAGCGCCGGGCCCCGGTGATCGGCACGTTCAGCATGCTCCGCGGCGCCCGGAGCGGTGACGACAGGGCCTGGTCCCGGAAGCTCGACAGGAGGTGGCCGATGCCGTCGGTGGCGCCGGCGACGCCCTCGACCGAGCCGGTGACGGCGCCGCCGAGCCGGCGGAGGCCGTCGGCGAGCACGGCGGTCCAGGTGTCGTCGTCGGGGGGCCGGCGGGACGAGGGCCCCTCGGCCGGATCCGGCTCGTCGAAGATCGAGCCCCTCGGCCGGCGCTCCCAGGGCAGGGGCATGCCGGTCTCGTCCGGGTCCGGGCTCATCGAGGCCTCGAGCAGCCGCATCGCGGTCACGCCGTCGCACAGCGCGTGGTGGATCTTGGTGTAGAGGGCGAACCGGCCGTCGGCCAGGCCTTCGATGAGGTGCGCCTCCCACAGCGGGCGGTTCCGGTCGAGCAGGGATCCGTGCAGGCGGGACACCACGGTGAGCAGCTCGCGCACCCGGCCGGGCACCGGGAGGGCGGAGTGGCGGACGTGGTACTGGATGTCGAACTGGTCGTCGCGGGCCCACGAGTACCCGGCGAGGCCCGGGCGCTTCACCCGTCGCTGGAACAGCGAGCGGATGGGGGCCCCCGAGGAGATGGCCGACTGGTACAGCTCGTACAGGTACTGCTCGTCGGCCTCGTCCGGGGTCTCGAACAGCGACAGTCCGCCGACGTGGGCGGGCTTCTCCCGGGCCTCCATGAGGAGGAAGAGGAGGTCCTGGGGTGCGATCACGGCCATCAGGGAACATTCCCTACCGCGTCGCCCCATACCTCCGCAGCGATTCCGCCCGCTCCTCGGCGTGGTCCACGACCGGCGCCGGGTAGCCCGCCGGCAACCCGTCCGGGGCCTCGCTCGGTCGGTGGACCCACCTCGCCGGCACGCCGGCCAGCTCGGGCACCCAGCGCCGGACGTAGGTACCGTCGGGATCGAAGCGCTCGCCCTGGGTCGTCGGGTTGAAGATGCGGAAGAACGGGGCGGCGTCGGTCCCCGTGCCGGCGGCCCACTGCCAGCCGTGCTGGTTCGAGGCCAGGTCGCCGTCGACCAGGTGCTGCAGGAACCAGCGGGCGCCGCGCTGCCACTCGAGGTGGAGGTCCTTGACGAGGAAGCTGGCCGTGATCATGCGGACCCGGTTGTGCATCCACCCCTCGCCCAGCAGCTGTCGCATGCCGGCGTCGACGATGGGATACCCGGTGCGACCCTCGGCCCAGGCGTCGAACAGCTCGTCGGCGGCCCGGCCGTGGTCCCACGGCATGGAGCCCACTGCCTCGTCCATCGACTCGCGAGCCGACTCGGGCCGGTGGAACAGGACGTCGGCGTAGAACTCCCGCCAGCACAGCTCCGTGGCGAACGTCTGCTCCGCCCGCGAGCTGCCGAGCCGATCGAGGACCTGGCGGGGGTGGATCGTCCCCCACCTGAGGTGAGGCGAGAGGCGCGACGTGGCGTCCGCCCCCGGCGCGTTGCGGGCCTCGTCGTAGTCGTGCACGCCGGAACGCAGGAACCGGTCGAGCTGGGCCCGGGCGACGACCTCGCCGGCTGTGGGCAGGTCGACCCCGGGCATGGCGGGCGGGTCCGGGATCGGCTCGCCCGCCACCCTGCGCCACGCGATGGCCGACGGCCGACGCACCGGTCCCGGCCATCCGTGGTCGCGCCAGGCCCTCGAGAAGGGCGTGAACACCTTGTACGGCGAACCGGCCTTGCTCGCGATGGACCCGGGCGGAACCGCGTAGGGCGACCCGGTGCGGACCAGCTCCATGCCGGCACCGACCACCCGCTCGGCGACCGCCTCGTCCCGGCGGCGGCCGTAGGGCCCGAAGTCCTCGGCCAGGTGCACGGACGCGGCGCCCACCTCGACGGCCAGCGCCGGGATGACGTCGGTCGGGTCGCCGGAGCGGACGACGAGGTTGCCCTCCATCGACCCGTCCAGGGCGGCGAGGCAGCGGAGCAGCAGCGAGCGCCGGGCGTCGCCGGCCGGGCCGAGCAGGGCGGGGTCGAGGCAGAACGCACCCACCACGTCGTCGCTGCTGCGGACCGCTTCGACGAGGGCGGGGTTGTCGGACAGTCGCAGGTCGCGGCGGAACCAGAGCAGTGCGGTGGCCATAGGGAATCAGCCGCCGGTGTTCGGGAGGAGGGCTCGCACGGCCTCCAGCGTGTCGGCTTCGGCGACGGGCTTGTCGTCGCGGTAGCGCACGACCCGGGCGAAGCGGAGGGCGACCCCACCGGGGTACCGGCTCGACACCTGGGCACCGTCGACGGCGACCTCCACGACCTGCTCCGGTCGCACGTGGACCGTGTGGGCGCTGCGGTGCGTCTCGAGCTGCTGGAAGCGCTCGGTCTGCCACGCCAGCATCTCGTCGGTCATGCCCTTGAACGTCTTGCCCACCATCACCGGCTCCCCGGTGGTCGGATCGAGGGCGCCCATGTGGATGTTCGACAGCCACCCCCGCCGGCGGCCGCTACCCCACTCCACGGCGAGCACCACCAGGTCCAGCGTGTGCACCGGCTTGACCTTGCGCCACGACCTCCCCCGCCGGCCGGCCTCGTAGGGCGAGTCGGCGGCCTTCACCATCACGCCTTCGTGCCCGTGGGCGAGGGCGTCGGCCAGCACCTGCTCGCCCACGGCCGGGTCTCCGGTGGTGGTGCCGGGGACGAGGTGGGGTCCCACCAGGTCGGCGAGGCGCCGGCGCCGCGCCCGGAGCGGCTCGTCGATCTGGTCGGACCCGTCCAGGTGCAGCACGTCGAAGAACTGCGGCACCAGCGCTGCCTCGCCGCTGCCCCGACCGAACCGGCTCATGGTGTCCTGGAACGCCTGGGGCGCCTGGTCGGGGCCCATGAAGCCGAGGACCTCGCCGTCGAGGACGAACGACGACGCATCGAAGCCCCGGACGAGGTCGACGACCTCCGCCAGCCGCGCCGTGACGTCGTTGAGGTTGCGGGTGTAGATCCGGACCTCGCCACCCGAGCGGTGCACCTGGATGCGGGCGCCGTCCAGCTTCCACTCCACGCTGGCCTCCCCCACCTCGGCCATGGCGTCGGCCACCGAGGAGCTGGTGGAGGCCAGCATCGGCTGCACCGCCCGCAGCGGCTCCAGCCCGATCTCCAGCACGGCGGCCTCGCCCTGCGTGAGCGCCACCTCGGCGGCGGCACCGAGATCCCCGGCCAGCATCACGGCCCGACGCAGGACCGGCGCCCCGATGCCGGCCGCCGTCGCGACCGCGTCGGTGACGACGCCGGCGAGGGCGCCGGTGCGCATGTCTCCCACGAAGAGCCGCCCGAGGAAGTCGGCCTCGGCCGCGGTGGCTCGGGAGAACAGCCCCTCCAGCTGCTGTCGTCGGGCGCCCTGGGAGCCCGCTCCCGTCGTCGTGGCCAGCACGTCGAGGGCGTCGTCGACCTCGGCGACGGTGAGCGACGGCTCGTCGGCCGGCGGGCAGTCGAGGTCGCGGATGGACGCCCACCCGATGCCGATCCGACCCTGGCGGACCTCGCCCAGCAGGAACCCGACGACCACGGCGACCTCGTCGCCCTGCAGCTCGGCGAACAAGGCGGCGAGGGCGTCGCGCTTGGAGGTGCGCTTGGCGGTGGCGCCGACCGCCTGCGCGGCGGCCACGACATCGGCGAGCGGCGTCACGGGATGCACCAGTCGATCGGCTCCCGGCCGGCCTCGACCAGCGCGGCGTTGGCCCGGCTGAACGGGCGGGTGCCGAAGAACCCCTTGTGCGCCGACAGGGGCGACGGGTGCGGGGACTCGATGACGGTGTGCCGGGTGGTGTCGATCTGCGCCGCCTTCCGACGGGCCGACGCCCCCCAGAGGATGAAGACGACCCGCTCGGGCTTGGCGTCGACCACCTCGATGACCCGGTCGGTGAAGCGCTCCCACCCCTTGCGCTGGTGGGAGGCGGCCTGGCGGGCCCGGACGGTGAGCGTCGTGTTCAGCAGGAGGACGCCCTGGCGGGCCCAGTGCTCGAGGTTCCCGTGGCGGGGGCGGGGGCATCCCAGGTCGGACGCCAGCTCGGCGTGGATGTTGACGAGGGAGGGCGGGATGTCGACGCCGTCGCGCACCGAGAAGCAGAGGCCGTGGGCCTGCCCGGGCCCGTGGTAGGGGTCCTGGCCGAGGATCAGGACCTTGACCTCGGCGTGCGGTGTCAGGTGCAGGGCGGCGAAGACCTCGTCGTCGGCCGGGTACACCTCGTGGCGGTCGCGCTCGGCTCGCACGAACGCCTGCAGCTCCCGCCAGTACGGCTCCTCGAACTGGTCGCGGAGCAGCGGGTTCCAGTCGGTCCTCATGCGGGCGCGGACCGTACCCGAGCGCCCGGAACCCGTTCGGCCCTCAGTCGAGCAGCGAGGCCTCGGCCAGCGTCGTGTCGAGGCGGGCCAGCAGGTCGGCGTCGGCGTCGTCGCCGGGGTTGCCGGTGGTGAGCAGCTTGTCGCCGAGGAAGATGCTGGCCGCACCGGCGTGCATGCACAGCGCCTGCAGCTCGTCGCTCATCTGGCTGCGTCCGGCCGACAGGCGCACGACCGAGCCGGGCATCATGATCCGGGCCGCGGCGATGGTGCGGACCAGCTCGAGCCCGTCGAGCTCGTCGGTGCCGTGCAGCGGCGTGCCCGGCACCTGCACCAGCAGGTTGATCGGGACGCTCTCGGGGTGGGGGTCGAGCTGGGCGAGCTGGGCCAGCAGGCCGGCCCGCTGCCGACGGCTCTCCCCCATGCCGACGATCCCGCCGCAGCACAGGCGCACGCCGGCCTCCCGCACGTGCCCGATGGTGTCGAGGCGGTCCTGGTAAGTGCGGGTGGTGATGATCTCGCCGTAGAAGTCGGGCGAGGTGTCCAGGTTGTGGTTGTAGTAGTCGAGCCCGGCCTCCGCGAGGCGCTGGGCCTGCGCGTCGGTCAGCATCCCGAGGGTCACGCACGTCTCCATGCCGAGCTCGCCGACCGCGCTGACCGCTTCGGCGACGCGCTCGACCTGGCGGTCGCTCGGCGAGCGCCAGGCGGCACCCATGCAGAAGCGAGAGGCGCCGGCCGCCTTGGCGTTGGTGGCGGCGGCAACGATCTCCTCGGTCTCCATCAGCCGCTCGGGCTCCAGCCCGGTGTCCCACTTCGCCGACTGCGGGCAGTAGGCGCAGTCCTCGGGGCAGGCGCCCGTCTTGATCGAGAGCAGGATCGCGCCCTCGACGACGTCGGGCCGGAAGCCGGCCCGGTGGACCTGTTGGGCGTCGAAGAGCAGGTCGTGGAACGGACGCTCGAGCAGGGCCAGGGCGTCGTCGGTGGTCCAGTCGTGGCGGGGCGAGGTCTCGACCATGGCCGGCGATCCTACGGTCGCCGGGTGCGCTTGCCGAATGGGTGGCTGCTCAGCCTCAGGGCACCCGGACGTGGTGGGCGCCGGCGCCCCCGCGGGAACATCGGTGCGGCGCCAGCGGTTGGGACGATCATGCGCATCGATGTGTGGTCCGACGTCGTCTGCCCGTGGTGCTACCTCGGCAAGCGACGCCTCGACGTCGCCCTCGAGGGACTCGACTTCGCCGACGAGGTCGAGGTCCGGTGGCGTGCCTTCCAGCTCGACCCGACGGCGACGGCCGAGCCGAAGGACCTGTCGGCGGCGATCGAGCGCAAGTACGGCCCCGGTGCCTTCCGGGGCATGACCGGGCGGCTGGCGCCGCTCGGCCGGGAGGTCGGCATCGACTACCGGTTCGACCTGGCCCAGCGGGTGACCAGCCTCCCGGCGCTGTCGCTCGTCGCCTGGGTCGCAGCCAACGTGGGCCACGAGGCGGCGGACGCCCTGCACGAGCGCCTGTTCCGGGCCTACTTCACCGAGGGCGCCAACATCGCCGACCCGGCCAACCTGGTCGACTGGGCCGTCGAGGTCGGGGCCGACCGTGAGCTCGCCGGCGAGGCGGTGGCCACGGGCGCCGGACGGGATGCCGTCGCCGCCGACCTGGAGGGCGCCGCCGCCCGCCAGATCACCGGCGTGCCGGCGTTCGTGGTCGAGGACTCGTACGTCATCCCCGGGGCGCAGGACGTCGAGACCATCCGGACGCTGCTCACCCGCATGCACGCCAAGCAGCGCGCCGCCGGCTGAGATCAGCCGCCCAGGTCCCGGGCGGCGATGAGCTCGGCGCGCTGGAAGCCGGGCCCGTCGCCACTGTCGTGCTGGGTGATGATGCCCTGGTCCGCCATGGCGCGGACCTGCTCGACGGGGACGCCGAGCAGCTCGCTCGCCGCGTCCAGGCCGAGCAGCTCCTCAGGATCGCCGGTCTGCGGGGGGTTCGACTGTTGGCTCATGCGGGCTCCGTACCCGACCGACCCGATCCCGAACACCCCGCGCCGGCGTGGCTACGGTCGCGCAGGTGCCTCAGCTGACTTCACGCCAGTGGGCGATCGTGGGCGGCGTCGTCGCCGTGATCGTCGTCATCATCGCCGCCGTCGCCCTCGCCGGGGGTGGCGACGACGAGCCCACCGAGCGGGCCACGACCACCACCACGACGGCCGCCACCACGACCACCACCGAGGCGGCGGCGCCCGGCTACCCGCTCACCGGGCAGCCGATCGCCGATCAGGCCCGGGCCGACCGCCCCGTGCTCGCGGTGAAGATCGACAACGCCGAGCCCCGCCGGGGCCGGGGCGGCCGACCGCAGGCCGGCATCAACCAGGCCGACATCGTGTTCGAGGAGATGGTCGAGGGAAGCGTCACCCGCTTCCTGGCCCTGTTCCACTCCCAGGATGCCGACCCCGTGGGCCCCGTGCGCTCCGCCCGCACCACCGACCTGCTCCTGATGGCGCCGCTGAACCGGCCCCTGTTCGCGTGGTCCGGGGCCAACGCCGGGGTCGCCGGCGCCGTCCGCGGCGCGCCCGTGGTCGACGTCGGTCTCGACGCCAACAGCGGCCCGTACAACCGGGCCGGCGATCGTCCGGCCCCCTACAACCTGATGAGCTCCACCGGTGCGCTGTACGGCGGTGCCGCCAGCGAGGTGCGGCCGCCACCGGCGCTGTTCTCCTACCGCCCGGCCGACGTGGAGCCCACCGGCGAGTCGGTCACGGGCGTGCGCATCGTCTTCGGCGACGGACCCGGCAGCGCCCCCGTCGACTACGAGTGGGACGGCGCCGGGTGGGCACGGAGCCAGCGGGACACCCCCCACGTCGACGCCGCCGGCACCCGTGTCGCCCCGCCCAACGTGGTGGTGCAGTTCACCCCCTACGCCGAGGTGCAGTGCTGTGACGCCGCCGGCTTCCCCATCGTGGAGGCCCAGCTGGTGGGCGAGGGAGAGGCCTGGGTCTTCAGCGCCGGCAAGCTCATCCGAGCCCGTTGGTCGCGCCCGGCCGTCGGCGACGTGACCACGTACACGACCGAGGACGGCCAGCCGGTGCTCCTCACGCCCGGCCCGACCTGGGTCGCCATCGCCCCGCCCGGCACCGCCACATCCCGCTGAGCGCAGCCCGGGCCCGCACGGAGCGGGGATGACCTACGGTCACCGCTTCACGCAGGACCTTCCGACGAAGAGGAACACCCGATGACCGACGCCCCCGACCACGGCTTCGACACCATGCTGGTGCACGCCGGCACCGCGCCCGACCCGGCCACCGGTGCCGTGCAGGTGCCGATCTACCAGAGCACCTCGTTCGCGTTCCGTGACGCCGAGCACGCGGCCAAGCTGTTCAACCTCGAAGAGGTCGGCTTCATCTACTCCCGGCTCACCAACCCGACGGTGTGGGCCCTGCAGAACCGGGTGGCTGCGCTCGAGGGCGGCGCCGGCGCCGTGGCCTGCTCCTCTGGGCACGCGGCCCAGATCATGGCGCTCTTCCCGCTCATGGCCCCGGGTCGCAACGTCGTGGTGTCGACCCGCCTGTACGGCGGCTCCATCACCCAGTTCTCCCAGACGATCAAGCGCTTCGGCTGGTCGGCCACCTTCGTCGACTTCGACGACACCGACGCCGTCGCAGCCGCCTGCGACGACGACACCCGGGCGATCTTCTGCGAGTCGATCGCCAACCCGGGCGGCTACATCACCGACCTGCCCGCCATCGCCGCCATCGCCGATGCCCGCGGCGTCCCGCTCATCGTCGACAACACCTCGGCCACGCCGTACCTGTGCCGGCCCATCGAGCACGGCGCCACCCTGGTCGTGAACTCCACCACCAAGTACCTCACCGGCAACGGCACCGTCACCGGCGGCGTCGTCGTCGACTCGGGCACCTTCGACTGGATGGCCTCGGACAAGTTCCCGTCGCTCTCCCAGCCCGAGCCCGCCTACCACGGCCTCGTGTTCGCCGAGGCCCTCGGCCCCATGGCCTTCACCTTCCACGGCATCGCCGTCGGCCTGCGCGACCTCGGCATGACGATGAACCCGCAGGGCGCCCACTACACGCTCCTCGGCATCGAGACGCTGAGCCTGCGCATGCAGAAGCACGTCGCCAACGCCGTGGAGGTCGCCACCTGGCTGGAGGGCAACGACCACGTCGACGCCGTCACCTACGCCGGCCTGCCGTCCTCGCCGTACCACGAGCGGATGGCCACCATCTGCCCGAAGGGCGCCGGCGCGCTGTTCACCATCGCCCTGAAGGGTGGCTACGACGCCTGCGTGAAGTTCGTCGACTCGCTGCAGCTGTTCACCCACGTGGCCAACCTGGGCGACACCCGTTCGCTGGTCATCCACCCGGCGTCCACGACGCACCGCCAGCTGTCGCCGGAGCAGCTCGAGGCCGCCGGCGCCCCGGCCAACGTGGTGCGCCTCTCGATCGGCATCGAGGACCCCAAGGACCTCATCGCCGATCTCGGGCAGGCCCTGGCCGCCGCCCACTGACCCCACGCCGCCGCACCCCACCGCCGCATCACACGGGTTCGGCGGTGAGCCGGCGGGAGCGGCGCTCGGACCGGACGGCGTCCGTCGCCAGGACGGTCAGGGCGATCCACACGAGGAAGAAGCCGACGAGGCGCTCGGGCGGCAGGTCCTCGTCGAGGATGACGACGCCGCAGATCAGCTGCATCGTCGGTGTGACGTACTGGAGCAGCCCGAGCATCGACAGCGGGATGCGGGTCGCCGCCGTGGCGAAGAGCAGGAGGGGCACGGCGGTGACCACCCCGAGACCGGCCAGGAGCAGGTCGCGCCACAGCGAGCCGTGGGCGAACGACAGCTCACCCTGCAGCCCGAACACCGCCAGGCCGACCAGCGCCACCGGCGCCAGCACCGCCGTCTCGATGGCGAGGGAGGTGAGGGCGGCCGCCCCCACGTCCTTCTTCAGGTAGCCGTAGGCGGCGAAGGAGCAGGCCAGCACGAGGGCGACCCACGGCACGCGCCCGCTGGCCACGGTCAGCACGAGCACCGACGCGGCACCGGAGCCGAGGGCGACCTTCTGGGCCGGGCGCAGGCGCTCGTGGAGCACGGCGACGCCGAGGGCCACGGTGATGAGCGGGTTCACGTAGTAGCCGAGGGCGGCGTCGACCACGTGGCCGCCGTTCACCGCCCAGATGTAGGTGAGCCAGTTCACCGAGATGAACACCGCGGCCAGCGACAGCCGCTGGAGCGACCGGCGGTGCCGTACCAGGATGGCCAGCTCGACGAAGCGCCGTTGGACGGCGAGGACGGCGAGCACCACGGCGAGGGACCAGGCGATGCGGTGGAACAGGATCTCGACCGCCGACACTTCGTCCAGCAGCCGGAAGACCAGCGGGAAGACGCCCCACAGGGCGTAGGCACCGAACCCGGCGACCACGCCGGTGCGCTGCTGGCTCAATCGTCGAGCCGCAGGGCGGACACGAAGGCCTCCTGGGGCACCTCGACCCGGCCGATGCTCTTGGCCTTCTTCTTGCCTTCCTTCTGCTTCTCGAGCAGCTTGCGCTTGCGGGAGATGTCACCGCCGTAGCACTTGGCCAGCACGTCCTTGCGCTTGGCCTTCACCGTCTCGCGGGCGATGATCTTGCCGCCGATGGCGGCCTGGATCGGCACGTCGAACATCTGGCGCGGGATGAGCTCCTTGAGCTTCTCGGCCATCTTCGAGCCGTAGTCGTAGGCCTTGTCCCGGTGGACGATGGAGGAGAAGGCGTCGGCCGCCACGCCGTTCAGCAGGACATCCACCTTCACGAGCTGCGCCCGCTCGTATCCGACCAGCTCGTAGTCGAGGCTGGCGTAGCCCTGCGTGCGGGACTTGAGCTGGTCGAAGAAGTCGCGGACGACCTCGGCGAGGGGCACCTTGTAGGTGATCTCCACCCGCTCGGGTGACAGGTACTCCATGCGGATCTGCTCGCCCCGGCGGGTCTCGCACAGCTCGATGATCGGCCCCAGGTACTCGGCCGGCGTGAGGATCGAGATCGAGAACATCGGCTCCTCGATCCAGTCGATCTCCGTGGGGTCCGGCAGCGCCGAGGGGTTGGAGACCCCGACCCGCTCCCCCGTCGTGGTGACGACCTCGTAGGCCACCGATGGCGCGGTGATGATCAGGTTGAGGTCGAACTCGCGGGACAGGCGCTCGCGGATGATCTCCATGTGCAGCATGCCCAGGAAGCCGCACCGGAACCCGAAGCCGAGGGCCATCGACGTCTCGGGTTCGTAGGTGAAGGAGCCGTCGTTGAGGCGCAGCTTCTCGAGGCTGTCGCGCAGGTCGGCGTACTCGTCGCCGTCGACCGGGTACAGGCCGGCGAACACCATGGGCTTGGGATCCTGGTAGCCCGAGAGCGCCTCCTCGGCGCCCTTCGACGCGGTGGTGACCGTCTCGCCGGAGCGGGCCTCGGCCACGTCCTTGATGCCGGCGATGAGGTAGCCGGTCTCCCCCGGTCCGAGGACGTCGACGGGCGTGGGCACGGGCGCCCGGACGCCGATCTCGTCGGCGTCGTAGGTGGCCTTGGCCTGCATGAAGCGCAGCTTCTCGCCCGACCGCATGGTGCCGTCCATGACCCGCACGGAGGAGACCACACCGCGATAGGTGTCGTAGTGCGAGTCGAAGATGAGCGCCCGCAGCGGTGCGTCGGCGTCGCCGACGGGCGGCGGGATCTTCTCGACGATGGCGTCCAGGAGCTCGGGCACCCCTGCGCCCGTCTTGCCCGAGACGTGCAGGACGTCCTCGGCGGCGAGGCCGAGGACGTTCTCGATCTCCTCCGCGACCCGGTCCGGCTCGGCCGCCGGCAGGTCGATCTTGTTCAGGACGGCGATGATCTCGAGGTCGTGCTCGAGGGCCTGGTAGCAGTTGGCCAGCGTCTGGGCCTCGATGCCCTGGGAGGCGTCGACCAGCAGCACGACGCCCTCGCAGGCGGCGAGGGACCGGGAGACCTCGTAGCCGAAGTCGACGTGGCCGGGCGTGTCGATGAGGTTCACCACGTGGTCGCGCCAGTTCAGGCGGACGGACTGGAGCTTGATCGTGATGCCCCGCTCGCGCTCGATGTCCATCGAGTCGAGGAACTGCTCCTTCATGTCCCGGGACGAGACGGCGCCCGTGACCTCCAGCAGACGGTCCGACAGGGTGGTCTTGCCGTGGTCGATGTGGGCGATGATCGCGATGTTGCGGATGCGATCGAGAGGCGTGCGGGGAGAGGCCATGGGGACCTCACGACGCTACCAACGACCCTGATCACCGCCCCCATCGCCGGGTTGCTGCACGGCCCTCCGCCGCCGCTACCATGTCCGCTTCCGTGCCCGCCCTTGCGCGCACGCCATCTTCGCAACCCCAGAGGTCCCCCACGTGGCCAACATCAAGAGCCAGATCAAGCGCAACCGCCAGAACGAAAAGGCGCGCCAGCGCAACAAGATGGTGCGCAGCGAGCTGCAGACCCGCACGAAGAAGGCGCTGGTCGCGGCCGAGAACGGCGAGGACACGGCGGACGCCCTGAAGGCGGCCATCAAGCGCATCGACTCGGCCGCCACCAAGGGCGTGCTCCACAAGAACACCGCCGCCCGCAAGAAGTCCCGCCTGATCAAGCAGGTGCGGCGCCTGGAGTCGGCCGAGCAGGCCTGACCACCCCCGAGATCGGGACCACGACCCCGCCTCCGGCGGGGTCGTGGCGCGTCCGGGACCGTGTTCCGCGGTCGCTGCCGACCCCAGTGATCCGACCGCGGTGGCAGGCAGGATCAGCGCGAGGCCTTGGCCACCCGGGCCAGCCGGGCCACGAGGATCTCCATGCTCAGCTCGACCGGCCAGTCGACCGTGCCCCGGAGCTCGAGGTCGGTCTTGGCGAGGAGCCGGATCGATTCCCGGACCCCCGTGGCGCCGAGGCGGCGGGACTGGGCCAGCGCCTTCTTGGCCGGGAAGGTGGAGCCCTTCATGCCCAGGACGGTGGCCGCCTCCTTCTCGTTGCGGACGCCGGCACCGTCGAGGCGCATGATCCGCTGGAAGTGGGTGTGCAGTGTGGCCATCACCTGCATCGGGTGGCGACCGGCCCGCAGCATGCGGGTGACGGTGGTGATGGCGGCGGCGATGTCGCCCCGATCGATGGCGTCGGTGAGGTCCCACGGCGGCAGGCCGCCGGCATCCCCGAGGAACGGTTCGACGTCGCCGAGGCCGAGGCGGGCCCCCTCGCCGTAGGTGGAGGCCAGTACGGCGAGCACCCCGGGCAGCTTCCCGGGGTCGTCGCCGAGCCAGTCGACGAGGTGGCGCTGCGCCTCGCGGTCGAGCCGCAGGCCGGCCTTGCCCAGCGCCTCGTCGACGAAGCTGCCGACGTCGCGGCCGGGGTCGGTGCTGATCGTCTCGCCGCCGGCGGCGGTGACCGCGTCGGCCAGGGCCTTCGGCACCCGTGCCGTCCCGCCCCACTCGAGGACCAGCACCGTGGAGGGCAACGGGTCGGCCAGGTAGTCGAGCAGGCCGGCGAGATCGTCCTTGGCCTTGAAGCGCTCGATGCCACGCCCCACCACGACCCGGTGGTCGGTGAAGAACGGGCTGGTCTGGGCGGCGTCGACGAGCGGCCGGAGCCGCTCGTCGTCGTCGAGGGTGGGCTCGTCGACGACGAGCGTGGCGTCGGCCTCGCCGACCTGCTCGGCGATCACGGCGGTGCGACGGGCCGAGCGGAGGATGTCGTCGGTGCCCTTGATGAGGATGACGGGCGGACGGCTCACGGCGAGGCCACCTGCGGCCCAGCACCGCGCGCGGCGGCGAGGCGGTCGAGGACGGTCACGACCCGTCGCACCGAAGCGACGTCTTGCGTCCGCACGACACGGGCACCGGCGAGGACGTGGCGGACCACCTGCCCCCAGGCGGCCGGGCCTTCACCCTCGACCGTGGTGCCCGCGACCGGGGCGGTTCCCGGGTCGCCGGGTTCGCAGACGACCCGATCCGGCGGGACCCCGACGGTCGCGGCGTGCGCGGCCTGCGCGGATGAGCACCACAGCGTGAGCGCGAGGTCGGCGGCCGCGTCGACGACGTCGTCCTCCGGGCCCGCCACGGCCACGGCGCCGGCATGCACCAGCTCCGGCAGCATCGCCACGTCGGCCACCGTCACGCCGACCGGCAGGCCCGCGCCGGCGAGGGCGGCGACCCGGTCGGCGGTCGGGGCGGCGAGCCAGGCGGCGTCGGCACCGGCGAGGGTCGGGTCGTGGAGACGGTCGGCCAGACCGACGACGACGGTGCGGGACGCCGTGTCCAGCTGCAGGGGGCCGAGCGCCAGGAGCACCAGGCGAACCTACCGCCGCCCCGGGGCGGGCTCGGCGCCGGCTCGGCCGATCCGGACCCGCAGCGAGGGCGCGGTGGACACCACCTGGACCTCGAAGCCGGCGACCTCGGCGACCAGGCCCGGTCGGGGCACCGCGTGGTCGGCCACGGTGGATCCGTCGGGAGCCAGGACCGTCTGCACCGGCAACCGGGCCCGGATGGCCTCGACGACGGTCGCCAGCTCGGGCCTCGGCGCCCGCACGATCACCAGCGCCACGACGTGGACCTGCCGGCGCCGCAGCACGTCGAGCACCTCGACGCCCGACGCCCCGGCTTCCAGATCGACGATGGCCGCAGGCCCGTCGCTCCACACCGTGGCCGCCCAACCGGCCGGCGCCGAGCCGGACGGCACCCGGTCGAGGGCGGGGGCCAGGAGGGCGGTGACCAGCAACATCGCCCCGACGGCTCTCGGTCGGGCTCGCGCTCGGGTGAGCAGGACGGCGGCGAGGGCCACGGCAGCCACGTGGCGCAGGTCGACGTGGCCGAGGGGCAGGGCGGAGCTGAGGGCGGCGACCTGCTCGAGGGCGACCAGGCCGATCCGGGACGGCAGGTGCAGGATCGTGGCCACCAGCCCGCCGGCGATGCCCGCCACCACCCCGGCGGTCACGCCCCACACCATGAGCGCGCCGGCCAGGGGCGCGGCGGCCACGTTGGCGGGCAGCGCAGCCAGCGGCATGGCACCGAAGGTGGGGACGAGCACGGGCGCGACCGCCAGCTGCGCGCCGATCGTGAGCCCGAGCGCCTCGCGGGCCCAGCGGGGCCCGGGCAGCCGGGCGACGACGGGACCCGACAGGAGCAGGACGCCGAGGCACGCCGCCACGCTCAACCGGAAGCCGATGGACCGGGTGAGCAGGGGGTCGACGACGAGCAGTCCGGCGACGGCCAGCGCCAGGTGCCGGAGGCCGCCGGAGGGTCGCCCGGAGGTGGTGGCCCACAGGGCGACCCCGGCGACGAAGGCGGCCCGCACCACCGAGGGCTCGAACCGGGTGACGAACGCGAAGGACGCCACCAGCCCGAGCGCGACCACGAACCTCGGCCAGATGCGGAGGCGCCGGAGGACCGGCCCGGCGACGGCCAGCACGAGCACCAGGTTCTGGCCCGACACGGCGAGCAGGTGGGTGAGGCCCGAGGCCCGGAAGTCGGCGGTCAGCTCCGCCGGTTGGGCCCGATCGTCGCCGAGGGTCAGCCCGGACAGCAGGGACCGGTGCCTGTCCGGCAGCGACGACGCGCCGCGGTCGAGCAGCCGGCGCAGGCCGTTCGCGGCCGACGCGTGCGGTGCGGCCTGGCCCACCGCCACGACCGACTCCACCCGCAGCCGTCCGGCGAGGTGCCGGGACACGGTCCACTCCGAGCGGTGCTCGTACGCCTCGACCACGCCCCCGACCAACACCCGATCACCCGCGAGCAGGGGCGCGAGTGCCTCGATCGCTGCCGGCGCGCGGGCCTCGGCCATCAGCCGCTGACCATCGAGGCGGACCTCGGCCCGAACCCGACCCGTGGGTGTCGGCTCCGGGTCGGTGACGAGGGCCACGGTGGTCTCGACGTCACCCGTCGTGCGGGGATCGAGGCCGGCCAGGCTGCGGGCGCCGAGGAGAGACGTCAGGGCCGCGAGGGCGAGTCCGGCCAGCACGACCTGCATGCGCGGTCGGCCACCCACCCACGCCACGACGGCGAAGGTGAGCCCGAGGGCGACGAGCAGGGTCGGCGGGACAGGCGCAGCGCGCGTGGCGCCGGCCCAGGCGGCGACCGCGAGCGACACCGGGGCCAGGTCGGCCAGGGTCGGCCCGGTGCGGACGGCCTCGGTGACCGCGGCGGTCGTGCGCTCAGACACGGACCAGGTCCCGGAGGGCCGCCAGCTTGGCCTCGCCGATCCCCCGCACGTCGAGCAGCTGATCCACCGAGGTGAAGCGGCCGTGGCGCTCGCGGTGGTCGATGATGGCCGCGGCGGTGGCCAGGCCCACGCCCGGCAGGGCCTCGAGGCGGGCGGCGTCGGCGGTGTTCAGGTCGACGGGGCCTGACGCCTCCTCCCCGCCACCGCCGCCCGGTGCGGGGCCGGGCGGGACCTCGCCGACCCGCGGCACGTACACCTGGGACCCGTCGGCGACCGGTGCGGCCAGGTTCACCGCGCCCGGATCGGCGTCGGCAGCGAGCCCGCCCGACGCCTCCACCGCATCGATGACCCGTGAGCCCGGAGGCAGCTCGTGGACGCCGGGGGCGGCGACGGCACCGGCGACGTGGACCACGACGGGCCCGGCGGGGGTGGTGGTCGACGAGGTGGCGGGCGGGGCCGTCACGTCGACCAGGGGCAGCGTGGCCTCCACGGGGGGCGGGGCCTGGCGGGTGAGCCACCACAGGGACCCCAGCACCAGGCCCACCACCGCGGCGCCGGCCACGAGCGATCGGGCACCGGTGCCGGTGGCGTCGAGCAGCTCTTCCCAGCGGGCCCGCAGGCGCGCCACCGGCGCCGAGGCGTCGTCCTCGTCGGGGAACATGGCTTCCTCCGTGCACGCGCCGGCCGAGGGGCACGGCGGTTCGACCGGGGAAGTCGGGACCGAGGATAGCCCCGCCCGGTCGTGCCCCGTCCCGGTGGGCGTGGGAGCATCGGAGGGTGCGACGCCGCCGTGGTGCCGATGCCCGCTCGGTCGAAGCGGTCTACGACGCGCTGGCGCCCGCCGTGCTCGGCTACTTCCGGTCGCACCGCATGGCCGACCCGGAGGCGCTGACGGGGGACGTCTTCGTCGCGGTCACGCAGCGCCTCACCGACTTCGAGGGCGACGACGCCGCCCTGCGCCGTTGGGTCTTCACCATCGCGCACCACCGCCGGGTCGACGAGGTCCGCCGAGCCGCCCGGCTCCACCCCCCGGGGCCTCCGAGCAGCGAGGCGGTGGAGGACGCGGACCCCTTCGACCCGACCCTCGCTGCCGCGCTGGCGACGCTCACCGACGACCAGCGCCAGGTCGTGGTGCTGCGCCACGTCGCCGACCTCTCCATCGAGGACGTCGCCCACATCACCGGACGCTCCGCCGGGTCCGTGAAGATGCTCTCCGCTCGGGGGCTCGAGGCGCTCGCCGCCCGCCTGGCGCCGGCGGAGGAGACGCCGGCCGCACGGCCCTGAAGCTCCCCGGCTGTGGTGTCACACCAGCGTGACGCCGTGCCCAGAGCGGTTTCTTCGCTTCGGGCGTGACGCGATCGGCTGCTCCGACGATTGCGGGGGTGATGGACGAGAACGAGATCACCCAGCGCCTCCGTGACGCCGGCGACCGCCCGATCCCCGGCGAGGTCCGAGCCACCCACCTGACCCGGATGCACGCAGCCACCCCGGTGGCCGAGGGGCCGACGCGCTTCGGCCGGTTCGCCGTGGCCGCCGCCGCCTTCGTCGGCTTCGCCGTCGGCTCCACCGGCTTCGCCATGGCCGGCACCCTCCCGGACCCAGCCCAGCGGGTCGCCCACGACGTGCTGTCCGTCGTGCAGGTGTCCGTGGAGGACCCGAAGCAGAACCACGGCCGGTGCGTCTCCGAGGCGATGAAGGGCATGGATCCCGCCGCCTCCGAGGAGGCACGGAAGGCGGCCAAGGACGCAGCGTGCCCCAAGGCGAAGGGCAAGCCGGAGGGCGTCGGGAACGGCAAGCCGGCCCACGCCGGCCAGGGCAAGGGCCGTCCCGCCCACGCCGGCACGCCGGGTGGCCCGAAGGGCGTGCGCCCCGAGTGGGGCGAGTGCCAGGGCCCGCCGGCCTGGGCCGGCAAGAAGACCGCCGAGGAGAAGCAGGCAGCCAAGGCGCAGCGCCCCGCCTGCCGGGAGGCGGACGTCGAGGCCGACGAGCAGCAGCCGCCCGGGCCACCGGCCGAGGGCGCCCCCGGTCAGCAGGACGGCGCGACCCCGCCGCCGGTGGACGTCCCGACCCCCGACGAGCCCACCACGGACGACGCCGGCTGACGGGCGCGGGTCG
>JBKHVG010000026.1:0-49608 GCA_046570205.1 Acidimicrobiia bacterium
CGTGGAAGTACGAGCAGTAGCAGCCGCCCCACACGCCGTTGTGCTTCTCGGCGAGGGCGAGCCACGCGGGGAAGGTCTCGAGGGTGAGGGGCCTGATCACGCGCGTCGACCGCGCGTCGTTCTCGTCCATGGTCTGCTCCTCGCCTCGGCGCGGCCCAGTCTGCTCGCGCGCACCGCCGATCGGCAAGGCATCGAAACGCTCGCGCAGCCCTCGCCGGCGGTGGTCGGCACGATTCGCGACCCTCCCGCGTCGCTGATATGCTCGCTCAGTCGCCTCGGTGACAGTGCGCCCGTAGCTCAATGGATAGAGCATCTGACTACGGATCAGAAGGTTAGGGGTTCGAGTCCCTTCGGGCGCGCTGAGCGAACATGCAGGTCATGAGCCTGCGCAGGCCGGTTTCGCTGGTAGGGACGGCAGGAGCAACCCTACTTCTGTCCCTACATCGCGGCCCCATGACCGCAGCCCGATGGACAGGAACAAGCGCGAACGGCGACCGGGGGTGTGGGAGATCCGGGTCGCCGCAGGCACCGACCCGGTCACCGGCCGCACGATCCTGCGCTCGGTCACCTTCCACGGCACCGAGACCGACGCTGACACCTACCGGGTCGAGCTCGCCGGCGAGTCCGCCGCTCGATCGCCCGGGCGGCGCCGCGGCTCACCGTCGGTGAGCTGTTGGCTCGATGGTTGGCCGCTGACCACCCGTGGAAGCCCTCGACCTGGTCCAGCCATCGTTCCAACGCCCGGTTCCGAGCGCCGACAAGCTCGCATCGACTCGGGTCACCACGCTCACCCCCCAACGGGTGCGCGACACCCTCGTCCGCTGGGAAGCAGAAGGGGCGACGCTGTCGGTGCGCGCCGGAGGGTTCCGGGTCCTGCGCTCGGCGATCGGGTGGGCCTACGACGAACGGATCATCGACCACCACCCCGATCCGCACCATGCGCGGCCCGGGCCGCTCCGAACCCCGCCGGCCCATCCCCGACGCCGACGTGACCGCGCTGTTCGCTGCCGCGTCGACGGCACTGCTCGAAGCCGTCGCCAACGACACCACACCCGGCCCGTCGTCGTGGCGACGCCACGTCGCCGAACAGGACCTGCTCTTGTTGCGTCTCGCCGCCGACACCGGCGCCGGACGAGGTGAGATCGCCGCGCTGCGCTTCGACGACCTCGACGCCCGCACCCTCACCATCCGCCGGGCCATCTCCGGAACCGAGATCACGACCCCGAAGTCCGGGCACGGACGCAGCCTCACCATCGGCGCCACGACCGCAGCGATCTGGACGCGACTCCACGACGAATGGTCCGCCGAAGCCCACCTCGGACCGTGGGTGTTCAGCGGCCGGCGCGACCACCAGCGCTCGATCACCCCAAGCGCACTCGGCCACCGCGACGCCGCCACCACACTGCGGGAGTACAGCTACGCCCTCCCGGGCGCCGACGTGGACATCGCCGACGCCATCGACCGTCACCTCAACCAACCCGGCCCCGAGACCGAGTCGTCCCACCACGACACCGAGCGGTGATCACCCAACACTCTGCGTTTCCGCAATCTGGATGATATCATCCGTTTTGTGGAACGGAAGGGTACTCCCGAGCTGTTGCCGATCTTCCGGTCGCGTCAGCAGGTAGAGCTACTCGCCGACATCCTCGACAACCCGGATCGAGAGCAGTCCCTGACCGAACTGACCGGTCGTCTCGGCATCCCCACGGCATCGATCCACCGTGAGGTCGAACGAGCTGAGGCGGCAGGGTTGATCCGATCCCGACGCGTTGGTAGAACCCGGCTCGTCAGCGCCGACACCACCAGCCCTTATCACGTTCCTCTACGCCAGTTGCTGGTCAGCGCATTTGGCGTACCGGTCCGGCTCCGTCACGCGCTCGAGGACCTCACCGGGGTTGAGGCGGCCTACATCTATGGCTCCTGGGCCGCGCGCTGGCACGGCGAAGACGGGACACGCCCCGTCGGCGACATCGATCTGCTCGTCCTCGGTCACCCTGAGCGAAGCGAGCTCTACGCCACGGTCCACGAGGTCGGCCTCGACGTCGGCCGCGAGATACAGGTCCAGGTACGCGCTCCGGACTGGCTGCAGTCGGGGACTGGGTCGTTCCACGACACGATCGTGAACCGCCCGATGGTCAAGGTCCTGCCGTTCGACGGTCAGGACAGGAATGACGACGCATCGTCCACCGCTCGCCTGGCGAGCTGAGCTGCCCAGCGGGCGTCGTTCTCGTCGACCTCGGTCGACTGATCCGCATCGAGGTACTCGAGCTTGTTGCGCGTGCCGGTCATCGTCGTGGCGTTCATGGTGTCGAACACGTCGCTGGCATCACCCAGCACTGCGGACGCGAGGGCGAAGGTCGCTGCGTGCGCGCCCGGACTCGCGAGCACCCGGTAGCCAGCAGCGAGATCGACCGCCTCGGCGGCGTGGCGGTAGATGTCGAAGTCGCCGAAGACCGGACCTTCCTACTCGCATGGGCATCTGCAGTCCCGGTGAGCCCGCCGTGTCCCTCGCCCCAGCTGCGAACCAAGGGGAACGGGTCAGATGAAAGTCAGTTCAACCGCTTGGCGAGCCGAGGGACTTCGGTGGATGCAATCGTCCAGACCTGTGAGGGATCGATCCGGTGGTAGTGGTGGGCGAGCACGACACGGAGACCGATGACACTCGCCATGGCGCGTCGGGGTACGAAGAGCGCGCCTGTGCGCTCATTGCTTGCGCCGACTCGCCGATGATCTCCAAGAGGCGCTCAACTGCCAACTGGGCGATGCGATCTGCATCCCAGGCATGCCGTCCACGCTGGACGACCTCGCCGATCTGCTGCGCCGCCTCGAGGATGTCGGCGACGCGCTCGTCGTCGGATCGACTCACAGATCAACGGCCTCGGCCAGGATCCTGTCGTCGCGGTCCTTGAGCCCACCGGTTGACACCACATCGACGTCATGGCCGAGCAGCTCCTCGAGCTCCTCGGCCAGATGGAGCAGGTCGAACAGTGAGCTGTCGGGTTCGAAGTCGACGAGGAGGTCGATGTCGCTCGTCTCGCTGCAGTCGCCCCGAGCGACGCTGCCGAAGACGCGGACGCTGCGCGCTCGGTGGTGTGCTGCGATCTCCAGGATCTGGTCCCGATGTTCGTGGAGGAGGGCACCCAGCGGCGAGGATGTGTCGACAACCGACATGGCACCAGGTTACTTCGGGCCCCAGACTGACGGACCCGCGCGACTCGAGTGCAGGGCTGCATTCGACAGGTACACCGTCCGGGGGTACAGAGGGACGCCATGCGGCTCCTGAGCAGCAAGAACCCTCTCGCCGACCCGCTCGCGCCATACGCCGACGTGGACCGTCACCTGGTCGATGGCCGTCCGTGGGTGTTGGCCAACATGGTCAGCGGCCTGGACGGGAGCACGGCGATCGACGGCCGAGTCGGTGCGCTGTCGAGCCCGACCGACCGCCAGCTGTTCGTCGACCTCCGATCGGTCGCCGACGTCGTCCTGGTCGGGGCCGAGACGGTGCGTCGGGAGCGCTACGGGCCCGTCGTCCTCTCTCCGGAACGCAGACGCCAGCGGGCCGACCGTGGTCGACCCACGTTGCCCCGACTGGCGGTGGTCAGCCGCTCCCTGGGCTTCGACCTCGACGCCCAGCTGTTCCGCCCGGGCCCCGACGGGTCGCCACCCATCGTCGTGACCTGCGAGGCATCGTCCTCGGACGCCCGGGCCCGGCTCAGCGAGCTCGCCGAGGTGATCGTCGCCGGCGCCGATCGGGTCGAGCCCTTGCTGGCGTTGCAGGCCCTGGCCGAGGCCGGCCATCAGGTCGTGTTGTGCGAAGGGGGACCGTCGCTGCTGGGCGAGCTGCTCGCACAGGATCTGATCGACGAGCTGTGCCTCACCCTTGCCCCGATCGTCGGCGGCGACCCCCTGCCGGTTGCGGTCATGCCGCCCACGGCAGCGACGTCCGACTTCCGTCTGGGGCACGTCCTGGAGGCCGACGGGAACCTCTTCCTGCGGTACGAGCGGCGATGAGCACCCTCGACAGCTTCGACGACATCATGGCGTGGTCCGATCCGGCGATGGCCATCGTCACCACCACCGACGGCCGTGAGCGGGCCGGTTGCCTGATCGGCTTCCATGCGCAGTCGGGGATGGAACCGAGCGGCCTGAGCATCTGGCTGTCGAAGGCCAACCACACCTTCCGGGTCGCGGTGTTCGCACAGGTGATCGCCGTGCACTTCCCCACGGTCGACGACGTCGAGATCGCCACGACCTTCGGCACCCTCACCGGTGACCGGGACGACAAGTTCGCCCGCTGCGCCTGGCACCCTGGTCTCGACGGCGTGCCGCTGCTCGACCGGTGCCCCAACCGGGTGATCGGCCGGAAGGCGGGGCTGCTGGACACGACGTCGGACCACGTCTGCGTCGTGCTCGATCCCGTGGAGAGCCAGTTCCCCGACCGACGCCCACCGCTCCGCCTGAGCCACGTGGTGCACCTGCGTGCTGGCCACGATGCCGAGGAGCGACCGAAGCCGGCCACGACGAGGGAGTCCCCGGGATCGGACCAGCCGTAGGCACCGGCAGGCGGCGTGGAGCACTCGACCGCCGCGTGACAGCACTGTTTCATTCCGTCATCGTTCTGCAACACTCGGGGTCGCCGTGTCTCCCGAACCCCGACCCCGCAGGCCCGTCGAGGACTGGCCGCCCTGGCTCCTCGTGCTGCTGGGCATGGTGGCGTGGATCCGCACCGCCGGTTCGGCCGTCGGCAGGACGATCGCGCGGACTGCTCGAGCCGCACCCGGACAGGTTGCTGCCGCGTCGGCGCGCCTGGCCGAGGTGTCACGGCCGGTCGCTTCGGCGAGCTGGGACCGAGCGTGCAGGGACGTGCCGGCCGTGGTGGCAGCCG
The DNA here is from genome assembly GCA_046570205.1 of Acidimicrobiia bacterium. Taxonomy (GTDB): domain Bacteria; phylum Actinomycetota; class Acidimicrobiia; order Acidimicrobiales; family Salinilacustritrichaceae; genus Salinilacustrithrix. The sequence continues at coordinate 4,886 of JBKHVG010000026.1, forward strand.
GGCAGCGCCTGGACCGGTGGACCGCGCTGGCCGTGGCCCGACGGATGCGACGGCTCGCGGCCCGAGCCCCGGACGCCGCGCGCACGGCGCGACGCCGGCTGACGGGCATCCGCGGGCGACGGGTGCAACGGGCCATCGGCCGCGTCGGCCTGGCGGGCATCGTGCTCGTCGGCTCCCTGTCGGTGTTCAGCGGTCCGATCCTGCGCGTCGGGGCCGACGTGTTCGCCGACGAGGTCGAGGACGAGGGGTTGCCCCCACTCGAGCAGTCGTCGACGGTCTTCGGTTCCAACGACGAGCCGCTCACCGACCTGCCCGGTGGACCCCACCGCCTGCTCGTGGATCTGGAGGAGATCCCCGACCACCTCCAGGAGCTGGTCGTGGCGGTCGAGGACGACCGGTTCTGGGAGCACTCCGGGTGGGATGGCGAGGGCATCGCTCGCGCTGCGTTCGCGAACTTCGCAGCCCGCGGTGTCGAGGAGGGCGGCTCCACCATCAGCCAGCAGCTGGCCAAGCGGAGCTTCACCGACTCCGAGCGCACCGTCGTGCGCAAGGCCAAGGAGCTGCTGTACGCCGTCGCCCTCGAGGAGCGCTACACCAAGCGCCAGCTCCTCGAGCGGTACCTCAACGAGGTCTACCTGGGATCGGGCGCCTACGGCGTGGCCGCTGCGGCCCGGGAGTACTTCGGGGTGCCGGTCACCGAGCTCCGTCCCGAGCAGTCCGCCGTGCTCGTCGGCCTCATCCAGTCCCCGGGTGCGCTCGACCCGCGCCGCAACCCCGAGGCGGCACGTGCTCGGCGCGACGTGGTGCTCGACATCGCCGCCGACCGGGGCGTGCTGGACCGCGCCGAGTCCGACGCGCTGCGGACGGCACCGCTGGAGCTCGCGCCCCCACCGGTGCGGGTGACCGATCCGCTGCTGGCCGCGGCCGTGCACCGCGAACTGCTGGAGGAGCCGGCCCTCGGAGCCGACGCCGACGCCCGCGCCGAGCGCCTCGCCACGGGTGGGCTCCGCATCGAGACCAGCATCGACAGCCGCTTCCAGCTGGCGGCCATCGACGCCGTCGAACGAGCGCTCGAGCGCTGGCCCGACCTGGGAGGTGCCCTCGCTGCCGTGGACCCCCAGACCGGGGCCGTGCGGGCCATCGCCAGCGTGACCCCGCCCGGGACGGAGGACTTCGACCTCGCCACCCAGGGCCGGCGTCAGCCGGGCAGCACGTTCAAGCCCTTGGCCGCCGTCGCCGCCCTCGAAGCCGGACTCGATCCGGCGCAGCGCCTCGAGGGTGACGGCCCGGCCGAGTTCGAGCACGCACCGGGGCAGCGGTGGAAGGTGGAGAACTACGGCGAGCGTGACCACGGCTCGGTCACCCTGGGAGAAGCGCTCTCCGCCAGCGTCAACACAGCGTTCGCCCAGATCGCGGTCAGCGTCGGCACCGACCCGATCGTCGACGTGGCCGACCGGCTGGGTGTCGACGTCGAGGCCGCGCTCGGCGGCCCCGGCCAGCGGGGCCCGTCCATCGCGCTCGGCGCCCTGGCACGAGGGGTGTCCCCGCTGGAGATGGCGTCGGCGTACGGGTTCCTCTCCACGGGCGGCACGCACACCCAGGCCCGGATCGTCGCACGCGTCGTGGCGCCGGACGGCACGGTCGTGCTCGACCGGGAGCCCGAACCCGAGCAGGTGGTGGACCCGGCGATCACCGGTGCCCTCCGCTCGATGCTGCAGGACGTCATCGACGACGGAACGGGACGCGCCGCGCAGCTCCAGGGTTGGGAGCCGGCCGGCAAGACCGGTACGAGCCAGAACAACGCCGACGCCTGGTTCGTGGGGACCGTCCCGACGTTGTCGGTGGCCACGTGGCTCGGTCATCCGGACGCCGCGCAACCGGTCCCGGGCCTCACGGGCGGTACGGCCGCCGCCCCGATCTGGCATGACTTCGTCGCTGCTGCGCTCGAGGGCGTCGACCCGATCCCCTTCCCCGACGCACCGCCCCTGCCCGACCGGGCACCCCGTGCCGTGGAGGAGGCCGACGTCCAGGGCAACCAGGAGGAGGAGGACGACGAACCGGCACTGCCACCGACGTCGGCCACACCCCCACCGCCATCTGGTGACGTGAGCGGGCCCTCCGGCCCCGGACGTGGTCGCGGTCGCCCTCGGCGCTGACGAGGCCCCCGAGGTCCGAGGTCAGCTGCATGCGCCGGGCCGAGCGCGAGTTCGGGCCCTGGTCGTGGTGACGCGGTCGGGGTGGGTCCGGGTCGGTCGGCCGTTCAGGCCGCGATCCGCCGGCTGCGGTCCGGGGATGCCGCCAGCACCTCGTGGACCTGGATCGCTCGGATCAGCTCGGCGATGAGCCGGTCCTCGCGCTGGCGATCGACCAACGCCTGCCTGGCGTTGGCGACCGCACGATCGTTGCCGAGCCCCAGCCGGTCGATGAGTGTCTTGGTCATGCACCGGAACGTACGCAGACGAGATTGAGCGCCGATCACCTGGCGGTGTCGGCGCCGTGGAGAGTGGCTGAACATCGCCTGACCCCCGCCCGCCGTCGGCTGTCACCCACGGCGCGCAGGTCGTCCAGGACCGGACCGAAGGTCTCCTCCAGAGCGCCGGCCGGGACGTCGCGGAACATGGCGGTGACCGCGATCTCCTCGAACGGGCGACCGACCTCGTCGCAGTGCGCCCATCATGGCCGAGGTCCCACCTCGGTACGGTGCCCGCCCGTGCCGTTCCGGTTGCCCCGCAGGTGCCCTCCGATCACCCTCTACGGGAACCCCGTGCTGGCCACCCGCGCCGACGTGGTGACCACCTTCGACAAGCGCCTCGCCGCCCTCGTCGACGACCTCTTCGCAACGATGTACGCCATCGAGACCGGCGTCGGCCTGGCGGCCAACCAGATCGGACGTCTCGAGCGGGTGTTCGTCTTCGACTGCGGCGACGACGAGACCGGCTACGTCGTGAACCCGGTCGTGGAGCTGGTCGGCGACGAGCACCAGCACGGGTTCGAGGGCTGCCTCTCGGTGCCCGGCATCTCGATCCCGACGGACCGCGCCGCCCGCGCCCGCGTGCGGGGCCAGGACGTGCGGGGTGAGGCCGTCAGCTACGAGGGCGAGGGTCTCGCCGCCCGGTGCTTCCAGCACGAGGTGGACCACCTGGACGGAACCCTGTACGTCGACACCCATCCCGACTCCCTGCGCACACGGGTGGACGCCCACCTTCGGGCTGCCGAGTGGTTCGGCACCCCGGCCATCGATCCCCGCAGCGCCACCTACCGCACCGCCCAGGCCGGCGACGTGCCCTTCGACCCCATCGCCGAGTAGCGCGGCGCACTGCACCGGGCGCTGCCGCAGCCGGAGGGACCCTTCGGTGGTGACCGTGCACGTCACCGGTCCGAGGGTCATCGGTCCGCCCGGACCGATCGGCCAACGGCGAAGTGGCCCGCTGCCCGGTGTCCGCGTTCGCGATGCTGGACCGATGGCCACGACCGGTACCGCATCCGACACCCGAGAGCCGGCGACGACCCCCGCCTTCGGCGCCACCTTCGCCGACCGCATGGGCGTGGCCGAGTTCACCGCCGGGGGGTGGAGCGGGCCCCGGCTCGACCCGGTGGCCCCACTGTCCCTGCACCCGGCCGCACACGTCCTCCACTACGGCAGCGCGTGCTTCGAGGGGTTGAAGGCGCACCGTGGCGTCGACGGCACGGTGCGGATCTTCCGGCTCGACCGCCACGTCGCCCGCATGCAGCGCTCGGCCGAGGTGGTGGTGCTGCCCGTGCCGCCGGCCGACCTGCTGACCGAGCTGGTCACCGCGACGGTGCACGACGCGCTCGACCTGGTGCCGGAGGCACCGGGCTCGCTGTACCTGCGTCCCACCCTCATCGGCGTCGACCCGAACATCGGCTCCGCGGCCCGGCCGAGCGACGACGCCCTGCTGTTCGTGCTGGCCAGCCCGGTGGGCGACTACTTCGCCGGTGGGGTGCGCGCCCTCGTCGTCGCCGTGTCCCATGAGCCGCGGACCACACCGCAGTTCGGGGTCGTCAAGAGCGGCGCCAACTACGCCATGGCCCTGGGTACCACCCGCCGCGCCGGACGGGAGGTGGGTGCCGACCAGGTGCTGTTCGCGCCGGGCGGCCGCGTCGAGGAGACCGGTGCGTCGAACTTCGTGCTCGTCGACGGCGAGCGGCTGGTGACGCCGGCCCTGACGGACTCGTTCCTCCACGGCGTGACCCGCGACTCCCTGCTCCGGGTCGCCGCCGACCTCGGCTACGAGGTGGAGGAGCGCACCGTCACCGTCGACGAGCTGGTCGACTGGGCCCGTCGACCCGACGCCGAAGCGGCCCTGTCCGGGACCGCCGCCGCCCTGTCGCCGGTGGGCCAGCTGGTCCTCGACGGCGAGCGCATCGACGTCGGGACCGGCGGCGTGGGAGGCAACGTGGTCCGCCTCCGCGACGCGCTGCGGGAGATCCAGACGGCAGCTCGACCCGATCCCGACGGGTGGCTGACCGAGGTCCGCGCCTGACCCCGCGCTGATCAGTCCGTGGCGCCCGGACCGTCACAGGAGCATGATGACGACGATGCAGATGGCGCCACGCGTGCTGGTGGGGACGAGGAAGGGCCTCTTCGTCCTGTCGGGTTCGGCCGACCGCACCACGTGGACGCTCGGGCCTCCCGAGTTCCTCGGCCACATCATCCACCACGCGATGGCCGACCCCCGGGACGGGGGGACGGTGCTGGTGGCGGCCAAGACGGGCCACCTCGGCCCCACGGTCTTCCGGTCCGCGGACGGAGGCGCCACGTGGACCGAGGCGGCGCGACCTCCCGCGTTCCACGCCGGCGATGCCCACGGACGTGCCGTCCGCTCCGTCTTCTGGCTCACCCCGGGCCCCGCCGACCAGCCCGGCTCCTGGTACGCCGGGGCGTCGCCGCAGGGCCTGTTCCGCTCCGACGACGGCGACACGTGGGCGCCGGTCGACGGCTGGAACGACCACCCCAGCTGGGCCGAGTGGGCCGAGTGGCCCGACGTCGAGGGCACGCCCGACGGGTCCATGCTCCACTCCGTCAACGTCGACCCGCGCGACCCGGCGCACCTCTACATCGGCCTGTCGGGCGGCGGCGTATTCGAGTCGACCGACGGCGGCGACGACTGGACCCCGCTCAACGCCGGCTGTGCCGCCGACTTCCTGCCCGACCCCGACGTGCCCTACGGCCACGACCCCCACTGCGTCCGCCTCCATCCGGCCGACCCGGACCGGCTCTACATGCAGAACCACTGCGGCATCTACCGGCTGGACCGGCCGGGGACGAGGTGGACCCGCATCGGCGACAACATGCCGGGCGAGGTAGGCGACATCGGCTTCCCCGTCGAGCTGCACCCGCGCGACCCCGACACCGTCTGGGTGTTCCCCATGGACGGCACCGACGTGTGGCCGCGCACCTGCCCGGACGGGCGGCCGGCCGTGTACCGCACGACCGACGCCGGCGCGACCTGGCACGAGCAGCGCGCCGGCCTGCCCGATCGGGGCTGGCTCACCGTGAAGCGCCAGGCCATGACCACGGATGCGGCCGACCCGGTCGGCGTGTACTTCGGCACCACCAGCGGCGAGGTGTGGGGGAGCGCCGATGCAGGCGACACCTGGACCTGCCTGGCCGCCCACCTGCCCGAGATCTACTCGGTCGAGGTGGCGGCCACCTGATGCGGGTGCGCATCCCGACGCCGCTGCGGTCCTACACCGCCGGTGACGCCAACGTGACCGCCCAAGGCGCCACCGTGGCCGAGGTCCTCGCCGACCTCGACCGGCGATTCCCCGGCATCCGTTTCCGCGTCGTCGACGAGCAGGATCGCCTGCGCGAGCACATGACGGTCTGGCTCGACGGCGAGTGCTGCCGCGACCTGACGGCGCCGGTCGAGCACCTCGACGAGCTGGTGCTGATGCAGGCCCTCTCCGGGGGGTGACGCAGCGGCCGATCAGCCGGTTGCCGCGCCGTGCAGCGGGAGGCGGAACGACACGGTCGTCCCGGCGCCGGGCGCGGAGCGGAGCTGGACCTCGCCCCCGTGCGCCCGGACGATGGCGTCGACGATGGCGAGCCCGAGCCCGCTGCCACCCTGGTGCCGCGACCGCGACGGATCGGCCCGGTAGAAGCGCTCGAAGGCACGCCCGGACACCTCCGGAGCCATGCCCGGCCCGTCGTCGGCCACCGACAAGCGTCCCCATCCTCCTTCCCGGTCGACGCTGACCGTCACGGCCGCGGTCGACGGCGTGTGCACCACCGCGTTCCCGATCAGGTTCGCCACGACCTGGCGCACCTTGGCCTCCTCGGCCCGGACCACCACCGGTCCGGTGTCGTGCAGCGAGACAGCCCGTCCCGGATCGACGGCGCGGGCGTCGGCGACGGCGTCGCGAGCCACGGCGACGAGGTCGACGGGTGCCAGATCGAGGGGGCGACCCTGGTCGAGTCGGGCGAGCGCCAGCAGGTCGTCGACGAGCCCGCCCATCCGGATGGCCTCCTGCTCGGTCCGGCGCATGGCGTCGTCGAGCGCCTCCCCCGCGGGGAGCGCACCGGCACGGTGGAGCTCGGCGTAGCCCCGGATGGTGGCCACCGGGGTGCGCAGCTCGTGGGAGGCGTCGGCCACGAACTGCCGGAGGCGCTCCTCGGCACGGGTCCGCTCGTCGAAGCTGGTCTCGATGCTGGCGAGCATGGCGTTCAGGGCGATGCCGAGGGCACCGACCTCCGTGCCCGGCTCGGCCTCGGGCACCCGGCGTGACAGGTCACCAGCGGCGATGGCGCTGGCCACGTCGGTCATCTGCTGCACCGGACGCACGCCGAGGCGGATCACCCAGACGGTGACGAGGGCCAGTGCGGCCAGGATGGCGAGGGCGCCGAGTGCACTCGCCGCCACCAGGTCGCGCACGGCGTCGTCGACCGTGTCGAGCGGCAGGCCGATCACGGTGACCCGGCCCTGCTGCCCGGTGACGGCCTGGATGCGCCAGCGCAGGTCCTCGTCGAGGCTGCCGACGCTGAACGGCTCGCCGGTCGCCGCCGCGTCCGCCGCCCTGCCGGCCGTGACGGTGGGCACCGCCATGTTCGCCCCCCGCAGCCCGGGGGTGACGATGGTGACGATCCGGTGGCCATCCACGACGCCGACGTACAGCGACGACAGGTCGGCGCTGCGCCTGGGGCCCCGTTCACCGACGCCGCGCACCGGACCGACCGCATCCTGCAGCTGCTCGTCCACCTGTCGGAGCAGGTTGTCCTCGGTCGTGCGGGTCAGGAACACCAGCACGACGACGAGGGAGACGGCGATGACCCCCACGGCCAGCAGCACCCGGTGCCGCAGGGACACCTCAGCTCTCCCGCACCGTGTAGCCGACCCCCCTGATGGTGTGGATCAGCTTCGGCTCGACGTGGTCGACCTTGCGGCGGAGGTAGCCGATGTAGGTCTCCACCACCCCACCGTCGCCGTCGAAGTCGTAGTGCCACACGTGGTCGAGGATCTGGGCCTTCGACAGCACCCGGCCCTTGTTGATCAGCAGGTACCGCAGCAGGTTGTACTCGGTGGGTGACAGCGAGACGTCCTGCCCCGCCCGCCAGACGCGGTGGGCGTCGTCGTCCATCTGGAGGTCGGCGCAGCGCAGGACCGAGTCGTCGTCGCGGGCCAGGCCGGCCCGCCGGACCAGCGCCTGGCACCGGGCCACCAGCTCCTCGAGGCTGAACGGCTTGACGAGGTAGTCGTCGCCGCCGAGGGTCAGCCCGCGCACCTTGTCCTCCGTGCCGTCGCGAGCGGTCAGGAACAGGACCGGCGTGTGGTCCCCTTCCGCCCGCATGCGCCGGCAGACCTCGAAGCCGTCGACGTCGGGCAGCATGACGTCGAGCACCACGAGGTCGGGCCGGGCGTCGGCCCGCGCGTCGAGCGCCTGGCGTCCGTCGGCCACCGCCACCACGTCGTACCCGTGGTGACGCAGGGCGGCGGTGAGCATCGAGCGCAGGTTCTCCTCGTCGTCGACGAGCAACAGCTTCTCTCCGGCCATCGCCCCAGCATCGTCCGTCGACCTGTGAGCTCGCTGTGAGCCACCGGTGAGCGGAGATGTCCGCTCGCCCGGCCCGAGAGCTGATCAGCGCGGGCGGGAGCTGCGCCCTCCGGTCCGCTCCCGCTTCCGCTCGTACATCTCGGCGTCGGCGGCGCGGACGGAGGCGTGCAGGTTCCCCGTGGGGTGGCGGATGGCGCAGCCCACCGACGCCGCGACCCCGGCATCGGCGAGGGCCCGGGTGAGCCGCCCGTGCAGGCTGTGCACGCCGTCGGCCGTCACCTCGGGGAGCAGCACGGCGAACTCGTCGCCCCCGATCCGGAACGCCTGGTCGGCGCTGCGCAACGTGGCGCGGATGGCCTCGCCGGCCCGGCGCAGCAGATCGTCGCCCGCGCCGTGGCCCCACGTGTCGTTCATGGCCTTCAGGCCGTCGAGGTCGAGGACCATGATCCCGGCGCGGTGGCCGAACCGGGCACAGCGGGCCTCCTCGCGGTCGACGGCGCGCTCGAACGCCCGCCGATTGCCCAGGCCGGTCAGCGGATCGCTGAGGGACGCGCTCTCGGCGGCGTCCAGGCGACGCTGCAGACGGCTGCGGTCGAGGTCGAGCCCGAGCACGGAGGTGAGGAGCTCGACGGTGAGGCGGACCATGGCCTCGCCCGCCCGGAGCTCCTCCTCCTGCTGCCGGCTGGCGGGCAGGGCGCACACCGCGCCGAAGAGCCCGTCGCCGCCCCACAGCGGGAACGCGACCAGGCCGTCGCAGTGCGCGACCTCTGTGGACGTCGGCTGGCCCCGGAGCGGCTCGACGTGGCCCTCGGTCAGATCGACGACCACGTCGCCGGCCCAGATCGACGCCAGGTGGTCGAGGTGCCGGGACGCACCCGGCGGCCGGTCGAGGACGTCACCCGGGCGCAGCCCGTGTCCACCCTCACCGGCCAGCACGATCCACTCGGTGCCGAGGAGGCGAGCCATCACCCAGTCCGCCACGCAGGTGTGGGCACCGAGGCGGTGGAGGACCGACTCGGCGTTGGCCAGGAAGTCGATGATCGCGATCGGCGCTGCGCCGTCGACCGGCGTGAGTGCACCGAGGGCCCGCCCCTCGTCGCGTTGTGCTGGCACGTCCATCGGCTCCCGATACCCGGACCGTCGTCCGGCAGAAGAACACCCACCACGCATCGCGTGCTATACGACCCGAAGCGTGACAAAGAGGGCCGAGCGGGTCAAGGCCGTGCCGGGGTGGGTAGGAGGGCGAGATGGTTGATTCCCGATCCGAGCGGCTCCGCTGGGCCGCCCTCTCGAATGGGAGCGCGGTGCTCGGCGCCGTCGCCACCCGCAAGCTGCTGCAGGCGTTCTGGCCCGGCGGTGACGACGCCAGCGGGCCCCCGTTCAACCCGGCGGACCGCCGGGTGGGGTGGTCCATCGCGCTCCAGTGGGGCGTGGCGGCCGGGGTGGGCGCCGGCATCGCCCGGGTGATCAGCCAGCGGGCTGCGGCCGCCGGCTGGGAGGCCGCCACCGGCTCGTCCCCCCCTGGCCTGAAGACCTGACACCGGCGCGTACACTTCCTGCGTGCTCCCCCAACGCTGGCGCGCCGCACTCCCGGTCATCTCGGCGGTGGTCGTCGTGGCCGCGCTCTCGCTCCTGACCGTCACGGTCATGAGCTCGGTGGGCAGCGACGACGAGCGGGCCTCGGTCGATGCCGACGGCTCCACCACCTCCACCACGGTGACCAGCGGTCGCCGCGCCCCTCGGCCGACCACCACGACGACCGAGGCGCCCGAGGTGCTGGGCGAGACCACCGAGCGTGTGCCCGACGCATCCAACGAGCCGGCAGCGACCCTCGTCTCGCCGACCGCACCCCGGCCGACCGCGACGACCGCCGGGCCGGCCACCACCGCACCGCCGGCGCCCGCCACCACGACCACCACCACCGTGCCCTGCCGCAACAGCACGGACCCGGCCTGCGGACCGTTCTCCTGGGACCCGGCCCCGGGCGCCTACGAGGTCGAGGTGTACGCCGTGTCGACGCCGATCGCCGCCGGTGTCGGTGAGCCGGTGCGCTTCGCCGTCGAGTACGTCGACCCGGCCGGCGCCGACGCGCAGGGTGCGTGCCTGAACTGGTACGTCAGCGACCCGGGCGTGGTGAACACCTCCAGCTGCGAGGTCATCAACCCGTCGTGCGCCCGGACCGGACCGCACGACCCGCCGGCCCCCGTGGCCGACCGCATCCTGCTGGAGCGGTCGATCACGTTCGAGACCCCCGGCGAGCACGAGGTCCGCATCGGCGGCAACATCGGGACCCACCTCGCCGACGGGTGCGAGAGCCCCTACCGCAACACCTTCACGCGCACGTTCACCATCGTCGTGAGCTGAGCCCGGCGTGGAGGCAGCCCAGGTCGCCGACGCGTTCGGGGCCATGGCGGCCATGGCCATCGCCGTGGTCGTGCTCGCCTCGGTCGCCGCGGCCGTCCACGAGCCCAGCCGCCGGGCCATCCGCTCGACCGCTGACGAGCACGGGCGCACCAGCGGGTGGCTGGTGGCCGTGATCGCCACGGGCGGCAGCCTGTGGTTCTCCGAGGTCGCCGGCTTCCCGCCCTGCGAGCTGTGCTGGTACCAGCGGATCGCCGTGTACCCGCTCGTGGTGGTGCTCGGCATCCGGGCCCTGCGCCCGCGGGGCAGCCGCGACCTCCGGTTCGCCGGCCTCGCCCTCGTCGCCGCCGGACTGGTCGTCAACGCCTGGCACGTGGCGATCGAGACGTTCCCGAGCCTCGACAGCGGCGCCTGCAACGCCACGGTCCCCTGCACGGTCCGCTGGGTCGAGGGCCTCGGTGCCTTCACCATCCCCCGACTCGCCACGGTGGCGCTCCTCCTGATCGGCATCGCCATCGCCATCGACCGCACCGATAGCCGCGACCGGGACACCGTCGACCATCCGTAGGCTCGTCTGTCGAGCACCCCCCTCGGAGGAACGAACCCATGAGCAGCACCAAGAGCTCGCCGTCCGGCGGACCTCGCGCCCCCAAGCGCTCGTCCCTCCCCTTCCTCGTGCTGGGCGCGATCGTGGTCGTCGCCTTCGCCATCGCGCTCCTGGCCTCCGGCGGTGACGGCGGAGACGACGACGGCGCAGACACGGCGACCGGCGACACCACCACCGGCGCCGGCTCCGAGTCCGGCGCCGGCGAGCTGCTGGCGACCGCCGGCATCTCCGTCGCCGGCGACGACCTGGCCCCGCTCGCCGACGGCGGGGACGACCCGGCGGTCGGCACGCCCGCCCCCACGCTGGAGGGCGTGGACCCCACCGGGCAGGGCACCTCGGTCGAGTACGACGAGCCGACCCTCCTCGCCTTCCTCGCCCACTGGTGCCCGCACTGCCAGGCCGAGCTGCCCCAGCTGGTGGCCCTGGCCGATGAGGGCGCCCTCGACGGCATGGACGCGGTCGTCGTGCTGACCGGCACCGACGAGACGGCCCCGAACTACCCGCCGGCGCCGTGGTTGGAGCGTGAGGGCTGGTCGGGCCGGGTGATCCTCGACGACGAGGGCGGGTCGGCGGCCCAGGCGTTCGGGCTGACGTCGTACCCGTACCTGGTGCTCGTCGACGGTGACGGCGAGGTCATCGCCCGCAACGCCGGTGAGCTCGGGCTCGAGGGCCTGCGCGAGCTCATCGCCCTGGCCGGCTGATCGGCACCGTCACCGCCGTGGCCGGCACCGACGAGGCACCCGGACGGGGCGAGCTGGCCGGCCGCACCGTCGCGGTCACCGCCGAGCGCCGGGCCGAGGAGCAGGCCGAGCTGTTCCGCAAGCGGGGGGCGGACGTGGTCGTCGCGCCCACCGTCCACACCGTGGACCTGAGCGGCGACGACGAGCTGCGGGCCACGACCGAGCTGGTCATCGCCGATCCGCCCGACTGGGTGGTGGCCACCACCGGCTTCGGGATGCGCCTCTGGTTCGAGGCCGCCGAGGCGTGGGGGCTCGATCGGGCCCTGCTCGACGCCCTGGGCGCCGGGCGCATCGTCGCCCGAGGGCCCAAGGCCCAGTCCGCCTGCCGGCAGCGGGGCCTCGAGGTGGTGTGGCGGGCACCGACCGAGTCGATGACCGAGGTGGTGAGCTGGCTGCGCGGGCAGGAGCGGATCGATGCCGCCTCGCTGGTGGTGCAGCTGTTCGACCCGGAGGACCACCCGTCGACGGCCCAGCTGGCCGCCGTCGCCCACCGGGTCACCGAGGTCCCCGTCTACCGATGGCGGCGGCCCGACGACGAGGGCCCGGTGCGCGATCTCGTCCGCCTGCTGGCCGACCGGCGGGTCGACGCGGTGACCTTCACCAGCCAGCCCGCCGTGCGCTTCCTGCTGGACGTCGCGGCGGAGGAGGGGCTGCTCGACCGGATCGTCGCCGCCTGCAACGAGGGGGCCGTGCTGCCGGTGTGCGTCGGGCCCGTCTGCGCGGAGCCGGTGGCGGCGGCGGGGATCCGCACCGCGGTGTGGCCCGATCCCTTCCGCCTCGTCCCCATGGTGAAGCTGGCCACCGACCGCCTCGCCCACCCGCCGGCTGCCGGCTCCGACCCGACCTCGGGCGACCATCGGGTGGATTTCGAGGACATCGATCCCCGGCACCCCGACGCGCAGCGAGCCATGGGCGCGTACTTCGCCGAGCTCGACCGGCGCTTCCCCGGCGGCTTCGACCCGGGCGACGCTCTGGGTGCCGGGGCGGCGGCGCTGGTCCCGCCGGCCGGTGCCTTCGTCGTGGGCCGACACGACGGCCGGGTGGTGGCGTGCGGCGGGGTCCAGCCCATCGGCGATGGCATCGCCGAGATCAAGCGGATGTGGGTCGCCGACGACGTCCGGGGCCGCGGCGTCGGCCGACGCCTGCTGGCCGAGCTCGAAGCCCGGGCGGCGACGCTCGGGCACCGCAGGGTCCGCCTCGACACCAATGACACGCTGGTCGAGGCCATCGCCCTGTACGAGCGGTGCGGCTACGCGCTGATCGAGCGCTACAACGACAACCCCTACGCCGAGCGGTTCTTCGAGAAGCCGCTGGGCTGACCCAGCGCTGCTACCCGATCCGGGTGCCGTACATCTCGCCGAGGGGGTCGGAGATGAGCTCGAGGCGCTCGCCGTCGGGCCCCCGGAAGTAGATGGAGGACCCGCTCTCGAGCTGGTGGTCGACCCCGGCCCGCTCCAGGTTGAGCCGCAGCTGCGCCCACCGCTCGGGCTCGACCGAGATGGCCAGGTGGTGCAGACCCCCGAGCACCTCGGCGTACGGAGCGAGGTCGAGGCCGGGGAAGTCGAAGAACGCCAGCTGGTTGCCGTTGCCGAGGTCGAAGAAGAAGTGGGTCGAGCCGGGGTAGTCCCGGTTCTCGAACAGCTCGGTGAGGGGCATCTCGAGCACGCCCTGGTAGAACGCGATCGTGGCGGCCACGTCGGTGGAGAGCAGCGCCACGTGGTGGACCCCGCGGGCCGACGACGCCGGGCGGCGCTCCGACGGAAGCAGGTGCGCGGCCCGCAACCCCTCCCACTCGGCGGAGCGATCGGTCATCGGCGCACCACGTCGGTACTGGCGGAGCGGTTCATCTCGGAGTTCATGATGCCGCACCCGGCGCTGATCCGCTGGGCCAACCCGGGGTGGATCACGCCCTCGTTGCCCTCGGAGTCGCGGTGCTCGAGCTCACCGTCGAGGACCGAGGTCACGATCTCCAACAGTTGTCGCACGCGCAACGTTCGGCCGGATGGCCCGACCGGACCGGGACCTTGGTCCCTGTTCGCCCGGCAGGCCGGCGTCGACCATGTCCGGCACTGCACGTGACCGACGCGACCAGGGGGAACCCCGATGCGGATCATGCTGACCGACCGATCCGAGACCAGCAGCCAGGTGGCCGCCGGCCTGCGCCACGAGGGCCACGAGGTCACCGACCTGTGCCTGCCCGACCCGGCCTCGCCGCTCACCTGCACCGGCCTGGTGGAGCACCACTGCCCCCTCGACGCGGGCGTCGACCTCGCCATCACGGCCCTCGAGCACCCCCAGGACGCACCGTCGGCCGGCACGGTGTGCGCCCGGCGGGCCGGCGTACCGGTGGTGGCCCTGGGCCGCCACGACGTGCGCCACCCCGACCTCGGCGGCGCGCTGGCCCGGGTGGCCGAGCTGGGCGACGACCACGTCACCGCATCGGTGCAGGCCGCCCTCCAGCGGGTGCTCGACGACATGGGCCTGCCCGGTGGCGAGGTCGTGCTGCACCGGGACGCGCTGAGCGAGCAGATCATCGCCACCGTCCCCGGACCCCTCGACGACCCGACCCGGTCGCGCATCGCCGTCCGACTGCTCGACGCCGCCACCGCGTCGGGGCGCCACGGGCGTCGTCGGGACGTGGCCGTCCGCACGGCCTGAGCGGGGGCGGCCGGACCGGCTCAGTCGCGCCGGAGCTCGCCCCGCTCGTCGAGGCGGGCGGCCCACACCGCAGCCTCGGTGCGCTGGCTCATGCCCAGCTTGGCGAGCACGTTCGAGACGTAGTTCTTCACCGTCTTCTCGGCGAGGAACATGTCGGCGCCGATCTCCCGGTTGGTCCGACCCTCGGCCAGCAGCTCCACGATCCGGTGCTCCTGGGGCGTCAGCCGCTCGAGGCGCTCGTCGCGCTGCTCGCGGTTGCGCACGGCGCGCAGCACCCGCTCGGTGACGGCCGGGTCGAGCAGGGACTGCCCGGCAGCGACCCGCCGGACGGCGTCGATGAGGTCGAGGCCCTTCACCTGCTTGAGCAGGTAGCCGGCGGCGCCGGCGAGGATCGCGTTCAGCAGCGCGTCCTCGTCGTCGAAGGAGGTGAGCATGAGGCACTGGATGGAGCTGTCGCGCTCGCGCACGGCCCGGGCGATGTCGATGCCGGTGCCGTCGGGGAGGCGCACGTCGAGCACGGCGACGTCCACCCGGCTGCCGGGGATCCGGCCGATGGCGTCCTCCACCGTGCCCGCCTCGCCGGCGATCTCGATGTCGTCGACGGCGTCGAGGAGGTCCATGAGCCCACGCCGCACGACCTCGTGGTCGTCCACGACGAAGACCCGGATCGGGGAGTCGCTCATCGGCCCATCCTCGCACCTCGGGGCCCCTCGCAGGTGCTGGCACGGATCCGGACCGCCCCCTTCGGGACCAATGGCCCTGTCCAGCACCGCGGCCGGACGCCACGATCGGCACCGTGACCGAGGTGTGGACCGGGTTCCAGACGATGACGGCCGACGAATGCCGCCGCCTGCTCGCCGCGGACGACATCGGCCGCCTGGCCATCAGCGCAGGGGCGTTGCCCGTCGTCCTGCCCGTCCAGTACCGCCTCGACCACGAACGGCTGCTGCTGCGCACGCCGGGCCACCACGAGGTGGGCGACAGCATCGACGGCCAGGTGGTGGGCTTCGAGGCCGACGACATCGACCTCGTCCACGGCGTCGGGTGGTGCGTGTCGGTCACGGGGCCGGTCAGCATCGTCCACGGTGCGAGCTTGGACGCGCCGCCGCACCGCTGGTTCTCCGACGGCGCGGTCCTGTCACTCGAGACCGACGTGATCGTCGGCCACCGCATCGCCGTCTGAGGCCGCCGCCCGCCTCAGCCGGGCAGGGGCGTCACGGGCGGCTTCGGGGCCACGGCATCCGGGGGCTCCACGGGCACGCGCCACGTCACCAGGGTGCCGCCCGCGGGCGCGTCCTCGATCGTGCAGGTGCCGCCGAGGCGCTCGGCCCGGGTGCGCATGTTGCGCAGGCCCCGCCCTCCCGGCCGGGACGATGCGCCGCCGGCGCCGTCGTCGCGGACCGTGAGCTCGACCTCCTCGATGCCGGCGTGGACCCGGACGTCGACCGTCTCGGCCCGGGCATGGCGTGCCGCGTTGGCGAGGGCCTCCCGCAGCGTGGCCAGCAGGTCGGTGTGCACGTGCTCGGGCACCAGGGTGTCGACCGGCCCGTCGAAGGCGACGCGGGGCCCGAACCCGAGCGGCCCGGCGGCCTCCTGCGTGAGGGACATGATGCGGTCGCGCATCCCCGACTCGCCCCGACGTGACGCATCGAGGCCGAAGATCACCGAGCGGATGTGCTTGACCGTGAGGTCGAGGTCGTCGACCGCGGCCTCGATGCGCCGGGCCGCCTCGGCCGGGTCGGCGCCGCACAGGACCTGCGCGCCCTGCAGGGCCAGGCCGGTGGCGAACAGGCGCTGGATGACGGTGTCGTGCAGGTCCCGGCCGATCCGGGCCCGGTCGTCGGCCAGGGCGAGGCGGCCGACGCGGTCGTGCAGCCGAGCGTTCTCGATGGCCACCCCCGCGGCCGCGGCGAGGCCGACCACGAGCTCCTCGTCGGCCTCGGTGAAGGAGCCGCCACCCTGCTTCTCGGTGAGGTAGAGGTCGCCGAAGGTGCGGTCGCGGATGCGGATGGGCACGCCGAGGAACGAGCCCATCGGCGGGTGGTCGGGAGGGAAGCCGTAGGCGGCCGGGTGGTCGCTCAGCTCGTCGAGTCGCACCGGCTCGTCGCCGTCGATGATGAGGCCGAGGATCCCGTGGCCCTTGGGCAGGGACCCGATGCGGGCCCGGCGCTCGGCGTCGATGCCGACCGTGATGAAGTCCTCGAGCGTCGTGCCGGTGGAGTCGAGCACCCCGAGGGCCCCGTACCGGGCGTCGGCCAGCTCGGTGGCCGCCTCGACCACCCGGCCCAGGATGTCGGGCAGGTCGAGCCCGGCGCCCACGTCGACGACCGCGTCGAGCAGGCGGCGCATCTCCTCGAGCGTGACGGAGCTCTCCACGGCACGGAACCTAGCCAGGCCGCCCGCCACCGGGCATGAAACCGACGGCCCGGCTCGGGACCTATGTCACCGGCCCGCGTGACCGCTGACCCCAGTGCCCGCCGCCGGACCATCGCCATGATGCGAAGACCCCCACCCAGACCCGGACCGAGCGGGACCCCGAGAAGGAGCCACCAGCACCGATGACGGTGACCACCCCCCCAGACGCCCCCACACCGACCACGACCCCCGACCGGGGCCGCGGCACCGACGTCGGCCTGCTGCTGGTCGTGATCCTGGCCTTCACGGCCCTCGTGTTCAGCTTCGTGGCCTTCGCCTCCGACGACGGCGAGTCCGAGACCGGCACCGGCGGTTCCAGCGGCGGAGGCACCACCGCCACCGCCTCGCTCACCGAGTTCGCCATCGAGCCCGACGGGCTGACGGTGGGCGAGGGCGGCACCATCGAGGTCACCAACGACGGCACGATGGTGCACAACCTCGCCGTCGCCGACCAGGACCTCAAGACCGCCGACCTCGCCGCCGGGGAGGCCGGCACGCTCGACGTGTCCTCGCTGGCCGCCGGCGAGTACGAGATCTTCTGCGACATCGCCGGGCACAAGGACGCCGGCATGGTCGGCACCCTGACCGTGGGCGAGGGCGGCGGGTCCGCCGAGGGCGAGACGGCCGGCCACGGTGGCCACGGTGCCGAGATGACCGACGAGGAGGCCGCCGCCCTCGACCAGGCGATGATGGACTCCATGGCCGCCTACCCGGCCGAGACCGAGGGCGTGGGCAACCAGCCCCTCGAGCCGGCCGAGATCATGGCCGACGGCACCAAGCGCTTCGAGCTCACCGCCGAGATCGTCGACTGGGAGGTCGAGCCCGGCAAGATCGTCGAGGCCTGGACCTACAACGGCATGGTGCCCGGGCCGTACATCAAGGTCGACGTCGGCGACAAGCTCCGCTTCGACGTCACCAACGAGCTGCCGCTCGGCACCGACGTGCACTTCCACGGCGCCAAGCTGCCGAACGACATGGACGGTGTCTCCCCGTACACCCAGGAGCTGATCAAGAAGGGCGAGACCTTCTCCTACGAGTTCCCGGCCGTGAAGGAGGCGGTGGCGATCTACCACGCCCACGTCCACGGCCAGATGAAGGTCCCCAACGGCATGCTCGGCGTCCTCCAGATCGGCGACGTGGCCCTGCCCCGGGGTCGCACGATCAGCGGCGTGGAGATCCCGGCCGACCTCCAGATCGCCCAGGAGTTCCCGATGGTGCTCAACGACGCCGGCACGATCGGCCTGTCGCTGAACGGCAAGAGCTTCCCGGCCACCGCGCCGATCACCGGCAACCAGGGCGACTGGATCCTGGTGCACTACGCCAACGAGGGGCTGCAGGTCCACCCCATGCACCAGCACCAGTTCGACCAGCTGGTCGTGGCCAAGGACGGCATCCCGCTGGACAACCCCTACTACGCCGACGTCGTCAACGTGGCGCCCGGCGAGCGCTACACGGTGCTCATGCAGCTCACCGACCCGGGCACCTGGGTCTGGCACTGCCACATCCTCAACCACGTGGAGCGCGAGGAGGGCATGTTCGGCATGGCCACGGCCATCGTCGTCACCTGACCCACCGGGAGATCAGGGGCACGGAGGCGCAGGCACCTGGGAGGGGGCCTGCGCCTCCGGCGCGTCCGGGGTTGAATGGCGCGGTGCCGAACCCCGACGCCGTGGCCGCCGCCCTGCTCGACGCCCACGCCCGGTCCACCGACGGGCTCTCCGACGGCCAGCGGCTGGTCGACTACGCGGAATCGAGCCGGGACGGGGACTGGACCTTGCGCAGCGCGCTGGTGCGCTTCGCCCAGCCCGAGCCGACGCGGGCCGGTGCCGTCCTCGAGCTGGTGCGGCGCACCGACGGCGCCCTGAAGCCCCACCGCCGGCGGCTCGAGTCGGCGACGGCGCCGAGCCACCCCGACCTGGCCGACGACCTCGTCGTCGACGACGCGACCGTGTCCATCCGGGCCGACGCCCGCCGGGTGCTCGACGCCCCGGCCGCCGACCTGGCCCGCGCGTCGCGGCACCTCGACGGGGGTGACGAGGTCGTGGCCGCCTACGTGGCCACCGCGGGCGAGGACCCCAGCTTCGTCGCCGTGCCGCTGCTCGTCGTGGCCCTCGAGCTGGACGCCATCGCCCGGGCGCTGGTCCCGTGGGCGCGCACCCACGAGGGACCTCCTCCGGTCGAGGCCGTCGACCGGCTGGCGGCGGCGGCCTTCGCCCGGCTGGCCGAGCTCGACGTGCCGCGGGAGACCGGTGGACGGCCCCCCGGCCGGGCGAGGGGCTGAACCGGGTTCTGGCCCGCCAGGGGCAGGGGTACCGATGGCCGCACCCCCGAGCCGCCCGCCCCACCGGAGGACAACAGATGTCGATCACCGCCGGAACCGACCACGCCACCATCGCCCGGGTCGCCATCGACCGGGCGCAGGCCCTTCGGAACCAGGCCGCATCGCTGCGCTCGCCGGCGCTCGCCCCGCTGCGTGCGGCCCTGCACGTCCGTGCCGGCGAGCTCGAGCTGGCCGCCGCCGCGCTGGACCAGCCCGTCGCCGAGCCGACCCGCCACCTGCAGGCGATCGCCTAGGTCGGGTCCCCCCGCCGCTCGACGTGCCCGAGGAGGCCGTCGAGCGCCAACAGGTAGCTGTCGGCACCGAAGCCCGCCACCACGCCCACGCACACCGCGGCCAGCACCGACCGGTGCCGGAACTCCTCACGGGCGTGGACGTTCGACAGGTGCGTCTCCACCACCGCCAGCCCCGTCCCGCTGATGGCGTCGCGTAGGGCGATGCTGTAGTGGGTGAACGCGCCGGGGTTGAAGACCACCCCGTCGGCCCAGGACCGGGCGTCGTGCAGGGCGTCCACCAGCTCGCCCTCGACGTTGGACTGGACCGCACGCAGCTCGACGTCGCGGCCGGCGACGTGGGCCCGCATCCGATCGAGGACGTCGTCGAGGGTGTCGGCGCCGTAGATGTCCGGCTCGCGGGTGCCGAGCAGGTTGAGGTTCGGCCCGTTCAGCACGAGGACGCGGCGGGTCATGGCCGGTGAGCCTACGAGGGCGCCGTCGGGACGGCCGGTACCATCCCGGCCCCTGTGCCGAGCGAACCCGATCCCCCGGCGCCGGGCGCCAACATCGTCCTGACCGGATTCATGGGCACGGGCAAGTCCACGGTGGGCCGCCTGGTCGCCGAGCGCCTCGGACGGGACCACGTCGACACCGACGCGCTGATCGAGTCGCGCCACGGCCCGATCGCCGAGCTGTTCTCGACGCACGGCGAGGACCACTTCCGTCGCCTGGAGCGCCAGGTGGCGGCCGAGCTCGCCACCCGGTCGGGCCTGGTGGTGTCCACGGGCGGGCGCACGATGCTCGATCCCGAGAACCAGGCCACGCTGGGCACGACCGGCGTGGTCGTGTGCCTGTCGGCGTCCGTCGCCGAGCTCGTCGAGCGCCTCCGCGACGAGGCCGACCACCGGCCACTGCTGCGCGACGGCGACCCGGCCGAGCGGATCGCCGCCCTGCTGGCCGAGCGGGCGAGCGGCTACGGGCGCTTCCCGCAGGTGGCGACCGATGGTCTCACGCCCGACGAGGTGGCCGAGGCGGTCATCGTCGTGGCCGGCGCCTGAGGATCAGCTGACCACGACCTCGGCCGTCATGGTCGGGTGGATCTCACAGAAGTACCCGTAGGTGCCGGCCTCGTCGAACGTCTGCTCGAAGGTCTGGTCCTGGGCGATCTCCCCCGAGTCGAACTCGACCGGGCTCCCGTCGGCCGAGGTGACCGTGTGGGCGTAGGGGTCGAGGTTCTCGAAGGTCACGGTGGTGCCGGCGGCGACCTCGACCACCTCAGGGGCGAACCGCGACCGCTCGATGGTGACAGCGCCGGCACCGGCTGCCGCATCGTCGGACGGCGCAGCGGTGGCGGTGGGCTCGGAGGTCTCCGCCGCGGTGTCGGCCGAGGCGTCGTCGGCGGTGTCGTCGTCCCCGCCGCAGGCGCCGAGGAGGAGGGCACCGAGCAGGACCGGCGGGATGAGGAACGTACGTATCGGCGTCATGGTGCTCCTACGGAACCACGGATCCGGACGGATCGCCATCCAGACCCCGGTCGGCGCCGTAGAGGAGGTGAGACCCCGAGATGACGGTGACCGCACCGGTCGTCGCCTCGGCCTCATCACCCTGATCGCAACCCCCGGGAGAACCCGATGCGACCCATCACCAAGAAGCTGCTCGCCATGAGCCTGGCCGGCTCACTCGCCCTGGCCGCCTGCGGAGACGACGACACCGACGTGGCCCAGTCCGGCGGCCCCGCCGAGGTGGAGGACACCACGCCCGCCACGGAGTCGGAGACCGAGGCCCAGGCCGAGGTGGCGAGCACGGAGTCCGGCGCCGCCGAGCTGCGGGCCGGCCTCACCTCCCTCCTGCAGGAGCACGTCTACCTCGCAGGGATCACCGTGGAGGCGGCGCTCGACGCCGGCGGTGACATGGAGGCCCCGGCGGTGAAGGCTGCGGCCGCCGCCCTCGACGAGAACACGGTGGCCCTGTCCGACGCCGTCGCCTCCGTGGCCGGCGAGGAGAACGGCGAAGCGTTCAAGGGTCTGTGGCGAGAGCACATCGGCTTCTTCGTCGACTACACGCTCGGCAAGGCCACCGGCGACCAGGCCATGCTCGACCAGGCCCTCACCGACCTCGACGGCTACCAGGAGGCGGCCGGCGCGTTCTTCGAGGAGATCACCGGCGGCGAGCTGCCCGCCGACGCCCTGATCGAGAGCCTCGAGGTGCACATCGACACCCTGACGGCCGCCATCGACGCCCTCGTCGCCGGCGACGCGACCGCCTTCGACAAGCTGCAGGCCGCCGCGGACCACATGCCGATGACCGCGAACGCACTGGCCGGCGCCATCGTGGCCGCCGTCCCCGACCAGTTCGACGGTGAAGTGGACAGCGGCGCGGCCGAGACCCGCGCCGTGCTGACCGACCTGCTGCAGGAGCACGTCTACCTGGCCGGCATCACCGTCGACCAGGCGGTCGAGGCCGGCGGCGACATGGAAGCCCCCGCCGTGCAGGCGGCGGCCGCCACGCTCGACGGCAACACCGTCGAGCTCGCCGAGGTCGTCGGCTCCGTCTCGACGCCCGAGGACCAGGAGGCGTTCCTGGGCCTGTGGAGGGCGCACATCGGATTCTTCGTCGACTACACGCTCGGCAAGGCCACCGGCGACCAGGCCATGGTCGACCAGGCCCTCACCGACCTCGACGGCTACCAGGAGGCGGCCGGGGCGTTCTTCGAGGAGATCACGGGCGGCGAGCTGCCCGCAGAGGCCCTCATCGAGAGCCTCGAGGAGCACATCACCACCCTCACGCAGGCCATCGACGCCGTCGTCGCCGGCGATGCCTCGGCCTTCTCCGAGCTCCGTCAGGCCGGCCAGCACATGCCGATGGCCGCCCTCGCCCTGTCGAGCGCGATCGTGGCCGCCACCTCCTGAGCTGACGCAGCCCGGGCGGTTCGACCGCCCGACGATCACCGACACGGCCTCGGCCCGTCCCGCACCTCGGGGCGGGCCGCGGTCGCGTGCGGGTTCTATCGGCGTGGCCGGCGGGGAGAAGGACCCGGGCCCGCGCGCGGCTCCGCGCGCCCACCCCCCATCACGCTGGAGAGCACCCGTGCGAACCCCCACCACCAAGCTCCTCGCGCTCGCCACCGCCGCGGCACTCGGAGTGGCCGCCTGCGGCGGCGGCGACGAGGAGGCCGCCGTCGCCGTGTCGGGCGAGGCCCGACCCGTGCAGGAGGCGGCCGCCCCGGCCGAGGCCGACCCGGCAGCTGCCGAGGGCACCGAGGTCCAGTCCACCGTCGACGATCCCGCCTCGACGCTGCGAGCCGAGCTCACGCTCCTGCTCCAGGAGCACGTCCACCTCACCGGGCTCGCCGTCGATGCGGTGGTCGAGGAGGGCGAGGATGCGCCAGCCGGGCAGGCAGCGATCCAGACCCTGGAGGACAACGCCGTCGCGCTCGGCGCGGTGATCGGCGGCCTGCCCGCCGTCGACGATCCCGAGGCGTTCCTCGAGCCGTGGCGCCAGCACGTCGCCGCCTACGTCGACTACGCCGCGGCCCGAGCCGAGGGCGACGACGACGGCGCGGCCGAGGCCACGAGGACCCTCGAAGGGCTGCTCCAGCCCATGGCCGACTTCTTCGAGCAGATCAGCGACGAGGAGCTCGTCGCCGACGAGCTCTACGGCGAGCTCGAGACCCACGTGACGATGGTGACCGACGCCATCGACGCGCACGTCGCCGCCGCCGGTGCCGCCCTGCCCGCCGCCGAGGGGGAGAGCGAGAGCGAAGGTGCCGGCGCAGGCGGTGCCGACGCCGAGGCCACCGAGGGTGACGGCAGCGAGCTGCTGCACGAGGCGGCGCTGCACATGGACGTGGTCGCGGCCGACCTGGCCGACGGCATCGTCGCCGCCCACGCCGAGGAGCTTCCCGGGGACCCCCTCGGCGTCCCGGCCGAGACCCGCGCCACCCTGGTGAGCGGTCTGGTCGAGCACACGTACCTGGTCGCGCTGGCCGCGGGTGAGGTCATCGACGCCGGCGGCGCGACCGACGATCCCCTGGTGCAGGCGGCCGTCACGGCCCTCGACGGCAGCGCCGACGGCCTGGCCGGGTCCATGACCGGCTCCGCCGGCAACGACGGCCGGGAGGCGTTCCTCGACGTCTGGCGCCCGTTCCTCGCCGCCACCACCGACTACGCGGCGGCCAGCGCATCGGGCGACGCCGCGGCCGCCGCGGCGGCGCGCGCGACCATCGAGTCGATGCCCACCGCCCTGGCCGGCGTGCTGCAGCAGGCCACGGAGGGCGCCGTGCCACCCGAGGTCACCGGGCTCCTGACCACCCACGTCTCCAACCTGCTCGCCGCCATCGACGCGATGGTCGCCGGTGACCCGGCCGCGTACGCGCAGGTCCGGGGGGCGGCCCAGCACGCCGCAGCCATCGGCACCACCGTCGCCCGGGCGATGCCGACCGCCCAGCCGGCGGGCGGCGACGACCAGGGCGCCACCGTCGGCGAGGACGCCGAGGGACTGGGCGCCGACCCGAGCACCGCAGCCCCCGACCAGTCGGCGGAGTCCTCGAGCGGCGCCGGCACCGTCAGCACCAGCGACTCCGGCTCCGCCACCGACTCGGCGGGACCGGGCGCCGAGACCGGGTCCGAGGGAGACGTCGACGGCGAGGAGTAGCACCCGGCGGCGGCCGTATGGTCCCCATGTGGACGACGAGCGGATCTGGCTGGAGGACATCGAAGGGGCCGACGCGATGGCGTGGGTCCGCGAGCGGAACGCCGAAGCGGAGGCGACGCTGTTCGCGGACCCGGCCTTCCCGGCCCTCCGCGAGCGCATCCTCGACGTGCTGGAGGCCGACGATCGGATCGCCTACCCCTCCCTCCAGGGCGACCCGGCCGACGACCCCACCGTCCACAACTTCTGGACCGACGCCGGCCACCGCCGGGGCATCCTCCGGCGCACCACGTGGGAGGCCTACCGGCGTGGCGACCCGGGCTGGGAGACCATCCTCGACGTCGACGCGCTGGGTGCCGCCGAGGGCGAGTCGTGGGTGTTCCACGGCGCCTCGACCCGACGCTCCGACCGGCGGCGGGCCCTGGTGGAGCTGTCACCCGGCGGCTCCGATGCGTCGGTGACCCGGGAGCTGGACCTGGTGGACAAGGCCTTCGTGCCCCCGTCGGAGGGCGGATTCGTTCGCCCGCTGGCCAAGGGCGGGCTGACGTGGATCGACGACGACACCGTCTACGCCACCACCGATCACGGCCCGGGGAGCCTCACCCGCTCGGGGTACCCCCGCACCGTCCGGCGGTGGCGGCGCGGCACCGCGCTCGACGACGCCGAGGTGGTGTTCGAGGGCGACGAGGCCGACATCGCCGTGGGGGTGGCCGTCGGGACCATGCCGGGCGGGGAGCATCACCTGTTCCAGCGGGCCCTCGACTTCTACACGGCCGAGACCTGGATCATCCCCGCCGGCGCCCCGGCGGGATCCGCTCCGGTTCGCATCGACGTGCCCGTCCACGTCGAGGTGTCGGCCCACGGGCCGTGGCTCACGCTCTCGCTGCGCAAGGACTGGACGGTGGGCGACCGCGTCCACCCGGCCGGCTCCCTGCTGGTGGCCGACGTCGACGGCTTCCTCGCCGGCGAGGCGCAGCCGACCGCCGTGTTCACCCCGACCGAACGTCGGGCGCTGGCCGGGTACGCATGGACTCGCTCCCGCCTCGTGCTCGACGTCCTCGACGACGTGCGCGACCGCATCGAGGTCGTGGCACCCTCCGACGTGGGTGGTTGGCGCGCCACCCCGCTCACCGACGTGCCCGACGTGTGGTCGGTCTCCGTCGCCGCCGTGGATGCCGACACGTGCGACGACGTGTGGCTGATCGGCAACGACTTCCTCACGCCCGAGTCGCTGTACCGGGTCCCGGTGGGGGAGGCCGGCGGCGACCCCGAGCTGCTCCGGCAGGCGCCGGCCCGCTTCGACGCCACCGAGCTGTCCATCGACCAGCACTTCGCCATCAGCGCCGACGGCACCCGGATCCCCTACTTCGAGGTCGGCCCCGAAGGCGGCTCGGCCACCCCCCGGCCGACGTTGCTCTCCGGCTACGGCGGCTTCGAGGTGCCCCGTCTGCCGGCCTACGCGCCCGTGCTCGGGCGGGCCTGGCTGGAGGAAGGCGGCACCTACGCCCTGGCCAACATCCGGGGCGGCGGCGAGTACGGCCCGGCATGGCACCAGGCCGGCCTGCGCCACCGGCGACCGCGCGTCTACGAGGACTTCGAAGCCGTCGCCCGGCACCTCGTCGAGCGAGGCGTCACCACGCCGGCCCAGCTCGGCTGCACCGGCGGCAGCAACGGCGGGCTGCTGGTCGGGAACATGTACGTGCGCTCCCCCGAGCTGTGGGGCGCCATCGTGTGCCAGGTGCCGCTGCTCGACATGGCCCGCTACCACCTCCTGCTGGCCGGGGCGTCGTGGATGGCCGAGTACGGCGACCCGGACGATCCCGACGACTGGGCCTACCTGCAGGGCTGGTCGCCCTACCACCAGGTCGATCCCGACCAGCAGTACCCGCCCATCCTGCTCACCACGTCGACCCGGGACGACCGGGTCCACCCGGCCCATGCCCGCAAGATGGCCGCCCTGCTCCAGGATCTGGGCAAGGACGTCACGTACTGGGAGAACACCGAAGGAGGGCACGGCGGCGCAGCCGACGCCGCCCAGCAGGCCACCATGCACGCCCTGCTCTACGTGTTCCTGCGGCGGCACCTGGTCTGAGTTGGGGGTCACACCGGCGCATGAGCAGGGGCCGCCCGCGGGTACAGGCCCTCCGTGACGTGCTTCCAGACCCGAAACGTGTCCAGCGGGGACATGCCCGTCGCCCGCTCCGCCGTCTGGGAGGTGCTCACCGATCCCCAGTGCCTCACCGAGATGACCCCGCTGCTCGCCGGCATCTCCGTGGACGGCGACCGCTGGTGCTGGCAGCTGAGCGGCATCAAGGCCCTCGGCGTCGAGGTTGCCCCCTCCTTCACGGAGCACATGACCTTCGAGGAGCCGGCCCGCATCACCTTCCGCCACGCCCCGCCCGCGGGGCAGGCGGAGCGGGCCGGCGCCGACGGCGTCTACCAGCTCACCGAGGCCGGGCCCGACCGCACCCACCTCTCCATCGACATCACGCTCCACGTCGACCTGCCCCTCCCGGCCATGTCGCGGCGGGCCGTCGAGCGCGTGATGACATCGAGCATGGCCCGCACCGGCGACGTGTTCGCCGAGCGCCTCTACCGCCGCCTCGGCGTGGACCCCGCGTCCATCGGCGACGGCATGCAGAGCCACTCCCAGCAGGTCGTGCGGACCGGCACCTGACGGCGGTCGAGCACCTCACCGCCGTGCAGGTCTTCGAGCGCACGTGGGCCCTGGCCGTGGCCGCCCTCCTCGGCGGCGCGGTGTGGGGTGCGCTGTTCGCCTGGCGCGACGGCCTCATCGCCCCGATCGCGGCCCACGTCCTGTGGACCTCGATGCTCACCTTCGTGTGGACGCTCGGGTCCGTTCCCCGGGTCCAGGGCACCGAGCCGGCGCGGCAGCCGGTCGAGCGCTACGCGCCCGAGACGCGCTGACGCAGGTCCCGCTTGAGCACCTTGCCCGTCGCGTTCCGGGGCAGCTCGTCCAGGAACCACACCGACCGGGGCACCTTGTAGTTCGCCAGGTTGGCCTTCACGTGGGCCTTCACCGCGGCCTCGTCGAGCGACGCCCCGTCCTCCAGCACCACGAACGCGACCAGCCGCTGCCCGAACTGGGCGTCGTCGACGCCCAGCACGGCGACCTCGTGCACGCCGTCCATGTCGGTGAGGAGGTCCTCCACCTCGCTCGGGAACAGGTTCTCGCCACCGGAGACGATCATGTCGTCGTCGCGGCCGCCGATGAAGAGGCGGCCCTCGGCGTCGAACCGGCCGAGGTCGCCCGACGACAGCAGCCCGTCGATGGACGCCTTCGTCTGGCCCCCGGTGTAGCCCTCGAAGCGCAGGGCGCTGCCGACGAAGATCCGGCCGACGGCGCCCGGTTCGACCACCGGGCGGTCGTCGTCGTCGTACAGCCGCACCTCGACACCGCTCAACGGCCGGCCGGCGGTGCCGGGGGCGGCCCGGAGGTCGCCGGGCGTGGCGATGGTGGCGACGGCGACCTCGGTGGAGCCGTACATGTTGTAGAGGTTGTCGCCGAAGCGGTCCATCCACTCGGTGGCGACCGAGCCGGGGAGGGCCGAGCCCGACGAGAACACGACCTCGACGCTGGACGTGTCGTAGCGCTCGGTGACCTCGGGGGGCAGAGCCAGGATGCGCTGGAGCATGACCGGCACGACGGTGACGACACGGACCCGGTGCTCCTGGATCTGGCCGAGCAGGTGCTCGGGCTCGAACCGGCGGGACAGGACCAGCGTGTGGGACATGGCCGCCGCGGCCAGCAGCGCCGCGTTGCCGAGGGAGTGGAACATGGGGGCCGGGACGGCGTGCACGTCGCCGGCCCGGAAGGGCACCCGCTGGAAGATGGCGGTGGCGGCGACGAGGCCCGTTCCCACGCTCTCCTTGCTCCGCGACGCCCCCTTGGGGGCGCCGGTGGTGCCGGAGGTGAGGATCACCTGGTGGCCCTGGCGTTCCGGCTTCGCCGGATCCTCGCCGGAGGCCGACCGCACCAGGGCCGACAGGTCGTCGGTGCCATCGCCGGGCGCCCGGTCGCAGACCAGCCGGCGGACGTCGGGCGCGTGGGCGGCGACGGCGTCGCTGAACTCGTCGTCGTGCAACAGCAGGTCGCAGCCCTCGCGGGCGAGCACGTCGGCGAGCTGGGGACCGGCGAAGCCGGTGTTCATGTACAGCACCGTGGCGCCGAGCTTGTCGAGGGCCGCCACCGACACCACGAACCACCGGCTGTTCCGGGCCAGGAGCGCCACCGGGGCCTGGGGGCCGACGCCGCGCTCGGCCAGGGCGTTGGCCAGGGCGCTGGACTGCTCGTGCACCTCATGGAAGGTGATCGGGCCGTCGTCGTCCACGATGGCGACCTCGTGCGCCCGTCGCATCGCGCCGGCGGCGTACCCGGCGGCCAGGGTCGGACCCCAGCGGTGCGCCGACCGGAGGGCCGTGGAGGCCATCTTGGGGTGCAGCAGCCCCATCCGGCGGACGGTGTCGACCGCCTGGACGTTCAGCAGGACCCGGTCGAGGAGGGAGGGCACGGGCGGATCGTAGGGCGGCTCAGCTGATCGAGAGCAGGGCCAGGAACGCCGTGGCCCACGCCGCCAGGTCGTTGCGCTGCACGATGCTGCGCATGGCGTGCATGTGCGAGCGCTGCTCGTCGGCGTCCATGGACACCGCGGCCGCGATCTGCTCCTTGAGGTGCTCGGTGTCGTAGGGGTTCACCAGGAAGGCGTCGCTGAGCTCCTCGGCGGCCCCGGCGAACTCGGAGAGCACCAGGGCCCCGGTGTCGTCCACCCGGGCCGCGACGTACTCCTTGGCCACCAGGTTCATGCCGTCCTGGAACGGCGTCACGAGCAGCACGTCGGCGATCCGGTACAGCACCAGGAGCTCGGAGAAGGGGAGGCTCTTGTGGATGTACTGCACCACCGGTCGGCCCAGCTCGCCGTAGTCACCGTTGATGGTGCCGACCAGCTGCTCGACCCGGCTGCGCACCGAGTCGTAGCCCTGCACGTCCTCGCGGCTCGGCACGGCCACCTGGATGACCGCCGTGGTGCGAGGGTCGAGACGACCCTCCATCAGCAGCTCGTGCACGGCCTTGAGCCGCAGGTCGATGCCCTTGGTGTAGTCGAGGCGGTCGACGCCGAGCAGGACGTGCTGGGGATCGCCCAGCTCCTTGCGCAGCTCCTTGACCGCCAGCTCGACCTCGTCGGTGGAGGCCTGTTCGGCGATGGCCTCGAAGTCGACCGAGATCGGGAAGGCCTTCACGACCGCCGTCTGGCGGCCGGTCCGCACCACGCCGCCGTCACCGGCGAAGGTGAGGTCGTCGACGTCGCAGAAGCGCCGCACGCCGTAGAGCACGTTGCGGGCGTCGGCCTGCGTCTGCACGCCCACGACGTCGGCGCCGAGCAGCCCGTCCAGGAGCTCGGCCCGCCACGGCAGGCGCGAGAACAGCTCGAGGGGCGGGAACGGGATGTGCAGGTAGAAGCCGATCCGGGCGTCGGGTCGCTGCTGGCGGATCATCCGGGGCACGAGCTGGAGCTGGTAGTCGTGCACCCACACCGTGCCGCCGGGCGCCAGCTCGGCGCAGGCGGCGTCGGCGAAGCGCTGGTTCACCCGCCGGTACGCGGCCCACGTCTCGCGGTGGAACTGCGTGGTCTCGATGGCGTCGTGGAAGAGCGGCCAGATGGTCTCGTTGCAGGCGCCGCCGTAGTACTCCTCGCGCTCCTTCTGGGACAGGGCGAGGGCCGACAGCGAGATGCCCTCGAACTCGAAGTGCTGCGTCTCGCCGTCGTCGCTTCCGTCCCAGCCCACCCAGGAGCCACGGCGCTCCCGCATGACGGGCAGCATCGCCGACACCAGGCCGCCCGGGCTGAGCACCCAGGCGCCGTCGTCGTCGAGCCGGACGGGGAGCCGGTTGGCCACCACCACGAAGTCGGCGTGGCCGGGGGGTGCGGTGGCGGACGGGCTCATTTCCTGCTCCACGGCGGGCTCCCTCGGGCTGGTCACGTCCAACGATACGTCGGTCGTGGCGGGCGTGGATCCCTTCCCCATCCGGTCCGGCCGGGATGCCTCGTCCCCGAGGCACGGCGACCGCCACAACATGCCCGCGACGTCGATCGGGTAGGAAGGCCGGCGCGCTGTCCCCACCCCTGAGAACCTGGAGGCGACCAATGGGAATCATCCGGAAGACGCTGTCGGTCACGACGCTCGGCTTCGTGGGCTGGAAGTCCAAGAAGGAGCTGCTCGCCGAGACCGAGGCGGACCTGGCCGCCGCCCGAGCCGACCTCGCCGAGACATCCGCCGTGCGGGCCGTTCTCCAGGAGCGGCTGGAGTCGGTCGAGCACAAGCTGAAGGGCAGCGAGCTCCACGCCCTCCACGACGCCAAGTCGGCCCGCAGGGACGAGCGGCGCCGCATGCGCAAGGGGCAGGCCGAGGCCAAGGCGGCCAAGGCCCGCAAGCAGGCCGAGGCCAAGGCCGAGGAGGCCCGGGCCCGCCTCCAGCAGACGTCGAAGTCGGCCCGCAAGGCGGCCGAACGGGCCCGCAGCCGGGCCGAGCACCTGGCCGGCGACGCCCGCCACCAGGTCGACGAGGTGGCCAGCACGGTGCGCAAGAAGGTGCGCAGCTAACCCGTTCCCGAGCGTTGTCGACAGCTGCTCAGCCCGGTGCTGACCAGCTGTCGCAATTCGTCGGCCGGGTCAGGCCTGCGGGTTGGGGATCGGCGGCTGCGGCCGCCCGGGCAGCGGTTCGGGTGCCGGCTGCGGGTCGGGCGCCGGGCCGGGGTCCGGGATCGGCGGCGACGGGTCCGGAGGCTGCGGCCCCGGGCCGGGGTTGGGCGTGGGGTCCGGGACCGGTGGACGGTCCGGGTCGGGGCCCGGCATGGGATCGGGCTGCGTGGGATCCGGCGTGCTCATGGTGGTCATCGTCGCACCACCAGGACCGGGCAGGGTGCGTGGCGGACGACGTGGTCCGACACCGACCCGAACCACAGGCGGGACCACCGGCTGCGGTCGTGCGTGCCGAGGACGACGAGGTCGACGCCCTCGTCCTCGGCCACCCGGCAGATCGTGGGGCCGACGTCGCCGTGCTCCACCCGCACCTCGTCGGCGTGGACGACCTCGCCCGCTCGCTCGGCGACTGCCTCGGCCCGGGCGTCGGCGAGCTCCTGGGCCCGGAGGTCGGCCTCGGCGCTGAGCGTCGGGCTGCCGGCGTAGGCCGCACCGAGGCCGCCGATGGTGCCGTACGGCGTGATCGTGCTCCGGGCGACGTTCACGACGAGCACGGCGGCGTCGTCGGGCAGCAGCTGCTGGGCGAAGGACAGCGCGTCCTCCGATTCGGGCTCGTCGTCGACCGCGATGAGGACCTTCATGGCGTGAACCTACCCCTGTGCCGGCGGCATCAGCCGGGGGTCACGGCGTGGACGCCCTCCTGGCCCAGCACCGCCAGCTCGCCGTCCTCGAGCTCGGCGAAGGACAGCACCGCGCCGAAGCCGGACACCAGCTCCACGGGCGTGCGGGTGGGGTCGTCGGCCGGGACCGCCCGGACCCAGCCGCCGCAGAAGTCGCCGAAGAGGTACCAACCGGCCAGCGAGGGCACCCGGCTGCCGCGGTACACGTGGCCGCCCGTGATCGAGCACCCCTCCTCGTGGGTGTACTCGAAGGTGGGTCCGGTGAGGCCGGGGCCGTCCTCGCCCTCGAAGGGGCGGGAGCCCTCCAGCAGATCCCACCCGAAGTTCACCGGGTCGGCCGAGGTCGGGTCGACGACGGTCACCTCCTCGATGGCGTCCTGGCCGACGTCGGCCACCCACAGCATCCCCGTGGCCCGGTCGAAGGAGTAGCGCCACGGGTTCCGCAGGCCGATGGCCCACACCTCGGGCCGGTCCCCCCAGCGCGGGTTGGACGCCGGCGCCGTCACGCCACCGGCCGGGTCGGGCAGGACTCGCAACATCTTGCCGAGCAGGACGTCGGGATCCTGGGCCACGCCGGCCGGGTCGCCGGCGCTGCCGCCGTCGCCCACGCCGATCCACAGCGCGCCGTCCGGGCCGAACACCAGGTTGCCGCCGTTGTGGTTCCGGTACGGCTGGCCGATCTCCAGGTGCAGCACCATGGCGTCCGCTCCCTCCGTCGGCCGGCCGTCGGCCAGGGCCACCGAGCGGACCTCGGTGTCGCCCGATCGGTTGGTGTAGTCGAGGTACAGGCGCTCGCCGGAGGGGTCGATCGCCATCCCGAGCAGGCCGCGCTCGCCGCCGGTGGACACGCGGTCGCTCAGGTCCAGCACCACCTCCGCCGAACCGGTCCCGAGGTCGACGGCGTGCACCCGCCCGTCCAGGGTGGAGACGAGGACGGGTCCCGGCCCCGCGGGGTCGGCCAGCGCCGACGGTCCGGGCAGCTCGGCCACCAGCTCGAGGGTGATGGCCGGGTCCGTGCCGGTGGGGGGCGTGGGCTCGGTGCCCGGGGTGGTGCCGGCGGTGGGTGTCGGCTCGGTGGCGGTGGGGGCGGGGTCGCTGGTTCGGTCCACGGCGTCGTCGACGATGCCGTCCGGGAACAGGTAGCCGTAGACATCGCCGATCTGCGACCGGAAGGCGAGCGCGCTCCCGACGAGGAGCACCAGCACCACGACGGCCACGATGCGCAGACGTCGGGAGCTCGGGACGAGGGGCACGCCACGATGATGGCAACCGACGCCCGGTGCCGTGGCGCGGAAGAGCCCGGTGGCCTGGCCACCGGGCTCTTCCTCGCTGTCGGTGTCGGCCCGCCGAGGCGGGTCAGTCCCGGCTCAGTGTGTGACCTTGCGGAGGTGCACACCACCGGCGACCGACAGGACCAGCATGACCGCAGCGGCGGCGAAGGCAGCCGTGGCGGCGATGCCGGCGATCTGGCCCATGGTCGACCAGGCGTAGGCGTTGAGGAGGGTGCCTCGTAGCATCTCGCCCTTGAAGACCGTGTCCCGCTGCTGGCTGAGGGTGGTGGCCTCGAGCTCCAGCTGGGCGATCTCGTCGGCGGGTGCGCCGCTCTCGATCGCCTCCTGGAGGGCCGTGCGGGCCGCACGGTCGGGGATCTCGCTGTAGGTGAGGCCGCCGGCCATCTCCTGCACGTGACCCTGGATGTAGCTGGCGTAGGCCTCGGCCTCGGTGCCGGTGTCGACCTGCTCGCCACCGAAGTCCGCCAGGTCCTCACGGCCCTCCTCCGCCAGCGCCTCCGTGGGCGGGAAGCTGATGTTCTGCGCCGTGAGCTCGTCACCGACGTAGTCGCTGGCGAAGTTGCTGCCCCAGGTGAGCAGGCCACCGGCGATGGTCAGGACGACGACGGCGAGGAGGCCGGCGCCGATCAGGAGGTGGTCGATCCGGCGGCGGGTGACCGGGATCGGCTTGTCGACCGGGGTGGTCGCAGCCATGGTGGGGCGCTCCTGGAGCATCGTCATCTCGTTACCTTCTTCTGTCTCGGGTTCGGTTGCCCGATCGGGCATGAGATGAAGGTACGAGCGGACCCCCTGGCGTGGCCGGGGTCGAAGGTCCCATGCCGCAGGGCCATTCCGGCACCCGGCGTGGGACCTTTCCGACCGGCCGGCGGGCCGGGTCAGTCCTGGTCGCGGAGCGCCGGCAGCAGCTCCTCGGCGGCGAAGCGGAAGAAGCCCTCCGAAATCGGGCCGATCTGGGACACGAAGATCTCGTCGTAGCCGGCCTCGCGGTACTCGGTGAGGGAGTCGAGGTGCTCCTGGAGGTCGGGCCCGCAGGCGAACTTCTCCGCCACCATGTCCTCGGTCACGAGAGCGCCGGCCTGCTCGAAGTGCGCCGGCATGGGCAGCTCCTGGGAGGACTCGCCGGGGACCATGTTGGGTCCCCACAGCCGGTGCGCGGTCTCGACGCACTGGCCGCGATCGGGACCCCAACACACCTTGACCCCGGCCTGCGCCGGCCCCGAGCCGCCCTCGTCGCGGTACTGCGCGATCAGCTCGGCCTCCGGGCTGGTGCCGCAGTAGCCCTCGCCGACGCGGGCGGCGAGCGACACGGCCTTGGACCCGAAGCCCGACACGTAGACGGGCACCGGCTGGTCGGGCACCGAGTACAGCCGCGCGTTCTCCACCGTGTAGTGCGGTCCGTGGTGTGAGACCTGCTCACCCGTCCACAGCGCGCGCATGACCTCGATGGCCTCCTCGAGCATGTCGAGGCGCACGTCGACCGGTGGCCAGCGGTCGCCGAGGATGTGCTCGTTCAGGTTCTCGCCGGTGCCGACGCCGAGCTGGAACCGCCCGCCGGTGAGAAGGGCGCTGGTGGCCGCCGCCTGGGCGATGATCGCCGGGTGGATCCGGACCGTCGGGCAGGTGACGGCGGTGGTGATCGGCAGCGACGTGGCGTTGGCGATGGCCCCGATCACGCTCCACACGAACGGGCTCTGCCCCTGCTCGTCGTTCCACGGGTGGAAGTGGTCCGAGATCCAGAGGGCCTCGAAGCCGGCCTCCTCGGCCAGGACCGCCTGGCGCACCAGGTCGTCGGGTCGGTGCTCCTCGCTGGACAGGAAGTAGCCGTACGTCGTCATGTGGGCCTCCTCGGGTCGCGTCGGCGCGGTCGCTACCCGCGTTCGGCGGCGCTCAGGACCGCAGGAGCTCGAGCCGCTCGGCCACCCGCGACGACGCCAGACGGGCCCGGACGTCGTCGAGGGCGGCTCGGGCGACCGCAGCCCGCCGCGTCGGGTCCATGGAGGAGGGTCCGACCGCCTCGACGACCTCGGGCCCGGGTTGGAGCACCAGCACCGGGGTGCCGTCCCGGCGCACCGAACGGACCTCACGGCCGAGCGTCGCCGCGTGCAGGGGCCGCGCGCCGGTCCACCGCCCGCGCAGCGCCTCCCGGGTGCCCGACATCGGCGAGGAGACCACGACGAGGTCGAACCCCAGCCCGGCGACCAGGTCTGCGTTGGTGGGCGAGTGGACGCCGCCGTCGACGTAGGCCTGGCCGGCGTGGACGACGGGAGCGAAGTAGCCGGGGATGGCCGACGACGCCTCCACGGCCGTGGCGAGGTCGGCGTCGTCCACGTCGCGCCCGAACACCACCAGGCGGCCAGCCGGCATGGCGACCGCGCAGATCCACGTCGGCCGGTCGGGCCACGGGTCGTCGTGCGTGGCCCGGATCCGGTCGCCGATCGGGGCGGTGGGCACGACACCGCTCGGCAGCAGGCCGGCGAGCGCCAGCAGCGGGTTGAACCGCCAGGGGCGGGCCACGGCCCGCAGCGCGAGCCGGGGCGCCGTCGGCCGGGCGAGGGTCAACCGCGGGGCGGGCAGGTCCATCGGCCCGCCACCCCGTGCGGCGTGTGCCGCGCCCTCGGCGCTGAGCGGCCGTCCGAGCGGGCCGGCCACCAGGTCGGCCGGCGGCACCCCGAGGCGGAGCACGGCGGCGACGGTCGACCCGGCCGACGTGCCCACCACGAGATCGGCGGCCCGTGCGTCCCAGCCCGCCTCGTCCAGGGCGGCGAGCACGGCGCCGTGCCAGGCCGCGCCGGCGATGCCGCCTCCACCGAGGACGAGTGCGACCGAGACCATGGCGGCAGTCTGCCGTCGGACAGCGAGACCGACTGTCGACCCGCCGCCGGGCCACAGCAGCGTCTGCATCATCTTCGCCACCGACACCGCCGACACCGCTGCACGCTCCACAACCCGATCGCCGCGGCCGCCTCGTAGCCTCCGGGGATGGCCATCCCGCTGCCCGGCCCCGAGCGCACCTGCATCGTCACCGGCGCCTCGTCGGGCATCGGCACGGAGATCGCCCGGCTGCTCGCCTCCCGCGGCCACGGGGTGACGCTCGTGGCCCGCCGCCTCGACCGGCTCGAGATCCTCGCCGCCCAGCTGTCCGAGCGCCACGACATCCGGGCCGAGATCGTGGTCGCCGACCTGACCGAGCCCGACGACCGCCGGGCCGTGCTGGCCGCGGTCGAAGCGCGCGGCCTCGTCCCCGACGTCCTCGTCAACAACGCCGGGTTCTCCACCGTCGGGCCGGTCGCCCGGGTCGACCCCGGCCGCGAGATCCAGATGCTGCGCACCAACGTCGAGGCCGTCGACCACCTCTGCGCCCTGGTCGCCCCGGGGATGGTCGAGCGGCGTCGGGGTGCGATCCTCAACGTGGCGTCCACGGCCTCGTACCAGCCCCTTCCCGGCCAGGCCGGCTACGCCGCCAGCAAGGCCTTCGTCCGCTCGTTCACCACCTCGCTCGCCGGCGAGCTGGCCCCGTTCGGCATCACCGTCACCGCGCTCTGCCCCGGACCGGTGCGCACCGAGTTCGGCCACGCCTCCGGCATGGACGACTTCACCGACGGCAACCCGCTCCCCGAGGCCATGTGGGTCGAGGTCGCCGACGTGGCCCGCATCGCCGTCGACGCCCTCGACGACGGTCGGATGGTGAGCATCCCGGGGCCCCTCAACCGCCTGGCCGCCGCCGTCGCCAACGTGGTGCCGCGCCAGCTGCTCGTGCCGCTCCTGGCCCGGGCCCACCCGTCCCTGCCGTGAGCACACCGGGGGACGGCCAGGCCGAGCTCGACCTGCTCTCCGCCACGCTGGCCGGTGACCGGGCGAGTCGTGATCGCCGACCCTGACGCGGGTCAGCCGCCGAGCAGCTCCTCGAGCGCGGCATCGACCGCGTCGAGCGACGACGCCGGCTCGTGGACGATGCGCCCGAGGTAGCTGATGGCCACCTCACCCGCCTCGACCGAGCCGCCGTCGGTCTCGATGGGCAACGGGATCGGATCGCCCCACTGCATGTCGACGGTGAAGGTGTCCTCGTAGCCGGCGCGGGGCACGAGCGTCGCCGTCTGGACCGAACGGGGCGGGATGGTGCCGACCGCGGCGTGACGCCAGGCCGTGATGTCCTCGAGCCCCACGTTGGGGACGTTGATGTTCACCACCACCGGCGGATCCGGGAGGTCCTTGGCGACCACCTCGGTGACCCGGGCCGCGACCTCGGCGGCGGTGTCCCAGCGCTGGTCACGGATCATCTCGTCCCAGCCCTGACCCTCGACGCCGAAGCCGATCACGGACTGGCTGACGGCGATGGCGTTCAGCCCGCCGTTGCGGGCCGTGAGGGCGGCCCCGACCGTGCCCGAGTGGTAGATCGCCCGGCCCGTGTTGGCGCCGGGGTTGATGCCGGCCACCACCAGGTCGATGTCGCCGAAGCAGCCGAAGCGGGCGAAGTACACGCACAGCGCCGGCGGTCCCCCCACCGACCACGCTTCGGGCACGCCGTCGATGTGCTGGCGCTGCACCTCCGGCTGCATGAGGTGCAGGGTGCCGAGCGCGGCGCCGAAGCCGGAGTACTCACGGTCGGGTGCGACGACCACGACGTCACCGACCTCGGTGAGCCGGCGGGCGAGGACGTGCAGGCCGAGGGAGTCGATCCCGTCGTCGTTGGTCACGAGGATGCGCACCGTCTCCTTCTACCAGCCGTCGAGCGGATCGCCGACGGCCCCCCGGCGAACGGCAGGTGACGTCAGCAGTCGTCGCCGCCGGGGTTGGGGCGGTCCGGGATGGTCGGGTCGACGACCTCGACGTGCACGTGCGGCCACGGCGGCGCGGCGGTGTGCTCGTCGACCTGCGACCCGAACGGCAACAGGGTCGGGCGGGGCGCCACCACGGTGACGCCGGCCTCCACCCGCTGGCCGGCCTGGAGCTGCACGCCGTCGATGTGGAGGATCTTGACCTCCCAGCCGGGTCGCCCGTCGGGGTCGATCACGGCGTAGTCGTCACGGTGCTCGCAGTAGAGCACGTAGCTGCCGGCCCGCTTGACGGTCCCCGTCACCGGCGCCCGGATCTCCGCATCCGGCGCCACGACGATGTCGGCCGCGGTCCGGCTGCCGGTCCCCCGCTGGCGGGACTCGAGCTCGACGGGTCGCGCCGCCCCCGCCGTCGGCACCATCTGGCGGGCGCCGTCGTGACCGGCCTCGTGGAAGCCGATCAGCTCGACCTGGGCAGCGGGGTGGTGCAGCACCACCTGCTCGACCGTGGCGAAGGGCGCGAAGCCCGTGTCGATCAGCACCCGCGGCACCGCAGCCGTCGTCGGCGGGGCCACGGTGGCTGGCGGGGGCAGCGTGGTGGGCACCGCCGTCGTGGGCGGCTCGGTCACCAGCGGGCTCGCCGTCGTGGGGACGGTGCTGGCCGGGGTGGTGGAGCCCGGTGGCCCGCCGGCCCGCTCCAGGGATGCGCCGTCCTGAGCGCAGGCCGAGACGGCGAGGCAGACCGAGAGCGCCAGGGCGACGTGGGTCCGTCGTCCGCCGTTCACCCGCACGCCGCGATGGTAGGACGATCGGTGGAGCCGGAGGTCCGCCGTAGGGTCGGTGCGGATGCGAACGCTCACCACGACCGATGTGGCGCGACAGCCGAGGCCCGGCACGACGGTCCCCACCGCCGTGCGCTTCTCCCCCGACGGGCGGGTCGTGACCCACCTGCTGGCCGAGCCCGGCAGCCTCCGCCAGTCGCTGGTCGTGGTGGACGTCGCCACGGGCCGCGCCCGCACGGTCCCCACGCCGGGTACCGCGGTCGACGAGGCCACCATCAGCCTGGAGGAGAAGCTCCGCCGGGAGCGGGCCCGCGAGCTCGCCGTCGGGGTCACCCGCCACCAGTGGGCGGCGGCGGCCGACCGGGTGCTGGTGCCCATGTCGGACGGGCTCTGGGTGCTGGACGGATTGGCCGACGGCCGCGACGATCCGGCCCGGCTGGTGCTGTCGGCCGAGGAGGTCGAGGGCGGGATCCTGGACGCCGCGCTGTCCGCCGACGGCCGGCGCATCGGCTTCGTCGCCGGCGGCGAGGTCCACGTCCTCGACATCGATTCGGGACGGTCGACGCCGGTCACGTCGGGGGCGGCCGCCGGGCGCACCAACGGCCTGGCCGAGTACGTGGCCCAGGAGGAGATGGGCCGCGCCGAGGGCTTCTGGCTCTCGCCCGACGGATCGCAGGTCGCGTTCTGCGAGGTGGACGAGACCCACATCCCGGTGTACCGCATCGTGCACCAGGGCAGCGACGCCGTCGGCGAGGGGGCGCAGGAGGACCACCGCTACCCCTTCGCCGGCCAGGCCAACGCCCGGGTCCGGATCGGCGTCGTGCCCGCCGACGGCAGCGGGGCCGCCATGCCGAGGTGGTTGGACCTCGACGCCACGGACATCGGGGAGGACCGCTACGTCGCCCGGGTCACGTGGGTCGCCGACGGGGCGCTCGTCGTGCAGCTCCAGTCCCGGGACCAGCGCCGGCTCGACGTCGTGCGGTACGACGTGGCCTCACACGGGGACGAGGTCCCCGGCACCCTCCTGTGGTCCGAGCGGTCCGACGTGTGGATCAACCTGCACGACGCGCTCCGCCCGCTTCCCGGCGGCGCGCTGCTGTGGGCCAGCGAGCGGACGGGGACCGCCCACCTCGAGGTGCGCGAGGCAGACGGGTCGCTGCGCCACGTCCTGACCGAGGGGCCGTGGGTCGTCACCGACGTCGTCGCCGCCGGCGAGCGTGAGGTGTGGTTCCGGAGCACCAGCGGCTCACCGCTCGAGCGTCACGTGCACCGCGTGCCGCTCGATGCGAGCGCGCCCCCCGAGCAGCTGACCGACCAGCCGGGGGTCCACGGCGCGGTCGCACACCCCGACACCGGTGCGTGGGTCCACACGTGGTCCACGCCGACCGATCCACCCCGCACGGTGCTGCGCCCGGCCAGCGGCGGCGAGCCGGTCGTCCTGCACGACGCCGCCGACGACCCCCTCGTCGCCGAGCTCGCTCTGGTGCCGCCGGTGCTGCGCACCGTGGCGACCGACCCGCTCGAGGCGGGCGGGGAGCCCACCGAGCTCCACGCCGCGGTCTACCGGCCCGACGGCGACGGCCCGTTCCCCACGGTGGTGTGGGTGTACGGCGGGCCCCACGCCCAGCTGGTGACCCGGTCGTGGACCACCACCGTGGCCATGCGGGCCCAGCTCCTGCGCCAGGAGGGCTTCTGCGTCGCGGTGGTCGACGGGCGCGGCTCCACGGCCCGCGGCCTCGCCTTCGAGGGGGCGCTCCGCCACCGCATGGGCACCGTCGAGGTCGACGACCAGGTGCGCCTCGTCGAGGCGCTGGTCGCCGAGGGCAGCTCGGATCCGGCCCGGGTCGGCATCTACGGCTGGAGCTACGGCGGCTACCTGAGCCTCATGTGCCTGGCCCGGCGGCCCGACGTGTTCCGGGCCGCGTGCGCCGGCGCTCCCGTCACGTCGTGGGACGGCTACGACACCCACTACACGGAGCACTACATGGGCACGCCAGCGGGCAACCCGGACGGGTACCGGGACGGCTCGGTCGTGGCCCACCTGGAGGGGCTGCGGGGGCGGGACCTGCTCCTGGTGCACGGCCTCATCGACGAGAACGTCCACTTCCGCCACACGGCACGGTTGCTCAACGCGCTCGTCCGCGCCGACATCGACCACCGGCTCGTCCTCTATCCCGACGAGCGCCACGTCCCCCGGGCCGAGGCCGACCGCGCCTCGATGGAGCGCACCATCCTCCACTTCTTCCGCGACGCCCTCACCTGACCGGCCCGGCCGTCGGGTACGGACGCCGGCCATGACACGAGTCGGCTTCCACGCGTCCCACGAGCAGCTGGCGCCGAGCGCCCTCCTCCGAGCGGCCAAGCTCGCCGACCAGGCCGGGTTCGAGGCGGTCAGCTGCTCGGACCACATCGCTCCCTGGGGCGCCGACCAAGGCCACTCCGGCTTCGCCTGGTCGTGGCTCGGCAGCGCGCTGGAGGCGACCTCGGTCAGCTGCGGGGTGGTCAACGCGCCGGTGCAGCGATACCACCCGGCGATCATCGCCCAGGCCATCGCCACCCTGGCCGAGATGTACCCGGGCCGGTTCTGGGCCGCGCTCGGATCGGGGGAGGCCCTGAACGAGCACATCACCGGTGCGCGATGGCCGGACAAGCCCACGCGGGACCGCCGCCTGCTCGAGTGCGTCGACATCATCAAGGCGCTGCTCGCCGGCGAGGAGGTCACCCACGACGGTCTCGTCACCGTGGACCGGGCCCGGCTGTGGGACCTGCCCGCCGAGCCGCCGATGCTGGTCGGCGCGGCGGTGAGCGCCGCCACCGCCCGCACGGTCGGCGGTTGGGCCGATGCGCTCATCACGATCAACCAGCCCCACGACAAGCTGCGGGAGGTGTTCGACGCCTTCCGCGAGGGCGGGGGTGAGGGCAAGCCGATCTTCCTCCAGGTGCACCTGTCCTACGACCCGGACGAGTCCCGGGCCGAGGCGGTCGCCCATCAGCAGTGGCGCACGAACGTGTTCGACTCGACCCTGGCCTGGAACCTCGAGCTGCCGGCCCAGTTCGATGCCGCCGCCGTGCACGTGACGGCGGCCGACGTCCGTGACGTCGTGCGGGTCTCCTCCGACCTGTCCCAGCACCTGGCCTGGCTCGAGGAGTACGTCGAGCTGGGCGTCGACTCGCTCTACCTGCACCACGTCGGCCAGACCCAGGACGGGTTCATCGACGCCTTCGGCCAGCACGTCCTCCCGATGCTGCAGGGGGCCGGGCGATGAGCGCGTCGCGCACCAGCGACCTGTGGTGGAAGAACGGGATCA
Organism: Acidimicrobiia bacterium; assembly: GCA_046570205.1. Classification (GTDB taxonomy): domain Bacteria; phylum Actinomycetota; class Acidimicrobiia; order Acidimicrobiales; family Salinilacustritrichaceae; genus Salinilacustrithrix. The sequence goes on from JBKHVG010000026.1 coordinate 46,436, forward strand.
TCTACTGCCTCGACGTGGAGACCTTCCTCGACACCGACGGCGACGGGAAGGGCGACCTGACCGGGCTCACCGATCGGGTCGACTACCTCGCCGGCATCGGCGTCAGCTGCATCTGGCTGATGCCCTTCTACCCGTCGCCCAACCGGGACGACGGCTACGACATCACCGACTACTACGCGGTCGAGCCGAGCCTGGGCTCCCTCGGTGACCTTGTCGCCTTCGTCCGGACCGCCAAGGACCGGGGGATGCGCATCATCGTCGACCTGGTCGTGAACCACACCTCCGACCAGCACCCGTGGTTCCGCAGCGCCCGGCGCTCCAAGGACAGCCCGCACCGGGACTGGTACGTGTGGGTCGAGGACGAACCGGAGCAACCCCACGCCGAGGTGGTGTTCCCCGATGCCGAGGACAGCATCTGGGCCCACGACGACAAGACCGGCGAGTGGTACCTGCACCACTTCTACTCCCACCAGCCCGACCTCAACATCGGCAACCCGGCCGTCCGCGAGGAGATCGCCAAGATCGCCGGCTTCTGGCTCCAGCTGGGCATCGACGGCTTCCGCGTGGACGCCGTGCCGTTCCTCATCGAGACCGAGGCCACGGGCGCCGACGGCGAGCTGTCGCTCGATCCTCACGAGCTCCTGCGCGACCTGCGCTCCTTCATGTCACGGCGGCGGGGCGACTCCGTGCTGCTGGGGGAGGTGAACCTCCCGCCCGAGGGCCTGGTCGAGTTCTTCGGCGACGGCGACGAGCTCGAGCTGCTCTTCGACTTCCCGCTCATGCAGGCCATGTACCTCGCGCTGGCCCGCGGCGACGCCGGCCCCCTGCGCGCCGCCCTGGAGGCGCGGCCCGAGATCCCCGAGGATGCCCAGTGGGCGGTGTTCGTGCGCAACCACGACGAGCTCACCCTCGACCAGCTGACCGAGGACGAGCGCCAGGAGGTGTTCGCCGCCTTCGGCCCCGAGGAGCACATGCAGCTCTTCGGCCGGGGCCTGCGCCGCCGCCTGCCGCCGATGCTGGACGGCGACCAGGACCGGATCCGCATGGTGTACAGCCTGCTGTTCAGCCTGCCGGGCACCCCGGTGCTGTTCTACGGCGAGGAGATCGGCATGGGTGAGAACCTCGACGTCGACGGCCGCCTCAGCGTCCGCACGCCCATGCAGTGGACCGACGGCCGCAACGCCGGCTTCTCCAGCGCACGTCCGTCGCGGCTCACCCGCCCCCTCCCCGACGGCCGCTTCGGGCCGCTCGCCGTGAACGTGGCCGACCAGCGCCGTGACCCCGACTCGCTGCTCAGCTGGATGGAGCGGATGATGCGCCGGCGGCGGGAGTCGCCGGAGCTGGGCTGGGGCCGGGCCACGCTGCTCGACGCCGGCCACGACGCCGTGCTCGCCCACCGCTGCGACTGGGAGCACAGCGCCGTCGTGGCCATCCACAACCTGGGCGCCACGCCGCTCGAGGTGACGGTCGAGCTCGGACCGATGGACGGGTGCGACCAGGTGGTCGACCTGCTGGGCGCCGGCCAGCCGGTCCACGCCGTCGACAGCTCGACCATCCAGCTCCAGCTCGCCGGGTACGCCCACCACTGGTTCCGCCTGCAGGACAGCGACGGCGCCACGCCGCCGTGACGGGGGTACCGTCGTCGCGAGGGAGACGACGTTCGGGGGATGGTATGCACGACCTGGTGATCCGCAACGGCACGATCGTGGACGGCACGGGGGCACCACGCCGCCAGGCCGACGTGGCCGTCGACGGCGAGCGGATCGTCGACGTCGGCGACGACGTCGGGGAGGCGCGTCGCACCATCGACGCCGACGGCATGGTCGTCACGCCCGGCTGGGTCGACATCCACACCCACTACGACGGCCAGGTCACCTGGGACGGGGACCTGGCCCCGTCGTCGGTCAACGGTGTCACCTCGATCGTCACCGGGAACTGCGGCGTCGGGTTCGCGCCGGCCCGGCCCGACCGCCACGAGTGGCTCATCTCGCTGCTCGAGGGCGTCGAGGACATCCCCGGCACGGCGTTGGCCGAGGGCCTGTCCTGGGGTTGGGAGACGTTCCCCGAGTACCTCGACGTGCTCGATCGACACCGCTGGACCGTCGACGTCGGCACCCAGGTGCCCCATGCCGCCCTGCGCACCTACGTGATGGGCTCGCGAGGCGCCGACCACACCGAGCGGGCCACGGCCGAGGACATCGCGGCCATGAGCCGCCTGTGCGAGGCCGGCATCCGGGCCGGTGCGCTCGGCTTCACCACCAGCCGCACGTGGGTGCACCGCACGAGCCTCGGGGAATCGATCGGCACGCTCACCGCCGCCACCGACGAGGTGCTGGGCATCGCCGATGCCCTCACGCGGGCCGGCACCGGGGTCATCCAGCTGATCTCCGACGCCTACCAGTCCGAGGACGACGACCTCGTTGCCCGGGAGATCGAGCTCCTCGGCGAGCTGGCGCTGAAGGTGGGCCGGCCCCTGTCCTTCACGGTGCAGCAGAACGACGACACGCCGAACCGCTTCCGCGAGCTGCTCACCGCCATCTCCGGCTGGGTGGAGGCCGGCGCCGATGCCAAGGCCCAGGTGGCGGTGCGCCCCATCGGCGTGCTCCTCGGGTTGTCCGCCTCGGCCAGCCCGCTCCTGTTCTGCCCGGCGTTCCACCAGCTGAGCGCCGAGCGTTCCGCCCGGCTGGCCGAGCTGCGCACCCCCGAGGTGCGGGAGCGCCTCCGTCAGGAGCACGCCGCGGCCGGCGAGGGCCTGCGCGGGTTCCCGCGCATCATCCACTCCGGCTGGGACCGCATGTACCCCCTGGCCGACCCGCCCGACTACGAGCCCACCCCGGAGTACAGCGTCGCCGGCATGGCCGTGGCCCAGGGCCGCGACCCCTTCGACGTCCTCTACGACCTGCTCACCGGGCCGGCGCCCACGGGTGAGGGGTCGACGCTGCTGTACGTGCCGCTCATGAACTACGCCAACGGCAGCCTCGACGACACCTACGAGATGCTGACCTCGCCCCACACCATGGTCGGGCTGTCCGACGCCGGCGCGCACTGCAACGCGATCTCCGACGGGTCCATGCCGACCACGGCCATCACCCACTGGACCCGCGACCGCACGCGAGGGCCGAAGCTGACCCTCGAGCACATGGTCCACCACCAGACCCAGCGCACCGCCGCCC